>NZ_RXLP01000024.1 GCF_004332295.1 Alloscardovia theropitheci
GCTTAACACATGCAAGTCGAACGGGATCCAATGAAGCTTGCTTTGTTGGTGAGAGTGGCGAACGGGTGAGTAACGCGTGATTAACCTGCCGTGTAGTGGGGAATAGCTCCTGGAAACGGGTGGTAATGCCCTATGTTCCGCATTGTCGCATGATGGTGTGGGAAAGCTTTATGTGCTATACGATGGGATCGCGTCCTATCAGCTTGTTGGTGGGGTAGTGGCCTACCAAGGCTTCGACGGGTAGCCGGCCTGAGAGGGCGACCGGCCACATTGGGACTGAGATACGGCCCAGACTCCTACGGGAGGCAGCAGTGGGGAATATTGCACAATGGGGGAAACCCTGATGCAGCGACGCCGCGTGCGGGATGACGGCCTTCGGGTTGTAAACCGCTTTTAATTGGGAGCAAGCGCAAGTGAGTCTACCTTTTGAATAAGCACCGGCTAACTACGTGCCAGCAGCCGCGGTAATACGTAGGGTGCAAGCGTTGTCCGGAATTATTGGGCGTAAAGAGCTCGTAGGCGGTTTGTCGCGTCTGGTGTGAAAGTCCATCGCTTAACGGTGGATCTGCGCTGGGTACGGGCAGGCTAGAGTGTAGTAGGGGAGACTGGAATTCCCGGTGTAACGGTGGAATGTGTAGATATCGGGAAGAACACCAATGGCGAAGGCAGGTCTCTGGGCTATTA
>NZ_RXLP01000022.1 GCF_004332295.1 Alloscardovia theropitheci
GTATCAAGATGGGCAAAATGGGTATATCTGGCAGAGTGCGTCGGGTCAGGCTAACGGATATAACTATACGTTAGTAGTGAAGAAAACAGATGAAACCTCTACCCCACTCAAGGGTGCCTCGTTCCAGATTACGAGGGATCGAAGCGGTCAAATCATTGACACAGTCACCACGAACGATCAGGGTGAGGCAACTGTTACCGGTTTGCTTATGGATGATTACACGATTAGTGAGACCAAAGCACCAGCCGGGTATGATTTTATCGACCCTGTTCATGTTCATGCTGACCAGTTCGATAATACTGCCAAGACTGCGGTTCTTACTGTTCAGGATAAGACGTTAACCACTCAATTGGATGTGGATAAAACATGGGATGATCATGATAACCAGGATGGTATCCGCCCGGATCATGTGAGTGTTCAGTTGTATGCTAATGATCAGCCATCGGGTTCTCCTGTCACGTTGAACGCAGCTAATAATTGGCATCACGCGTTTGTGAATCTTCCTGTCATGAAAAACGGTAAGAGGATTACGTACACGGTCAAAGAAGTCAATGTTCCTGAAGGCTATACGCCAAGTATGAGTATGTCTCAAGCACGTTGTGATTGCGGGTACACGATTACCAATACGCACACACCAGAAGTGACTCGCATCCAGGGTGTGAAAACATGGGATGATCATGATAACCAGGATGGTATCCGCCCGGACAATATTAGCGTCAATCTGTTCGCTGACGGGGTGAAGATTAAGACAACCCATGCACGTAAGGATACGGGATGGGTGTATTCGTTTAATAATCTTCCTGTCTACAAGAATGGCAAGAAGATTACCTATACGATTAGTGAAACCCCGGTAGAGGGTTATACCAGCACAACAACCGGGTTTAATCTGACGAATAAGCATACTCCAGCATCTACGAGTGTGCGAGTGGTTAAGAAGTGGGATGACAAGGATAATCAGGATAAGATTCGTCCGAACAGTATTCAGGTACAGCTCATGGCTAACAATGAACCATCCGGTTCTTCTGTGACTTTGAGTAAGGATACTGACTGGGAGTATACATTCACAAATCTTCCTGTTTACAAGGCGGGGAAGAAAATCGTGTACACGGTCACGGAAACCTCTACCGTGACAGGATATACGAT
>NZ_RXLP01000014.1 GCF_004332295.1 Alloscardovia theropitheci
TAATCACGCGTTACTCACCCGTTCGCCACTCTCACCAACAAAGCAAGCTTCATTGGATCCCGTTCGACTTGCATGTGTTAAGCACGCCGCCAGCGTTCGTCCTGAGCCAGAATCAAACCCTCCACAAAAAACTTCATGAAAAAGTCGATAAACAGACTCATCAAAAAAATAAAATCAACGTTAAAAAACGCACAAAAAAAACGGACACTCATCAAACCATCACAGTACTAAAACACACAACAGTATCCTAGCGAGTATCCACTGGCATTATCAAAACATAAAAAAGTAGTACAAAACACGCTCTTGAGTTCTCAAACCACCACAACACAAACCAACACAAACCCCCAACCAGGAAGCCATGCCGTATCAGGCAGCGAATAAAAACAATACACCAAAACACCCACCACCACAACCTGCATCGTCTTAGACACTGCAATAATTAGCCTTATCGGCGTGTCTTATACCTGCGCTGATTTCCAATTCCTACTCTCAAAGCATCAATCAGTTTTCCCTCTATGCATTTTCCTACTTATTCATCTCCAACTTCCACTACTTCTATTCTTTCGTTGCTCATTCAAAATATGTCAGAATCTACTTTTCATAATCTATTACTTCCGTAGTTCGCGTACTTGTTGACTTCTCACAGACAGATAGTCCACAGTGACTATATTCAAATCACACACTGCTGTTGTATTTAGTTTTATAGACACGTACATCAGTAGCCAAGACTGTAATTCAGCTCTTATTTATCTCTTTATCTCGGTACAATTCGTTATAGCGGAATAACCGCTCATGTAATGAAGGAGTAAACATGGCAGATAAGAAAGTTGCCCTCGTCACTGGTGGCGCACAGGGTATCGGTGAAGCCACAGTACGTCGTTTGAGTGCTGATGGATTTGCAGTTGCTATCGCTGATTTGAATCTTGAGGGCGCTCAGGCTCTTGCTGATGATTTGAATGCAAACGGCGGTACTGCTATTGCAATTAAGCTTGATGTTTCAGATCAGGCTGCTGTAGATGCTGCTGTAGATGAAGCAGCTGAAAAGCTTGGCGACTTTAACGTCATCGTTAATAATGCAGGTTTGGCTCCTACTACCCCAGTAGGTACAGTAACCCCTGAGCAGTTCGATCTCGTTACTCGCGTAAACACCGCAGGTACTATGTGGGGCGTTCAGGCTGCTACTCGTAAGTTCCGCGAGCTCGGTCACGGTGGAAAGATTATCAATGCTACATCACAGGCTGGTGTTGTAGGTAACCCTAATCTCATGCTTTACTGCTCCACTAAGTTCGCTATCCGTGGTATCACTCAGGTTGCAGCTCGCGAGCTTGCTCCAGAAGGCATCACCGTTAACGCATATGCTCCTGGCATCGTTAAGACTCCAATGATGATGGATATTGCTCACCAGGTAGCTGTTAATGCTGGTAAGGATGATGAATGGGGTATGAGCACCTTCTCTAAGGATATTGCCCTTGGTCGTTTGAGTGAGCCAGAAGATGTCGCAGCTGGTATTTCCTTCTTGGCTGGCCCTGATTCTGACTACATCACAGGCCACACCCTTGAAGTCGATGGTGGCATGCAGTTCCACTGAGTTTATAGACTCAGCATTGTCTATACATTTGGGATGATTCTAGCAGCATAGTCAATGCTCTAATACAGTTCCGTCTTACTGTAGACAGTTTTGAGTTACGAAATCTCACAAATAAAGCGTTATCTGTGACAAGCAGATAACGCTTTTGCGTTTCTTTCTCACCTTAACAAACGCTTCCCTCATAAATAATATTGCTAGCTTTTGCACAAGCAAATTCTAAAAACATCACGAGTAAATTAACTCATTAATTAGTAAAATTTTACGTATAAAAATGGTTCTCTTGCATATACAAGAGAACCATTATATGAAAAGAAATGCGTAACCTATTTGCGCTGTCTACGCAGGAAAACTATTCCAGCTGCAGCGATAGCTACCGCTATAATAGCTAACATTTCTATCGCAACACCTGTGTGTGCAAGTTCGACCTTCTTTTTGTAGGACTCTGTCTTTGTCTGAGACCCCTGTACAGGCGTTGGGTTCTTTGGAACCACAGGTGTTGAAGGGTTTGGATTAGGTGTTGGCACGACTGGCTGTGGTGGTGTAACCGGCGTTGTCGATTGAGGTTCCCACTGCGCAACTAGCACTCGATGTGGCTCATCAAATGGAACTAGCACATTCGGACTTCCAGCTGCATATAACGTACCCGAGCTACGGTCTTTCCACCCAAGGAATGTATATCCCTCACGAGAAATAGCTGGTCTAGCTGTCTCGTATGCGTTATCTTCGTTCGGTACGATACGGTCATTTTCAAACTTTAAACCGAAAGTACCTAACTGCGGTGCAGGAGTGAAATTACCCCCGTTCGGATCATATGTGACTGAGTGATCCTTATCCCAAACGGCATCTAGGGTATATGTACGATCTGGATTGCTCGCAGCAAATGCAAATGATGACAAAATCGTAGGATGCCCAGGATATTTTTGTGAATTTATTGGCGATGAAGGAGATTCAAAGATACGCTTGTTGAATTGATAGCTTCCCGGCTCGTACCAAAATGCAAAACTGTACCCATCGCGCGTTGGAGCGGTTGGATAAAGTGGAACTGTTACAGAAGCGTAGTTTGTCGAAGCGGATTGGCGACGTGCCATGTCCTCAAATGGGTTACTACGAGTATATTCATGTCCATTTAACGTTCCTGAATTGGTATTGTACTTAAGATAAGCACCATACTGACCTGCAGGAGTTGGTGTAGGAGTTGGCGTCGAATCCGCCGGAATAACTTTAATTCGATAGCCTATCCATCCTAAACGTTCCAGTTCATTACCATGTGCTTCAGTTCCAAGCGTCTCAAAATGATAATAGACATTGATATAACCTTGAGTAGGTGCGACACCTGTGAATGAGTAGTTAATCGTCGTACCATTATTAGTGCCAGTTGCTAGGTTATAATCAATTACTTGCGAATCTCCATACTGATTGACACGGAAGTTCTGACGATAATCGATATCAGTACTTGGATGCATTGAAGTGTCATACCATGACTCAAAGCTTGATGAAAAACGATGAATACCATATTCGACATTTTGGCCATTAATGATTTCATCAGCTCTAAACTTATTAAAAACTCCTTCATCAGTTACGGTTTGCCCTACTTTGAGTACTATTTCGCCCAAATTAGTTTCTTGCCCGTTCGGCTGATGCTGGCTTCCAGTGGTTAAATCAAGTGTCTGATTGCTTGGAAAAACACTTTTAATAACACCAGTTTGCTCCTCAGCTCGAGCAGTAGGCGTTGCAACTAGCATCGCACATGACGTAATAATCGCTATACCCGAAATGAGGGAGATTATTAGTTTGCGAATCCTCATTATTCCTCTTCTTCCTTCGCTATACCTCTTGGTACATCTTTATCTATTCTTTGTAACCTATTATATTCTCGGTTACTAGTTCCTCATAAAAAGTGCCAGATACTTATTAGGTATCCAGCACTCAATATAACGATAGTTACTCGTTTAGCAAGTAACACATGTTACGCAATCTTCTTACGAACTACCAAAGCAGCACCAGCAATTGTTACAAGTGCAGTAGCAATAGCAATACCTGCTACAGAAGTACCTGTCTTTGCAAGCGCCTTAGGCTCTTCAGGCTTTGGAGTTGCAGGAACTACTGGCTGTGGCTGAGGAGTTGGAGTAGGTGTTGGCGTTGGAGCAGCGACTCGCTGAACGCGAATTACTGTATTTGCTCCGATTGCATCGCGATTTGCTGGATTATTAGCATCAACCATACCTGTTGCTTCATTGTATCCATACACTGTCTGTCCAGGAACAATTTCGTATCCTGTAGGAACTGCAGGCAAAGAAGTTGCAATTACACGAGAAATATTCGTAGTGTCATTGTCATAACGCTTTGTCGCAACGACATTGCCATCTTGATCTACAAGCTGGATAGAGCCCAAGTTGAGCAATGGAACTTCGCAGACCAAATCAACAGGTCCGTCAGTTGGATCTACATAGAATGCAGGAAGCTGCGTAAAGTGCGAATAATATCCTACAAATTGTGGACGGAAAGTTATAGGAGCTTCCGCGATTCCAGACCCAGTTATAGGACCTGTGTATGGCTGATTATTATCCTGACGAACACATGTAAAGTTTCATCCGCCATTGCATGCTGTGGCATAGCTACGAACACTGCACCTGAAATAAACAACGCTGCAAGAGCTGCAAGCACAACCCTCAAAGAGTTTCTCTTCATCATTTTATCCTCTCTCTATCAATGAACAGGAATAAGCAAGCTTTCCCTGTTTGTTCCTAAGTATAGGCGCATATCTATACAACCCTACAAAAAACTATCTGTAGGATTTCATATATTTCACAACAGCATACATAAAAATACATAAAAGCATGCGATCCCTTTGAAGAGACACACATGCTTTTAATAATCATTCAACAAACAGTTGCTATGCCATTTTCTTTCGAGCAATCATGACAACACCCGCTAAGACAGCAATCACCGAGATCCCCATGATCTCAACTACAGAAGACCCTGTCTTTGCAAGTTCAGGTTTTTTAGGATCTTCTGGCTTCACTGGCTCAGGGTCAGATTGAGGCTCAGGCTGAGGCTCTGGCTGGGGCTGCGGAGTTGGAGTAGGAGTCGGCGTTGGCTGAGGTTGCGGCTGTGGTTGTGGCTCAGGCTGCGGATCTGTAGAAATTCTACGAACAGCAATATCTGTGTTCTGTCCTACCGCGCGTGCATTCGAAGGGTTATTAGGATCAACGGTTCCCGCTGAAGTATCATAGCCGTAAACAACCTGGTTAGGAACTATTTCATACCCTTGTGGCAATGATGGTAGCGCAGTTGTAGCAGCACGCGAAGGATCCGAACTATCATTCTCATATTTCTTTTGTGCAACTACATTACCGTCTGTATCCACAAAGCGAATACGACCCAGTGACGAATATACTACATCACAAACAATATGATGATATGGATTGTCTGGATCAATATTTACTGCAGGCGCTGAAACATCGAGAGTGTAATTTCCATTTAATACAGGTGAAGGCGCTACTGGTAATGTGCTTCCAGTAGTAGGATTTACATACTCTTGACGAGGCTCAATGATTTGATCATTCTCGTCAGCAATCCAGCAACGTGCCGGTCCTGCGACCTCAGCTGCAACAGCATTCTTAGACGTAAAGCATAACGACACAGTAGCAATCACGATAGCCGCAATTCCTGCAGTAAACTTTAAGGTCTTTGTCTGCATGACAAAACCTCCCCATTCTTCTTCTTGTTACTTAGTAATTCTTGTGTAATTCGTATTAGTTCGTATGTGTTTGTACTTCTATGATTTTTTAATATCTACAGAAAATTAGAAAAAATAAGTATTACTTTATGTATTTTACACAACTACTTGTTTTAAACTTCAATTTTATGCCATGTTTTTTGATAATGTTATACAAATCACAATAAATGTGAAGACCCAGCTTTATGACGCAAATACCATGAAAAATGCAGTTACTGTAATTCTTACGCCTCCCGCTTATCTTTATCACATTAGATATTATGAGAACCGCGCCTGTGCAAATTCATATCGCTAATGCAAAAAGGTCTTCCACAGAAGTGGAAGACCTTAGCTGTGCCCCCTCAGGGACTCGAACCCTGGACACGCGGATTAAGAGTCCGCTGCTCTAACCAACTGAGCTAAAGGGGCATTGCGTAACCGCAACGTGTTATAACTATACTCAACAATTTCATGAGCGCAAATTCGACACGCCGATTTCTATAAAAATCAATCAGAGGATTGAATCTACGCTCAGTAACTACTCAGCACAATTATGGCTTATTCTGTAATTATTGGACAGTAATTGCCTACACGATCTTTGGCATTGGGGTCGTCAAAGACGTCGTCACATTAACATGAACAAGTCCCGCCCCCGCATGTACTTCGACTTTCTTCAACGTGACTGTACGCTCAGATTCAGGTGCTGCATCATTATCAGTCATCGTTGCTGGAGATTTCACTGGTAGCACAGCCAGGGAATCAAAATCGATTCCGACCTGTTCAGCACGTTGCTTTTCTTCAGACAAAATTTGAGCAAATCCATCTTTCTCAATAACTCGATCAGACGGAACACCATATGCCTTCTCGCAAATCCATGTCACTGTATCCATAAAGTCACGAGATAAATTACTGTCTGGACGAATCGAACCATCAGCATTATTTACTACATCGATGAACTCATCAAGTTGGGCAACAAGACCTTCTCCACCATCACGCCATAAATTACCAGCTATTGGATTCCTAAATCCAAGTTCAGCAGCAGTTTGACGCAACTGTGGCACCTCGCCATCTTCCCCCTCCCACAAATTAATCATTGGGAAGGAAGCAATACCTAGCTCTTCAAGACGATTAACAGCAAATGGATAACGCCATTGAAGCTGCGGATCGTCTCGCCATGTAGTTGCACGCGTAACCACAACAGCAGCAGCAGGCCACTGAGCACCGAATTCTCGTGAAGCTATATCAAGCCACTTTTGTCCACCTGCATCAGCTCCATATCCTGCTTCCACTACGACGACATCATGGAGAGCACATGCCATATCGACAGCAGTAAGACCAGGAATCCCGAGCGATACGTTGCCAAATGGTCCGCAATGAATATATACAGGAGAGCCTTCACCGCTCTCCATATAAGCAGGCTGCACAGCATTTCCGATAACGCGAATAATGCGTTCCACATCCACGAAATCTTTTACTTGAACGGGAGCCCCTGTTTCAGGAGCAGTTCCGGCGATCATATTGCCCACACGTTCAGCAATTTCTTCTACCGACCGAGATAGCGTAACGATTTGCATCATTTCGCTTGCTGGAGTCAATACAAAACGCTCTGCAAGCTTTCCACCATCAACTCTCACTGAGCGCAATGAACGACTTGGAGTTTCAGAAACCCTTGGTATGAGGATATCTGAAAGGATTCCATCATCGACAGCCTTCTCGCAGAAAGCTACGAGAAGATTCTGCGCATCGGCGATACGAGCCATCTCGCCTGTTAGACCCCAATCAGCAATTTCAGGATGAGAAAGCGTCGACTTTCCACCGCCTGAAGCGCCACCTTTCGAACCAGCAGCCGTAATTCCCATACTTGGCTGACGAAGTACTGCTGCAGCATCAACACCACGACGCCTCAGAGCATCAATAAGAGCAATTGTTGTAGTTGTTTTACCCTCACCGCGTGATGCTTTAAGCGGTGTCGAAGCAGTAACGAGCACGACTTTCCCCTGCTTAAATTGTTCAGGGGATTGCTTCACCCTGCTAAGGAAACCGATGGCATCAATCTTGTCGATTTCACCGAACGTGTAGGTAAAATCCTTGAGTTCTGAAGTTATCATTACTCTTCTCCAATCCTAAACAGGGCGACAGCTTCTAGCAGCGCTTTGGTTAAAGTATTGCTAATTTAATTATCCGACATTGAGAAGGCATTTTTCATGCTCATGCTTGTGGTGTACAACACTTTTGACAATACGTCATTAGTTTCACGCTGGACCATATCGCACACTGCTTGATTTGCCGTTTCCAAAATCGTCCGAACGCGCTTATCTTCAGTTGTGTTAACCGATTCCTCGCCTTCAGCCTTCGCAAATGCTGCAATTTTCTTATCAGTATCAATAACTGTTGCTACTCCAGCAGCTCCAGTTTTTTGAGCATAACGTTCAATGTGTGCTTGATTGTCATGGAAACGCGCATCGGCAAGAGCACCAATAACCCGATTTGCCCAGTAGAAGTTATGTGCTGTATCCACAACTTCTGTCGTTCCGGTCAAATATGCAGGAATAGTGTCAACATTGGTGAAAATAGGAACAAATGTATTAAATGGATTTGATCCGAAGGCTGTCCATTGAATCGCCTTAGAAGCTTCAGGAACATATGGTCGAATCTGAATCGCGCACAAATCGCAGTTCCTGTTGATTCCCACAGTACGGAACTGACCTCGAGTTGCTTCTGTTCCATTCTTGCTATATGGATCATACACAGTTCCTTGGTAATGGTTGCTCAACGCATATTTAACATCCTCGATAGTAATCTTGCGCTCTGGTTGACGAGCCCATGGAATGTCATCGCTCATTGGGGTATGTAGTGCCTGGGCAGAGTCCCAATCTTCATCATAAGGATTAAAGAAACGCTGAATCCACCATGCGCGCGGTGTATTGTACACATGATCAGCATCGGAGTGTGAACCGAAAGCTGTACGAGGGTTGAACGCAGATACTTGCTCGACTGCAAGATCGAGATAATTGTCCTCGATAAATTCACGAAGATCAGCAGAGCACATATGCTCTTCTTGATCACCAAACGCATCTTCAAGATCGAATTCATCAATTCCAAGCTGATTTGGCATGACCACATATGAATCATCTGGTACCCGCTTGGCGATCCAATGATGCCCACCAATAGTTTCTAACCACCAGATTTCATTCTCATCACTGAAAGCAATACCGTTCATCTCGTATGTGCCGTATTTTTCAAGCAGCGATCCTAAGCGCTCAACACCCTCACGTGCCGAAGAAATATAAGGCAAAACAATCGTAAGCATATCTTCTTCGCCTATGCCCCCTGGAATTTCAGAATTGCCATCTTTCGCAGGGATGAGCTCAACCAAAGGATCAGCGCCCAATACGCGCTCGTTGGAAGTAAGAGTTTCCGTAGCGCTCATAGCTACATTCAAGTCATTGACCCCGTGCTCTGCCCATAAGCCATTCTTGAGCAATGCATCAGGAACGCTGGTATAGCGCATCGGATTATCAGGAAGCTCAATTTCCACATGGCTAATAACGCTTTTATAGTGACGTGGCTGGTCTTGAGTATGAACTACTTTGAACTCTTTTTCAGTAAATTCGCCATTTGATGAATCCTCATTACGAGCAATAATAGTTGATCCATCGTAGCTTGCATCTTTACCTACCAAAATAGTTGTGCATGGCATAATAGATACTCCTTGTAAAACGGGTGTATTGAATTTTCGATTTATTTCTAACGTCTATTCGTTAATCTGTTTTTGCGCATTATTACGAGTATTGTATCGAGAACGTACACGCATAGCAGTATTCCACAATCCTGTAAGTGGATTAAGCGCATAATCATACGATCCGATCCATTGAGTCTGCCCGCCAGTAAAGAGCAATTTAAAATCACTAATACCATCATTAAGCAGACCATTTAAGTCGTAGATATGAGTTCCCTTGTCCATCGCAGCCTTGATCGCTGTCCACTTCAGTAGGAAGTTCGCTCTCATACGCTTTCCTTCATCATTAACCGCTCCCCATAATTCAAAGGCAGTATCAACGGTAGTCACATTCCACAAGAAAGCTACGATACGATCTTCAACTTCGGCTACAAACAGCTGACTTACGCCTTGGAGGGTATCAAAGGCTTCGCTATAAAATTCATCATCGTGAATCGCAAAACCATCGGCACGTGCTGTGTCATGATAAATAGCCAAGATTTCAGGTAAATCTTCTTTACGTGCTGGACGGCATGTAACTCCATCTCGACCAGCTTTACGAATATATTGCCGCGCCTTCTTCGAATGAATACTACGCATTACTTCATCTTCCGACATATCAAGATTCATAATGCCTGTAGTAGAAAGAAGCACGTGTGGAGAAGGCTTCCATGAACGGGACAAATGAGCACTTTCTACAGCAGGGTCAATTTTTACCGCTACTGCTTTTGTATTTTGCGCACACCACGCGGCAACAGCATCAGCAACTGCTGGCAGATACGAATTATCACTGACAATTGGCCCACGTGGCACATAGCACAGTTCTCGGAAAGGGAATGGCAAAGTACGCACTAAGATCTGAGCCGCTCCTACAAGTTTATCGCCTTCTCTCACTTCGATGTGATGAGCAGTCCATGGTCCTGTTTTACTTTTGAGTTCACCCCATTGCCACGATTGCATTGGATGGCCTTCCAAGACGGACATAATCTCATCCCATTGCTGAGCCGTTTCGACGATATTAGTGCTAAGCATAATCCTCCGATGTTAGCTATTTTCTGTTTACTGTATCTACTATCTAGTTATCTCAAGTATGTTAGCGGCACATTACGCGCGTGAGCTTAAATAAATCTCGCCATAATCAATCACAACATCTGTACGAAATACTGCATTGCGCAACTGATTCAGGTAGAATCCCTCTTCAAAACCCTCAAGAGGCTCAGCTGTACCATAAACGCATAATTTATAATCGTGTGTCTTATCTGGAGGTTGTGGACCATTGTAACGTCTCGTCACTAGAGGATTCGTTTGTCCGGCAATCTTGCCAAGAGACGAGTTTGCTCCCTGAACAGCTTCAGGAATAAGAGACGGAAGATTCTTCGAAAAATCTGCTGGTATCTGCAGTGCGTGAGAATCATTAAAATCAAACATTAAAGCTTCCACAGGCACATTTGCAACCGCCCAATGGATCCACTGATGACCACATACAGGAATCGCATCATCATCAACGAATTCCCAATGCAGATAGCGTACAGAAGGATTCATTCGATCGATATAAAACGGGAAAGACGTCGTCGGATAGCCATCGGTTTTATGCTCGGCAGGCGCAAACTTACCGTATTCATCAGGAATTTGAGTAAAGTCAGCAGAAATTTTCATATATCCAGTATGTCATAACGCGCGGAGCTTGAGGTAGCAAATTTTTTAATCTTATGCATACGTAAGAGAAGTTAAAAGAGCTTCCAAAGCCAACAAAATTGGAGTATTGCCAGCAATTCGCCTACGAGCAACATCAATGCACTCAACCGCGTCAATTGCTTGTTGTCGATTGACGCGTACAGATAATTCTGCGATTTCCTGCGAGAACTCTTGATTGATTAACCCACTGACGAGTTCAGCACCATTATGAATCACAGCTATATCACGATATACGCTAGCTATCGTTGTTAACGCGCGATCTACTACATCGCGAGTCAGACGAGTCACTCGCCGATTGACCTCTTCCTTCTTGCTCAACGCGTTATACTGCGAACGAAGAGATGAATCAATCGAATCTTTCGGACCTAAGCCATTCGCACGTCTAAATTCCTCTTGCTCCTTCTCGACTTGCGATTCGATGCTCGCTTGCGCTTGTTCATGAGCAGAAGTAAAGATGCTATCAGCAAGCAATACTGCTTGGGAAGAACGTGTCATCGATACTAGATTATCAACGATATCGTTGCGCATACGCATTGCCTCGGGTTGGCGAGCATACAATCGCGCTATCCCGATATGACCTTGCGCTAAACGAGCATATTGTTTTGCTTTATGCTCATCCACACCGGTTGTTTCCTGTAAAAATTGCGCGACATCATTCAACGCTGGAACAGCCAGCGTAACAATTCGTGTACGTGACCGAATTGTAGGCAATACGTCCTGCGCGGATGGAGCACACAAAAGCCAAATAGTATGTTCACTTGGCTCTTCAATATCCTTAAGCAAGACATTCGTCGTACGTTCACTCATGCGATCAACATCTTCAATAATGATGATGCGCCATGGTGACAGTGCCGGCATTTGCTCAGACGTGGTCATAATTTCACGTACCTGATCGATAGTAATACTGACACGATCCGTGGTAACAGTAGTCACATCAGGATGTGTGCCAGCTTTAATCATCCTGCATATATCACATTCTCCACAACCGCCCTGAGGACAATTAAGCGCCATAGCAAATGCTTGAGCCACCCGCGACCGTCCAGAACCAGCTGGACCGCATATAAGCCATGATTGTGCGATGTCTCGAGGAGAACGCGCTACACGAGACAGTAATTCAACGACAGGCTTTTGCCCAACGATTGAGTTCCACACAGAAGGTACGGTTTGAGCCATTACTGCAAATCCTCTAAATCAAGCTGTTCGATATCAGACTGAATTTGCATCCACACTTCCTCAATGCTTTGAGATGCATCAATGACACGGCAACGCTTTGAATCTGCTTGGGCGATATCTAAGAAAGCTTGCCGGGTGCGTTCGAAAAATAGTTCACCTGCGGACTCGAGGCGATCAGGTTCACCAGTTAGGCGCAACCGCGATTGCTCATAACTCAGATCCAAAATATATGTGCGCTTTGGCCATAAATCACGAGTAGCGAACTGCGAAAGCATACAAATATGATCTTCCGTCAATTCGCGTCCACCAGCTTGATACGCAATCGAAGAGTCGATATAGCGATCGGATATAACTACACTTGCCTCATCTAATGCAGGCTGAATCACCGTCGCTACATGGTGCGCCCTATCAGCAGCATAGAGCAATGCTTCAGCACGAGCATCCACATCACCGCCGTGCAAAAGCATCTGACGAATCTGAACACCAAGCTCAGTTCCCCCCGGCTCACGTGTAGTTATTACCCGCCGACCGCGTGATTGAAAATACTCTTGGAGCTTCTTGACTTGTGTACTTTTGCCGACTCCATCTACTCCTTCAAAAGAGATAAAGAGACCTTGTGCCATACTTGAATCCCAGCCCTATCGTATCTACTTAGAAGTAGTTCGTGATGTAGAAGACGAAGAAGTTTTCTTTGCAGCATTTCTCGTTGCCGTACTTTTCTTCGTAGTTGTCTTCCTTGTAGTGGTTTTCTTAGTCGCAGACTTAGCTGTAGTTGCGCTTTTCTTCGTTCCTCGAGTAGACGCGCTTTTAGCCGAGCGACGACGCTTAGTAGGGCCCGCTGCTCGCTTTTCAGCAAGCAACCGGAAAGCTTCAGCTGGCTCTATAGACTCTGGAGTGTACTGCTTCGGAAGTGTGCGATTCGTTTCGCCATCCGTAATATAAGCTCCATAGAAGCCGTCTTTGATAGTGACATTCTTACCATTATCTGGATCAGCACCCAATTCACGAAGAGGTGGCTTAGCAGCTCCCCTTGCGCGACGACCATATTTTGGTTGTGCATAAAGTTCTTTAGCTTGTTCCACAGTAACAGTAAAGATTTCGTCTTCAGACGATAGCGAGCGCGTTTCAGCTTTACCGTCTATACCTGTCTTTGTAAGGTATGGGCCGTAACGACCGTTATTCGCAAGAATTTCTACATTCTTGCTCTCCCCGGTCTTGTCATCTTTCTCTTCGATAGTTCCTACTACACGTGGAAGGTCAAGAAGTTTAACAGCATCTTCCAAGGTGAGAGCATCTGGGGTCATTGTCTTGAACAATGAGGCCATCTTAGGCTTATTTGCCTTATCTATCTTTTCGTCACCAGTAGGAATTGCAGTGAGCGCCACGTACGGACCAAAACGACCATTGCGCACTTCGATAGTTCCACCCGTTTGCGGATGCACGCCTAATACGCGCGGACCACCCGAATTATTATCAATTAATTCGCGACCAGCTTCGACAGTAAGCTCGTCAGGAGCCATAGTATCAGGCAGGCTCGCTCGCTTTGGTTTTCCTTCCCTATCAAGATGAAGTGAATCTTCAAGATAAGGACCGTATCGTCCCACTCGTACTGCTAAACCATCACCGATATCAATAGTGTTAATTTCTCGCGCGTCAATATCGCCGAGTTGTGCAACTTGAGCTTGTAATCCTTGATGTGCTTCTTGAGCAGATCCAGCAGAATGTTCACCATCACCAAAATAGAAACTCGTCAACCATTCACGGCCAGTTTCATTACCTTGCGCAATCTTGTCAAGGCCGTTTTCCATTTGTGCAGTAAATGCATAATCTACATACTGTGGGAAATTTTGTTCAAGAAGTTTAACGACAGCGAATGCTAACCACGATGGGATGAGAGCACGTCCACGCTCATACACATAGCCTCTATCAATAATTGTTGAGATAATGCTAGCGTATGTCGATGGACGACCAATTTCTTTCGCTTCCAAAGTTTTTACTAAGGATGCTTCCGTATAACGCGCTGGCGGATGTGTCTCATGCGATTGTGGTTGCACTTCCTGTGCGGTGAGCATATCGCCTTGTGACAATGGGGGAAGCACAGCATTATTATCGTCATCTTGTGTGTCAGAACGTGAGCTAGTTCCTGCAAACGCGCCTGTAGCTACAGTGAATCCAGGAAAATCAATAACCGTTCCACTAGCCTGAACGATAGCAAGACCATACTTGCCAGAATCTGCACTTAATCGGATAGTAGCTGTAGATCCGGTAGCATCAGCCATTTGTGATGCTAATGTGCGACGCCAGATAAGCGTATACAATTTCAGCTGGTCGGGAGGAAGAACGGTGCTGAGCTCTGCAGGGTTTCTAAAGTGTGCTCCAGCAGGACGAATTGCCTCGTGAGCTTCTTGAGCCCCAGCACTACGAGTAGCGTACTGCTTTGGTTTCTCGGACAGATATTTCTCTCCCCATTCGTGAATAACACCTTCACGAGCTGCTTGAATTGCTTCCTGTGACAGGGTCACCGAATCAGTTCGCATGTAAGTAATATAACCATTCTCATACAAACCCTGAGCAGCACGCATCGTTGAACGAGATGACATACCGAGTGCATTACCTGCAGCTTGCTGCATCGTCGAAGTAGTAAATGGCGGCAATGGTCGACGAGTATATGGCTTAGTTCCCACAGATTCGACGACGAAATCGCTGTTCGTTAAGGCGGTAGCTAATTCTTGAGCCACTGCTTCATCGACAACAGTTACGTTTTCTTTTCGCGCTGACTGTGTAAGTTGTCCAGCATCATCAAAATCTTTTGATCCAGCCACACGTGATTGTCCGAGCTGAATCAATCGCGCAGTAAAACCATTACTTACACCGTTGGATTCCCCATTAAATTGAGCAGTAATATCCCAGTATGACGATTTTACGAAAGCCATGCGCTCTCGTTCACGTTCAACGATTAAACGTGTAGCCACAGATTGCACACGGCCTGCAGAAAGACCCGTACGTACTTTTCTCCACAATACCGGTGACAATTCGTAACCGTACAAACGATCAAGTACGCGTCGAGTTTCCTGCGCGTCAACCATATGAGCATCTACATCACGCGTATTGCTCAATGATTGTGTAATTGCTGATTTGGTTATCTCATGAAAAACCATGCGCTTAACAGGAACTTTTGGCTTGAGTGTCTCCACGAGATGCCACGCAATAGCTTCACCTTCGCGGTCCTCATCAGTTGCGAGAAAAACTTCATCAGCATTTTTCAATGCACTCTTAAGTTCAGAAACTGTTTTTTTCTTATCGGCACCAACGATATAGTATGGCTTGAAACCATCATCGACATCCACGCCAAACTTACCAAATTTGTCCTTAGCGCTAGCCGGAATCTCAGATGGTTGTGCAAGATCACGAATATGCCCGACCGAGGCTAGTACTGTGTATTCATCGCCCAAATAACCGCCAATTTTCCTCGCCTTTGTAGGAGACTCAACGATAACGAGCTTACTTCCTTTTGCCACGATTACACCTCATCTTAATCGGCTAGTATCTTGCAGAGAACAAGATACCTCTGTTCATTATTATGCACACTCCCCCGTCCAGCGCATAATTTTCTACACATTGTGGACAACTGTATCTACGAAAATTGACGAAAATTTACGAATATTCACGCATTCTCAGTAAGAAATTAGTGACTACTCGGATTTAAAATTCTCGCGTATGTGAAGAAACTGGAGGAGCTGGTGGCGCTCCTACAAGTCCAAGACGGCTTAACGGCGCGGCCGTAACCTGTCGAATTGCCAGCACACACCCGTATAAAAAGCTGCTCATTCCCACGATTAATGCGAATGTGGAATACAGTCCACTCACCGTTAAATCTTCTGGCTGATACTGAACCACAGGGTAGATCTGCGAAACAATATATGTACCGTAAGCAGCGCTAGCCAAGCCAAATACGATAAGAATAGTCGAAACGATTTGAACACTTATACTCGATTTGCGCGTTCCAGGCTCATCCATTCCCGATGCGCGTGTAAAAGCCATTGCGATAAGTCCCAATGACCCCACCAACATTATTGAGGTCAAAGGATCCGTTGGTCGATGCCATCCATCATAGATAACCATGATTCCCACCATTGTTGTAAAAATCATTGACCATAAGGACGCTATTGCTCTGAGTACTCGTGGCATTCCCATGACTAATGCAACGCCCGCAATCATAGTCAATGCTGTATGTCCAGAAGGAGCAGAATTCGCTGGGTTTGGCATCAAAGAATCAAATACTGGACGTGGTAGAAGCCTTTTCAAACTATACGAAGCCGCGAAAGCTACGGCGATAAAGACGATGATTATACCGAAAGTATAAAAACGCTTTCGTGCTATTACAGTGATAAGAGAAAGAGCAATCATCGTAATACTTATAGCGATAATCACTATAGAGTTCGTAAAAATAACTGGCATATATGTGTCTACGTTCGGGTACACGCTTCCCATTTGAGACCACATCCAGTCATCAAAATATTGTCCTGACTGCGTCCATACGCCTACATAATACACAACTGCGGTCGAAAGAAGACCTATAATTCCCAGTATGATAGCCCATACGACTGAGCTAACCCGTGGATGTGTTGCTAAATATTGGTCAGATCCGCGGTCAATACGCACAGTGAACGTACGCTCCGAGGATGCCTTCTCAGATATTTTTTTGGAAATTTTTCCAGAGGATAACTTTTCAGGCATTTTTTCCCCAGAGTCAACTTTTTCAGACAATACGTCTTGCATAGAGCTTTCTTGTGACGAGTAATCTGGTAAAAAATTCTTATCATCTGCCATGTTTGTAGACAATAGTCCCTTTCCTCACGTCTTTTAAGTATTTTGGACAATCACCACGTAATATGAACAACTCTCCTGCTGTGATACGCAGGAGTCCTTACCTTGGTGTTGACAGGCTCAGGTATTTCGTAGCTTCTTTAAATTGTTTTACGTTATTTGCTGAAATCCATAAATTCAGATGCATAATCTTAAGAAAAGTAAAGAAAACTCTCACGTACCCGACAGAGGCCACTTACCCTTGCTGCATTCCTGCCCTGGGGGAGTTGGGTGACATATCGCCACGTGAGAGCAATCTTTAGTGTACACTACTCTTTCGAACTGTGCCAGCGTGTGTCTGTTTTACACACTTCATTATCCGCCTTGCTACTGCTTGACACTCATGAAATCAAGATTCTTGAGATATTGATTTCCAGCGGTAACGTCGTACTGGATGAGTTTATAGTCCTCAAGTAGCTGCTTTGTCTCCTTATCTGCATGCGATACATCAATATATAATCCTTGATTATCAACATAGAGCGCCTGACCCTCAGGGATACGTGTCCATCCTTGAATTTTGTTAACTACCGCTGGTTCCATTGCTGGTACCTTAGCATGCAGCTGCCCAAGGAATGCCACGAATGGACTCACCTTTGCATTCATGTGCTCGGATAATTGAGCAGCAAAGAAGTTCGGCGATGTATACGCACTATTCGTCGCGCTCTCACCAGCTGCACGATTATCAATTCCAGATGCTTTATTTGACCAGATGAAGTAATCCGACTCATGTAACGCCAAGGAATTGTTCTCATCTTTAGCCGCTGTCTTATATACACCCGGCAAATGATCACCGTAAAAGACGACTGTAATTGGACGATCCAATGCATCTAATTCATCCAAGAATTCTTGGGTGTAATCATCAGTATATTCAGCTCCCTTAGCAAAAGTCTCAATAGCACTCTTTTCTTTTGCTGGAAGTGGGGTACCCGTTGTACTCTCGACGGTTATTTCATTATTCGGGTAATAATTGTTATACGGCATATGATTTTGCATAGTTGCTACCTGATAGAAGTAACTTTGCCCAGCCTTGTCTTTCTTCAAGGAATTCAAAACTGCCGTATACGTCGATTTGTCAGAAACGTATGGTGACGTCCCCAATTTATCTTGTGGAGAAATAATATCAGGTGGCTTAAGAGTCCAGAATTGCGAGAATCCAAACTTCTTATAGTTAACATTTCGCGAATACATATTTGGCATATATGGATGGAACGCATACGCATTACTATCATTCCACAACTGGTTAAATGTCGGAGTCCACTTAGCCCCCGGAATAAGCTGCTGATACGGCGAGCTTAACGACGGAGCGAAGTTCACAAGTGACATACCCGACAATGCCATATATTCGAGATTTGCTGTACCGCCACCATAACCGGATGAAAGCATCAATCCCGATGTCGTTGAATTCTTAATTGCACGAATCTTTGGCATTACATCTTTATTGAGCTTAATTCCAGGAACACGTGCCGGATCGGAGAAGGATTCTGAAAGTACATAGATAACTGTCGAATCATTCACTTCTCGCGAACGAGAGGCATTAAGCGTTGCCGCACTCTTGCTGTAGCGCGTAGCGACTTCTTCCATCGTTTTTTGAGAATAATTTGTCGGCCTATCCATAATTTTTGGATTAACCAAGCGAGCAAAACCGATAGCCGTTCCATTCTTTTGAGCATCAATCTTGGAATCCCATAGTTTTGGTGAATCACCAAAATACGTAATAAGTGTATTTGACCACGATCCAATCGACGCCATAGACATAACGAATGCGGCAAGAAATGCCATTGCTAGGACGGCTGCCATGAGACGTGATACCCAACGGATTGCTACATTTTTCGTATATACAACCCCTCGGCGTGTATCACGATGACCTAAGATCATTGAAATTGCTGTGGTAATAATAATCAAAAGCAACGCACCAGTGATAATTGCCACTGCATCATCTGGTAACCATGATGTCAGATCTCCAGCATTTCCGCCAGATATAAAGTTCATATCAGCTGGAACGATTGTCTCGGATCGGCTCACCATTTTGAATCGTTCCGCGACTGTTATGATAATGCTCATATCAATAAATAATTGCGAAGCAAACCAGAAACGATTCGTAAGCATAATCAATATGAAATATACGATTGCAAGAATAAAGAATTCATTAATAGGAACTTTATTGCCTGTTGTAACAATTTGCCATACGAATCCGAATGAATTCCATACTTCATTTTCAAGATTCACACCCCACTGCAGGATAATAACTACAGCAGTGTTGATGAAGAAAAACCACACGAGATATGACCATGTGGAATACTCATGGCGACTTAGCATTGTCTTAAACCACGATGAGGCTACATTCTTTTTTTCTGTACCTGTTTTAGCAGTGCTCATCTGAGTTCTTTCTACCTTCATTACTTACACACTACACTCACAGTCAGCTATAGAAAAGCGCAAGGTCACTCTATTGAATGACCTTGCACCAAACAATCACGTTCACATGCAAACTGTAAAAGTCGCGACACTATAGCTGTTTATAGTTTAAGCGTGCCACACGTCTTTTCCGCGAGCCTGAGCCGAAGCAACATCCGCATTGAGCTGATCCTCATTTGCTTCTACCTCGCCCGCGATGAACTTCTCAACGAGTTGACGAGCTTCATTATCTTCATGCTGAACTGCTGGAGACTTCATAAAATACGAGCTTGGAGCCAAAATTGGTCCGCCCAATCCACGATCTAGCGCAATCTTTGCAGCTCGAATTGCATCAATAACTACGCCTGCTGAGTTTGGTGAATCCCATACTTCAAGTTTGTATTCAAGATTAAGAGGAACATCACCGAAAGTTGTTCCTTCCAGGCGAACAAAAGCAAATTTACGATCGTCAAGCCATGCCACGTAATCAGATGGTCCAATATGCACGTTTCTATCTTCCATCTCGTGAGGAACGATAGATGTTACGGCACGAGTCTTAGAAATCTTCTTAGACTCAAGACGATCGCGCTGAAGCATATTCATAAAGTCCATATTGCCACCGACATTGAGCTGATACGTGCGCTCTACACGTACTCCTCGGTCTTCGAAAAGACGTGCCAATGTGCGGTGAGTAATGGTTGCACCCACCTGGCTCTTAATATCATCACCGACAATTGGTACACCTGCATCGCGGAACTTTTGTGCCCATTGAGGATCAGAAGCAATGAATACTGGCAGGCAATTGACAAACCCACATCCTGCTTCCATAGCGGCAGTTGCATAGAATTTATCAGCTTCCTCAGAGCCTACTGGCAAGTAAGAGACAAGAACATCAACTTTCTTATCCTTCAATACTTGCGCTACGTCTACTGGCTGAGCGTCAGATTCCTCAATCATTTGACGATAATATGTACCTAATCCATCATGAGTAGGACCCCTCAAGACTTCCACTCCAAGATGTGGCACATCGCTAAACTTATATGTGTTGTTCTGAGAAGCGAAGATCGCCTCGCTTAAATCAGTGCCCACTTTTGCTGCATCAACATCGAATGCTGCTACGAATTCGATATCGCGGATTCGATAACCGCCGAAGTTCGCATGCATAATTCCTGGAATTTTATCATCATCATGAGCATCGTGATAGTACTGAACGCCTTGAACGAGCGACGAAGCGCAGTTACCAACACCTGCAATTGCAACGCGAATAGTCATTATTCATCCTTAAATTGTCGACTGCAAGTAAAACTTACCTTTCATATAACCGTACTCTGCACTCATGATATAGCACAACTTTTTAATCAATTTTTCTCTCCATCACATCGTTAATGCACGCTCAGAGTGAACTTTTTACTCTGTCATCATTTGCAATGAGGAAATAACCTACAAAAGGCTTAATTTCAACGTTTCGCACTATATATCCCCATGCCGCAGGTGTGAAATTAGCGTAAATGTAATGCGCAATAGCCGTATAAAAATGGACTGTATCGAAAATTCTTACTAGCCTTTTATATATGGCTACTCATAAAAACAACGCAGGATCGACATCTGCTCGTAGTGCTCGTTCTTCTCGTACGAGCACCTCGCATGCACGGAGCGCGCAAGGAAATTCAACACATGGCACCAGCGGCTCTCGACGTCCTCGCAACTCTCGTGGTCCACGACGTTCACATAGTTCTATGAAAAAACGCCCAATTATTAAATACATACTTTTGAGCATTCTTGGTCTTTTCGTTATCGGCGTGGCTGGTTTAGGTATCGCATACGCCACAACTGAAATACCTTCTCCGGAATCCGTTGCTCTAAGCCAGAAGACAACGGTGTATTATAACGATGGAACCACTGCTATCGGTTCATTCCAAGAAGAAAATCGAGAAATTATCGGATGTAGCGCACTGCCAGATTATGTGGGCAATGCAGTAGTAGCTTCGGAAAATCGCTCATTCTGGTCTGATAGTGGCATTGATTTACGCGGAATAGCACGCGCACTGTTCACAAATATCACCACTGGAACCCGTCAGGGGGGTTCAACTATTACACAGCAATATGCAGAACGCTATTATCTAGGCGAAACAAAGAGCTATATCGGAAAGTTACGCGAAGCATTACTCGCACTCAAAATTGCACAAACTCAGGATAAATCAACAGTTCTCTGCAATTATATGAACACAATTTATTTTGGTCGTGGAGCATACGGAATTCAAGCGGCTGCGAAGGCATATTTTAATAAGGATGCCAAAGATTTGACACCATCAGAAGCTGCCTTGATTGCTGGAATTATCCCAGCACCATCGATTTGGGATCCAGCAGTAGACAACGTTGCCGCAACGAAACGATTTAACCGCGTGATCAAGATTATGAAGGAGGACGGCTATCTCACTTCCGAGCAAGCCGCAAGCGCTCAATTACCTCAGACAATTGAGCAAGCATCCACTGACCAATACGCTGGGGATAAAGGCTATCTCCTGTCTATGGTTAAGAGCGAGTTACTTAACACTGATCAATTTACTGAAGATCAATTGATGACCGGTGGATACTCCATTATCACGTCCATTGATAAAGACAAGCAAGCTTATATGCAGCAGGTCGGTGCTGGCGATGGATCTACCCCTGAAACTGTAGAAACAGGTGGTATGAGCGCTGACGTTGATACCGGCGAAATAATTGCGGTCTATGGCGGTAAGGATTACAACACAAAGCAGCTTAATAATGCGACCCAAGCGATTTATCAGGCTGGATCTACAATGAAGACTTTCACCTTAATTGGCGCTATCCAGCAAGATGTAAGTTTGAATACATTATTTAATGGTAATTCTCCTCGCACATACCAAGGCTTAGGAAAATCTGTATCGAATTATGGCAATATAAGCTACGGAAATATTACGCTTACACGCGCCCTGGCTCGATCCGTGAACACAGTTTTCGTTGATTTGAATCAGAAAGTTACTCCGGAGAAAACAGCGCAAATTGCAAAATCTGCAGGTATTTCTTCTTCGATTCAAACCGATTCTCTCTACAATACCTTGGGAATTGACGCTATTCATGTCAGCGAAATCGTCCAAGCATATCAAACAATCGCGCATGATGGAGTAAGAAATGATTTGCACATTGTCCGCGAAGTACGCTCTGATCAGGGAACTAATACCGTGTATACTGCCAATACTCAAGGCACCCAGGTATTCAGTTCTAACGTCACAGCTAATGCTCAAACCGCATTACGAGCAGTAATTACTGAGGGATACGGTACACCAGCTCTTGCTGTTGGTAAAACTGTGGCTGGAAAATCTGGTACAGCAAATGATAACTCTGCTGTAAGTTTCGCGGGCTTCAGCCGACACGTCGTTACCGCTTTTGCTACGTGGAATCCAAGTGATGATGGAAAGACTAACGAGCCGGTACCGACTTTTGGTGGATATACGGATGGAATGGGCTATCCTACTCATCTCTTCACGCTGTATATGAAGCAGGCACTTGCCGGAGTGCAAGATGAGGCTTTCCCTACGCCAAAGAGCACTGGTATTGTTGGTGGACCTGATGGATCATGGGGTTTGGGTGGACAGCGCACCCAGACTCAAAATGATGAGGAGGAAGAGTCTTCTGACGATGATTCCGCTTCTGAATCAAACCGTCGTAATCAGAATCAGGAGCAGCAAAATCAGCAGCAGCAAAATTCCACCGACTCGAATTCCTCAGGTAATTCAGATTCCTCAAGCTCTTCAGGATCATCATCTGAATCGGGAAATTCGGGACAGAATTCACAGGCGAATAACGAGAACAGTTCGTCTCAACCGCAATCTGGAGAGCAGACGACAGGTGGGAACTAGCGTGTGAGAGTTGTGTACTATTCCATTCATAGGATGTGACAACAATGGTTCGGGGCCCTGAGATTTATTCTCAGGGCCCCGAACCATTGGCTTTTACGCGAATCCCGCTAATTTACAGAAGTTAGCAAATCTTTAGCGAAGCTTAAGCTACACCTAGCGCTGTGTGCGGTTGACAGCAGAGAGAATTGCTTTCAGTGAGCTTGTCGTAATTGACGAATCAATACCGACACCCCAGATGATTTGTTCTTCTGGTTCGTCGCCTATCTGGCATTCCACATACGATGCAGCAACTGCATCTCCACCAGAGCTCAACGCGTGCTCAGCATAATCCAGCACGGAAACGTTAAGACCAAGAATCGAAATCGCATTAACAAACGCAGCGATTGGACCGTTGCCCACACCAGAAAGTTCACGAACTCGTGGTTCTTGATTATCATCAGGCATACCATTATCTTGAATCTTCACCTTAATAATGGTGTCATTACTCGATTCATCAGACATGATATTCGCAGCCATCAGACGGTAACGCCCCCACTTCTCAAGTGTTGCATCATGAGAATCCGCAAGAGCTGGATGCTTACCACTTTCCTCTACAGGCAGATATTCATCCTTAAACAAGCGCCAGATATCCTCATCCTTAACTTCACGCTTGGTTTCATCAGCATAACGCTGAACCACTTTATCAAATTCAACTTGGAGACGCTTTGGCAAATCAAGATGATGATTAACCTTAAGCAGATATGCCATTCCGCCCTTACCAGATTGGGAATTGACACGAATAACAGCCTCATATGTGCCACCCACATCTTTAGGATCAATCGGCAAGTATGGCACTTGCCACAGGAATGAATCCAAATCTGCATTTTGTGAAGCTGCTGCGAGCTCACGCGCCTCAATCCCCTTCTTAATCGCATCTTGATGCGAGCCAGAGAATGCAGTAAAAACAAAGTTTCCAATGTATGGATGTCGTTCAGATAGCTGAACCTGATTGCAGTATTCCACCACTTTTCGCACTTCGTGTAAACGTGAGAAATCAATTTGCGGATCAATTCCTTGAACAAGTAAGTTCAGGCCTACAGTGCATAAATCAACATTTCCTGTGCGTTCACCGTTTCCAAATAAGCATCCCTCTACACGATCTGCTCCTGCAAGAAGCGCAAGCTCGGTAGCAGCGATAGCCATACCCTCATCGTTATGAGGATGCAGCGATAGCACGATTGAATCGCGATTCTTCAGATTGCGATCTAAGAATTCAATCTGATCTGCGAAAACATTCGGTGTAGTCATTTCCACCGTTGCAGGAATATTGATAATCATAGGATGCTCAGGCGTTGGCTTGATAATATCAACAACTGCATCGCATACTTCTAATGCGAATTCAGGCTCGGTACCTGTGAAAGATTCAGGAGAATACTCATACGAGATATCAATGCCGTGAGCATCTTCTTCCAATTCTTTACACAGTTTTGCAGCATCAACCGCAAGCTGTTTAATTCCTTCTTTTTCTTTACGGAAAACTACTTCACGCTGAAGTACAGAAGTCGAATTATAGAAATGGACAATCGCTCGCTTGCAACCACGAAGAGCTTCATATGTTTTATGAATCAAATGCTCGCGCGCTTGAGTTAGAACCGCAATAGTGACATCATCTGGAATAAGTTCACGCTCAATCAGCATACGAATAAAGTCATAATCTGTTTCTGATGCTGAAGGAAAACCAACTTCGATTTCCTTATACCCCATGGATACTAAGAGATTCCAGAAACGCAATTTTCGCTCGGAGTCCATTGGATTAACTAAGGACTGGTTACCGTCACGCAAATCGACTGAACACCAGCGAGGTGCACGCTGGAGTTTTTTATCTGGCCACGTGCGTTCAGGATATTCAAAAGGAACCTGCTTATCATAAGCAATGTACTTCGTATAGGGCATCTTGCTTGGCGCCTGTGGGCATCCAACATATCGCTGTCGTGGCAATCGTGGATCATTATTCCCACCATTTGAAGCTGCTGCTAGTGGTGCTAAATCAAACACAGAATTAGTCATTGCTCTTACCTTACGTTGTGATGGAAATTAATGTGTATATTCTTATCCTACGAAAATTTTACGTTTTATGCTCATATCGTCCCGAAATAAGGACTATTTAGACTAATTAAATAGTTTTGGAGAAATTATATGCATTGCGACATATGGTGTTGCAATCATCGCAGTGCAAAAATCTGCAAGAACAGCTTATAAACGTATATGGCGTATGTACCATACACTTAAAGTGCATACGTAGCGTGTATACGCGCAGTCTTATAGAAATTTATAAGACGTATACTACACAATGAACTTATAAAACCGGAACCGACAAGGACAGCGGACTGCCTAACCGACTCTCACAAAATGCATTTCCAAGCCATGTATGTCGCGAATTTGGCCACACAGCCCCCAGACGAGGAGAATTCTGGCTGACCCATACACTCGGTACTCTTCCGTCAGTGCTTCGAGAACCAGGTAAATTAAAGCCGTTCTTATCGGTAAGCCAATGCGGATGCTGGGTAGCGATAGAAATTCCTTCTTCTAAGGTCAAAGGCAGTTTATTGTCTGAATCAATAAGCTTACGCGCCACATCCGGCTCACGGTTAGTGTACTTTGTCCCCGTATGCGGGTCAATAACTATATAGAATGGCCCCTCAGGAGGCTCACAACCATCTTGAGGAATGAAACTTGCAATGTCGCGAGGAGACATTGTAGTAAATCCAGCATTACGACCTATTGCAGTTCGCGCAATAAGGGATTCCGGGGAAACCAATTCGCGCGTAGGAACTAAAAGAATGTTCGTACCTAAATCGTCAAACTCTTCAGTATTGAGCTCGTTTATCAGCGGACGTGCTAATGCACGAAATTCCTCATCGCTCAAATCGGCGACATTGGCATAACCCAAAGCTACAAGGCGATTAAGTTGTTTAATCGCCTCATGAGCTACAGCATTGAACATTTTCACTGTCATAGTACAAATTTTACAGACGATCAGCGAAATGCTTAGAGACCATTACTTCAGCTATCTCAATAGCATTTAAAGCTGCACCCTTACGAAGATTGTCATTGGCTATAAAGAAGCTCAGCCCCTTCTTGCCTTCTACAGACTGATCTTGACGGATACGGCCTACAAAACTTGGGTCTCTGCCAGCAGCTTCCATTGGAGTAGGAACATCCATAAGCTCGACTCCAGGGGCATCTTTGAGAACTTCACGAGCCATGTCAGGTGTAACATCCTTTTCGAATTCTGCTTGGATGCTCATACCATGCGATGTAAATACTCCTACACGTACACAGGTGCATGCTGCGCGAAGTCCTGGGATATGCAAAATCTTACGACTTTCATTACGCCATTTCTGCTCTTCATCCGTTTCTTCGCTACCATCATCAACAATCGAACCAATGAACGGAACCGCATTGAAAGCAATAGTCTTTACAATCTTAGTTGGCGCAGGAAAATCGATTGCGCTTCCATCAAAGACAAGCTTATCTGCACCCTGATCTAAAGCAGTTTGGGCTTCATTCATAAGCTGTAATACGCCATCTCGCCCGGCTCCAGCAACGGCTTGATATGATGATGCAACAAGACGAGTTAAACCAAAGTTCTCATGCAAAGCTTTCACAGCTGGCATCGCAGCCATAGTAGTGCAATTAGGATTTGCGATGATGTGGCTTGGGACATCGTCAAGATCTTCAGGATTAACCTCTGCTACGACGAGAGGAACATCATCATGCATACGCCATTGTGACGAGTTATCAATAACGTAAGCACCTGCCTTTGCAAACTGCGGAGCCCACGTCTTAGACGTGCCACCGCCAGCAGAGAAAATAGCAATATCAATTCCGGATAAATCAGCAGTCGCAACATCTTCAACCACGACATCATGACCTTCGTAATTAATTACCTGGCCAGCAGAACGTGCCGATGCCATAAAGCGCAAGTCTTTAACTGGGAAATTACGCTCCGCCAAAATAGAGCGCATAACCATCCCCACTTGACCTGTAGCACCGAGAACAGCGAGATTTACACCCTTATCATTGATACGAGTCATTAGCGACCAGTCCCCCCATATACGACAGCTTCAATAGTATCTGCATCCAAACCGAATGCCGTATGCACACTGCGAACAGCAGTATTCAAATTTTCCAACGGAACGACAGCAGAAATACGAATTTCAGATGTAGAAATCATTAATACATTAATTGATTCATCAGAAAGAGCCTGGAAGAATCGTGCAGTAATGCCAGAATGAGTTTTCATACCGACACCTACAAGCGAAATCTTACCAATTTGAGTATTCACGTCAGCTGTCTTATAGCTCAGCTCCTCTTTATGAGACTCAATATACTGTTGAACCTTACGCAACTGAGATTCTGGGAAGGTAATGGAAATATCTGCAAACCTATGCTCGGAATCAGTAGCTGCCAAAGCTTGAACAATCATGTCGATATTGATTCCAGCTTCTGCAAATCCTGTAAATACCGCGGTTACGCGACCAGGCATATCAGGAATTCCACGCAATGTAACCATTGCTTCGCTGCTATCATGAGCAACTCCTGAAATAATAGGAGCCTCAGGTCCAGTCATATCTGGGAAAATATCACCAATCGATGTATCTGCCATGAAATCTCCTTAATTAATCTTGATTAGGAATAAGTACAGGATTGATATCTGAGCCGACGACTATCGTTCCCTTTCGCTTCGAGAACGAGCTTCGGACATGAATAGGCATATTAAAACGTCGAGCATACTCTACGCAACGCAATGCCAAGACTTTTGAACCGCTTGCAGCCATTTCCAAAATAGCATCATAGGTTATGGAATCAATACGCTGAGCAGTTGGGACGATACGTGGGTCTGCAGTAAAGACGCCGTCAACGTCGGTATAAATTTCGCATACGTCTGCTCCTAGAGCCACGGCAAGAGCTACAGCTGAAGTATCCGAGCCTCCGCGCCCCAGAGTTGTCGCGTCTCCCAGTGAATTAATGCCTTGGAAACCAGCAACAATAGCAATTTCCCCGTCACTAATAGCTTCTCGTACTCGTTCAGGTTTAACAGAACGGATATGCGCTGCACCATACTGTGTATCAGTCATAAACCCGGCTTGCGACCCAGTAAAGGAATGTGCTTTCTCACCCTGAGCATGAATCGCCATAGCAAGCAGAGACATAGAAATACGTTCGCCAGCTGTCATGAGCATATCCATCTCACGAGCTGAAGGATTGGAATCAATACTCAGAGCTTGGTCAATCAGCTCATCAGTGGTATCTCCCATAGCTGATACCACCACAGCTACATCATTGCCCTTTTTGCGCGTCTCAATAATACGACGAGCCACGCGTTTAATGGATTCAGTATCTGCAACTGAAGAACCACCATACTTTTGTACTATGAGAGCCACATCAATCCAATCTGCTTGAAATGTTATGCGCTTTTTATCTTACGCAAACTCCCTGATTTTGTGTTGTTTCTTAATCAGGGAATGAGACCGATGGGAATAGCTCGGCGTGTCTTGCACACAAGGAGTGACGATTTACTCGTGAGCTTCTCTTCGCTATCACTTCCTCGCAAGCTCTGCCCTGTCGCTGCTTCCTCGCCGTTATATCCTCGTCGTTATATCCCCGCCATTATTTCCACTGTCATCGTTCACTGCCATTCTTACAGCCATATCTCACTAACATCGTTATCACATTCGTTGGCACTTATCCAAAATACACATCCGTAGTATAATTTGGTTATAAAAAATTTCTGCGTTGCCCTATTGTGTTACAGATCGACGGCCAGCTAGTGCTCGGCCGAGAGTAACCTCATCCGCATACTCGAGATCACCACCGACAGGCAAACCACTCGCAAGCCGTGTAATTGTAATTCCTACTGGTTCGAGCAAACGGCTTAGATAAGTCGTTGTCGCTTCTCCCTCGATATCAGGATTGAGAGCAAGGATAACTTCCGTAATACTGTCCTGCGCATCATCGCTTTCAGCAGCTTGCATTCGTCTAACTAATGCTGCGATATTGAGATCTTGGGGTGAAATATTCGCCATAGGATTTATAGCGCCGCCCAGTACATGATAAACACCTCGATACTCGTGGGTTCGCTCGATGCTCATAATATCTTTTGGCTCTTGTACTACACAAATAGTTGTATGATCGCGTCGAGGATCAGCACAAATCGGGCAAGGACTGTTCTCACACACATTGCCACAAATATCACAAAAACGTACCTTATCTCGCATGTCGACAATCGCTTGAGCTAGTTCTTGAGCTTCAGATTCGTCAACTGACAGCAAATGAAAAGCTATACGTTGTGCACCTTTAGGACCAATTCCTGGTAATTTTGCAAAATCGTCAATAAGATTTTGGATGGCACCATCATAAGTAGTTGGCAATGTTTACTCCTCATTCATCGCATAGCTCTTGCTTGCTCATCACGGCCACAAATTGCTAATTGTACAATCTATTTTTTCATCGGATTACGCTCATCGTCCGCAGCGTAATTCTCTGTTTTTTTAGCATTGAACATACGGCTTATATCATCAATGCTTAGGTTCGTCTGGGATGAAATGCTGTCATCATCCATCGAATACACATCTTTATCAGCATCAACTTGAGGATGAGCGATACCAGTCTCCACCCCAGGATTCGCTCCAGCCTCCACCGAGGAATCGACTGAATCTCCGGACATGGACGAAGTAGCTACGCTAGCGTGGGCATGCTGAGCGTGGGCATGAGTCGCTGAATCACGTGCAGATGAATGAGCCGTAGAATGAATTCCAGCGCCATGATCGTCACCATATGTATCACTGTCTGAAATCGAAGACATAGCAAATCCATGCGTTTCAGCGGTATAGTTCTCACCGTATTCGTGATTTGATGCACTATGTGCCCACGGATCGTAGTCGTCACCGATTTGCGTTGATTCAGTTTTTTCATCTGCCGCTTGAGAATCGACAGATGCGATATCCGTTTGAGAATTATCCTCATATTGATTGCTAGCTTCTTGAGCATGCCCCGACTGAGATATCTCAGAAACAGACTGGTCGCTGTGCGTATTAGCATCATGCTCTGGATTGTTCTGTGTAGAAGAGTCCTGTCTTGCGGAGGAATCAACAGCCCATGGGTCGTAGTCCGAATCAATATACTGCTTTTGCTGATGCGCCGGCTCAGTATCCTTAGCGATATCGCTACTGTTTACATTTTGGGTAACTTCAAATCCGGCTCGTTGGTCTGACTCCGTATCGTCAGCTGATATAGCAGAGTTAGCCGAAGCAGCATGCTCACCATCCTCGACGTGAGATGTCGGTGTCGAAAGAGCTTGCATACTTGCAATTGCTGCCTTGGCTGCCATTTGAGCGACTTGAGCCTTGATCTTCGCCTGCTGAGCAGGATCAAGGTTACGCAAAGGGGTAACTGTTTGACCATCAGCTGTACGTGGAGCTGGCGCAACCAGTACAGGCACACCATAACGTTCGCGAAGTTGAGCATTGAGGATTTTTTGAAGCGACGTCTCCCCCTGCACTGCTTCGCTAGATACCGCTAAACCGAATGCATGCTGACTAATTGGGTTCGCGAAAGTCAGCACCATAAGATGTCGACCAGAACGTTCCTGCAATTCAACATAGGGTATGTGCTCACTGTTAACGACGGACTGAATTTTAGTTGGAAGAGAATGTACAACTGCTTCCCATTGTGCATGTGCTTCAGCTGGGTTAAGCTCTACTACTGCAGTTGCCGATTCCTGGCTATTATGAACATCGCGTGAATCATCATGAGCACCACGGGTATCTGTGGTTTGAGGCACTGCTTGTAATACTGACTGTGCAGATGCTTCATGTGGCTGACTATTATCCGCACTGTTACTATCATTCTTCGCAGTAGCTGAGAGATCTGAGATATTGACTTCATCAGCGTTTTGTCTGTGTGTATCCATCTCAGGTACGGATACACTACTAATGACGGTATCATCACTACTACTAGAGCGACTCTTAGCGCGTGCTGCAGCCTTGGCTTTTTGTCTCAATGAGATACGTGGCACATCGTTACTCACAAATGCTGAACGTGCGTTACGAGGTGAAGACTCATTATCATGCGCTTGTGTTGAAACATCCGCGGTAGATACTGGTATCAGCAGTTGTGCAGCTAATAATTCCAAACGCATCCGAGGCGACATTGTCCCAGTCATTGATCCCAATGCAGTATTAATACGCTCAGCGATAACGTTCAATGTTTGCAGATCAAGATCTTGCACTTGTCGCTTCATATCTTCTGTTGTTTGAGCTGACTGCCCAGCATCAAGAACTGCCTCTGCCCGGCTGCCAGCAAGACTGAGCACAAGAAGATCTCGCACATAAGCTAATAAATCTTCGACAAATTTCCGCGGATCAAATCCGCCAGTAACAACCTTCTCGATAACGCCATAAAGCTTTGGTCCATCTTGCTCAATAACAGCATCGACAGCTTCGCCGATAAGGCTATCTGGAGTAAAGCCGAGTAAAGCTACTGAGTCCTGATAAGTAATTACTCCATCAACTGAACCGACCATTAACTGGTCAAGTACTGATAGCGTATCACGCATTGAGCCACCGCCAGCCCGCATAGCAAGACGCAGAACTCCTGGCTCTGGCTTAATACCTTCGCGTGAGCAAATATCTTCCAAATATGGTTGCATCACTTCAGGCGGAACTAACCGGAATGGATAATGATGGGTACGCGAACGAATCGTGCCGATAACCTTATCTGGTTCTGTCGTTGCAAAGATAAACATGACATGCTCTGGTGGTTCTTCAACGATTTTAAGCAAAGCGTTAAAACCATTGCTTGTTACCATATGGGCTTCGTCAAGAATGAAAATCTTGTACCTGTCTCGAGCAGGAGCAAATCCGGCACGTTCTCTGAGTTCACGCGCGTCATCGACGCTACCATGGCTAGCGGCATCTATTTCAACTACATCAATAGAGCCAGGACCATTAGTGCTAAGATCACGACAGCTATCGCATTTCCCGCATGGGTGAGATGTCGGACCTTCCGCGCAATTAATGCACCGAGCGAGAATACGAGCAGATGAGGTCTTACCACATCCACGTGGACCGGAGAACAAATAAGCATGTGTCAATTTGCCTTCATCTAATGCTTTAGATAACGGCTTTGTTACATGATCTTGCCCAATGACGCCCTCAAAAGTGTCTGGTCGATAACGTCGATACAGTGCTAATGCCATGGCTCTAGGCTACCGATTTCTTGGGACACATTCGGCAGGCCCAGCTCGCGAAACCCTTATCGGGCGCGGAAGAAAGGACATACTCGGTGTGCCTTGAATACTTACCTGCACATCGAACCCTTCAATCTCGCACGATTTCAGCGTAAAATCTGCATCATTTAATTGCTCATCGGCTTGATTACACAGATGCCGTCCAAATGCTTTGACCTGCATATCCATTTTAGCTTGCTCCTCGTTGTCATTTGGCAAAGATAATTCATACATGCTCAGCTCTTGAGCGACACTGAGCGCAATTTGTTCAGACATGCTATGGGCTTTTGATGAGCAGATAAGGTAATTTCCCGCGCATAGTATGACATAACAAACTACAGAGATAGCCAATACGAGCACAACTCCTAGAACCGTGCCCGAGCCGCTATCACTCTTCTTCAATCTCTTCCTTAATCCCTTTCTCAATTCCATGACGTACACCTCGCGCTTTGCCTTGCATAGATAGCGGTAGACTGATTTTTCCGATACGAGCCACATCACATGTCGTTACAACTTCAAAACTTGTGTCATTCCAGTTGATATGTGTCCGAGTATTTTTCCCAGCCACAGACATTGCAGCTCGCTGAGCAATCCTATTCATCGAAGATTGCTCAGATCCTACTTCATCCGCAGTAATAACAGCATAGGCAGCTTGCCGAGCAGCACTGTGACAATCAAGCTGGACTACAATTACCCGTGACATGCTTACGATAAGTATGGTAATTGCCACTACTGATGGAAAAATAACAGCGAATTCAGCTGTAATCGTGCCCTTGTCGGTCTCACCAAGGACACGATTAATCCATGCACCTTTGACTCTAGATAATAGACAGTGCATCCGTCACCAATTTACTTAAAATTGAACGTACTGCCTCAGATTTCAGCAAAGCAACAAGTAATCCTGCGAAGCTCGTTGCTGCGACAAGAACTATGGCATACTCAGCAGTGGCCATACCCTTATCCTCTTTGCGTATTTTTTCTGAGATATCGTACGCTTTAGCACGAAGTGCGATGTTTGAGTCGACGATAATGCGATTAATCATTTCTTTCATGATGTCCCCTCATCTTTGATGAATTTGTATTTGCTGTTAAATAACAAGTAGGCATTCATGTATTTATGTGCCTACAACTATTGTCAACTAAGCAGGCTTACTAGCATGAATTATTTTTTTATTGTGAACGAATGTGGATAATTGCATTCCTTGCAACTGTCGTCATCACCATAAATATTTTCCAGAGAACTCAGTAAATAAAATGATAGCGTCATCCACAAGATCCTTAACCGGAAAACCCTAGAAGACTTGCTATCAGCGGAACTACTGTAAGAATAATAAATCCAGGTAGAAAACATAATCCCAGCGGTATAAGAATTCTCACTGCTAACTCATGAGCTGCGTTGTTTATCGATTGATTGCTTCGATTCTTAAGATCTTCGATAGCATTCTCGATGCGTAAACTTGCAGATGTACCACGTTTATAAACAGGCTCAAGAACGTTATGTACAACGCCTACAACGCTATATGGTTCTTGCACATATCCCTTCCAGACACGATCCCAATTCTGTCCTTGAGAAAGCTGTTGTCCTATAGTTTGCAAGGCCTTCCCCTCACACGTACACATGACACTACCCACGAGTTCGAGAGCACGTGGAAGTGATGCCCCTTGTGAAATAGTCGCTTCAAGCATCTCTAAGACCAGTTCCGCGCTATATACATGTGATGGGAATTGTTCATCTGTTATGTGTGTTATATGCAATCGCGATTCATTCGCATTCAGTTCTAAAGATCTGCGAACTCTAAAAAGCATGGCTCCCTCCTGCTCACGGTTCATCAATTTATTTATCTGACATTTCATTGGCCACTCTCATTAGTCGCTCTGCACTTGTGTAGAGCGCTCAAACGCTTGAAGCAAGGCGTATGACCAAATCAGCCCAGAACCATAAAGAAACGCTGTAGATATAAGACAAACCCATCCGGGCAGCGTTGCAAATAAGAAAGAAAAGGATTGAACTCCGCTAATCCAACTGACTATAAGCGTTAACACTGGCAAAACGAGCAGTATACGAATAGTCATGCGAGCTACAGCAGTTGCCTCAGCCTTTTGCTGATTTCGCATAGCTACACGCTTGACATCCTCATGTAAAATTTCGAGACAAGTAATCGCCGAGCAGCCAGAAATTTCGCTTAGCTTACATGCCGAATATAGCCTCATCGCGAAGAAACGTTTTTCCATTTCACTCGAACTAACACCTAGATAACTTCGACTAATCAACTGTGATGAGACATGAAAGTCTTTATAATCAATCAATGTCGAAATTAATGATTGAATTGTATACATTGTTAGACAGACAGATGCATGTGGCCTATATCCCAATTGCACGAAAGTCTGCATCATAGATGCTCCCGTTTTTAGAATCGCTATCAACCCCGTCAAAAGTTGTGGCACTGACATGGTTGAATTTCGCGAGCGCGATTGCGAATTATGTAGCTGCTTGACTCTACACGTAGGAAAACCCACTGTTCATCACCTCTTCCATATGCTCGTTCCACTCTAAGTTTCCGTTTTTGCTTAATCTTCTGTTTTTGCAAAAATCTCTTTTTAGAAGCTCCTAAACCTTCTTAACACGAGAAAATTCAAGTGTTCCATCGCTTAGTTCCCCATCATCTTGTGTACGCAACGCCCCTACCCAACGTTCGTATTCTGAGCTGACTCGCATATGGGTATCATGCCCATCGTTGATACCATCCCATGAAGCTAAAACTTCTCCGTACAACGAATTGTGGGAGTCGACCTTCAATCTTCCCACATGCGCAATTCGTCGTCCCGCAGTATCTCTAACCACATGAATAACTACATCGAATGCTCCTGCTGCTAATAGAGACATTGCTTGAGTATCAATTTGTGCTAGGAGTCCTAATGCGCACAAGCGTGAAGGCACTCGCTCGACACTATCGGCATGAATAGTAGCAATGCTTCCTTTATGCCCAGAATTTAATGCACGAAGCAAGTCTGATATTTCCTCCCCACGGCACTCTCCAAGAATTATTCGATCTGGACGCATTCGAACCGTCGCCTTGACCAAATCGCTTAATGTAACTTCTCCGGCACCTTCTATATTCGCTTGACGAACTACTAAAGATTCGCCATTGTCATGAATACTTTGATGCAACTCGCGAGTTTCCTCTATAAGAACAACTCTTTCGCTAGCGGGCATTGCAGATAATAATGCTTTCACGAGGGTTGTCTTACCAGCGCCTGTTCCACCGCATATGAGAATTGATTGGCGGGTACGGATGATTAGTTCTAGTAGTTCTCTCCACTGTTTAGGAAACATTCCTGCCCGTTCCAGACTTTCCAGAGTTACTAAAGATTGTTGCGGAAATCGAATAGATAGAGACGCTCCTTGAGAAACTATTGGTTCTAATATCGCATGAATTCTGATGCCATCTGGCGAAGATGCATCGGCAATTGGACACGCATCGTCTAGGCGTTTGCCAAAACTTGCACACAGTTGAATAGCAAAATTACGTAAGATCTCAGCGGATAATCGTCCTGATACAAGTGAGCGCTCTACCATGCCTTGACCTTTGTCACACCAGATTCTTCCATCGCTTGTCACAGCAATATCTGTCACCCCTGGCTCAGATGCGATGGTCGACAATGGTCCAAATATTGTTTCCACGTATATCCTTTCTCACGAATTTCGAGTGACAGAAATTGGATGCACAATAAAGATGCACGATAAATCTGATAACCCTAATCGTACGAATGCATCGAGCTACTCGAGATGATTTTGCTGTAATGTTTTGCGGATAAAGGAATTAAAGAGTGCCCGTTGACGTCTCGATAATGCTGGAACTCCCCAGCCGTGCATGGCATATTCTTCTATTTTCCTCTTGTACTCAAGTTCACCATGTATGCAAATATTGAGATATTTTTCTGCCTCGTAGTCGCTTATTTCATGCACACGATTTTTAGACTTCTGCACAGTTAAAGCTATTGGTTCTTCACAATGAAGTTCATCCGAATGCGATTTAATCGTGTCTAAAAGAGAAGAACATCTCGAGATGCTTAAAGTATCCAGCCGCATTAAAATTACTGGTATTACACGAATCGGCGTGTTCAGTGCATTCCAAGCGGTTATTACTTCATCTGTAATGCCTTGAGCGCAGTCACAAACTATAACATCATAATTGTGGCAAAGAGCTTCATAAACGGCTTTAATTTCCCACCACTGTTTAGATTTCCCCTCTGCATGCCATGGATGTGAGGGCAGCACTGCTACAGAGTCCCAATGGATCATATCATTATCAAAATCTCGCGCATCGATATGCCCTAGAGGCGCTTGAATATTATGCCACCGCAGTCCTTCAAGCTCTTCACATCCCGCAACCACATCTAAACCCCCATGTCGAAAATCTAGATCTACTAGGCATACGCTATATCCGTTATCACTGTATGCTCGCGCAATTTGCAGTGCAAATGTACTTGCACCATCGCCACCATCGCATGCTAGAACACACACCAACGTTACGCTATTGATTACACGCGTATTACGTGCTCGATTGCGTCTACGCGAGTTATTTGAATCATCAGGCGAAGATGATTCTTGTCCGTTTGTGGAAATTCGCGAATGACCTTCAGAATTTAACGGCATGGTTGAACTTAACGGCACAGTTGAATTTAACGGCACAGTTGAGTAGTCAGCCGTATGCGTATCGATATCTAATTCACGCGATGGCATATAGTAACGATTTTCCTGAGTGTCATATGCTCGTGGGGTATTCGACCTATCTGTATGTGGCATACATTTACTGTGTATCACGAGAAAATCATTGTCTAGTAGTGGAATCAATTGTTATCAAATGTGGAAAAACGCTTGAGACATGACCTCATAAATTAGATACGCTCACTTTACATGGCAAACACATCTTCGCGTATTGGTTTTTGTATTGATTTCGGATCGTTTTTTGTCTCAGTTTTTTGAATAAATCTCGAGTATTAGTTTCCTGTGTCGGCGTGTTATCCACAGCACTCAAAAATCTCACAAATTCCGTTCTTTTGAACAATTTTCTGACGCTAAAAGCTACCAAAACGCTCACATTAGAAAGCAATTAATCAATTGTGAAGATTCACTATTTTCTTAAGAAAAATGCTTCAAAATATTTGTCATTTAGGCTTATTTCGGCGATAATAAAAGTACCAAGAAAAACTGAACAGTGGAGCCCACAAAAGTAACAGCAAACGATAGAGCTGAATAAGTTGGGCGGAATAAAGTAGACTTAACCGCCAGAACAAAGAAGTTGTGCAGAGATTCCACTGAACTTGGTAAGCCACCTCCTTGCAGGTGGCTTTTTTATGCTTCGTGCTTCTTCACACTTCGCGTCCCCCACTACAACGGAATAGATAAAGACATAATATTTCGTACTCCACGTTATCCACATTCTTTTGGAGTCGTAATTATCCCTGTTCATATAAGTTCACTTATTAGGACTTCACCCTCGGATAAAAGTCACACATGGCAATAAACTAGAGTTATGGCGCAACAATTTACAGGACCAAGCAAAGAAATTCTCCGCAATCAGATCGCGGAACATATCGCAGAGACTGAAAAGGACGACAAGTTTTCAGCTCTCACAGCACAATACGAACCACTTCCCCCAGATAGATTTTATGACCGCGAATTAAGCTGGTTGAAGTTTAATCAACGAGTTTTTGAACTTGCTCAAGATGCAACGCAACCTCTGTTGGAACGCACGAGCTTTGAGGCAATTTTCGCAAGTAATCTTGATGAATTCTTTATGGTTCGAGTTGCAGGATTAAAGCGCCGAATTAATTCTGGTATTGCCGTACCAAGTGCAAGTGGGTTAAGCGCGCGCCAGCAGTTGCGTGAACTTTCCGAGGAAGCGCATCGTCTGCAAGATGCGCATGCTCATTATTTCACGAATACACTTTTACCTGCTCTTGCGCAAGAAAATATCGTTTTGCTCAAATGGGCCGATCTGACCCCGCTCGAGCAAGAACGTCTCACTAAGGTTTATCGTCGCTATATTTTCCCTGTATTAACGCCATTAGCAGTAGACCCAGCGCATCCATTCCCGTATATTTCCGGAAAATCGTTGAATCTCGCAGTCCTCGTAGAAAATGCAGATAGCGGCAAAACGCACTTTGCACGCGTGAAGATTCCTGACAATCTTCCACGCCTTTACCCTGTTGATGTGACGAGTGACGATAATTCTGCATCGGAGAATTCACCTCAGAGGCATGGTTTTATCACTATGGAGAACCTCGTGCTTAGCCATATCGAGACATTATTCCCGGGAATGACTATTAAAGAGGCTCGAGCATTCCGTCTAACTCGAAATGAAGACATTGATGTTGAGGAAGATGATGCAGAAAATCTTCTTAACGCTATGGAAAGAGAGCTACTTCGTCGTCGCTTTGGACCTCCTATTCGTCTTGAGCTTTCTGATGTGACCAGTCCATATCTGAGTAAGCTCTTAGCAACGCAGCTTGGCGTGGATGACAGTGAAGTGTATCGTCTTCCAGCTCCTTTGGATTTGACGTGCCTTTTTGAATTACACAGCATTGATCGTCCTGATTTGAAGTATAAGCCGTTTATCCCAACGACTAATCGTCAAATCGCAGAGGTTGAGTCAAGTCGAGCACAAGATATTTTCGCTGCGATTCGAGAAAATGATATCTTGTTGCATCATCCATATGATTCTTTCTCCACCTCTGTTCAAGCATTCTTGGAGCAAGCAGCGAACGACCCTCGCGTGCTTGCTATTAAGCAAACCCTTTACCGCACCTCTGGAAATTCACCAATCATTGATGCACTTATTGATGCCGCGCATGCTGGAAAGCAGGTTCTTGCTCTGGTCGAGATTAAAGCGCGTTTTGATGAGGAAGCAAACATCGCATGGGCTCGAAAGCTTGAGCGTGCAGGCGTTCATGTCGTTTACGGTATCGTTGGATTAAAGACTCATTCGAAGCTTTCTATGGTTGTCCGAAGTGAGAATGATGGGCTTCGCCGTTACTGCCATATCGGCACGGGTAATTACAATCCAAAGACCGCTCGTATTTATACCGATATGGGTCTTCTTACATGTGATCCAGTCGTTGGTCAAGATCTTACACGTCTGTTTAATCAGCTCTCGGGCTATGCTCCTAAGTCAAGTTTCCACCGTCTGCTGGTTGCTCCTCGCACGATTCGTACCGGTCTTATCGAGAGAATCCGTCGCGAAGAGCAAGCTGCTCGAGATGGAAAAGAGGCTTGGATTAAGATTAAGGTCAATTCATTAGTTGACGAAAAATGTATCGATGCACTGTACCGCGCAAGCCAGGCAGGTGTAAAGATTGACATCGTAGAGCGTGGTATTTGTGCGCTCAAGCCAGGCGTTCCAGGATTGAGCGACAATATTCGCGTGCGTTCTATCCTTGGACGCTTTTTGGAGCACAGTCGTATCTTTGCCTTCGCGAACTCACAAGGTCCACAAATTGGCGAAGGACCAATGAGCGGCCCTGAAGTATGGATTGGCTCTGCTGATTTAATGCATCGAAATCTCGATCGCCGTGTTGAAGCATTAGTCCGTATCACTGATAACAGTCAGATTCATGATTTGCTTGAATATATCGATTTGCAAATGTCTGATTCAACAAGCTCATGGCATATGCTTCCAGATGGTTCATACGAGCGCCACAGTACTGATGAGAATGGAAAACCATTGCAAGATTGTCAAGCACTCCTTATCGCGAGACACAGCAGAAGGAAGTAAACTCGTAATCCGCGGGCTAATTGAACAGTTTAATGACTTTAAATTAGCCCGCACTATGGCTTGTTCTGTATATCGTTTTGTTGGGATTTTACTTCGGGTCACGCGGAAGTTCCTCTTACGAATCGAAGTAAAGTATGGTTACAGAATGTAATAGTAAAGCACTTCTATAACCATCACTGGTGAGAAGAAACAGTTTCACCTTCGTTTTATACGCTTCTTCATCTGCTCTTTGTCAAGAAGGATGCTATGAGTAAAGTCAAGAATAAAAAGGTTATTCAAGCTGCTGGCACAATTATCTACAGACGCAGCAACAATACTCAACACCTCTCTAGCAATACAAACACTAGCTCTACAAACACTGTGAATGCACACGATAACATAGAAGTTTGCATTATTCATCGTCCTCGTTACGATGATTGGAGCTGGCCAAAAGGTAAGTTACATAAGCACGAGTCTTTAGCTCATGCCGCTATTCGCGAAACTGCTGAAGAAACTGGCTATAATGTTCGTCTCGAAGCTCCTCTAGGCATGGTTTCTTACGAGCTTGATGCGAATGGCTCTGATGCAGTCATCCCACTTCCTTCGGAAGTTTCATCAGAAAATAATTGGGCTAAAGACAGCAAACGTATTAGTAATAGAATTCGTAAAGAAGTAACGTATTGGGTTGCTCAACTTATTTCACCGGAGCAAGAATCAGTACGACGCCTAAGTTTTGGAGAGCCAATTCTTTCTACTCCGGCAGAAACAGATATGGTTCGTTGGGTTTCTGTTGAAAAAGCTATCGCAATGATGACTCGCAATGATGATAAAAACTTAGCACGCACCTTTCAAAAATACCTTGAAACTACTCGTAGCCAGCGAGCGCGTACGCTCATTGTGGTGCGTAATGCACAATCTATCTCCTCTAAGAACTGGCAAGGCTCACAACATCAGCGTCCTTTAACCCCTCGCGGTGCAGCTCAAGCTTATGCGCTAACTACGGAACTAAGTTGCTATTTGCCTGACACTATTTTTTCCTGTGATTTCACTCGCTGCATACAAACTTTCCAGAATTGGTCTTCTACTACTGGAGAAACTACTTGCGTCTTCGATGTGCATGATACTGCGGAATCTATTTTAAGTCGTTCAACTGAATATCGTTCAGCTAGCAACTGCTCAGCTGCGAACCGGTCTACCGGGAATCGCTCAACAGACCATCTAAACATTTCGAGTAATACAACAACTGCAAACAAAGCTAGTCATTCTTCTAGCAAAAGTACAACTAATTCACGCTTTCTCGATGCTCTTGCAACAATTCTTGAGCATCTTGCTGATGGTACTAGCATCTGCAGTGCAATTGCCGTCACACGCTCACAGCTTGCTCTTGCAGCACAATTCCTTCCTGAACTTGCTCAGGACACGAAAACTGCACACGCTTTATCCGAAATTTTAAGCGCGAAGAAATCATTGTCACATAGTCATGGTTTTGCTATTACGATAGTTCCTACGAGCGATGAATTATCAAACGCTCACACCCCATGCATTATTACTGATATTACAAGGATTACACCAATTGTCTACTGAATCACATGGCATTTCTCATTCAGGCACAGCATTTGCCGCTCACCGTTCTGGCTCTGCACGTTTTTCACGTCCAATGCAGTTAGACCAGGCTTTGCTTGACCATATGGCAGGAGGAGCTGACCCTGAAGAGCTAAGAGAATTAGCACACTCTACAGCAGCTTCATTACTCGACCGTGTACATCACACACAAGATGCCGAAATTGTACAGCGTGTAATAGCCGTAGTCGATACCGAAGGAATTGAAACTATTGCCCAATTATGGGCTAGTTCAGATGCTCAATCGTTGCCCGGGATACTATGGCGCTTATATACCATGCGCACATGGATGCAGCGAAATCAACAATCCTTGGCTCAGCTATGGCGAGAAGGCGAATTACCTCCTACAGCTGCGAGCGCGATAACCGGTATAAATCTCCAACCTGAGCCTCAGGATATAGCATCAACTGCTGATTCTATTCTTTCGGGTGCATTCACCGGTGATTTTGCTGTAGCATTAGACCGCGCTTCCAGCTTTTGCCATGTCGTGGCTCGAGCACTAGTAGAACGCGCAAAAAAGATTCCAGCAGGAGCTCACCGTCAAGCAATAGCCCAAAATGCACAACGGCTCGTGACGACGGCAAAAGATTTTGCGTTAGGCGCTCAATTGTGGCGAAATGGAGAACTCCACTAGTTTCTCCAGAAGTTTCAATCGCGTTTAAGAGTATTCGTCTTCTTACGAACATGTAGTTAACCGTGATTCTCGCAAAGCTCCATATCAATGCGAGAAATTACACGATAAGAATAATTACAGAATCAAGTTGTGTTTATACACACATGCACGATACAATAGTAATCCGCACTAAACCGTGCTTAAGCCCCGGGCTTCATTTTTTGCCGCTGCGAGCGGCCTGCGCGCCGACAGGCGCTTTCGCGGTTTGGTGCTTTTCTTTACCTTAACGCATATAGTTCTCACCGATTAAATATGGTGAGAACGTTACGAATTCGCCTGTGTTCATGCACGTTATAAGTTACACATATATCGATTTTTCGCAATTGAGTATCATCATAAAAATTCTTCCCCTAGAATGAATTTCATTACTTGTAGAATTTCATTTCTTAGGAGAACATTATGACGAATATCCGCACTACCCACGTCGGTTCTTTGCCTCGCACTGAAGCACTTTTGAAGGCAAACGCCGATTACGCAGCAGGCGAATTATCTGATGACCAACTTGCCACTATCGTTACCGACGAAACGAATAAAGTAGTCGAGAAGCAAAAGGAAATTGGCATCGATATCGTTAACGATGGTGAATACGGTCATGCGATGACCGAAAAGGTTGACTATGGCGCTTGGTGGAGCTATTCCTTCACTCGCTTCAGCGGTCTTGAAGTCCTCGACGAGCTTCCACCTCACAAGCCAACCCCTGAAGGGAAACTCGAGCTTGACGCAATGACCGATCGCCGTGATTGGGTGAAGTTTGCTGAGGCATATTCAGATCCTACTTCTGGAATCCATTTAGCTGATCGCAAGCCTTGGATTTTCCCAGCTGTCGTAGGCGAAATCGAATATACTGGCCAGGATATCGTTAAGCGCGATATCAACGCTTTGAAGACGGCTCTCGAAAAAGCTGGAAAGCCTGTTTCAGAAGGTTTCATCGCAAGCCTTTCTCCAGCTTCAGCAGCGCGTGTAGGAAATTACTATTATGACGATGACGAAGCAGCTGTATGGGCGTGGGCTAAAGCGTTGCGCGAAGAATACAAGACTATTACAGACGCTGGCTTAACAGTACAAATTGATGCTCCAGATCTGACCGAATCATGGGATCAGTTCAAGGTTGAACCAGAAATCGAAAAGTACCGTGAATTCTCCCGCGTACGTATTGACGCCTTGAATTACGCTTTGGAAGGCATTGACCCAGATCTCGTTCGTTACCACGTATGCTGGGGCTCCTGGCATGGCCCTCACTCTACTGACCTTGAGTTCAAGAATGTCGTTGATTTGGCACTTTCTGTTAATGCAAATGGACTAACCTTCGAAGCCGCAAACGCGCGCCATGAGCACGAGTGGAAGATTTGGAAGGATATCGAACTTCCAGCACAGAAGTATCTCATTCCAGGTGTTGTTTCTCACGTCACTAACATTGTTGAGCATCCTGAACTTGTTGCTGATCGTATTGAGCGTTTCGCTTCTATCGTAGGCCCAGAGCGAGTAGTTGCTTCTACCGATTGTGGTTTGGGTGGACGAGTCCATTCACAAATCGCGTGGGCTAAGCTCGAATCCTTAGCAAAGGGCGCACAAATCGCTTCCGAACGTTTCGCATAAACCATAAACCTTAGATATAAGAATATATAAGAACTTTCGCGAGCCTAATTAACGGGTGGTATTCACGTCAACGTGTGCCGCCCGTTTATATTTAACTAATTGTAAGATTTCGATTCAGTATTCTTCACATCAATCATCTACGTAATACTATGGATTCGCACGACACGTGACATAATTATGAGAAATTTTTTGCAGTTTTAGCAAGTACGTGCTAACATTCCATATGTTGCCCCTCTGGCTCAATGGTTAGAGCAGCGTCCTTTTAAGTCGTGGGTTGTGGGTTCGAGTCCCACGGGGGGCACAGATAATGTGGGTTGCGATTTAGTATATCCACATTTTTCATATCTGCCTTTTTGTCAAACGCATGTAAAGACGACTCTTAGCAGATTCTGCAATCCATGACTATTTTTTGCACATCGGACGTGTATTACAGCCCGTTCTTCCTCTTTGCCTACATAAGGCTTGACCAATCTGCAAAAAATCATTCCACCTCATGCGCGATACTCCGATATACCTGCCCCATCTTATTTTTCGAATTGTTTCCACGTGGACCTGCAGAGACGCCATACCCCCTGATACAGTTTCATACTCCCCACGTTTTACTTATGCATAATCACAAAATGTATGTTCCCCGATAAATTTGATTTCTTTCTAGAAGTCACAAATATTCATAATTTTCTTTAAGTTAACACAGTTCACAAGGACTCTTAGAGGGGGTAGCAATTTGATAACAAAACAAGATTCAAATTCACATACAAAAATCAAATTCATAGTTTGTATAAATTTACATCAAAATTGCAAGAATTTACATTATTTTTTTGGCGAAATAATACAAGAATTGTATATATCCTCTGATAATGTCATTGCTGTTTGATTCCCTTTCTGCGCAGTGGTGGGTTTTGCGCGGAAACCGTTCTTACTATTTGACAGTATCCAGTGCTGTGCGTCAAAACGCGCAATAGCAGTGCTAGTGCTACTCAGATACACGTATTTTGGTATGCCAAATAGTAGCAAGAAGAGAGATAACTGAACACATGAAAACACGAGAACAGCGTCTCAACCTACGGCGCTTTATTATTGCCATTATTTCTACATTTGCGATAGTGGCATCTGGATTGCTCTTCGCACCAGAACATGCGATAGCATCTGAAATACCTAATGTGGTTACCGGCGTATCCATCGTCGATGAGCAGGGTAACGTCGCCGCATCTGGAAATAACAACACTATCCGTAACTTGAAGATTGATTTTCGTTTGCCTGATCTCCAAGTCCACGAAGGCGATACATCAACTATCACAATTCCTCAAGAGTTCACAATTCCATCGAACCGCACATTCGATGTCACAACTCCTGACGGTTCTGCCATTGTTGCTCATGGAGTTATCAATGCCACTGACCGAACAATGACTTTGACTTACACTAATTATCCTGAAACTCATACTGATATCTCTGGTTCTGTTCAGATGTCTATTGCGGTTAATACGAATGTAGTGACTGAAGCAAAGACTTTCCCTGTGACAATCCACGTGGGTCAGACAGGAAGTGGTACCAATATTCCTGCGGGTAATTTTGAATATACTGGCATCGTTGGCGATCATCCAAATGAGATTTTCGCTAAATGGGGCGATGAAGATAGTCAAGGAAATGCGGTTATTCATTACAATTTGCGAGTTAATGCTGTTGGCGAAACCTTAGCAGGGGTAACTATTCCCGATGAGTTACGTTCAGCAGGTATGAGCTATGATCAGTCTTCTTTCTCTTTTGAACACGTGAAGTGGACCTACGTGCGCAATTCATCAGCATATGGTGGCGGATGGCAGTCCACCCCTCTTCCAGCCGCTGCAACTCCCCCAACAGTTACATTCAGCGAGGGTGGAAAATCGTTCCTCATTAATGTCGGCGATCTCAATGGCGACGGCTATATGATCCGCTACGATGTTAAGCTCAGCTACACTCCAGTTAATAGTGAAGTATTTAACAACTACGCTCAGCTTCTCGATAGTGATCGCTCTGTCATCCAAGAGGCGGATCATTACCATACGTGGCGAGGTATCAACGCTGAAGCTAATGGCTACAATTACACGTTGAAAATTAAGAAGGTCAACGAGCAAGGCGAAAGCCTCGCAAATGCACAATTTGACATTATCCGAGATCGCTCAGGCGCTGTCGTCGGTTCTGTAACAACTGACTCAAATGGCGAAGCAAGTATCGATGGTTTACTGCGTGACGATTACACGATTAGAGAAACAAGCGCACCTACAGGTTATGCTCTGGCACCCGAAGAAAAGGTCGCAGCCGCATCTTTCGCTAATACCGCTCAAACTGCATCTGTGACAATTACTGATAAATACAATGTCACATCAGTCCACGTTGCCAAAACATGGGACGACCAGAACAACGTTGACGGCAAACGTCCAGAATCTGTCGAGGTAACGTTGCTCGCTGATGGGAATCCTATCGGTTCTTCTGTCACCTTAAATCAGGCTAATAATTGGGCACATGAATTTACCCAATTGCCAATTTACAATACTGATGGCTCTAGGATTACGTATACTGTGCGCGAAACTGCAGTAACGGATTACACTGCTACAATCAGCGGAAACGCCACACAGGGCTTTACCATTACCAATACGCACGTTCCTGAGGAAACATCACTCACTGTTACTAAGCGTTGGGTTGACGATAATAATCAAGATGGTAAACGTCCACAGTCCGTTTCGATTCAACTTTATGCTGATGGTTCAGCTGAAGGTTCAGCAGTTACCCTCAATGGAACAAATAGCTGGAAGCACACCTTTAACAATCTTCCTGTTTATAAGAATGGAGCGAAAATTGCCTACACCGTTCAGGAAGTAAATGTTCCAGATGGATATACAGCTTCAGTTGATTATCCTGATTCGAATAATGCTACAGTGACGAATACTCATTCGTCAGAAACAACTCATGTCAAGGTCACGAAGAACTGGGATGACCACAATAATCAGGATGGAGCTCGCCCTAATTCTGTAACAGTTCAACTGTACGCGGATAACGTTGCTCAAGGTACGTCACAAACTCTTGACGCTGCCCATGGATGGTCATATGACTTTACAAATCTTCCTGCTTATACGAACGGTCAGAAGATTTCATATACCGTTCAAGAAGTAAATACTCCTACTGGATATACCGTTCAGGTTAATGATGCAGATATGAGTAATATCGTCATTACTAATACGCATACTCCAGCCGTAACAAATATTTCTATTACAAAGCAGTGGGATGATAACGACGATCAGGACGGAGCTCGCCCTGATTCCATTAGCGTTCAGCTTCTTGCTAATGGTTCGAACGTTGGATCTCCAGTCACCGTTAAGAAATCTGATAATTGGACGTACACTTTCGAGAATCTTCCAGTAAATGACAATGGTCAGAAGATTTCGTACACCGTACAGGAAGTGGGAAATCCTTCAGGATATTCTTCTACAGTTGATTCCAGTGATGAAGCAAACCAGATTATTGTTAATTCCCATACGCCAGAAGTCACATCTTTGTCTGTTTCCAAACAGTGGGATGATAAGGACAATCAAGACGGATCGCGACCACAATCCGTACGCATCCAACTCTATGCAGATGGAGCAACGCAAGGAAATGCTATTACATTAGATGCATCCACCAATTGGAAGCATACTTTTGAGCAGCTTCCTGTATATAAGAATGGGCAGAAGATTTCATACACCGTGCAAGAAATCGACACTGCTCAAGGATATGTAGCTCATATTAATGCTGACGACATCCACAACATCATCATTACTAATAGCCACACTCCGAGCGTTCCACCAACTCCTTCCACATCGACGCCACCAGCAAAGCACTTAGCTAAAACTGGTGCGTCTGTTGAAGGACTAGCGTATTCTATTTGCGCGATGCTGGCTCTTTCTGTGGTTACATTTGTCATTAGTCGTAAACGAAAGATGCACATGTAACGGTTAAGTATTCGACCAAAAATTCGTGACACAGTTCATGAATTGAGGTTATAGACTGAGGCGATTGTGTTGCGGGGACTTAGGATTTTATCTTAAGCCCCCGCAACACTATATGTAGCTCATTCGACTAGAGACATTGATAAAATAAAAGCACGTCATAGATGACACCAAAGCTATGTATTTAGTGGAAAATCTGACTATATGACCACATATCTAAATATTTACTAGATAAGAGCAAATAGGCCATCAGTGAGATATAAAGCTATATACTAAGCAAGATAGAAGAGAGAAACAAAAGATGACATCGCACGTAGTACACGCGCATATGCGAAAGCTTGCTGCAAGTCTTATCGGTTTGCTTTCGCTCATCGCGTTAGTTTTCACAACCACACCAATTCATGCACAGGCTGCACAGATTTCAGACATCGTTACTCAGATTTCTTTGACAGATAGTAGCGGTGCTGTTGTCAATTCAGGTAACAATACAAATATCCAGCATCTTCGTATAGATTTTAGGCTTCCTGATTATGCCGTTCAAGAGGGCGACACTTCAACTATTACTCTCCCACAAGAATTTGTGTTTGCCGATGCTACAAGTTTTGACGTTACTACTCCTGATGGTTCAGCAGTAGTTGCTCACGTCACCATTAATCCTCAAACGCACAGCGCTACCATGACTTATACTGATTATCCAAGTCAGCACAGTGATACGATAGGAACTCTTAATCTTTCTACTCGCATCGACACGGATAATGTAACCACAGAGAGAACTTTCCCCGTAGTTGTTTATGTAGGGCAAGATAGTTTTTCGCTCGGCAATTTTAATTACACTGGTTTTCGAGGAGAAAGTGGTCAAAGTCAATTCGTGAAGTGGGCGTGGCGCACCAATGATGATGCTGGTAAAAACATTATTCATTACGCAATTCGCGTAAATCCACTCGGACCTTATTATGACAATGTCACCGTTCATGACACCATACAATCACAAGGAATGTCCTATAAGAAGGACAGTTTCAGCATTCATCGCGGTAACTGGTACTTCGACAATGGCCAATGGTCAATGCCGTATTATGACGATCAGACAGGGCTCACACCAACTTTTAGTGCTGATGATCATTCTTTTGAGATTAATTTTGGCGTTACTGGTCCAGCAGGTTATCTCGTTCAATATGATGTTGAGCTCGATTCTACACCTCATGCAAATGACATATTTAATAATTCTGCTTCGCTTACCTATGGGAATAACAACGTGTATGCCACTGATAATGCGTTGTACACATGGCAAGGAGCCTCTGGCGAAGCAACGGGAAATCAATATACGGTAAATATTGAGAAAACTGATGAATTAGGTTCACCTCTTGAGGGTGCTGTCTTTTCACTGACCCGTGAAAACTCTACTGACGAAATAGCCCGCGTAACAACTGATGCCCAAGGCAAGGCAAGTATTCCCGCGCTCATTCGCGACTCTTATATTCTTTCAGAGATACAGGCACCAACAGGCTATAGTCTTGCCCAGCCAATTCGAATTAATGCAAATCAGTTTGATGCCAATACTCATACAGCACAAATTCGCGTGATTGACCGAGCGATGACGTCTCTTGAGGTTACCAAAAATTGGGATGATGATAGTAATTCACAAGGCATCCGCCCACAATCTATCTCGCTGCAGCTCTTAGCAAACGGTTCACCTCACGGAAATCCTGTTGCGATCCAAAGCGCGGATAATTGGACATATACATTTAAAGATTTGCCAGCTCGAGATGCCAATAATAATCTCATCACATATACAGTTCGCGAAGTAAATGTCCCATCTGGATATATTGCTCATATTAATAAAACAGACTCAACGCATGTGACGATCACGAACTCTCTCACGCCAATAATCCCGCATATACCACCATCACCGGGAGTACCACCAGCAACACCTCCAACTCCACCAACGCCACCAGCTACCCCACCTGTAGCAACTCCACCAACGCCTAAGACCCCTCACAAGCCTGCCCAACTAGCACGCACGGGAATAGACATTACATGGCTATTAAGTATGAGTTGCACGATGATTCTTATTGTGTCGCTTGCTTTCGCGCTAAGAAAGATACTGCGCACAAGATACCAATAACTGTGTGACTCGTATGGTATATCGTTAGGGTTGAGATGAGATTTCACCTCAACCCTAATTCTTGCATATATCTAATATCGATAATTTTTTTACAATAACTTTCCACTATGAAATAAGGCACTCCTGATAAAATTCTAAGCATTTGTGCTTTTATATATGAAAGAGAAGAAGACAATTATGAGAAAAGAGCATTTTCGCTTAAGCATGCTCATTGCAGCCCTTGTAACTGTTGCTATCAGTGTTCTCGCATTTTTCCCGGCGAATCATGCATTTGCGGCATATGATTCAGTTATGAATAACGGCTCTGTGCCAAACACTTCAGCTACAACAACTACTATGCCTGATGGGTCAAATTCGTTCACACATGCCTTGTACTATACCGCACAAGGCAGCGATGGAACGACATACACGTCAAATTATTCCACCACGAATCCAGCTGTAGAGGATTCGGTATTGAACTTAGACAAGATGACACCAGACGCTGACGGGAATTATCATTTCAATGCTGTTTTGGAAATTACAGCAACGAATAATGTTTCCAACATTAACTATGACTTGACGATGCCATCTTCTGGTTCACAGATTACCGGAAATCCAAACGTACAGTTTGATGGTGCTCCTACTTTCAGCGGAACGGATGCAGCCTCTGTTCAAGCAGCAACAACGTATAGTAATATTAGTTCCCCAGGCGCTTACATAAATGAAGCAACATACAAGAATCAGTACGGGCAAAATATGCCAAATGTGTACTACATGTACCTTCACGGCAATTTGAGTGCTGGGCAGAAATTGACAGTAACCATTCCATACCTTCTAACGAATGCTAGTGCACTAGATCTTTCTACGGCCTCTCCATCAGTATCTTTCAATGAATCTGTATCCATTAACCCTTGGACTATTTGGGGTCAATTTACTGGAGATCTTACAGCAGCTAATCTACGCTTTGCTCGAACCGATTCTACTCCTGTATCAAATCGCTGGGCGTTATATGATATCTTGAGAGACCAGCAAAACGGCGTTGCAAACGCTACAGGGATTCGTTATCTCTTCACTAAGAATAACAATATTTCCACCGGAACAAGCCTTGATTACACATTGATTGATGTTCTTCAGAAAACTAATGCTGAAGTCGGTCTTGATTCTTCTGACTACGAATACAAGAATTCTGATTCGCCAAACTATGTACCAGTAAATACGATGATTAGTGACGGTACTATCGCATACGCTCGCGGCGGTTACTATCGTTTGAAGCTTGATAAAATTAAGCGCGCTTACGCGGGTACCGGATGGTCGACTAATGGCATGTATTCTGATTATTACACCTACACCACTACACGAAGTGGCTTAGTAATCCACGGTGCACCGACCGATCCAGATGGTACATACGTAAATATGAATGTTGAATTATGGCAGTACATCGGTGGTACATCAAATATTTGCTTGACTGTGGGACAGCAATTTGATCCAAAGTCAGGTATCTCCTATGTACGTCCATATAACCGGCCAGAAATCACGAATCCTCTTGACGACCCAGTACAAAGCACTCTTATCGATGTGAGTTACACTGATGCCCAGGGCAATACTGTTGCTAATATCAATACAGCTCAGCCAGGAGCATATACAGTAACCTATCGTTATTGGTTCCCTACTGCTACCAATACTCGTTCGAATTACTCAGCAACATTCGATACTAAGGTATATGTCACAGCTCAGCAGGCAACTCAGTGCCCTCCTGACTTCACAGCGACTGTTTCCTACAACACTAATGGTGGCGAAGGCTCCGTTACTTCTCAGTCTGTAACTTATACTCCATCGGCTGCTGGCGAAGTAACTTTGTCGAATGGCTCCGAATTAACTCGTGACGGATACACACTTAAGGGTTGGAACACAAGGGCTGATGGCACAGGAGTTTCCTATGCACTTGGCGCTCATATGAGTGATATCACCTCTGACGTCACTCTTTACGCCGTATGGGAGAAGAATTCTGTAGCTCCTGTCGTTCCTGTACATCCTTCGCAGGACAGCAAGAATGCTAAGTCAACTAAGAATCTTGCTCATACCGGTGCCGATATTACTACGATTATGTGGGCTTCCACACTACTCATAGCTGCAGGTGCGGGCTTGATAGCACGAGTAGCATGGCAGCGAAAGAAGAGCGAGTAGGTATCGCCAGTAGGTATCACTCGATAGGTATCAACTCGCTGTGAAACTAAGCCTCACACTTTAAGTCTTGTGATGTAATTGTCATAAAACTTAAAATGCGAGGCTTTTCTTATATCTCTTATGAAAGATTATGCGCGGTGCAGCCATACGACGTATCCGCATCATCTTTTGCGCATAACGGGTCACTTTTACGCTCATTATCGGCAATTTAACCACCAAAAAGGTTCCGTTCTACCCAAAAGAAATCACAAATGCGTTCGTCACAAAAAATATCAAGCCGTCCGTCTACATTTGCTAGTGATGAAAGAGAAAATTAACGGCATTTCCAAGGCGGCAATCGCAGCTTTCCCGCATACGATTCCCATAGCGTTTGCGTGGTTTTTCTTAGGACTATCCTATGGGCTACTAATGTCTACAAAAGGATTCTCCGTCTGGTATACGGCTCTCATGGCTACTGTCATTTTTGCAGGCTCGCTTGAATTCGTTACCGTTAATTTACTTCTTGGTGTTTTTAACCCAATTCTTGCTTTTTTAATCGCTCTCATGGTCAATGCTCGTTTTCTTTTTTATGGATTGGCGATGCTCACGAAATATAACGGAACGGGCAAGAAAAAATGGTATCTTGTATTTGGTTTAACGGATGAAACTTTCGCGGTCAATTCTTCTGCGCAGATTCCAGACGGCATGAGCCGTGGATGGTTTTATTTCTTTGTCACTTTCTTTAGTCATTGCTATTGGGTTCTCAGTTCTGTCCTAGGTTCGCTCATAGGGCCACACCTCCCATTTAGCACTCGTGGTATCGATTTTGTTCTCACTGCAATGTTTGTCACCATTTTCCTTGACGAATGGCTCAAGCATAAGCGTTACTCATCAGCCGTTGTAGGTGTTCTCGTCTCTCTTATTTGCCTTATTATCTTTGGGAAAGATTCATTCCTCATCCCAACGATGCTGGGAATGCTGGTTATCTTCACCATGATGTATTGGCATAAAAAACGCCATAATTCTTTGCCTACTACTGAAGTACCTTGCGAGACAACCGATATCCATTCTTCCCAGGAGGATTCACAATGACAATGACTCTCATTCAAAGCCTTATTGTTATCGCTGCTGCAGCTTTGGGAACAATGGTTACGCGTTTCCTACCGTTTCTTGCTTTCCCAGAAAGTAAGCCAATTCCTCCATTTATCATATATTTAGGCAAAGTACTGCCTCTAGCCGTTATGGGAATGCTCGTGGTGTATTCTCTACGCGCAACTCCTGTGACCTCTGGAAGTCATGGTATTCCTGAGCTTATCGCGCTTATATCTCTTGTCCTTGTGCATCTCAAGTGGCGCAATATGCTTGTTAGTATGGCTACTGGAACCGTGCTTTATATGGTTCTTATTCAAACAATTTTTGCCTGATGGCGCTTGGAGAGGTATCGCTTTACACTATTCGATTCGCGCAGTATCAATTCACGCGGTATCGGATACACAGCGTTGATTCACAAAGCGTCAATTCACAAAGCATCGACCTTTAGTACCGATAAGCACATTCTTCCTTGGAGATACTCATGAATATTTCTTTACCATTGACCATTCTGTGTCATCCACGTTGCTCGACATGCGCGAAAGCCTTATCATGGCTTGATTCTCACAACATTTCTTACACATGGAAGAATATCATCGAGGATAATCCCTGCGCGGAAGATCTTCAGAAATGGATAACGCAAAGCAAGCTTCCTATTCGTCGATTCTTCAATACTTCAGGTATGGTATATCGCAACAATAATGTGAAAGCTCTGCTGGATGAATGGTCTACGAATCTATCTGATGATGAATTTCTCGAACGCTCTTGTAAGCTTCTGGGAACGGACGGCATGATGTGTAAACGTCCGCTTGTTATTGATAATCAGGGAAATTTTATTGCAGTTGGTTTCAAGGAACCCGAATGGGATAATGCATTCAAGGCTCTTATTGCTTCATAGACAGGTAACACATATGCAGCAACGAATTCGTTATCATGTTATCGATTGGATACGCGGATTAGCCCTTATCAACATGATCGCATATCACACCTTATGGGATATTGCTCAGCTCTTTCCCACGCCCGTGGGATATAACTATACACAATTCATGCTTGAGCCTTCTGTCCACGTATGGCAGCAAAGTATCGGTTTTACTTTTCTCTTTGTGAGTGGATTCTGTTTTTGTTTTGGCTCAAAACCTCTTATCCGAGGAACCCAACTTGTGCTCTGGGGAACGCTCATTTCGATTGTAACTTTTATCGTTCTTCCTAACGATCCAGTACGTTTTGGCGTACTCACAGTTCTTGGTTTTGGAACATTACTGCTCGCACTTATTCATGCATGGTCTAGGATGTTACCTCGTATCGTATCAATGTGTGCAGCCGTACTGAGCCTGTTGATTTTTACTTTTATGCATGATGCGCAAACAGGCGTGGTATGGGGTGTTCAACTTCCACAATGGCTCTATCACGACAGTTTTACTGCGGTACTTGGCTTTCCGCCATCTGGATTTATCTCGTCTGATTATTACCCGATAATCCCGTTTTTCTTTGTTATGCTTGCAGGATATTTTGTCTATCGCTCAGTCGAGGGAACGCGCGCAATGGCAATACTGACTGTGCATTCACGCGATTTCTTAAGCCAATTTTTGGAATGGATAGGTCGTCACTCCCTCATAATTTATTTACTCCACCAAGTCATTATCTTTGCTATCGTGCGAATTATCGTTTTCGCAATTTACGGCTTATAAAACTTCTTGGGTATTATTATTCAGCAGTGAGTGCCGATACGAATATGCAAAATAGATAGCGATTCCTAATGCAAGCCATACAAGGAAACGTATCCATGTAAGCACAGATAAATTGACCATAACTACAATGCATGCAACGGTGATAACGAGAGGTAGCCAAGGATTTCCTGGAACTTTGAAACTACGATTAATATCCGGTCGACGTTTGCGCATAATCGGAATACCTACGCATACCAGTACGAATGCAGACAAAGTGCCAATATTAACCATATCTGCCAAAATCGCTACATCAAGAGTGGAAGCAATCAGAGCGATACCAAGGCCGACTGCTATTTGTAGACCGGCAGGTACGCCCTTTTTATTTGTACGCGAGAATTGTTGAGGTAAAAGACCATCACGACTCATCGCGAAGATAACTCGCGTCAGCCCCAGTAGGAGCACCATGACGACAGTTGTCAAACCAATAATAATCCCGAAAGAGATAATTGTAGCTGCCCAATTCGCTCCCACAAGCTCAAAGGCTGTTGCCAAAGATGGGCTTGATTGCTGAGCTAGAACTGTATATGGAACCATTGCAGAAGTCACAACTGCTACAAGAATGTATAGCAAAATTACCAGTCCCAATCCGAGCGTAATTCCGCGAGGAATTGTATGTTCTGGATCTTTTGCTTCTTCTGAAGCCGTGGCTACGACATCAAAACCTAAAAAGGCAAAAAATACGAGAGCCGCACCAGAAAAGATTCCCGCTACGCCATACATCGTTGCTGGCTGACCGGTGAGCCATTGAAATAAAGGTTGTTCCAAAGTTGCGGACACAGCTCCAGTGCTTGCACCTGCTACTTGAGCAGCACTTTGTGTTTGCGGAATGAACGGAATAAGATTACTCGCTTTGAAATAGAAAAACCCGACGATAATAATGAAGAGCACTACGCCAACTTTAATGACGGTCAAAATGGAATCCACTCTGCTCGAAAGTTTCGTGCCAGCAAGCAGCAAAATGGTAAAGAAGGCAACGATTACAAAAGGTGCGAAATCGATAGAAAAATGTGGTGATACATGCCATGTCGTCGACACATGAATGCCTATAAGCCTGAGGAAGTCGTTTAGATACACTCCCCAGTATTTCGACACTACCGATCCTGCCATAAGCATTTCAAGGATGAGATCCCAACCAATAATCCATGCAATAAACTCGCCAAGAGTTGTATACGTAAATGTATAGGCAGATCCCGCTGCTGGAACCATGGAAGCAAACTCGGCATAGCACAGTGCAACTCCCGCACACACAGCACCCGCAATAATGAAGCTAATTATTGCGGAAGGGCCGGCATGGAAAGCAATCGTTTGCGCCCCAATAGAGAAAATACCTGCGCCCACAGCTACAGCAACAGCCATCGTCGCTAAATCCCACACGCCTAATTCGCGTTTAAGAGAATGGCCTTCTGCTTTGGTTTGCGCTACCGCAGATTCAATTGATTTCGTTCTAAAAAGCTTCACACGTACAGTGTACTTGAAGAAACAAAAACGCATGATATTCGCATCGCGATGTGGACAGGATTGAATTATCGCCTCGTGTGAATTACCGATACACAATGCACATCACACGTTCATCGTTGCACATCATCGTTGCACATCATTATTGCACAGTCATTATTGCACAGTCATTATTGCACAGTGATCATTGCGCAGTGATTATTGCCCTATGGTTGCCGTACGATTAAAGCATGACGACTTTGACAAAGCCACAGATTAAGCAACTGCGCGGTCTTGCACATAAAATTAGTCCGCTCTTGCTTATCAGCAAAAATAATATTACTGAGACGGTTATCTCGCAAACGGATCAGCTTCTCAACGACCATGAGCTCATCAAGGGGCAGCTCCAAGAAGGTGCTTTGCTCTCTACTAAGGAAGCAGCAGCTGAACTTGCTGAGGAAACGGGCGCTGCCGTTGTACAAACTATCGGACATCGTTTTGTACTTTTCCGCCCTACTCGACGTAAGGATTTAAAGAACCCAATTCGATTAGTGCGTGAGTAACTTTCAATATTCAAGAAGAAGTGTGGCTGCTGTGTCTTTACGAACACAACAGCCACACTTTATATTCGACTTATTATTCGACGCATCAATCGTATCCAGTAGTCGGCGACTTATATCCGTTAATTATAAAAATTCGGGATTTAAAGCAGATGAACGAACGTGGACATCGCATTCAACATTCCTACGTCTGATTGGCCCATCGTAACCTTCAATTCTTTCTATCAACAGTTCTACAGCTGTGCGCGCGAATTCATTGATATGAGGATCAATACTTGTGAGAGCAGGATTTGAGTATTGCGATTCTGGGACGTTATCAAAACCAATTATCTCGACATCATCTGGAACCCGTACATCGTGATCAGATAAACCTCGTATTATGCCGAATGCAAGTGCATCATTGGCACATATGATTGCATCCGGGCATTCTACAATTCCTGATTTAATATCCTTACACAACCGATTGGCGAGTTCATACCCATTTTTGTGATCAATATACATGCAATCGCGCACATAACGTGAGTCAATTCTCATACCACTATCATTAAGCGCATCAAGATAACCCCGCGCTCTACTATTTACTGCTCCGTGCTGTGCTGACAAAATGCGCGAAATATAATCTTCATCATTTTCACCACTTTGACGTGGAGCCGAACCTGCAAAAAATATACGTTTTTTACCGGATTGAATAAAACGTTTCGTCACTTTTTTAATTATGTCATAGCTCGAAATAGAAACACTATCAACTTTATCGAACGCATTCCACTCTGTGGCAAGAACTACAGGATAATTTTGTTTGAAGATATGCGAATTTTCATCTACATGGTCTCCCAAGAAGAAAATCCATCCATCTGCTGGAAGTTTATGAGTCTGAGGAAGAATCGACTCAATAGTTTGGTGATGATACCCATACGTGCTCGTAATTACACCATAGCCATGAGAGCGAGCAACATTGATAATACTATCGGTCAGATATGGGTTAAAGGGCTGAGAAAAATCAGCTATTCCCAGCCCGATAATTTTCGTTGAGCCCGTTCGCATACTACGCGCAGCAAGATTAACCTGATATCCAAGGGTATCAATTACCTCTTGAACGCGAGCTCGGGTGGACGGACGCATATTCCCAGTACCGTTGAGTACATTCGAGACCGTTTTAATAGATACCCCAGCTTCTTGCGCGATCTGCGTTATCGTGACTCGTTGTGACATAGTTGTATTTTACTGCACGTGTACAGCCGTCCATGACACAGCAGGGAGAGTCACAGTAATCGTATGGCTCTTTTCATCGAGTTTCGCTGAATCATTATTTTGAGGTGTTACACGATATGGATCATCGCATGTATTTACTGCATATATGTCATTATCATGTAACGTCGTCGCTGTAACAGATGACAGTTTCTTGTCTGTAGGGAGGCAAATACTCACCTGCGTTTCAGATTCCAACGAGCGATTTGTTATAAAAATCGCGTATGAGCCATCTGCTTTCTTGACAACCACCGAATTAACAGCGTCTACATCGCCATATGCACTTGTCGAAAGAGCTGATGATGATTGCTTTATCTCAAGGACAGTTCCTTCTTTTGCAAGATCGGACGTTATAGCAAATGGATAGAAGGTTGTCTGTCGCCATGCAGGACCTGCTTTTTGAGTCATTATTGGTGCGATGACATTGACAAGCTGAGCCAATGATGCCGATTTAACTCGGTCAGTATTATGAAGCAAGGTTATGAGCAAATCACCAAAAACTACTGCATCGAGCACGCTATAGACGTCCTCAAGAATATGCGGTGCGATTGGCCAATTATCTAGCCCTTCCGGTTTCTTACTCGGTTCTTGAGTTAGATACCATACGTTCCATTCGTCGAAACTAATAAACACCTCATGCTCGCTCTTTTTACGCGACTTTACAGCGTCAATTATGGCTGCCACATCGTGAATAAATGAATTCATATCTTCGGCAGATGCAAGGAAACTTTGAATATCGTTATCATAGCGAGCCGGCTCATAATACGCATGACATGAAATAAAATCAATTAATTCATAAGTGTGATCAAGAACAGTTTCTTCCCACGCACCAAAAGTATCCATAGTGTGTCCCGACGAACCACACACTACTAGCTCAACATTCGGATCAATTTGGCGAATTCCGCGAGCCGTATCTGCGGCTAATTTTCCATAATCTTCAGCATTTTTATGCCCTAATTGCCATGGGCCATCCATCTCATTGCCTAGACACCACATACGAATATTAAATGGTTTTTCACGGCCATTGTCCCGGCGCATATCGCTAAGCATCGTCCCGTGAGGAATATTTGCATATTCGACCAAGCTCAAGGCATCTTGCAAGCCGCGAGTACCCAGATTAATTGCTTCCATAAGTTCGTGCGTACCGCGTTCAGGTTCTATGGATTCCAACCATTGCTGCATCTCGTGCAGACCAAATTCATTTGTTTCAGTCGAATGCCACGCGGTATCCAATCGGCAAGGTCTCTGGTTGCGAGGACCCACTCCATCTTCCCATTTATATCCAGAAACAAAATTTCCACCCGGATAGCGAATCGTAGTTACTCCGAGCTCTCGTACTAGCTCAAGCACGTCCTTTCTAAATCCATTTTCATCTGCGAGCGGATGGTCGGGTTCATAGATTCCTTCATATACGCAACGACCCAAATGCTCCACGAATGAGCCAAATATGCGATCAGGAACTTTAGCGATCTCGAAATTTTCATCAGCAATAATTTTTGCTGTGATAGATGTATTATGCTCGTTTGACATAACAACTCCATTGTGTGTAAAAATACCTGTAATTGCCGTTCTTATTCCTAGCTTTTCAGCTAGTACAACCTTGTACTTAGTAATGAGTATAGCATGCAAGTACAACGTTTACCTAATCTGCATGTCGACGAATCCGACATGCTAATAAAACCGACATGCACGTGAAATCTACACTCAGCCGAGTTACGCACGATGCGAAACTCCCCGCTAGCACGTCACGCGATTTACTTTATTTTTTCTTTCGAGAGCAGACAGCACATATTTACCACATATTTTTTGCATGTTGTACCGTTTCTTCTGCATCTATACCACGAATTCTCACAGCAAAACGGCTTAATCTGCAAAAAAGTGGAGCGCACCGCCCACCACCATTAGTATCGAGGCACTCCACTCATTTATTTCAGACTAATTTACAAACACAAGTGTACGAGTTCATCCCTTTTACGTGAGAATTCTGTTTAAGAACGCCCTGCTCCTCCCAGATACGCTTCTTGAACTCGAGGATCATCTAGTAATTGGGCTCCGGTTCCAGCGAGGCGAATTCGCCCTGATTGTAATACGTAACCATAGTCAGCAATAGACAGTGCAAGTTGCGCTTGCTGTTCGACCATAAGCACAGATACACCAAGATCATCTCGCAGAGAAGCAATCTGTTCCAAGACATCCTCAACTAGTCGTGGCGACAGTCCCATAGTTGGTTCATCCATGCAAATTAAACGCGGATGACTCATCAATGCCCTAGCAAATGCAAGCATTTGCTGTTCACCGCCAGACATGGTTCCTGCCAGTTGATTACGTCGTTCTTTCAAACGTGGAAAACGTTCATACATCGCCGCCACATCTTCGGCCACGCGAGCACGATCTTTTTGCGTATACGCTCCTGTAAGAAGGTTTTCGTAAATCGTCATCTGTGGGAAAATTCGTCGAGCCTCTGGAACCGCAGCAATGCCCTGCTTGACTCGTTCTCTCGTTGATGTATGAGTAATGTCTTCGCCATTATAGGTAATACTTCCCGAGGTAACCTTATTAATTCCGAGAAGTGTTTTCATAGTTGTCGATTTGCCAGAGGCATTACCACCAAGCAAAGAAACGATTGCACCTTGAGGCACAGTCAAATTCACATCTTGCAATGCATGTACTTGCCCGTAATAAACGTTGACATCTTTCATCGTCAAGAGCGACTTCGTATCATCTCCAAAATCGAGGGAGTTCTGCTCTTGGTCGTCCACTGCATTTTGAGAATTCAGTACACCAGCGTTGCGTTCTGCGCGCACTTGTGTTCTCACTCGATTGACGTCATCATCAGAACCTAACTTACGTCCAAGATATGATTCGACAACTAATGGATTAGAGCGTACTTCATCAGGATCGCCTACTGCAATAATTTTTCCGCCATCCATTGCGATAACTCGATCCGAAACTGTTGCTACCAAATCCATCTTGTGTTCGACAAGCAAAATAGTATGCCCTTGCTCTTTAAGATAAAGCAGCTGTTGCAATACTTCAGCGGTTTCCGACTGATTCATACCCGCTGTCGGCTCATCTAAAAGAAGAATTTCTGGTTCACTTATGTGGGCTCGAGCAATTTCGGTTCGACGACGATTTGCATATGACAAGGTATATGTAGCGTCGTTTACACGGCTTCCCAAACGCTCGCGATAGTAGTCTATCTCACGATCGATTCGCTGAGATACATCCTTGTGCTCACGTTTTTGAGCCGGACCATTAATGAGAGAAACCGCTGTTTCCCCTAGAAGATTAAGCCATCGAATTATTGGAGTATCCTGCACTGAACTGAGCGGACGTGTATCTGACAGCTTCTTATGATATCCAAGAGCAATATTCTCATTGACTGTGAGAGAGCCGAACACACGACCATTTTGGAAAGTTCGTGCCAGACCGCGTTCTGACACTTCGGCGGCGGACAATCCAGCAATCGCCTGATCGTTAATATCAATAAGCCCATCATCTGGTGCCAAGAACCCTGAGATAAGATTAATCGTTGTTGATTTTCCAGAACCATTAGGCCCAATAATGGAAATCACTTCACCACGGTGAAGATTAAACGATACCTTATCAACTGCCTTAAGACCGTTAAATGATTTTGACAGTTCACGTACACGCAGTACAACTGGAGCAGCAAGAACACGTGTGCGATGTTCTTGTGGACTTAACGATTCGTACGTTTCGCCGTCGTGGATATTCTCGAAAGTTTTCATGCCTCTACCTCCTCAGCTACTGTCTGTGCATCCTCCTGAATATTCTCAGTCGCTTTATCATCATTTTTCCCGATCTTTGCTTGCGCTACAGAGCGCGACCATAATCCTTGCGGACGGAAAAGAATGATAATGATAAGCAAAATTCCATATACGATTCCGCGCCATGTCGATGCAAAACGAAGTACTTCTGGAAGTCCAATGAGTAATGCCGATCCGATAACCGCACCGAGTGGCGAGTTCATTCCACCGAGGACAATTATCGTCAAAATGAGGGTAGACATAGCAGAATTGAAAATTGTTGGATCAATATATGTGTATTGATGCGCGAGCAACGCACCAGCCAAACCTGCAAAGAAGGCAGCTATCGCATATGCTAAAGCTTTGTAGGCATTTGAACGGATTCCCAATGCTTCTGCAGCATCCTGGTCTGCTCCCACTGCCGCGAAAACATGCCCTAGATGCGACTTGTGGATGCGCGAGACAGCCCATAAAGCTATTAACAAAATAATCACATCAAGGAGAAGTAATTTTTGCTGAGTATCAAGTGCAGCTCCAAATATTTGCGGAACTGGAATACCTTGAATACCCAAAGAACCATGGGTAACTGGCTCCCACAAACGGATAATTGCGACGGTCACTGCGCCCACGCCGATGGTTGCGATAGCAACATAATGCCCCGATAGTTTCCACACGGGGAAGGTTAGGATACTCGCCGTAATAGCGGCAACGAGGCCACCCATTAGTAAGCCTGCCCAGAATGACCAACCAAACTGGGTAACGAGAATTGCGGAAGTATATGCCCCTGTGGCGAATGGGCCCGCCATACCAAGAATCGTTTGTCCTGCAGAACCGGAAATCAAAGTTAGCCCAACCGCTGCAATAGAGTAAATCGCGACCTGAGTTCCAGCACCTGCGAGCGCGTTATTCGCGACGAATGGCAGCAAAATCGCCAGGCCAGCGAGCAGCCAATTTACCCATCGCGGTAGCTCTATTGAGCGAGAATTCTCAAGGAACGTACCTGTCATTGGTTCAGAACGAACTGCTGACGATGAATTAAAAAGCAAACCTTGTGGACGGATTATCAAGATCAGCAAAAGCGCACCAAACGTGATGAAGTCATGCGCGCCATCTCCTAGCCATGAGACACCAAGAGCCTCAACGACTCCGAGCACAAGCCCACCTACAACAGCACCTGGAATTGACCCCAGCCCACCGATTGTAGCTGCAACAAATGCTGTCATTCCGATGCTGCCACCATTGGTCGGATTGATATTTCCATTAGATAATCCAACGAATACACCTGCAATGCCAGCAAGTACTGCGCCAATTACGAATGATATATTTCGAATGCTGCGTACCGGAATACCCATTTGGCGTGCAGCTTCAGGATCTTGAGATGTAGCACGAATCGCTTGACCAGTTTTACCAAATTTTAAGAATGACCATAAAGCGAACATCAAGAAAACTGTGACGATAATGGACACGATATCCGAAGTTCCAAATCGTAACCCGCCGAGCTGAAGGTTGTGTGTCGGAAGGAGTTCTGGGAATTGCCGCGTTTGCGTACCAAAGATAAGTTGCAAAGAATTATCAAGAACTTGCCCCACACCGATAGTTGCAAGAAGAGCAGCGATAGGCTTTCTTCCCTCGAGAGGTGATATGACAAAGAAATTCATGACAAAGCCAAGAGCTGCAGTCACAATTATAACGACCGCCAGCGTTGGAACAATTCCCCAGCCCAATGCAGTCCCTAGCCACCATGCAATCATCATTCCCACGGCAACGATAGATCCTTGGGCAAAATTCGCCACATTTGTGACGCCAAAAATCAAGGACATACCCACGGCAGCAATCGCATATACGCTACCGTGTATGAGTCCCGAAAAAAGTGTATCAACCATATGTTTTCCTGTTCCTGCTCACAAAACACACAGGTGTGGGTTGAGTTTCAGCTAGTAAGCCTAGACTCAAACCCACGCCGTTACAGCACGAGTGCCGCAGCCTTTCATGAGCGAGTGATTACGTAATAACGCCGCTTTACTCGTCGTTTTACTCGTCGTAACGAACGAATTTTCCATCCTTAACGATAAGCAAAATTGGTTCGATGTTATCTGCGCGACGAGTTTTCTGATTGAACTTGAATGTACCGCCGTTTCCCTGATAGAGAGGGAAATCGGTTACTGTCTGCAATGCCTTTTGAATTCCTTCTCGAGTTGCACTCGTCTTATTCGCCCCATAAGCCAAATCTTTAATAGCTTGGTATGCGGTTACTTCGAAGTTGCCTGGATCATACCCATACTTCTTATTGAATGCTTCTACGAATTTCTTTTGCTCATCAGTCTTCACGCCTGTCGCACTAAACGAGCCAGTGATAATGGTTCCTTCCGCATTCTTGCCAGCATTATTGAGGAACTCTGAAGTTTCCTGTCCTCCAAAGAATGAACCATCCCATGCAAGCTTGTTGCGCAAAGTGTTGAGCACCAATGCCCCATCTGGACCATAACCGATATTTACGATCGCATCAGGCTGAGCATCGCGCGCTTTAATCAAAATTGGGGATAAATCAGTCGAATCAGCAAGATAAGAGGATTCATAAGCGATATCAATACCTTGCTTTTGAGCTTCTTCCTTAAACTCGTTATATGCTTCCTTACCCCAGTCGTTTTCGATGTATACAACGGAAATCTTTTTTGCAGTTTTGGCAACGGTATCTGCATTGAGCTTTTGATATGTCGCCTGCGTAATTTGAGGTGTCCATACATACTCGCCAGTATCAGTAAAGTTCGTTGCCGAATTATTGAAACCATAATGGACGAGTTTTGCCTGATTAAAGGTTGGAGATGCAGCTGCTGATGCTGATGACGAATAATCACCTACTACTGCAATGACAGAATTGTCGGAAACAATCTTTGGAGCGACTGCAGCATCTTGCTTAGCATCTGACTGAGTATCATAATATTTGATTCCCAATTTCTTGCCTTGAACGCCACCGTCAGCGTTGACCTCATCTAATGCCAACTCCCAGCCGCGCTTAAACAGTTTGCCGTATTCAGCATACTGTCCCGTTTCAGGGTAAATTGCTGCAATATTAACGGTATCTGACGCTGAACTCGACTGAGTATTATCACCGCCAAGTCCGAAAGAGCATGCTGATGTCGTGAAAATTGCGACAGCAGCAGCCGTAGCGACTACAAGCTTTCCAGCGGTTTTCCAAATTTTTGAAGTACGTATATGTGCGTTAATAAGTGACATATTATTTCTCTTTCGTTCTCTACGGTTTCCATCATTTGCGTATTCCAGCATTGCGTATCGCGACTTACTATGACGGTATACGTTTGAGGGAGTCTATTTTAAATTAGGGTGTTACTGTGATTGTTTGCGCACGGTTTGCGCTTGCTGACATTCACCGTGCGCTGTTTTAGTTCGCTATCGTGGATTGTGCGCGTTAATAGTTAATACACTTTCTTAAAGCTTGCAAGGATTTCCAATGATTCGTCGGTTGCAGGAGTTGGAACTGTACAACTTGGAGCGAGCAGGAATGGCTTTCCTTCGCGTTCGGCAATCGTTTCCTCAAGCTGAGTACGCACACCTTCTACATCAGAGCGTTCGTCTGTTGCAAACTTTGTGAAGTTTGCTCCTCCTACAGGAACTGCTCCAATTTCCGCGTCAACGTCAGGATTTCCAGGCAGGAACTGGTCCCAGTGGATAATGTCAGCACTGTCTCCAAACCATTCTGGATGAGAATCCTCGCGGCAGGTATGAAGGAGGACAATCGCATCTGGATTAGCATTTCGAATAGCATTGAGTACAATATCGTCATATGGCTTAGAGAATTCTTCGTATTCTTCGCGGCTGAAGAAACCATGTGAGACAGTTCCAGTTACCGCGTAGAAAATTCCATCGAGTCCAGCACCGCCACGTTCAACTGGTGTGACGAGTCGAGCAGCATAATCAGCAAGAGTCTGAGCAATGTTGAGCAGAGCTTTCTTTACACGATCGGGATCGGAAAATACTTCTTCGCGGGTAGTCGTCGGAGTAGCATACTCGTCTCCTGGATAAAGTGGCAAGTCAGCAAGCTGCAAAATAATAGATAGTGGCGAGAATACGGACTGAATAACTGCTCGATCTTGCAAATTTTCACGAATGAAACGCGCAGCTTCGTATGATTCGCGGAATGTATTGTCATCATCAATGCTGAGTTGAACAATCTTATCAAGATCGGATGGATGCTGAACTGCATCAGTTAATTTTCGAGGAATAACGTAGCCATCGTAATTTTCTGGGTCGTATGTACTTCCCCATGCTTCTGAATAATATATTGCTCGAGGGTTAATTTTTACCCAATCCCAATCCCACTTCTTGACAAAGTCGACGTATGCCTGACCAAAGTCGTCTACTCCGTATTCATGGCCGATAAGATGCTGCCAAGCAGCGACGAGGTATGGAGTTGATTGTGGATCTGCCGTGCCACGAGCGATATCATAGAATGCCTGACGACGTGGAGCGAAAGCTGCCACTGGCGTTGATTCTTGTGTAGATGCTTGAGGGCCGTTCTGTGAGGTGGTCATTGTATCTCCTTGCTATGGATGGATTTGTGTAAGTTTTAAAAATTGATATATGCCGAAGTCGAGAATACTGTGCGAATAAAGTCAGAGCGCTTATGGGTACGCGTATACACTAATCTTTTGTGCTGGATTATACGTGGAAATGTTCCACAACTCATTGAGCTGTATAAACTGAACCTTATATGCGCGTTTATTCTGTCGAATCGACGTTAAAACTTAGCGACACATACAACAACACATTCGACAGCACATTTCGCAACGCATCATCACCGATGCGCTGTGCTGTGAAGTGTTACTCGTGTATGTCATGGTTGTAACTTTAAACATGCGTGTGGATAAATGCAAGCAAAACACGCGCATATATGTCAATTAGCTTATCAATAAAATTTATACGTTCTTATCAGGGGCGCTGATTACGACCATCTTACGCTGGGCCGGACATCTTGTTATAAACGCAAAAAAGGAATCTATTATCCGCATTTTTTGCATAGTATCCCTTTTGTTCTTTTCTGCATGCCCGATTGGAAACTCACAAAGGGCGCAAGTGCAAAAAAAATATGAATATTCTCGCTTTCTGCATATTCATAATATTCGATAATTCGGTGTTCCTTCTTGTAATAATCGCGATTCCCAGCTTTCTTTCAGGTTTCTTCTGGGGTGTTATTCAGGTTCGTGCAGTTGCATATAGAACATCGAAAGAAACACCGCACAGGAACTACACAGAAGCTGAGCCGGTAGATTCTAACGAATATAACTTAATCCCTTCTTCTCTTTCTCTCTCAAACCTCGCCAGGTCGCACACCTAGCGAGGTTTCTCTTATGTACGATAAATTCGAGGCTTATAGGCAGTTCGACATATTCGGACTTTTTTAAAAAACAAGCGAGCGCGACGGCACCTTCCTACACGCGCTTTTTCAATGCCGAATGTACGCTTTTAATCAGTACAACTACTAAGAACGCAATGAATCCCCATTGGTTAATCTGTGGTGTGAGACCGCTAGCGATAATGCCACCAATTGGAGTGGTTACCAAAGCAATAACACCGATAATCGCTGCAGCTCGAATATCTACGAGTCCAGCTTTTATATTGCTCACCGTGCCTGAAACAGCTCCCGGCATAATTGCCAGTAGAGATGTTCCACGTGAAACCAAATCGCTCGCACCAAACACGGCGCTCATACCTGGCACAAGAATTGCGCCTCCACCAACGCCTAATAATGCCGCCAAAATTCCCGCGACCATTCCCAAAATAATCATTCCTAATGCCGTCCACGGCGTGAGAACGACATGAGACGCGCGTGAAGGAGTATCCGTGAATTGTTGAATGATAATCAGCGCAATAAAGAAAACAAATACCCAACGCAAGATTCTTTCAGGAAGAATGTGAAGTAGTCGAGCGCCGATGAGTGCCCCAGAGATGGAACCAACAATAATGAAACATCCCATTGCCCAGTGAACGTTCCCAGCAATTGAGTATGATACGATTCCTCCCAAACTAGCAAGGGGCATAGCTGCCAAAGAAGTAGCTGAAGAACGACGTTGCGAAAAACCACACAGCATCAATCCCGGCACCATCACCGTACCGCCGCCCACACCAAATAACCCTGATAAAAGACCCGCTGCTAATCCAACGAGGATAATGAGGCCGATGCGCGAGGGCGGGAATGAAGTTGATTGTGATGGCGAGGACAAGCTCGAAGATGCTAACGGAGCCGACATTGAGGATTCAGATGAGTTCTCTGTAGTTTCATTCATTTCGCGAGACATACATGTAGTTATATCGCATGCAGGCGATGTCAATAACGCCAGACCAGTGATAACTTTGCTATGATTCTTGCGCACATGTACGTTTTTGCATAAGACTATGCATTAAATTTATGTTGATTTGACCTTCTCAGCTTTCTTTCAGGTTGCTTACGGGGTGTCATTCAGGTTCATACGGTTACATATAAATCAACGCAAGGAACACCGCACAGGAACTACACAGAAGCTGAGCAGATGTTTCCCAAGAAAACTTAATCCCTTCTTCTCTTTCTCTCTCATTTGGGTAGATGATTAAAAGTCATCTGCCCAATTTTGTTGGGGAACTTGTTTCATTTAATATGAACCAAATCGAGTGAGCGCACTCTCCCATTTATTTTTATTACAATCGATAAATTCTTTTATACTCCCACGATATCGCGGATAATCTTTTACATCATCGGAAGTAATAATATCTTCTGAATCTATTGACCAGATCTCGCTATTCGTCTTACTCATCGCCCAACCACTTCTAGCTCGCTGTACGAATTCCAATAAATCAAATACAGTCATCCAACCATACTTTTCCATGACATGATCAATTATCTGCGAGAGTTGTATATCATCCGCAGAATAGAGACCGTCAGTGCTTTTCAGAATTCGTTCATGCCCATATTCACGAAATTCGGCATAGACAGAGAAAACTACAGGACCTGCTTCCCAACCAAAAATTGGATCATCGAACAACGGATGTCCACAGCGTCGAATCGACTCAACTTGAGAATAATATAAGAATATATTCAACGTTAAATTCGTAAGAAAAATATTCTCTGCATATCTACGGATAATAGCTTGTGCTACGTTTAGAGCCGAAAATGTCATCTAAGCTCTCCTTTCCTTTCTGGAGAGCTTAATAATTACTGCCTTTAAAATAAAGGAGCGTAACCACAAGATCTACTAACGATCTACGATCTTTGTTTTGTATGACTTATGCACTGCCTAAATCATTCGGCACTTAAAAGTACAACGGCCTCACGGTCCACAGGTGCCCATTCTAGAGTTCCCAATTCACTCGGCGCAAGCCAACATGAATCCTGATGCTCAAGCAATTTCAATTCGCCCGAAACCAAATGAGCGCGATAAGTTTTCATGACAACGGTACCGAACTCATAATCGAAAGACGCTTCGTTAACAAAACTGATTACTTCGATATCTGCGCCGAATTCTTCCTTAATCTCGCGAACCAATGCCTGCTCAGGGGTCTCGCCTTCCTCAATCTTTCCTCCAGGAAACTCCCAAAATCCGCCAAGCGCTTTATCTACTGGGCGTTGCGCGCAGAAGATTTTGCCTTCTTGCATGATAGCGGCTGCGACTACTTTGATGATTTTGTGTGACACGGGTTTACTCCTGGGTTAGATAACGGTATAGCGAAGGTTCTACTGGTGTATCAAGATCGAAAAGCATGTGCACAAGACCTTTTCCTGTCTTTTCTTGTACGATCTCTTCGGCGCTCCCTAAGACATAATGTATTCTACCAAGATAGTAGAACTCATGACCTTCATTATCATCCTTCTTGACATACAACTCTAAGCGTAAATTGCTAGCTTCAGAGTCAGTAATTGCACGTACATCATTTGATGATAAGCTTCTTCCTACTGTTGATTCCCAGCCAAGTGTGGATTCATCTATAAACCCATCTTTGTACTTTATCGTCTCATTGATATTCTCATTCTTTTTATAAGTAACAAATACAGGACAACTATGTGAATACCTATCGATCTTATACCCAGTCATAATAGGCTCATCTGATTTGAAATTCAGGAGTTTAAGAACATCACGTATCGTGTATTTACGTCCTATAGTAAATACCTCCGGATAAATTTCTTGCTTCGATCGTCCAACAGCAATAATGTCGTTAAACAACTTTGCATAGTTCTTATTAAGACTCAAAGATCGCATCACATCAGAATTCAAATAAAACTTACCCTCATTCTCCTGCACTAGGGGCACCGTACCGTAACGTTTGCGCTCAGTAGCTTTCAAGAAGGAAAGGTCAAGCACTCGTTTTACAGACTCAAGCACTTCTTTGTCAGTACTTACTCCAATTGAATTGAGCGTATCAATCCAACTCTGTTCCGATATGATCCCATCATTATTTACGAGCAATTCAAGAAGTACTAGATCCTGTTGGCGTTTACCCGGCGCAAGCTCAAAAGTAACGAACTCTAAATAACGTTTCTCTACATCTGAAAGAACGATTCTTTCTGTTTCGTCACTGAATTTATTGATAACATCTGCATAACTTCTAAAATAAGCCCTATTTTCGAAGAATACCAGAGGCTCCACGCTCTTGTTGATAACAAAATCGTAAAGATAAGGAATTCGTCCAAGACGATTTTTAAGACTTACAAATATCTCTTCCAAATTCTTAACACTTGAGTACGGTGCTTTACTAATCGATTTAAATATCTGGTCACGCGCTATCTTTTCAAAATTGATAGTTGTCAATCCTTGAAGCGAAAATGGTTGGCGAACATCACGACGATAATTATCCTTATTCATCGACTGATCACCGAATAAAGCGATAGGAATGAGGTAATTATTTTTATAATTACCAATGAAATCAATCACCGTTACATACTCTTTTGAATGGAATTTACGCAGCCCTCGTCCAAGCTGCTGAACAAATATAATACTCGATTGCGTATTTCGAAGCATGACTACTTGATTAATACATGGAATATCAATACCTTCATTGAATATATCAACTACAAGTATGTAATCAATTGCCCCATTTTCTAAGTTCGTTACAGTTTGTTCACGGTATTCTTGGGAATCCTCACCAGTTAATGCCACTGTCTTCAACCCACGCTGGTTAAGAAGTTCAGAAAGCTCTTTAGCTTCTTTTTTGCACGAGCAAAAAATTAAACCATGTACGGTATCGCCTTGATGCCCATAATAGTTTATTTTTTTCTAGGATATGATCTACACGATCCTCCGACACTAAATCAGAAAAACTTACTTCGTCATTCAGCAGTTCCCCGTTAATTTCAATATCAGTCACGCCATAGTACATAAAAGGACACAATAAGCCCTCGTCTAAAGCATCTTTCAAACGAATTTCGTATGCTACATTATAGTCAAATAATTCATAGATGCTTTGCCCATCAGTTCGTTCAGGAGTAGCAGTCATCCCCATAAGAAATTGTGGCTCAAAGTAATCCATAACTTTTTTATAAGTCTTTGCTGAAGATTTATGAACTTCATCAACTAAAATATAGTCAAAACGTTTCCGATCAAAACTATGAAGATTTTCATCCCTTTCAAGAGTTTGGATCGTTGAAAAAACATACTTCTTATTTGAGATATCAGAGCCACTTTTGTATATACATGCTTCACTCGGGTCAAAGCCTATTACTTTTTGAAAACTTTTTAGCGCTTTTCTAAGTATTTGTTCGCGATGTACAACAAAAAGGACTCTTTCAAGGTGTGATTGTTTCACATCAAATGCAGAAAGATACGTCTTCCCCGTCCCCGTTGCGCTAATCACTAAAGCACGTCGTTGCCCTGCATCGCGTGCTTCCTGAAGACTCTTCAATGCCTCTTCTTGCATCTTATTAGGAATAATAGTCCCCTCGGTATTTATACGAGTCTCTTCACGCTCGAAAAATCGTTTCGCCGAAGGATTACGAGTTTGGTTATATCGATCAATTAGTTCCTCAGTTAGAGGGTCTGACATATCCCATACACGTTTAAATTCTTCTTGTGTACGATGGACAATATCTCCATTTTCCGCAGAAGTTAGCTTAATATTCCATTCATAATTCTTTTTAAGCGCATTCGCGGTTAAATTTGAACTACCCGAAATAATTACTTTCTGTCCGCCACGCTCAAACATGTAATATTTGGCGTGTAATTGTAGTTCTGGTGGAGACATACGCACTTCAACATTTTTAAACTTGAGAAGCTCCCGCAAAGCCAGAGGATCATTAAAATCAAGATACGGCGAAATGATTATCTTCCCGTGTATGCCACGCTCAGCTAGATCAAATAGCTGAGTCTTAATCATGCCAATACCAGACTGAGTGACGAATGCTACAGAGAAGTAAAAAGCATCACAGCGTCTTAATTCATCATCAATATCCGAGATTACATAACGTTCTTCATCAGGATTATTAACCAAGATTCTCGGCGCATAAGTCTTATCCGAATGCATCTTCGCATCCATAAAACCATATTGAAGAGACTCTAATAAGCTCGATTGAAAATTATCTTCCATTTACTCACCTCTGAATCTCAGCCGTATCTCACACCAGGATAATCGAATAAGACGATAAAAGGTGGGCTACTACTTATAGCATCCCACCTTTCATGCTTTTACTTCTACACCCTCACAGCCATAGCAGTCCACGGATTCAAAGTACCAGCTCTCAACTGCTCATTCAGCGAAACAGTATCCGTTTCATTCGTTATAGCGATATCCCATTCTCGCCCATTCTCGGAAGCTTGGCCCGCCCTTGCCTCTTCAAGCAACGCCAGAGTCTGCTCTGGAATTTCGACCTCATCACCGCTCATGTTTCCAAATACGAGAAGTTTCTCAGCCGAAGACGAGTCTTCGCTTTCAGCCTCAGCATAACCCTCTCCATCACCAGTCTCAAGAGTTCTCACAAACGCATACACATCACGCGAGTCTTCGTCAATCGCCTTCCAATCGCCTAACGCCACGACCTCAGACTCATGACGGAGCTCAATAAGTCGCTTATAGAAAGACCAAACGGATTCGCTATCATTCACCTGAGAAGCAGCATTAATTACTGCTTTATTCGCGTTAACCCCAAGCCATGGCTCGGCGCTGAGACCTCCCTTAGCGCCCTCATCCACACCAGCTCCGTCGCTCTCCCCCTTACCTGCAGTGAACCCCGCATACTTCGAATCATCCCATTGCATTGGCGTACGCGCATTGTCACGACCGACGCGTTTGATTCCCGCCATCATTTCCTCAGGAGTAAGTACTCCTGCACCGACGAGCTGATGATACATGTTGATGGATTCGAGGTCTTCAAACTGATCAAGCGTTGTATAGTCGGCATTGGTCATGCCGAGTTCTTCGCCTTGATAGATATATGGCGTTCCCTTATGCATGTGCAAAATTAATGCCAGTGCCTTTGCAGAGCGTACACGCATTTCTTCCGACGAATCATCACCCCAGCGCGACACTGAACGTGGCTGATCGTGATTGCAGAAGAAGAGCGACGTCCATCCGCCATTTTCTGCGATAGATTCGTACTTCTTAAAGCATGGTCGCACATCTCTAAACGGCTGTTCAGTAACTCCCCATTTGCCGCCAGGACCATACGTATTGATATCCACGTGCTCGAAGAGGAAAAGCATGTCGAGTTCGCGATTTTCTGGTTTGGTCACGGTTACAGCGCGCTCAGTACTAATTCCTGGAGCCTCGCCAACCGTCAGATAGCCGTCTCGCCCGTCGAAGACCGCTCGATGCATTTCATTCAAAAATTCGTCTAAACGAGGACCATCCGAGCAGTCAGCAAAAGGATTAACATAACCGTCAGGACCAGCCTCTCGCATCTCAATTAACGATCCCTCTACCCCAGGCAAAAGACCATTTTCATCGTATTTTTTCGAAATGAGCGAGATAACATCCATGCGGAAACCGTCGATTCCACGGTCCATCCACCAGTTCATCATCTCATATACAGCTTGGCGCATGTCAGAATTTTCCCAGTTGAGGTCTGGCTGCTTCTTACTAAATTGATGGAAGAAATACTGTCCGCGCTCAGGCACCCATTGCCACGCAGAACCACCGAAGTACGAACCCCAATTATTTGGCTCAGCGCCCGGTTCGCCTCCTACAAATCCTTCACGAGGATCTTGCCATATATACCAATCATCATGCTGCCCATCGCGTGTGGCAGAGCCTTTAAACCATGCATGTTCATCTGAAGTATGGTTGACGACCAAATCCATAATGACTTTGAGCCCCAACTCGTGCGCACGAGCAAGCAACTCATCCATATCCTCAAGAGTTCCAAACATTGGGTCAATATCTTGATAATCAGAGATGTCATACCCGTTATCATCTTGAGGAGATTTATACACAGGCGAAAGCCAAATAACATCTACTCCCAAGTCTGCAAGGTAGCTCAAACGTGAGGTAATTCCAGGGATATCGCCCATTCCGTCGCCATTCGAGTCTTGGAATGATCGAGGATAAACCTGATATACGACTGCGTTGGACCACCAGCTCGTGTTCTTATCCTTCGCGTCCTTCGCATCCTTCGCATTGCTGTTCTCGAAACTCTTTCGATTGAAATCAGTCATTTTTCTCCCCTCATTGCACATTATGATGATTGCGTATCATGATCATTGCACATCATGATGCATAATGCACAGCTGCTTATTCCATATATTTCTATCTAGAATCATGCTACATCATCAATGTGCTTAATGAACTCTTCCAGTGTCCAACCACGATCCGTTATATATCGCGCGATATCCGGACCCACATAGCGATAATGCCAATCCTCATAGCCCACACCGGTAGATTTTTCGCCGCCCTGTGGAAAGCGTAGGATAAAGCCATATTGTGGTGCAATTTCCTGAATTTTTCGAGCTAGATCAGGATTTTGAGCATTCAGCTCTTCTTGGCTGCTCAAATCTACCGCTAGGCCAGTTTGATGTTCCGATGCTCCCGCCGGTTGCGAATAGGTTTTCACCTGCGTCTCCGCTTGTTCACGCGACCAGTCAGGATGAGCGCTCATCTCGTCATTCACATATCGCTCAAAAACCTCATGCTGATATTCGACACTGCGATAGCAGGAAATATAATGTACATTTCTATCAATTCTTTGAGCATGCGCAAGAAATTGTTCTAAATCTGATGCAATTCGCGAATCAACTGCACAGCGCGAATCAATCTGTGCCAGTGCCGGATTCATCTCTGGACGGGTATGCGTTCTATTAACCAATACAAGACGCCAATCGTCGCTCGTAATTCCAAACTTTTGAGCGATGGTTTGCTTTTTAAGATTTTTTTGTTTTTGAAATTTGCCGCGTGAAGATTGACGCGTTTGGGCTTCTTTCGAGCGATCTGAGAGCACGTGTGTTTGCTGGGATGAATGAGTGTGGTGTGAAGAGTCTACATGTATGAAATGAAGCAAACCTGTTCCCCAGCACAGCAAAAGAACCCCTAGAACGACGACCATGATCGCTACTACGGTACGTGTTATCTGCCTTTTCCACGACTTTTGCACAGCTCAAGCTTACATCATTGTGACGTAGAAACTTCAGTTTCGAAGATTCCTCCGTATGAACGTTCTTTTGTGCATAACAGGTCACATTTTTGCGAAGGTCTCGCCTTTACTCTTCAATACTCGACCCGTTTTACCCAAAAGGTTTCCCAAAAAAGGTTTCCGACAAAACGCCTTACCCAAAACATTTTGTCGAAATGTTCTTCTCAGAAGATAGATGTCCTGAGTTCCGTACGATATAAAAACCAATCAGAATGCCCAATAAATATTGATGCCTGGAACGCACTTACTACTACTGTGCCTTCATTTCCGAGTCGTGAATAGTCGCCAACTGCTTAACCAAGGAACCAAGCATGCCGTACTCACCGTATGCTGAACTCATGACAGCCACGACATAATCTCCCGTATCGCTTTTCACGATTCCGGCATCGTTTTGCGCATAGAAATACTGGTCGTCATTAATCCATCCGGCTTTGCTATACACTAAATTATCCAATGCCTGATTGATGAATGAATTTTCCGTATACGTGTAATAGCGCGAGAACCATTCCTTATTGGAATCATTGAGCGGCACATTTCTCAGCGCAGCATAATTATCGTTTGGCTTTGAATTCATCGCATCATTGCCAAACAAATAGTCATACCCGAGAATCCACATTTTGGCAAAATCGGCCGAAGACAGCCACATGTACTTCGTCGAACCAATTTCCGCATCAAGATTCACTCCCGATGTCCAATTGCTCAATGGACTCATTCCAAACTCGTCTACAAGACTTGCGTACGTATCATTATTCGACACGGTAATAGTTTGCTCAACTTGTTGAGCTACATCCGCAGGAGTATTCGCTGAATCGATTGCTCCCTGTGCAAAATCAGCAAGAATTACTGGTCCTTTAATAGAGGACGCGGTATAACGAGGCGAATGCGGACGATAGGAAAGCGTATTACCCGTTGCCAAATCGGTGACAACAAATGAAATGGAATATCCAGAATTTCGAATGGTATTAATCTGGTTATTTAACGCATCTAACGATTGCTGAGAAATCTGGAAGCCAGCAGTTTCCACTGCTTGGTGCGATTCCAAACTATCAATTCTTGACACCGCTTGAAGAACGAGATTATTCACATCTTGGCCATATACCCCAGATTTGCGAGCAGCAGCAATGGCATCTTCACGTCTCTGTTTGTCTGTTTTGGAAGAAGCTGCTGAATTTGTAGCTGAAGACACAGGCGTGGTCGCTGAAGTATTTCGCAAATGCGACCCCACGATAAAGGCAATGGCTGCTACTGCAGCAATAATCATAACAATATAACGCCTACGCAGCCTCTTACCACGCGTTATAGGATGCGGAAGAAGGGTTTGGCGAGCGCTACGAATTGAGTTCCACGCGCCTGTCACCCCTGATACTTTCGCAGGGGTGGAGCTTTTCCCGAATGGCACTGTCCGTGAAGCTTGATTAGTATTAGCACTCTTGCTTCGTACGTTACCATGACTCTGATTGTGGCTGTGCTCGCGGATTCGGCTCTGGCGAGCCTGATTATGGCGTGAGCTTGAGCCAAATTTCGATATCACCGTTCGAGATTTGTGCGCTTTGCGTGTCTTATGCTGATTCGTTTGATTACTGCTTTCTTTCATTGTGCACACTAGTCTAACAGCTCATACTGTCAGCTTTCTTCTGTGAGAAAAGTTGTCATTTGTACGGGGCTTGTCTTGCAGTATATACGCAGTATATACGCAGTATTCACACCAATTCGCAGCTAAACCCTCTAACGCACAACGACTTATAGAGCGCGCTTGCAGATACTTGCTTATGAGATTGCGCTCTGTAGCCTGTTCCGCTGCTTATTTTTCGAAAACACGGTATTTTTTCAACCTTTTGGGCAAAATGGACCGCTTGTATCGTCAACTTCAGCATATTCCAGCAGTAAATTGACCCGTTGTGCGCAAAAGATGCATAAAACAGCCAACTATCCCACTCAATTTAATAAATCTGAATTTAATAAATCCGAATTTATTAGAACCTCAAAGAAGCACAGGCCCCTGCGTAAAGCTGCCCACTCAAGTGTGTCAAATGTCACATGGCTTTCCTTCTTACCGTCGGCGTTCTCTCAGTTTCGCGCAGCTTCAATTGATAAAATTAAACTATGAATTCGCACGACTTAGAGCAGCCCGTACCGTCTTCGAAATCGCAGCACAATGCGCTTGGTTTCAATTCCGGTTTCAATGCCGATGATTTCTATGCAGGCCTTGACCGTATATTTGCACACGCGCTCGGCTCGACGCAAGCGTTGCCGTATCTTGAAGAAGCTCTAGCAGGTGCGATTAATTCCCATGATGAATTTGCCGAATTAACTGTAATTAGTGAGTTTCTAGGCTTTGATCGCTCTCACGGGCGTCACGATCATGCGCAAAAATTGGCTGAACGCGCACTAGAACTACGCAATAGCCTCGGTCTTATCAATACTGAGCAAGGCACCATAATCCTTATCAATGTTGCTACCGCGTACCGCCAAGCTGGTATATACGATAAAGCTCGTCAATTTTACGAATTAGCAGCGAAAGAAGCAGAACATACTCTGTCAAATACGGACCGTCAAAAGGCTGCGTTATATAACAATTATTCGATGCTTTTCAGCGAAACTGGAGATCTCCCATCTGCACACGACCAACTCATTCGTGCGCTTGAGCTTATGCAATTATCCTCGCCGGATGCAAGTAAAGATGGCGACGTGGCGACCACGCTCACGAATATCGGATTATTGGAATTACAAATGGATGATGTCCTCCAAGCTGTGGATCATACTCGCCAAGCGCTTGACATATATACTAATAATCCAGATTTACAGTCCTCTGCCCATTACACGTCTGCCCTAGCTGGGTACGCCCAGGCTCTTTTTGTAAGTGGAAATTTGTCGCAAGCTTTAGATTATTTTGAACAAGCATTGGGACTTATCAAGAAATTTTATGGGGAATCGAGCGGGTATTACGAGACAACTGCCGAAAACGTTCAGCTTGTCCGCGAAACGATTGCTTCTCAGCAAAGCGGCTCACAAACGAATGGACAAGCAGAACAAGCGGCTCAGGACCAGCAAGCTCAGGAAAGCTCAATTTCGGCTACTCAGCGCCCAGACACTCATAGCAGAAATATTCAGAATCCAAAGCTTTCCGGTCTTGAACTTTCTCGCGCTTACTGGGATGAGTACGCCGATCAACTATTTAGTGGAGAGCTCGCTACTCTTCGCTCGCGCGCGGCCATAGGACTCGTTGGCCATGGCTCGGAATGTTACGGTTTTGACGATGACCTTTCTCATGACCATGACTTCGGTCCGCGTTTTTGCATATGGCTCACTGAAGAGGATTTCGCCACATATGGGAAGAAACTGCAGGAACGTTACACATCTTTGCCATTTGAATTCATGGGATACTCCCGTTCAGTTTCTAGCCCTCGAGGCAGTGGCCGCGATGGTGTCTTGTCTATTGATTCTTTCTTTGAATCAATTACCGGACTTTCCCACGCGCCCGAGCAAGCCGGCGAGGAACATCTATGGCTTAACCTCGATGAATCGACACTCTGCGCTGCAACTAACGGTTCAGTATTTGCTGATCCGTTCGGCGCATTTTCTAGTCGACGCCAAGGTTTTAAAAATATGCCTGATGATATTCGTTTGTATCTCATTTCCCAGCGTTTAGGCATGATTTCGCAGACTGGTCAATACAATTACGCTCGCATGGCCGCTCGAAAAGATAGCGCTGCCATGCTCTTATGTATCAGCGAATTTGCTATGAATGTCAGTTCCTTGATTTTCTTACTCAATAATCCAGTCAGTGTAGGCTACGCACCTTACTATAAATGGCGATTCGCCGCTCTCAGAAAGCTCAGTACACGCATGGGCGCTCGACTAGCAGACTTATGCCCACTACTTGAAGAACTTACAATGAACCCACTGAACGACCATGCGCAAACTATTATGAACGATATTTGCGAACGTATCGTTAGCGAGCTCAATGTTCAAAAATTGTCTGATCAAACTTTTGATTTCCTCGAATGGCATCGTCCATATGTCGAATCGCATATCGACTCTACCAGTCCGCTCCTTCACAGTATCTAACCAATACCATCTTCTAAAGGACTCTCATGAATTCAAATTCGAACACACATTCATATGCTGATCCTCGCATACCCGAAATTGCAGAAGACATCGTCAACCAAGAATGGAAGCAATTCCAGCTCGTGAATAACGAGGGCGGTCGTGCTAATTGCCAAGGAAATTGGCCAACTTTCCATATCATGCGTTTAAGTCAGTTTTTAACATGGAACTACGATTTACTTGAAAGCTATCGCGAAGATTTAAACTCTGGTAGGAATCTTCTCATGGAAAAATACGCGTGGATGATGCAGTCTACTGAGCCAGATTATTTTCATAAGGATTTAGAACCATACCTTCTGCGCATCTCGAATGCTCGCCATCAGCAGCAAGAACGCATTATTAACATGCAACTTGTATGGGCTTTAGATTTCCACAAGCACTATCCTCATCTTGGGGATAATATGCGAGTCCTCCATACTGCAGATGATACAAAAGAAACCACAAGTTTTGAAACGTATTTGCGTGGAGAGCTAAGCACATATTCGGATAAAACCCTCGACTTATACGATCAATTTATCACGCTGAAAGCCAGTGAAGAAGTTAATCTCACCGAGGAAATTATCACGTGGACTGTGCGATTAAACGGCTATGATTCTATCGAGTCAGCCGAGAGCTATCTCAGCATTTGAACACTTTTACCGTGACAAACCCCTTGAAAATACAGGAGTTTTCATACTCGTAACATTTCATACCTCTTCTTGACAAGCATGCTTTATATTCTTGAGAATGAACATTGCGCCGGTGAACCCGCCACAAGCAGGCTATCCCCGCTGTGAAATTAGGACAATGAATTGAACAGATAATACAGAGGATAAAAATGGCTATTACAAATGAATACTTAAAGCGCGTATATGCACAAGCAGAAAAGCGTGACGGCGATCAGCCAGAATTCTTGCAGGCAGTTCGCGAGGTTTTTGAAACACTCGGACCAGTTGTTGAAGCAAATCCACAGTACGAAGCAAACGGCATTCTCGAACGTTTTATCGAGCCAGAACGCGTTGTTAAGTTCCGCGTATGCTGGGTTGATGACGAAGGCAAGACTCAGGTAAATCGTGGATACCGTATCCAGTTCAATAGCGCAATTGGACCATACAAGGGCGGCTTACGCTTCCACCCAACTGTTACTGAATCCGTCGTAAAGTTCCTCGGCTTCGAGCAAATTTTGAAGAACTCTTTGACCACTTTGCCAATGGGTGGCGGCAAGGGCGGCTCAGACTTCGACCCTAAGGGCAAGTCAGACGCAGAAGTTATGCGTTTCTGCCAGGCATTCATGACAGAGCTCCAGCGCCATATCGGTCAATTCACTGACGTTCCTGCAGGCGACATCAACGTAGGCGCTCGTGAAATCGGTTACCTTTTTGGTCAGTACAAGCGTATCCGCGATGAGTTCACCGGCGTTTTGACTGGTAAGGGTCTTGAATGGGGTGGCTCTTTGACTCGTACCGAAGCAACCGGTTACGGCTTGTGCTATTACACTGCTGAAGCAATGGATAAGCTTCGTGGCGATTCATTTAACGGCAAGACCGTTGTTATTTCTGGCTCTGGTAACGTAGCTATCTTCGCTACTGAAAAGGCTCAAGAACTTGGCGCAAAGGTAGTTACCGCTTCTGATTCCAATGGTTACATCTACGATCCAAATGGTATCCAGCTCGACGTTGTAAAGGACATTAAGCTCGGTCACCGCGGTCGTATCAAGGAATATGCTGATCGCGTTCCTGGCTCGGAATATCATGAGGGCTGCGCTGGCGTATGGAGCGTTCCTTGCGATATCGCATTGCCATGTGCTACACAGAATGAAATTGATGGAAAGTCCGCACAGACTCTCATCGATAACGGTTGCACCGTTGTCTGCGAAGGCGCAAACATGCCTTCTACTCCAGAAGCAATCGAAGTATATCAGAACAACGGCGTACTCTATGGCCCTGCAAAGGCAGCAAATGCTGGTGGCGTAGCAGTTTCCGGTCTCGAAATGAGCCAGAACTCTTACCGCTTGTCATGGTCCTTCGAAGAAACTGACGCTAAGCTCAACGCTATTATGAAGGATATCGTGGCTAGCTCACTGGCAGCAGCTGAGAAGTATGGCAAGAAGGGCGACCTCATGGCTGGTGCAAACATTGCTGGCTTCGTCAAGGTAGCTGATTCCATGGTTGCTCAGGGTGCTTACTAAAATTGCACTTAATCTAAGCGCTTAAGCTTATACGAGTTTAAGAATTAGTTGAGGCTCCACTCATACATCTGAGTGGAGCCTCAACTATTTTTTATAAATAATTCTCTCGATAATCTTGATTTCCCGATTTCCCGATAATTATCGCGCAGAAAATCTAATCGACTCGATTCATGACAACTGTTGTATCATCACTAGCTGCGCTCTCACCATCAGCTTCATGCATTGTTTCTGGCAGTTGTGTTGTTTCTGATTCTTCCTCATACTCAAAATCGCTCATGCTAGCACCGCTATTTTCGTCATGTGAATAGTTCATGTATGGAGTCTGCTGCTGACTATTAGCTACATTGTACGGATTGTCTACATTTTCCGCATTATCCTTGCCAGCGCGCAAACGAATTGCTGACACGATGCCGGCGGCGACAAGTACTATTCCTGCAATTGCAAATGTAGCAACGATTATCGCTTGCATAACTGAATCATCAGTAACAATCCAATCAGGGAATGTATAAAGCACAGCAATTGTCATTCCAGTCAAAACCATACCGATTACCGCCAGTACCGCGACAGCTACATTAGGTTTCGTATTATAAACATATCGATTTTTAACAATAACGTTCACGCGTGGCCGAGCTGATGCTCCTGTATACATTGGAGGATAGTTCACAGGTGGTTGCATATACGGCGACTGTGTATACGGCGTCTGTGCATACTGCGCCTGCGTAGACTGTGCTTGTGTCTGCGCATAGTGCGGTTGTGCATACGCCTGCTGTTGCGCTTGCGGCTGCGATTGTGCTTGCGCATTGCTCTGGCCGTTATCGTAACCGTTGCTATTCTGCGCATTATTTTGCGTCACAGGCGTCTCATATCCTTGTGCGCTATAACCAGGTTGAGCATTACCCTGATAATTACTGCTCGCTGAGGCGTCATAGTGATTGTTCATTGAGTTATCCATCTTAAGCCTCCTGAATAGTTATCGTGCCAAATGGAAGGAAAGTATTGATGTGAAGTTCGATATCTTTGTCGAGTCTTTGCTTCAGTTCCTCGTTATATTCATCCTCGAGTTCTGAGTTAGCATCGTCAAAGGCATTTCCGAATTCTTCGTAAACGTCACCCCAATCATCATCGTCATAGCGAGAATTACCGCTGAGAAAATCAAAGACTTTATCATCTGCATCAGAATCAGAATCTCGCTTCAATTCAGACTGCTTCTTACGCATCTCATCGCGTAGTTTATTGGCATACTTATGATTGAGCTCACGCGTAATTGAATTTACCGCATCGTCATCGCCATAGAAGATTCCAAAATGACGTACCTGAGCTCCGCGATTAGCAGCACATCCTTTCTTTACCTTGATGACAAGATCAACAGAACTAACATTGACATTGAAATCACCTGCAGGGCAAGAAGATTCTTGAGTAGTTCCATCAGATTTCGTCCACGTATGCTTACCCATAACACTTTCCCAATTGGTCAAATCAAGAGTGACATGAGCCGTGTGGAATTTGTCGGAATTCACGAAGAGAGTTCCCTCGTTGAGTTGTTTAACAAGATTCTTCGTAAGACGGATATTCTCACCGTCTTTAACCTCATAGCGATAAGCTACACGATACGATTGAGAACCATTCGCACCTTCATAGGTTCGCGTAGGAATAGCAGCAAAATGGGCGATTGAACCAATAAAGAGGCAAATAACTACACCACATGCACCTAGCCATGCGTATCCAGCGGTCTTACGACCCATAACAGCAAGAACGAGAGTGATGATGCAGATAGCGATTGTAACGCCTGTACCCCATAGCATCCACATACGTCCCCATCCAAGATAATCATGTGACGTAATATGCATGCTAATACCAAGAAGATACGTCAATGCTGCGCTCAGGAAGATTCCTCCCCACATAAGCAATCGGAGAACAGGACCTGCGCTCTTTCGTGTATGAATTATTCGTTCCTGTTCCATATATTGCACTGGAGCAGAGTATGCACGAGTTGGGGAGGCATACGAATTATTGGCGTATGGCGCATTGGTTCGAGATTGTGCCGGAGCTGGCGCAGGATTTTGTGGCACATAATTCTGTGATGTGTATGCAGGATTAATTGGCGATGCATTAAATGCTTGCCCACCATTTGTGTTCACATTTGACGGCTGTGTTTGCGCAGACTGAAATGCCTGAGCTGAGCCAGGATTTCCACTCCATGGATTGCCATTCCAAGGATTTCCATTAGTCCGTCCTTCAGCTTGATTAACTGCATAAGCAATCAAGACGAAGAAAAGCGCGACAGTTGCAATACCCCAGAAGGTAAAAACTGTAGAAACTGCGCCAATTGCAAGCACGATAATTGCCGCGATACCTTCACCATCTGCATGCCCATGCACTAATTCTTCAGCAATAATTACATTGCGCGAATTAGGAAGAAGTATCCATGCAAGAGGATATACAAAAAGGCCCGCGCCTGTAACGATAAGGATAATAGTCAGTACTCGTATGAGTGCTACATCCCATCCAAGTCGTTCAGCAAGACCTGCGCACACGCCACCGATCCAACGTCGGTCGCTGCGCACAATCTGCGAGCGACGAATCCAATTAAAGAAATTATTGCTGTTCATGCTTCAAGTATGTCAATTTTTCATATCCCCTGATATCGGGGGCACCCCTTAACTTCCCCCGATTTAACTCATATGCAACGTTTTAGCTCCCCTATACCATGCATAATGGTGTTATGACAGATAGCAATGCGAATACTCTTCCTTCGTCACCATCATCCTCTGCGCCTCCCACTCTTTTTCCAGCCAAGTCGCCATTAATTCGCCCATATCAGAACCGGGTATTTGCAGGAGTATGTCGTGGCTTGAGTCTCCATTTGGGAATCAGGACATGGATAATTCGCTTAATATTTGTCGCTTTTGCTTTTCTTGGAGTGGGAATTCTCGCGTATTTACTTTTATGGATTATGATTCCTTCAGGATATGAACCTTATCCAGGTGCCACCACTCTTCCTGTACAACAAACTGCTCTATCGTATGGAAACGCACCGTATTCCATGAACGTACCGCCATATGGCAGTCAGATATACAACAATCAAGCATCCGCACCTCACACATCGTATAGCCAGTCTTCTCCAGCTTCACCTTTTACTGCCCAAAAAGTCGGCACTACTTTCGGCAATGCATTCGCCCCGGGAGAATTTTCCACACAGGACCACCGCGATACGTCTCAGTCTCATATGAGTTCAAACGAAACTATCGGCACTGATCCACATCAAAAAATGTCCGCTCCTGTATGGAATTTCATGGGAATGGGCGTTGCTGGTCTTGTCGTCATATACCTAGGCTTTACGTGGATGGTTGACCATGACATTCTCATTCCATCTATTGCAGCAGAAATCGCTCTAGCCGCGCTATGCGGATTAGGAGTATGGATTTATTTCGAACGCTCCCACACGGGATATCCTGTAGCAACGATAATTGCACTTCTAGTGTTTATCTTTGGCATGTTTGCCATTATTGGCCTGTCATTCACGCGCGGACTTGTTCTTCCAATTTTTGGAATTTTTGTTATCGGAATTTTTAGCACTGCTATTATGGTCGCACCTTGGCTAGCCTCATCACATCAAAAATTGGCACATGAAACTGCTCAGAAAGAGCGTGAGGAAGAACGCGCTGACATGGCGGCGCATTTGCATGATTCCGTTTTGCAAACTTTGAATCTTATACGCCAAAACGCGACTAATAGTGCTATGGTTGCTCAGCTTGCTCACACTCAAGAAAGGGAGCTTCGCCGCTGGCTATACGAGGATCGCGAGGATGCTATCGATTCTTTGAGCAGTAGTATGAAACTTATTTCCGCCCGAGTAGAAGATACCTTTGGCGTTCCTATCGACGTGATTACCGTAGGCGATACGCGACCAACAGAGCGAATCAACGCAATTATTGAGGCTACTCAACAAGCACTCACCAATGCTTGTATTCACGGGAAACCGCAAATTTCCCTGTATGTCGAATGCACATCACATGATGTACAAGCATTCGTGCGTGACCATGGCGACGGATTTGATATTACGAGCATACCGCAAGATCGAATGGGAATCCGCCATTCCATTATTGGACGAGTAGAGCGTGCAGGGGGTAAAGTAAAAATAGTATCTCGTCCGGGATGGGGTACGGAAGTTCGCATGACCTTGCCATTAGACGAACAATAAGTAGAGAGATAATAAACAATTAGGGGGACTCATGAGTGAGGAAACTCGCATACGCGTTGCAGTAGTTGACGACCATGAAATGTTTCGAGCAGGTGTTATCGCTGCGATCTCTCATGCAGTCGAGGTTGTAGGGCAGTCTGGCGATGTTGAAGGATCAATATCGATGATTGCCGATACAACTCCTGATGTTGTCCTTCTCGATGTTCACGTACCGGGTGGCAACGGTGGCGGCGGCGCGGAAATTCTATCACGCTCTCACATGTTCTCCCCTCATACCAAGTTCTTAGCTTTGTCTGTATCAGACTCCGCAGAAGATGTGGGCGCTGTTATCCGAGCGGGAGCTTTGGGATACGTTACTAAAGCCATCGGCCCTGACGAGCTCATTTCCTCTATTCATCAAGTCTATGAGGGTTATGCGGTATTCTCACCACAGCTTGCAGGTTTCGTTTTACAAGCGTTCCAAGGTGGTCTCAATACTCCTGACCCTTCAGCGCCGATTGATGATGAAGAGCTTAATTCACTCAGCGAGCGCGAACAAGAAGTTATGCGTCTCATTGCCCGCGGTTATACATATAAGGAAGTCGCTGCAGAGCTTTTCATTTCCATTAAAACCGTGGAAAGTCATATGTCAAAGGTTCTCCACAAGCTTCAGCTATCTAATCGTGCGCAGTTAACGAGATGGGCAATTCAACGAAAAATTGTGTAATCTCTCACTATTAAGCGGTTTCCAGCTCACAGTTTCAAGCTCACGGTTTCAAGCTCCAGTGGCTTAGCGAGCTGAATAGTGCCGTTCCATGCCAGTGACGTCTGTGAGGACGAATTGTCCACAATAATACGACGGATTAGTCGAGTAGTCCTCAGCGGAATACGGTACAGCATCATTGAAAATACTTTCATACTCTTGCACGTCTACTTGTCTACGATTATCAAGTAACTCATGATGCTCACTAATATATAGAAAATCGCGGAATCCCTCGACTACACGTCCGGCAAAGAGTTCGCCCACAGCTCCTGATCCATATGAGAATAATGCCAACTTATCGCCTGCATCAATCGTTTCGTCGTTCTCAAACAAAGACAAAAGACCTAGATATAACGATGCTGTGTAAAGATTTCCCACTCGTTTAGAGTATTGAATACTCGTTTCAAAACGATTCTTCAATACTTGCTCATTTTCTTGTGATACGTTATCTATCTCAAGTAACTTTTTCAGGCCTTTCGCACCCATCTTTGTATAAGGAAGATGATACAAAAATGCTGCAAAATCATCAGCTTTTCTGTTTGTAGCGCGAGTGTAGTCTTTCCACACGTTTTCGAAAAATGCTAAATATTGTTCCGTAGAGTATTTTCCTCGCGCCTGAGCCTCATCCGTATATACTGGTCGCCAGAAGTCCTGAATACTTTCGCTGTATACTGCAGTGTGTGGCTCAATTTCGAGAATACGAGGATTGGCCGTCACGAGCATAGCAACAGCGCCTCCACCCTGGGTTACTTCTCCACCAGTATTCAATCCGTACCGTGCGATATCAGAAGCAATAACTAATGCTTGACGTTCAGGATGAGCTGCCACATAATCCCTTGCAGCAAGAAGTCCCGCTGTTCCCCCAAAGCATGCTTCCTTCATTTCTACTACGCGCACGCTATGCGGTAAGTGGAGAAGTTCATGAATATATAATGCGCCAGCTTTTGATGCATCAACCCCTGATTCGGTTCCCAAGATTACGAGTCCTAATTTCTCATCGTCGATGTCATCTCGCAAACGTAATGCAGCGCTCGCTCCCATAGTTACTGCATCTTGGCTTGAAGGTATTACTGCCTGCTGCTCTTGACCGATGCCAATTGTGAATTTATCAGGGTCAACTCCACGAGCCTTAGCAAGCTCTCGAATATCAAGATAGAAATTCGGAGTAAACATACTTATACGATCGATACCGATAGAAGGTAGCGCATTCGTCACATTATTCACGATTTTCTCCTTCATGCTTGCTTTGAATTCACTGCTCGTATTTTCTACTTATTATTTACTACTGTTCTACTACAGACTCGCCTACTGTCTTATGAAGCTGTCTTATGAAATTGCTTATCACGAGTTTCTTTTACAAATTCCTGCGCTGTAGCTAGTGTCCTCTTATCAGGGCTCAATAATCGCAATCGCTCTGCAATTCGTGTTATTTCCTCTCCTTGAGCACCCGCTGCTATAGCCAATGAATTCATTTGTAAATTCATATGCCCTGCCTGTATTCCAGGTCCTGCAAGAGCACGCAGAGCGGAAAGATTTTGCACTAGCCCCAAAGAAGCCAGTACCATTTTAAATTCGTCAACGTTAGCGTAATTCCCCATACGCCGTGCAATTCCTGCAATCTCAAGGGAGCTTGAAGATCCGCCGACAATTCCCACTTGAAGAGGAAGCTCAATCATCCCACATAGATGGCCATTTTCGTTAATGCTCCACGATGACAGTGCTCGATATCGGCCCGAATGAGCTGCGTAGGCGTGAGCTGCAGATTCAACAGCACGCGTATCATTTCCCGTAGCAAGCACAGCTGAGGAGATGCCATTCATAATCCCCTTATTATGAGTTACCGAACGATCATAGTCACTATATGCTAAATCAGAAAGAGCAACGATGCGCTCAGCAAGATTCATCGCTTGATTCTCATTGTGCCCGCGGAAAGCAATATCCATTGGGTCAAGCTCTACAACCGCTGTTGTCAAACTGATATTGCCTGAATTAGAAAGAATTGCAACTATTGCATGAGCATCAAACCATTGTGAAAGCACAGCTTTCAATGATTCGGCAATGGTATTGACTGCATTCGCCCCCATCGCATCACATGGATTTACTACAAGTATAATTTTGGTAAAACGACCGTCATCAGTATTGCACGCATAAATGGATTCCAATCCTCCACCGCGCGCATGCATACTTGGTAACGCTTTACGAGCAATATCAAACAGCTCAGTTTCACGTGAAACAATAATTTCTTGCGCCCTATTTCCGGAGATATCGCTGGATTCAAAAACTATTTCTCCTAGTACGCGATGAGGTTGAGTACTCGCACTCACGCCGCCACTTCGAGCTACCATACGCGCTCCGTTTGTAGCCGCAGCAACCACGGAGGCTTCTTCTACTACAAGAGGAACAGTATATTTTTTGCCATTAACGATAAGTCCGCGCACTACGCCCATAGGGAGGGCATACTGAGAAATTTGATTTTCGATAATATGTGATGCTATATCAGGATTAATAATTCCTTGAGCATTTACCTCACTAAGTCTAGAAGCATCGGAACTATTAATAATGCCTTCGCTGTGCAAAATACTCAGACGCTCATCTGCGGACAGCTCATAAAATTTACGTACAGTCTCACTCATTAACGCCCTCAATCCTACTTCTAGTTCAGACTACGGTTTAGCGGCCTGCTCAACCCTCATCAAAAATTGTAATCCCATAAGTAATTTACTTGTATCGCGCTCATACCAGCTGCTAACACAACTAACTACATCACTTCAACTTGCATGGCGACGCCGATACCTCCACCAACGCACAGTGCGGCAACGCCATTATGTTCATGCCGTGCTCGAAGCGCATGGATAAGAGTTGTAAGAATTCGAGCTCCCGAGCAGCCTAATGGATGTCCCAAGGCAATAGCTCCGCCGTGGATATTGAGCTTCGCATTATCAAGTTTGAGCTGCTGACTTACCGCAAGAGATTGAGCAGCAAACGCTTCATTAACTTCCACAAGATCCATCTCATCAAGCGATGAGCCCGTAGACTTCATCAGCTTCTCGATAACATGCTTAGGAGCATATCCCATAAAATCAGGGTCAATTCCACCTTCACGATATCCGCGAATTTCCGCAAGATATTTAATTCCACGCTCTTGAGCGAGATCTTTACGCATCAAAATAAGAGCAGAAGCACCATCATTAATACCGCTTGCATTACCTGCAGTCACAGTGCCATTATCCATAAATACGCTACGTAAGGTAGCAAGTTTTTCTAGAGAAGTATTCGGACGAGGACCCTCATCGCGTGAGACGATGATGTTTTCAGAATGTTTTCTCACGGTTACTGGAACGATTTCATCTTCAAAATCGCCAGCTTCCCACGCAGCAACAGCCTTTCGATGTGATTGCAAAGCAAATTCATCTTGCTGTTCACGTGTTATACCGAAACGTTCTGCTACATTCTCGGCTGTGACACCCATCGCTTCACCAGTAAAAGCATCGGAAAGACCATCTCGGAAGATAGCATCCACCATTTCCGTGTTACCGTAACGATAGCCATCACGCAGCTTAGGCAAATAATGAGGAGCATTGCTCATGGATTCCGTACCACCGACGAGCACGATATCAGCATCGCCCATAACAATTGCCGACTGCCCTAGACGCACTGCTTTAAGCCCTGAACCACACACTTCATTGATAGTCATCGCGGTCGAATCCGTAGCCATTCCAGCTTTCAACGCGATTTGGCGAGCAACATTTTGCCCAGAATTTGCTTGCAAAACGTTACCAAAAATTGCCTGATCAATCATCTCAGGATCTAAACCAGCACGTTCAATAGCGGCTTGTGCAGCAACAGTTCCTAAATCTACTGCTGTAAGGGATGCCAACGAACCGCCAAACTTACCAATTGGCGTTCGCACTGCACTTACAATAACTACATCGACCATAACAGATTCATTTTACTGTTTTTCACAACGCCTCTTTATACTTTCACAAACGTTTGTGCAATTTCCATACAAATCGCGATATTAAACGAGAATATTTATAGCGTGTCGCGCTTACGAACTCTTCTCATTTCTATTAAATTGGAAAAGTTGGCCTCATTCGAGGAGTTAGAAAGAAGGAGAATCTCTGTGTCTGCTTCACAGCAAAGAGATCATAAAGAATCATTATCTACTAAGAAAAATCGTCCTGTAGTTAAGCATCCATATTTGGTACTCATGGCTTTGTATATTGGCGCTTTCACTGGCATGTATAGCGAAACAGCCATGAATGTTATTTTGCCAACCATTGGTGAAGAGTTTGGCGTATCAACATCATTAACACAGTGGCTCGTCGTTGGCTACATGCTGATGATTGGTTTAGTTTTACCGTTCTCATCAATTTTAATTAAGCATTTTACTGTACGAACTTTGACTTTTAGCGCGCTAGGCGCATTTGCTGTTGGCGCGATTATCAGCGCTCTTGCTCCGAATTTCGCGATTCTTCTCATTGGCCGCGCTATCCAAGGAATCGGTCTAGGTCTCGTTCTTCCTATGACTTTCTCGATGGTGCTCGAAATTATGCCGCCTCACAAGCTCGGTGCTGCAATGGGCATGACATCGCTCATTATTATGCTGGCTCCAGTTATCGGGCCAACGCTTGCAGGTATCTTAGCAGGTGCTTTCTCATGGCGATTCGTATTCTGGTCTATCGTCGTACTTGCTGTTATTGGCATTATTTTTGCTGCGCAATTCCTTATTAATGCGTATGAATTAACCAAACCAAAGGTTGATATTCTCTCTGTTATTCTTTCTATCTTTGGTTTTGGCGGAGTAGTTCTCGGCGCTGGTATGGCAAGTGAATACGGATGGATGTCCGTTCCTGTTATCGCTGCCCTCATTGTAGGTATCGCAGCACTTGTATGGTACAGCATTCGTCAATTCTCTATGACCCATCCTGTACTCAATTTGCGCGCTTTCGGTTTCCGTGACTTCAGCTTGGGTGTTTCTTTAGTTATGCTCAACTTCGGAATTACATTGTCCGTTATGTTCTTGCTCCCACAGTTCTTCCAAAATTCTATGGCTTTCGCAGTGTCAATCAGCGGTATGCTTCTCCTCCCTGGTGGCATTATCAACGCTGTAACATCTATGCTTTCTGGACGCGCTTATAACAAGATTGGCGTCAAAGCTCCAGCTCTTATCGGTTTTGCTGCGACTATCATCGGTCTGTGCATTCTCATATGGCAGACTTTCCTCGTCACAAGCAACGCACAAGCTAATATCGCTATCGTTATCATTGCTCATATTCTTATGATGATTGGCGTTCCTTTGGCTATGAGCCCACTTCAAACCTACACATTGAGCACTCTTCCTCGTGAAATGAACGCTGATGGTTCGACCATTATGAACACTCTCCAGCAAGTAGTTGGTGCTGTATTTACGGCTTTGGCTACATCTTTGCTCATGTCTGGTCAAAGCGCTTTTGGTGGAGATAATGCGGCTGCACGTTTTGGACAGGGCACTCGATGGGGTCTCTATCTTGCACTTGGTATTGCAATTCTTGGCTTTATCGGCTCTCTCTTTACTCGTGATACACGTCAGCAGACTGCACATGAAGATACTGCTGAACAAGCTAAGAATGCCGAACCAATATTACAGTCTTTGATGAAGACAGATGTTTATGCACTTTCTTCTTCTGCTACTGCTATGGATGCGATGGCTCTGCTTACACAGCGAGGAATTTCGGGCGCTCCAATTATCGACGAAAAAGGTAATCTCACTGGATTTATCTCCGATGGTGACATCTTGTCGATAGTTGCAGACCGCGTTCCAGAATTCTCATCATTCTACAGCGCAATTATTGAGCACAATTCGGAGAGCTTCTCTGATCGAGTTCGTGACAATATGAATCGACCAGTATCTGAATTTGCTACACATTCGGTTATTACTGTTGATGTTAATGACTCTATGTCACATATTTGTGAGGTTCTTGTATCTAACCATCTGAAGAAAGTTCCTGTTGTCGATAAGACAAATGGCGGTCGCATGGTCGGAATTTTGAACCGCTCGGATGTTCTTAAATATGTAGTAGAGAACTTCTAAGTTAGTAATTTATAGACCAAAAATGGTGTGAGGAATACTGATTTCCTCACACCATTTTTGTATATTTTAAATATTAGTTTTCTTTCTTTCGCGCTCCCGGTATCTGCGGTAGGACAAAACATATACCGATTGTGAGTATCAACGAAACCAGTGGTAGTAATCTCCATGATGACGAGAGCATCCATCCAATCCACGAACCTCCCGCGCTACCAAATGCATAAGCAAGACGCGCCCATCCGGAAAATCGTGCAAGTTCACTTCCGCTAAAAAGAATCTGGCGAGACACAATAATTGGCTCAACGAAAAGTGAGGAGGCAATCGTTTGAAGGAAGAATGCTGCATAGAGAAGAGGAGCCCATGGCAAAAACATAGCTGAAAGCATAAGAGCATAAGAAATCACCATGAGAATAGTTCCCGCGCTAGCAGTCTTTCGCATCCCTAGTGGTGAGGCATAGTGTGCATATATAAAGGAACCGACCACAGAGGCAATACCGGTTGTTAGATAAATAGAGGACAGTGATCCTGATCCATTACGAGCACCAATACCAAGAAGAACGTAAGAAATAGAGCACGCTGGTATAAAGCTTATGAGGAAAGATCCCAAAAGAAGACCCAAACGCGTATGCGTCGTTACTATACGATCTGTTTTAACAGACGATTTTTCTTTGACGACCGTAACATCGTGAGTATCTTCTTCTAGAGTTTTCTCTTTCTTTTCTGTGGAATGAACAGAATCTTTCTCATCTGTTCTTACCATGTGTGCGATATCTGCCTGCATAATAAATCGTGTGCTACACGAGGCAAAGGATGTAACTGCAGAGAATATAAGTACTGCAGGTATAGACCACGTAGCTATCCATGCACCTATTGGTGTGCCCAGAAGCCCCACTGTGATACTAGCGATGATACTTAGGATTCCACTATAATTTATCAGCATATCTTCGTCATCACCTGCCGCGTCTACTTCGAAGACTTCAGCTGCAATGTCAATGACTTGTCCTGTGAGAAGTAACGCGCAAGATAACGCAAGAAGCGACCACTTCCATATGAGAGAGCCATTTGGTACGCACCAAAGAATTATCAGTGGTATAAGACTCAGTACGCCTTCCATTCCCTCAGCAAGCGCAAGAGAGCGAAAACCACCAAGCTTATCAACAATCCAACCAGAAATAGGCGAAGTAAAGTCTGCAATAGTTCCAAAAGTTTTGCGAAATGGAACAACCCACGCAGGAAGACCCACAATAAGAATCGTAGGAAGCACAGAACCCTCATAAGCACTATTACCTAATTCAGACAGACAGAATGCTACAAGCGCCCAGCGCAAAGCAGGAGTTATAGAGCGAACCCGCGAGAGAATATTTTTTTCATTCTTCTGCATACTATTACTCCTGAGTACGTTTACGGACAGCGGTAATGGAATCATGATTTCTAAGTCGCCCTATGAGTTCAACAGGATAACCGTGACGTATAATATGAAATCTTTCCAAGCCTGGAGCTACTATTTGAACAACACTCGGGTTACAGAATCCAGAGGAATCGGAATTTTTTGCTTGAAAAGCAACTCTACGCCAGACACTAATATTATTCTTAGAAAGATTTGAGACAATATTAGTAATCTGTTCTTCAACACTCGGGAGCTCCATCGTATTTGTTAAATCATACGTAACTGCTTCTTCATCTAACTGTGCGTCTTGTTGAAGATAACGATTGAAAAGTAAAGCACCATGGAGATTAGGGAAATTCTGTATAAGTATCTTCAATCTATGAGTTCGCTCTCTTTCTTCATAATCAGTGAAATCTTTATCTGCACAAAGTTCTTGCCAAAGTTCAAGTAATGAACGATATGTCGCATAACCCTTAAATTGGGAAGAACCACAACCGATATGAGGAAGACCGTTCGTATCTTCCGCGAGACAAATTGAAAGAACAGTGAATCCCGATAAGGAGGGGACTGAAAGGATAAAAACGTTACTACTAGTTAATTCCTTAATAGCATCTTGTATATTTTTGAGGATATTATCCTCAGGAACTAGAAGTTTCCCGCGTACAGTTCCCATAACATTAGACAGTAACGCTTGAGATGTCGCATCGCGTTCAAGCAATTCGTTAAGAGCATGAAGAGTAGCTTCACTAATTGAAGCGCCTGACGCCCATCCGTTATTAGTATAGTAACATCTTATAAGGGATTCCTCGTGTGCTTCGAACTCACCTGTAGATCTTCCACCACAATACTCGCTCGGCAACGATGCGAATCTACCACTCATAATATTTTCAAAGGTGTAGTCTGTATCTCGTGAACCGATGCCAGCAAGATCAAGAACGGAATCGCCACGTATCCGCTCCAAACTCTTGTTCTCCCAATAGTTACTCTCACTGTCGAAAGTTATATGTTCCAATAGCTCATATAACCCGCTTGCTATCGATTCAAGCCCACGACCTTTCCCTCGTGACGAATCAGAATCTATTTGTAAGGAATCAGCTCTATCAAGAAAAACAGACGAATCCAAAGCTCCAGTATCACTGAGACTATTGGTACTAAGCGTCCATTCCCAATGCCTCATTGAGAACAAGTCCACGATGGCAGATAAAGATTGTGATAGAGTAAATTGCCGCTCCGGTGATGGAAATTCAGTCATTATTAATCTTTCCAAAAGCGGCGAGGATACGAGGACTTTGTCCAGACAATTTGTCGGGGTATCCTCGTCGTTTCTAATTATTTAGTTGTTATTAATCAGGAATTTTACCAATGAAGTAATCAGATAAGAAGATAGTATCTCTCATCTTTTCAGCTACTGCAGACCTGCGATGTCCCATGATTACTCCTTTCTTTAATGCAAAACCAATTTGATCTTGCATTTCCTAAGTATAAGTATCACTTAGCTGGCTGTTAAATCTGATGTTCATTATATGAACATCAGATTTCATAATCCGCACACCATCGGATACAACTCGTGATATATCCAGTCAACTTAAATAATCACCCAACTGGGATACGTCAAGAAGTGAGCATTTCCATATGAGAGAGACATTCGGTACGCGCTAAAGAATTATCAGTGGTATACGACTCAGTACGCCTTCCATTCCCTCAGCAAGCACCCAGCGCAAAGCGGGAGTTATAGCGTGAAATCTGTGTAATAAATTACTTCTCTTCATGCCGATTAACCAGTTTCTATGCGCCTTGTGTTATTTATTATTGTTTTGTGTAGTGTTTGTTATGTTATTGGCAGCATCAGTAATGGTTGTAGCTATCATGTGTCTCACATGTAATGAATTCGTTACAGCAGAATACGCAGTTTGATTCCATACGTTCGTCATATCATGATAAGTATTCGTAAAAGTTGCAATCTCACGGGCAAGCTGAGAATCTGTATTCATTGCTTGCTCAATACCAGCGTTCACTTTATCGCGTAGCCGTTCACAATCCCGCGCCACATACTGAGCCGTATTCCTATCACCGTTCGTATCGCGATCACAACGATCCCATACTTGACTTTCACTGACACCAGCCTGATAAATAGCCGACTCGATCTCCTCGTCCGACAAAGCATACAACTGTGTATGCATCATTGCGATAGCAGAACGAATCTCGCGCTCGAGCTGATGACGCATATGCTCATACTCACGCTCAATAGCCCTCTGCATGTCACAAGTATCAGAGACTAAAGCACTCATCATATACTC
>NZ_RXLP01000023.1 GCF_004332295.1 Alloscardovia theropitheci
CGAGATAGAAAACGATAATTGGGATAATTGCAAGGACAAGACATGCCATCATTGCACCCATATCGATTGAACCGTAACCGCCCTTAAGATACTGTACTGCTACCGAAATAGTCTTGTACTTTCCTAAATCAAGCGTTAAGTATGGAAGAAGGTAATCATTCCAAATCCACATTGCTTCCAAAATAGCGACCGAAATAATAGACGGTTTCATAATCGGAACGACAATCTGGAAGAATGTACGTGGAACTGAGGCGCCATCAAGCATTGCGGATTCTTCAAGAGACTTAGGAATACCCTTGATAACACCCGTAAAGATGAATACCGCTAGACCCGCTCCAAAGCCGAGGTAGACTATCCATAATCCCCATGGGGTATTGAGTTTTAACATGTCAGCTAATTTAGACAATGTAAACATCACCATCTGGAATGGAACAATCATGTTAAACAGGAACAAGGTATAAAGCAGTTTCGCTGCCCAATTATTTACGCGAACAATCCACCATGCGCACATAGAAGTGCACAATATAATCAATGCCACGGCTCCCACAGTAATAAATACTGTCCAGCCGAACGATGATCCAAACTGTGTGAGTTCTACACCTCGCGTGTAATTATCAAGTCCAACGAAGGCTTTACCGATTGGCAAAGAGAATGCGTTTGCTGAGATATACGCTTTCTGCTTAAAAGAATTAATCAGTACTAAAACTATCGGAAAAATCCACAGTAGACTAAGAACCGCAAAAAATACGGACCAGAGACCACCATGCTTAATTTTGTTATTTGATTCATTCATTATGCCTGCACCTCTTTGCTTGTGGTGAGCTTATTTTGAATTAATGCGATAGCTGCAACGAGTATAAAGAAGAGCACTGCTTTTGCTTGTCCAACGCCTTCCCATCCCATTCGTCCATAGAACGTTCGGGTAATATTCATCGCAAGACCTTCTGACATGTAGCTTGGAGCACCATTGGTCAGTGCTAAGTTCTGATCGTAAAGCTTGAAACCATTTGTGACTGTTAAGAATGAGCACACAGTAATGGAAGGCATCATTAATGGAATAATAATGCGGAACATAATCTGTCGTCCATTTGCGCCATCGACGGCTGCAGCCTCAAGTACGTCGCTAGGAAGGGACTGTAGTCCAGCTATATAGATAATCATCATATAACCGATTTGCTGCCAGCATACAACGACAACCAATCCCCAGAATCCGTATGTTGCTGAATACGTTAATGCTCGACCCCAGTGAGCCAAGATACCATTAAGCAAGAGCAACCAAATATAACCGAGGACGATACCACCAATAAGATTTGGCATAAACAATGCTGAACGATAGAGAGAAGAACCGCGAATAGCTCGTGTGAGCAAATATGCGATAGCAAATGCTACGACATTAATAACAATTGTCGTAACAATAGTAAAAGCTGTCGAGAACCCAAGAGCATGCAAGAATTGGGGATCTGCTAGCGCTCTTTGGTAATTCTTCAAACCTACCGGCTGACCATCAGTCACCGTTGTGAATTCGCAAAAACTTAAATAAACACCCATGATAAATGGGATTAAAAAGCCAATAACAAAAGCAGCAAACGTTGGCAACGCAAATAGCGCCCACCACTTTCGTATCGCTTTACCAGCCATGTCAATCATCTTTGGCTGCCTCCTTCGACACACTACCTCGTGAATCCAATACGCGCTCGACATCGGTAATTTACTTGGCTTTATGCCCTTTGGCGGAACACTGCTTCGTGAGTTGCTCTATGCCTCGCTGCGTTATGCTTTCATCATAGAACCTTTATACAGATTATGTCAAACGTTATCATTTTCGTGTTGAATTTTTGTGCAATTTCTATCATTTTTTCTGCATAACATGAAGTCAAGATACAGAAATCTCAATTATCGCAACGATTTTAAGTATCGAAACTTATGCACAATTTGCAAAAAATTTCTCTACTTTTTTGCAAACGATTGTAAAAAGAGCGAATTTTCCTGATAGAATAATTGTATAAACAAGGAGGTTGGTATGGGTACAACCATTCAGGATGTTGCCGAATCGGCAGGGGTATCACCGTCTACAGTCTCGCGCGCTTTTACGCGACCTGATTTAGTATCCCACAAAACTCGCGAAAAAATTCTCCAAGTTGCTTCTGAGCTTCACTTTTCCCTCTCACGTTCAGCTGCAGCATTAAAATCGGGGAAATCATTACGAGTCGCTCTCTTGATGAGTGGCAGTATGAATTTGTGGTTTATTTCATCCCTCTTCGAAGGACTCAATGAAGTCCTCCATCAAGAAGGCTATGACATATCCGTATTCCAAATTTCAAGCGAGAATGAGCGCAAAGAGTTCTTCAAAAATTTGCCGCTCCGTCGCAACGCAGATGCCGTAGTCGTTGCATCATTTGGAATTGAACATGATGAAGTTGATCAATTGAGTTCCATTGGAATTCCTGTAATTGGAATCAATGCCGACAACGCACACGATTTTGGTTTTACAGGGGCTATTAATATCGATGACATTCACGGTTCCGAGCTTGCCGCAAGGCATCTGCTCCAACTAGGTCATAAGAATATTGTGTATATAAGTACCTACAGAGAAGTGACTCTTCATTTCTCAGTGCAAACACGTATCAATTCATTCCTGCGTTACTGCGAAGAACATGGCGCGAAGGTTCAGCATTTATCATGCAAAGTTTCAGAAGATGGACATTACCAAATTAGTGATGTCGCCTCGCGCATCTTAAGTATGGATACTCTCCCCACTGCTATTGCATGTCAGGAAGATGGCCTTGCTATCCCTTTGACGTTTCAGTTAGAGCGCAGTGGCATCCGCATTCCTACCGATATCTCGATGATTGGCTTTGATGATGGTTTCTATGCTTCTGATTTAGGCTTGACAACGATCCGTCAAAATCCTGTGGACCTCGGGCATAAAGCAGCTCATATGGTTCTTAATTTTATCAATTCTGAGCCTGTAGAAAACCCATTTATGATTGAGGATGCTGAACTAGTTATCCGTTCATCAACATCTCGACCACGCATTGAGTAACATACCGTAAGCAAGAGCCTACTAGCAACAAGTTAAGGGACAGCACGCTTTTATTGAGCTGCTGTCCCTTTTATCATGCGAACGTTTGATAGAAATACTAATACATCAATGAGTTATTTTCCAGACGTATCTAAGCCCAAAGAACAAGTATCATACGGAAATTCAGAAAACGAATATTATTTATTAAACCTTTTAGGCAAAAGTGGTCATTCTGATCACTTAATTTCACTCCTTGCAACGTAATAGCGTCCCATTTTACCCAAAAAGGTGCGTAAAGACCACTTCTCCTCAAACTTTCTTTCCACTCGCAACCACCAGCTGGCGCTACTGCCCCACAAACAAAATAAGGGTACCGGATTGATCCAATCCAGTACCCTTATCGTATTCGGTTATATGATGAATTAAGGTGATTTACTTCAGATAATTCTTTAGTGAGAAGCGTCGTATTCGGTCTTCCAACCGTCAACGAATGCCGTCTTTACAGCAGACCATTCACCTGTTCCTTGTGCGTATTCGAGCAATGCATTTCCGAGATTATTCTTCCATGTCTCAGAAGGCATCATGGTAAAGTTCCAAGAAACTACTTCATGCCCAGCCTTGACATCGTCAACAGCTGCCTGAACCAATGGATTCTCAGACTTGATATCTTCGAAGTTCTTGAATGGCACAGTGAAGCCCATATCTTGAGAGAGGGACTTCTTACCCTGATCAGAGCTTGTAACCCACTTCAAGAAGTCTTCAGTAGCCTTTTGATCCTTCTCAGATGCCTTGGAGTTAATGCACCAGTAATTTTCAGAACCAGTAGCAAGACCTTGCTTTTCTTCGCCCTTAGCACCGATATAAATTGGGAGCATTCCTACAGTATCAGCACTCATTCCTGCCTTGCTCAAATCAGACCAAGCCCATGTACCATTTTGATAGAAAGCTGCCTTTCCAAGCGCAAACTCAGAATTAGCATCATCACCAGTCTTAGAGCTAAGCTGCGTACGAGGAGTTGTGGAGTCTGTAATGTACAAGTCGAAAATCTTCTTGTAATTATCGAGATATGAGCCCTTAATCGTTTCTGGCTGAGAGGTAATCTTATCTGCCTTGAATTCGTAGAATAATGGCAAATTTGCAAGGTGAGTCTTGAAACGCCAATCGGAGCTTGAATCGAAACCTGCAGATGTAAATGCACCATCGACTCCAAGTTCATCCTTATGCTTTTGGATGCCATCAGCAACTGCCTTGAGCTTATCAAAGCTATTAATTTCTTCTGTTGACTTCACAGCAGCATCAGAAAGAGCAAAATACTTGTTCAGAATGTCCTTGTTATAAATCAAGCCATATGTTTCTGTTACATATGGAACGCCTACAACCTTGTCACCATCCTTCAAAGCCATGCTCTTATCAGTAAGCTGATCGTAAATATATGACTTTGATAAATCAGCCGTGTAATTCTTCCAGTTCTGATAACCAACAGGTCCGTTAATTTGGAACAATGTAGGAGCATCGGTCTTAGCAATTTCTGACTTAAGAGTCTGCTCATACGAACCTGAAGCAGCATTTTGAACTTTAACTTCTACACCAGTTTCTTTGGTGTATGCTTTTGCCAATTCTTGCCACTGATCTGCATTTTCTGGCTTAAAGTTCAGGAAGTATACCTTTCCTTTACCATTATCGCTTGAGCTTGAATTAGAGCAAGCTGCCAGAGCACTAAATGACATCGCAACTACAGCAGTTAACGCTATGGTTGACTTCGCAATTCGATTCATCGTCGAACCTCCCCTGATGCGCATTCACGCATCACATTAATCTTCCATGAAAAATGTCACCGTTAATCGGATAGCTCAATTATGCATCAATCTTTTTATTTTTGCAAACGATGTCAATAGTTTTCTCTAAAAAATAGACAAATTCTTGCAAGTTTCTTTGTAAGAATCGCCATTTTTCAAGGGTTTTGTATACTCATTGCTACTTCAAAAATGAGACACGCTCAAGAATATGCAATCGTTCGCTAATACGAGATTAACGACTTTATCTTATGAAGCATATAACGATATCAGTCGCTAAGGCTCCCTAAAGCAGCCGCATAGAATGCATCATAATAAGACTCATAACCGTTATCCCAATCCAACACACAGCACCTAACGCTAATGGCTTTCCCGCTGTCTTAATGAGTTTGACCACGTTACTATTAAGTCCAATCGCTGACATTGCCATAATAATAAAGAATTTAGAAAGTTCTTTCAGTAGGTTAAATGAGCTAGCTGATACTCCGAAACGAATAGCAACAGTAGTGATAAGCGATGCGAGCACAAACCATGCAATGAATTGGGGAAATGCACGCTTAAGAGAAAAGTGAGTTGAAGCTTCATTATTCGAACCGATATTGAAGGATTCACGAGATAATTGTGTGTGCGCACGCGCAGTAATAATGCTGAGTACGAGAGTAATTGGGATAATCGCTAATGTACGAGTGAGCTTCACAGTCACAGCCTTGTCCAAAGTTGCGGAGCCAAGATTCCACATGGTATCCCATGTTGAAGCCGCCGCCGTTACTGAAGACGTATCGTTGACAGCTGTTCCCGAAAAAATGCCAAATGCTTCCCCCCTTGTAGTACTCATACCCAATGCATGCCCTAGTACTGGGAAAAGCAGTGCAGCTATCACATTAAAAAGAAAAATAACTGAAATCGATTGCGCTACTTCCTCGTCATCTGCATCAATAACCGGCGCTGTAGCCGCAATAGCTGATCCACCACAAATTGAAGATCCTACAGCAACTAAAGTCGCCACACGTGAAGACATGTTCAACACATACTTCATCGCCCATCCTAAGAGCAGAGCTGTCGAAATCGTTACGATAATAATTGGTAACGATTGCCATCCTGTTGCAGCAATGACCCCAAGATCAAGACCAAATCCCAGAAGTACGACAGCTGTCTGAAGAATATACTTAGAAGTGAATGATATGCCCGGTGTAGCCTTGCCCTTGTCTTTCCACCACAGAGCGATAATCATACCGATAATTATCGCAAAAATCGGCCCACCAATTACAGGAACAAGCCTTCCAAGCCCCCAAGCGATAACGCCTATAGCACAGCTGATAAGAATTCCTGGAAGTAATTGAGTAATTTTGTGAGTCAATGTTTGCATAAGTTCAGTTATATCGGATAGCGTGAACCTTGAGCTCTATCTATAATCAAACTTCTCTGGATAAAAACTCAATCGGGTTACTATACAGCATCTCTTCGAGCAAGTACGAACTATATTATCGAACTTATAGTTAGCAAAGTTCTGAATTAAAAGTACTGCTCATAACCATAAATCAAAATACACGCACAAAGAATAACAATACCAGCAAGAATTGCTAAAGTAATTGCAATTATTCTATTCGTTTGAGTTCGCATACATCCACCAAGAATAGCCCCACATGTACCGAATACTAAAAGGTACCCTGCGAGTATATAAGACCATATATTCGCCCGTGGATAGACGAAGAGTGCTACTTGTAAGATAGCGCCCGCACCCAGTTGCCCTAAACATGCATATTCCAAACCTTGCCAATTTTCGGTTGTCATCAGTTCCCATCCTCCTCGTGGTTTATTCATCCCGATTTCCAACTCATCAATTGTTCCAACGAAACCTTGCGCCTTCACAAAAGTAATTAAATATATCATAGTCTCATGCTTCTGGTTTTACATCTCATTGTTGCAAAACTTGAGCAAAATCCTACTTCGCTCTTGGATGCGATAAAATATAACTTTCAATCAATGCCTGAGGAGACACATGCGTATAAATCTGCGTGGTCGTTACGGATGCATGCCCCAGCAATTCTTGAACTGTTCGTACGTCTGCTCCGCCTTGAATCAAATGAGTCGCGCACGAATGACGTAAGGTATGGGGATGAATTTCTTTATCAATACCTGCAGCTTGTGCATATTTTTTAACAATTTCCCACACACTTTGCCTCGAGAGTCTTTTACCTCGCTTATTAAGGAAAATCGCACGCATTTCCAGGCCGGTTTTTGATTTTTCCGCGAGCTTCATTCGGGCACTATCAAGATATCGTTGCAGCGCACTGCACGCATAAGATCCAAGTGGCACAAGACGTTGCTTATCACCTTTTCCAATGATTCGCGCCACACGAGTATCCAAATCGATATCGGATATATTTGCTCCCACTACTTCAGATACACGAGCAGCTGATGCATACATGAATTCTAAAAGAGCTCGGTCTCTAATTCGTACGGGATCTGTTTCCGTATCATCTCCACATGCCGCAATCAACCGCGAAACCTCGTCAATAGTAAGTGCATCAGGTAATTCCTCACCAATTTTCGGCGGTTTTATAGTTTCAGATACATCGTCGGACAGCTCGCCTTGTGATACAAGGAATTTATGAAATTCATGAATAGAAGCAAGACGCCTAGCAATGCTACGCGCGCTCATAGAATGCATAGAAACCACAAATTGTTCAACATCTTGGGTGGTAATATCTTTCACGTCATTAATTGCACGAGACACACACCATTGCGCATATCGTCGTATGTCAGATTCATAGGCCGCTACTGTGGCAGCAGATAAGCCGCGTTCAACTTCGATATAAACGAGGAATTGCTCAATATGCCCATCAAACGCACTTACTTTGTTCGTATTGTTCGTATCATGCGAAACCGACGACAAATCTTCCACTCCTACCTCATGTGAATTCGACATATGTCTACTGTACACAAAACCTCCGTCCACAAATAGCGAACGGAGGTTCATTTTATTGCTCTATAGGTTAAGCCAAGTTATGCTTAAAAAACTGTTTTAAGCCTCAACTGGAGCATTAACGTCAGCTGGAAGAGCTGCCTTTGCCTGCTCCACAATTGCCTTGAAGGTTTCAGCATCGCTTACAGCGAGCTCAGCCAAAGCACGGCGATCGAGCTCGATGCCAGCAAGGCGAAGACCTTGGATAAAGCGATTATAAGTGATACCTTCTGCGCGTACTGCTACGTTGATACGAGTAATCCACAACTTGCGGAAATCACCCTTACGTGCCTTACGGTCACGGAAATTGTAATTAAAGGAGTGAAGGAGCTGTTCCTTAGCCTTGCGATAAAGGCGAGAACGCTGACCGCGGTAACCGCTAGCGCGTTCGAGAACAACACGACGCTTCTTATGAGCATTAACTGCGCGCTTTACACGTGCCATAGTATTTCCTCTGCTTTCTAAAAAATCCTAATCCAGCGCGCGCTTACTTAGCGAGCATATTCTTGAGCTTCTTGCTCTGTGCTGGTGCGAGTACCTGGTCAGCCTTCAAAGCACGACGCTTACGTGCGCTCTTGTGCTCCAAGTTGTGGCGCATTGCGGAACCTGCCTGCATGAGCTTGCCGGAACCGGTTACACGGATTCGCTTAGATGCAGCGGAGTTACTTTTCATCTTAGGCATTGCTGCCCTCCTTGCTTGTCGTCTTCTGGGAAGAAGTCTTGTTCGCAGTTGCGTCTGATACCTTGCTTTCAGCTTCTGCAGCTGCTGCTTGAGCTTCGCGCTTAGCGTTCAGACGAGCGGCTTGACGGGCTTGACGCTCTGCACGAGACTCTGCACCACGACGGCGCTGCTCAGACTGTGTCTGAACTTTCTTGCCTTTTGGTGCGAGCACCATAATGATATTGCGGCCATCCTGGCGTGGCTGTGATTCGACGGAGCCGAATTCTTCAACTTCCTCAGCTAAGCGCTGGAGAAGTTCTACACCACCGACAGGGCGAGACTGTTCACGTCCACGAAGCATAATAGTGACCTTAACTTTATCGCCACCATTGAGGAATCGTGTAACATGACCCTTCTTTACCTCAAAATCATGGTCATCAATCTTAAGTCGGAAGCGAATTTCCTTAACCTCTGCAGTGCTTTGGTTTCGGCGTGCTTCACGAGCCTTAATCTTTTCGTTGTACTTGTACTTACCATAGTCGATGAGCTTAGCCACTGGTGGCTGCGCATTAGGCGCTACCTCAACCAAGTCCAAATTTGCTTCACGAGCAAGATTAAGAGCTACGGATGTAGCAATAACGCCTACCTGTTCGCCCTTTGGGCCAATCAGGCGCAGTTGTGGCGTACGAATCTCATCGTTAATACGTGGTTCTGTAATGATGTCTCCATTCGTAAAACTATGCGTGGGTACATCCCAGAGACTCCTGCCATTCGTCGATAAATGCGGCACATATCTTGCGGAACATACATGACACATAAATGTACACGTATATATCCATTCAAATACATACACTTATAGGCACTTATTAACGGTGACCTAAGTCTGAACCCGAAGTCATAAAAAACTTCCAGGTGGGAAATTCCACTTTCTTGATTTCTCAAGCCTTGTTAATATTACCATATGCTATGACAATGTGGTGCATGTTTCTTCGAAAGAACATACACCACATTAGTTTTGATTATGATGGACAATAATTTCGTTCGGGACTAAGTTCCGCTCTATCAAAATAACTATCGCATCATCCTATTGTTTCTGAGCGTATTTCTGGGCCTATTTTTGAGGCTCGCCACTACCTTTCTCAGATTTCTTGTCTCCAGATCCACTCTGAGGATTATTGCCACGTGGTTTGACACGAAGATGCATAGTCTTCATAATCTCATTGCGAATCTCTTGAGGATAATCATGTGGATGCTCAAGTTCTTGCTGCTCAATGTAGTGATGATGTGTCCAATTTTCATGATGAGCATGCGAACCGTGGAAATGGTCCGGATATACAGGCTCAGCACCACCGAATGGACGTGGTGTCTTTGCTGCCTTAATCTGGTTACGGTTTGTTGCATCCATAACTGCAATTGGTGGCACAACCTCTTCTTCCACAGGTCCAGACGTACGATTTGCCATCCATGCTGGCATAGCTTCAGCAATGCGCGACGCAATCCAGCAGATAACAAAGTAAATAACTGCAGATACAGCAAGCGTTTGCAAGATATTGAAATACATCGATCCCAGGCGGCGCGATTCCTGTAACAAATCTGTATACAGAATAATTGATCCCAGTGCTGTATCCTTGAGGGCTACAACAAGCTGTGTAACCGTAGCCGGCATCATAGCAAAGATAGCCTGCGGAACTTCGACTTGCATCAATGATTCGGTACGTGTAAGACCAAGTGCTAAAGATGCTTCACGCTGTCCCTTTGGAAGATTTCCCACACCTGAGCGTACAAGTTCAGCAATAACCGAACCGTTATACAAAATCAATGCAAGAACAACTGCATAGTAGGACGAATGCTGAATTCCCATACCTGCAAACCAGCGCCAAAAGAATACCATCATAATAAGCACTGGAACAGCGCGACAGAATTCAACAATAATTGCAGCTATAAATCGAATATATGGATTTGGCAAAAGACGCAAAATACCAAAAACCAAACCAAAAATCAAAGATCCGACTATACCCGCCAAAGCAGCACCTAAGGTAAGCCCAAGACCTGGAAGATAGAAATCAGTCCATGCCTCTAAATCTAACGCTGGCTTCCACAGCTGCCATGACAACTGATTTTCGCCTTGTGGCGGATTGTATAACCGAACGAGTACGACAATAGCAACCGCGGCGATAAGTATCGCTGCAATCACATTCATAACGCGAATAATGCGCTTACCCTTTGGACCTGGTTCATCAAAGAGTAACTGTGTAGACATATCTTTGTTTTTCATCGACGTACCGCCAATCGATTAGACAGGAATGTAGTCAGCAAGCCAATTGGAATGATGAGAATCACATAACCAATTGCAAAAATAAGGAAGATACCAATAATGTGCTCGGAATGGAATTCAATCATCGTGCTCATTAAGCTAGAGGTCTCCGTTGCTACAGATGCCGCAGCAGCTACTGTGGAGTTCTTGAGAAGTGCAATAAGCGTATTACCCAAAGGAGCAACTGCACCTCGAATCGCCTGAGGCAAAATAATTTGCGTAGCTGATTGCATAAAGCTCAAGCCTAGAGCACGCGATGCCTCTGCCTGACCAACAGGAATCGTATTAATACCGCTTCGCAATGATTCGCATACGAATGCAGCTGTGTATACGCCTAAGCCCGTTACAGCCAGCCAGAAGAAGTTAATAGTAAAAGTATCTGAGAAGCTAATCTTCAGCTGACCGAAAATACCTAAAACCATGAAAACCATAATGATTGTCAGAGGCATGTTCTTAAAGAACTCACAGTATCCAGCAGCAAACCCACGAAGGGATGAAATTGGACTAATGCGCATCATGATAAGAATCACGCCTAGCACAACAGCAATAACTGCAGCCCAGAAGGTAAGTTCTATATTTACCCAGAAAGCCCCCAGAATGTCGTATTGCTGGAAAAGCTGAAGGAATTCATTAAAATTTTGTGTCATGACCCTCCCCTTTCCTAATTCTTCGAATCCGAAGATTCTTCGGTGCTTCGTGCGAATTCTACCGATTGAGCAGATTCGCCTTGATTTGCAAACGGTGGATTGTATTGTGTATCAGGTGTAAAACCAGTACCAGACGTGTTATCTTCGATGGCTTGTTCCCAGTCACCCGTGCTCACCATCTTATTGATAGCCGCATTAATCTTTTTAGCTAGCTCATAGTCGCCCTTGTGGAGGCCGACTCCATAGTATTCCTGAGTGAATGGCTTACCAACAAGCTTGAGGCGTCCTCGAGAGTTTGATGCTAAACCAGCAAGAATAATGTTGTCAGTCGTTACAGCATCAACAATTCCTGAGAACAATGCAGTGGCACATTCCGCATAGCTAGGTTGTTCCATAAGCTGTACTTTATTGGAATAACGTTCCTTAATGACGACAGCCGATGTGGAACCAGTTACTGAGCACAAACGCTTTCCATCAAGATCTTCCGGACCGTTAATAGTCGTATTATCAGAACGAACAAGTAAATCCTGCCCAGCGACCAAGTATGGGCCAGCAAAATCAACAGTTTTCTTACGATCGTCTGTAATTGAGTATGATGCAAGAATCATATCAACATCTCGATTTTGAAGCATCGCTTCACGTTGCTTCGATGGAGCTTCTCGCCAGACGATTTCGTAATCCTTGTATCCCAATTCGTGCGCGATATAACGAGCTACCGAAACATCAAAACCTGTGTACGTGCCGCCCTTTTTAAAACCCACACCAGGCTGATCAAACTTAATTCCGATTGTAATTTTATGATCACTGTCTGTTGCACTTGTCGAGCTGCAAGCAGCCAATGACACAACGCTCACTGCCGCAACTGCCGTTGCAATCAGTCGTGTTATGATTTTCTTCATTTTCTCTCCCACTCATTCTTTATTGTTTATCACATCAACAGAGTTAGAACTCAATCGAATGATTAGTGCTTGAGAATCTTGGACAAGAAGTCCTTAGCACGGTCAGTTTCAGGATTTTCAAAGAATTGCTCAGGAGCACCCGCTTCAAGAATCTTGCCGTCAGCCATAAATACGATATTGTCTGCAACTTGACGAGCGAAGCCCATTTCGTGGGTAACGCAAATCATAGTCATTCCCTCATGCGCAAGCTGAGTCATGGTATCGAGAACTTCATTAACCATTTCAGGATCAAGAGCAGAAGTTGGCTCATCAAAAAGCATTACCTTTGGATGCATAGCCAGAGCTCGCGCAATTGCTACACGCTGCTGCTGACCACCAGAAAGCTGTGATGGCATTTTAGAAGCCTGAGAATCGACACCAACGCGTGCGAGCAATTCCATAGCTTCATCCTCGGCATCGCGCTTAGACATGTGGCGAACACGCATAGGAGCGAGAGTTACATTTTGCAAAATGGTTTTATTTGCAAAAAGATTAAATTGCTGGAACACCATTCCAACTTCAGCACGAAGATTCGCCAAATCTCGACCTTCTTCAGGAAGGACTTCACCATCAATACGAATTACACCTGAATCGATTGTTTCCAAACGATTAATAGTGCGGCACATGGTTGACTTACCTGAACCAGATGGGCCAAGGACAACCATAACTTGTCCTTTACCAACCTTCAAATTAATATTCTTGAGTACGTGCAAATCACCGTAGTGCTTTTCTACGTGGCTCAGTTCTACAAGCGGATTTTCGATGTTGTCACCGACGTGCACACTTCTGTGAATATGTACGCTGTTGTGGATTTCTGTAGCCATACATCCTCCCCATCTTCATTTTCTTGTACTTGCTCGCTCATAATAATGAGCTATAGCTCATGCGAGGTAGTTTAACCTTCAGTTGTTAGTGAACTGTGAACTTATGTAACGTAAATGTTTCATTCGCAATAATCGCAGATTCTCATAGATTGTGATGAATTCCGCTGTATACGAATAATTATTGTCTATTTTTATCTCAAAGAATCGTGTGTTTACTCGTATTCCGGATATGCATCATACAGCACACAGCCTTAAAAAAATTGCCATAATACATAACACAATTTGAGATGAGTATTCAATCATAGGCGTGAGCCTCTACTTTCACTAAATGGATTCATACAGAGTCATATGAATCCATAGAAAATTGCTTTCACCATAGGCCCTCAATGCATTCAGTATCTACGAAAACAGCATCATCCTTATAATTCGCATATTGAGAGTTGTCCCAGTTTACACAGACAATAACAATATGTCTGACTCATTTCATTCCTCTCGCTCAACGTATCATCCCTCTTCCTCTTATGGGATATTCACGAAATTCCTTGCTAATATAGAGGCTTTTTGGGCTAAAAGTCATATCGAACTTGCACAAGAACCTCGCGGAGATCGAAGTGGCACTATTACATACACCTCACCTGAGCATAACGAGCAAGAAATTAGTCCACTCTTCCCTGCTCTTCACATTGCAATGATTGGCGATTCCCTCACTGTTGCATGCGGTACCACAGATCAGAAGGATGGCTTTGCACCGCGCATTGCACAAGAGTTAAGCTCTTTTTACGAGCGCGATGTAACGTGGGCTACATACGGCAAACTGGGTGCTACTATGCGTCGTGTGCGTTATCGTTTATTACCTGAACTTCTCGCAGCACAAGAACAATCCAATTCAAAACTTGACGTACTTTATATTTGCGCTGCTTCGAATGATGTTATGGCTCAGCGTGACCCACAAGAATATGTCAATGATTTACGTGTAGTTCTTGACAATGCACGCGAAATTGCCCATCAGATTATTGTGCTTGGACCAGCTCAGTTCTACACTATTCCAGCGCTTGGCAAGCATCTTCACACCGTCTTATATCACCACGAACTCAAGTTTATTAAGGCAACGCAAGAGCTCTGCGCGAGCAAGAATGTCCAATACATTGATATGACACAAGCTGATATATCTACTGTACTTGATCGTTTTTATGCGTCAGATAACTTCCATCCTAATAAGTTCGGTTATCGTATTATGGGTCAATACGCAGCTGCTCATACTCAGGTAGCTCATTAAATGACACGTTTATCAATAGTTTGTGCCGTATATGCATTTGGTGTATACGGCACAAATCATTGATAATCATACAGAGTTTTGTTATTCCTTTTTGTCTTCTAAAACGAGAGGAACGAGATCAGAGTATCCCTCTTCTTCCATCTTTTCTATAGGAATAAATTCTAGAGAAGCGGAATTCATACAATAGCGCAGTCCTCCCAAATCCTTAGGCCCATCAGTGAACACGTGTCCTAAATGTATACCGCTATCTTTTGCACGCACTTCAACACGAGGTCGACCAAACAACGAATAGTCCATGACCTCTACGACATCATCGTTGTTAATTGGTCTGCTAAACGATGGCCATCCACAACCTGCATCGAATTTAGTAGTTGACACGAATAGCGGCTTTCTACTAACGATATCAACATAAATTCCGGGTTCAAATTTCTGGTCATACGTATTTGCAAAAGGTCTTTCGGTCTCAGCATTCTGCGTTACTTGATAACTTAAATTGCTGAGCTGCCATATGCGTTCAATATATTTTTGTCGTTGTGGTACGCGAAGCATCGCTTGCACAGAAATATGGCAGTACCCTTCAGGATTCTTAATTAAGTAATCTTGATGATAGTCTTCTGCTTCATAGAAATTATGAATCTGTTCAATTTCTACAGCACAATCACGCTGCTCTCTACGTTCCAATTGATCAATAGCAGTCTCGAAAATCTCACGTTGCATTTTCTGATGCTCATCATCGCCTGAAAGATATAAGCCTGTACGATATTGACGACCAGTATCATTACCCTGACGATCTTTACTCCACGGGTCAATAACGTCCAAAAACAGCAGCGTTAGTACTCGTAAAGAGACCTTTGTTGGATCAAAAGTAATTTCTAGTGCTTCTACCGCATCTGTTTCACCTGAACATACTTCTTGATAGCTTGGATTATCAACTCTTGAATTTGCGTATCCGACACGCATAGAGAGTACCCCTGAAACTTTCCTAAAGTACTCCTCCATTCCCCAAAAGCACCCACCCGCTACGTATACAACATCACTAGAATCGTTTTTACTCATGGGCACAAGTATATTAGAGGTTATGGGAAAAAACAGTAGTGAATCTAGCATTTCGCGTTCAGCTCGCCGAGCAATCATTTTTGGAGCGGGTCAGTATTTTGATGAAATGCCTTTTATCCCTGCTGACGCTTATGTCATCGCGGCCGATGGCGGGTATGACCATGTCGTTTCTCTCGGCATCACTCCTCATGCATTTATCGGGGATAAAGATTCTCTACTCGAAGAATTGCCAGAAGATTCAGCTACGCGGATTATTGAGTTGCCCTCAGAAAAAGACGATTCTGACCTTATGGCGGCAGTTCGATATGCGTGGTCGATGGGAGTACGAGAGTTTGAGTTCTTCGGTGTTTCTGGAGGACGAGTTGACCATAGTTTTGCCAATATTCAAATTGCTGCAAAAATTTCTTCTTTTGGCGGGGCAGCTTTTTTGCACGCTGATCATACAATCATCACGGTTATTTCTAATGCAATTATGACTTTCCCAGGTGGGTATGTATCGAGTAAACGTCCGATTTCCATCTTCGCTTATTCCAGCACATGTAAACATGTCAGCATTGAAGGTCTCAAATATGGCGTAGATGATATCGAAATGAACAATCTAGACCCATTAGGCCTGAGCAACGAATTCCTTCCCGACACTCCTGTAACTATCGCTGTGGATGGTGGAAGCCTTGTCATCATGTACCCGAGTGAGGCGCCTACTCCACGTATTATTTTTCATGTCGATAATCGCACAGATTTTGGAAACATTACACAAGAAGTATCATCACGCCTTTATTCAGAACAATCTTCTGGTTCAAAGCGTGGACGTCATGCCGTTCAATAGATGCCTAAGATATATTAATATTGCAGATACTTTAATACAGCGTTAGTTGAGCGAATCTACAATTTCACGCAGCTTTACATTTTACTAATTATCTATTGAATATTTATCAAATAAGCATCGAGAAATATCGATAAACAAATACTTTCTCAGCGAAATCAACTCGCTTAACCGCGCCACGATGTCATTCGGTACACACTGAGCATTAGACTAAAAGACGTTGGCAATAAGCCTCTACTGTGACTCAATACTGGTCACGGAACATTGTATAAGGAAGTATTAAATGACAGTAAAGATTGGTATCAACGGTTTCGGTCGTATCGGTCGTCTTGCTTTCCGCCGTATCCTCGAGCTTCAGAATCGTGGCGGCGAAGCTGGTGACATCGAAGTTGCAGCAATCAACGATTTGACTACCCCATCCATGCTCGCATACTTGCTCAAGTATGACAGCAGCCAGGGTCCTTTCAAGCATGATGACGGCACTGCATATGAGATTTCCTCTACTGACACTGCACTTGTTGTAGATGGCAAGGAATATCCAGTATACGCAGAGCGCGATGCAAAGGATATCCCATGGGTAAAGAACGATGGCGTTGAGTACGTACTCGAATGCACCGGTTTCTACACCTCTGCTGAAAAGTCCCAGGCTCACCTTGATGCAGGTGCTAAGAAGGTTCTCATTTCTGCACCAGCTAAGGATGATACAACTCCTACAGTTGTATATGGCGTAAACCATGAAATCCTTAAGCCAACCGATGCAATCGTATCTGCTGGTTCTTGCACCACTAACTCAATGGCTGCTATGGTTAAGCTTCTCGATGACAAGTTCGGCATTGAGATTGGTTTCATGACTACTATCCACGCATACACTGGTACACAGATGATTCTCGATGGTCCTCGCAACAAGACCGGTCGTAACAACCGTGCTGCTGCTGTAAACACCATTCCTCACAGCACTGGTGCTGCAAAGGCTATCGGTAAGGTAGTTCCTTCTGTAGACGGTAAGCTTCAGGGTCACGCACAGCGCGTACAGGTTCCAGACGGATCTATTACTGAGCTCACCACACAGCTTCGTGAGAAGGTAACTGCTGACGAAATCAACGCAGCATTCAAGGAAGCTTTCGAGAACTGCGAATACTACGGCTACAATGCTGATGGCATCGTATCTTCTGATATTATCGGCGATACCCACGGTGGTGTCTTCGACCCAACTCAGACTGTAGTAAACCAGGCTGGTGACAAGCAGCTCGTTCAGACCGTAGCATTCTACGATAACGAGTATGGATTCACCTGCAACATGATTCGTACTCTCCTCTACTTCGCAGAGATCAACGAGTAGGAATTAATATAGTCGCAGATTAAGAGCGAACTTACGGGGCTTTTACCTTCATGGGGAAAGCCCTTTTCTTATGCCTGAATCCGCCACTCTCTTAAACCTGTGGTTGAGGACGAATTAATCTACTTTAGTCTCACAAACATCCCTACCATCACACGGCAAAATCACGATGACGTATGGTTTTACACTTTTCAGGAGTATAGTGATAATTTATACAAGCGATAGTCACCCAACGGTAGTATGTATGATTATCGTTATTACTTAACTATGGTGCTTGACTTGAAGACTGTCAGTAAAGGACTATAAATATGACCACAATGAAGGAAATATCCGCTTTAGCAGGAGTATCCGTATCCACTGTGTCTCTAGTCCTTAATAATCGTGATTCTGGCCGTGTCAATACACAGACAGCAGAACATATCCGTGCACTAGCCCATCAATTGGGTTATAAGCCAAATCAGATGGCAAGAAGCTTACGTACTAGCCGAACTCATATCCTTGGTTTCCTTAGTGATGAAGTTGCGACAACGCCTTATGCGGGAGCAATGATTAGCGGTGCCCAAGATGCTGCAAGCCAGTATGGATATGTAATTATGACGGTCTCAACAGATAACGAAGCACAAGAGCGTCACGAGATAGCAGCTCTCGAACGTTACGGTGTAGATGGATTTTTCCTCGCAAAAATGTCTAATCGGCATTCACGCGTGCCAGAAAATTTAAGCGAATATCCTGTCGTGCTCGTTAATTCTACATATGATTATTCTTCTGCGAAGAAAACTTCGATAGCGGGTGTTCCACGATACACCGGTATCGCACCAGACGAAAAACGTATTGGGTACGATGCCACAAAACGACTTATTGATGCTGGTTGCACACGTATCGCATATATTGGATGCCATGAGCCAATGATTGCTGAAACGTTACGTTTCGAAGGTTACCAAGATGCTTTAAAAGATGCTCGCATTGAATATGATTCGAATCTATGTATCCAAGTAGGTAATAATACTCCCGCTTTACAGGCGGTTCATTCGTTAATAGATAAACATCATCCCGATGGATTCTTCTGCTTTAACGATGCACGCGCGTGGTATGTCTATGACTGTGCAGCACGCCTCGGCCAAGAAATTGGTCGCGATATCCACATTGTCGGCGTTGATAATCACCGTGTATTAGCTGAAACGCTATCTCCGCAGCTTACGACCATTGAATTGCCCCACTATGAAATGGGGTATTGGGCAGCATGCAAACTTATCAGCATGATTGAGGAAAAAGATACACAGGATTTTGAGATACCTGATACCACAGCTCCTCTGCCATCACTTGATAACGATGGTGATGTGTTCATACAATGTGCTCTCATAGAAAAAGAATCCGTATAGTTTTTTATCGCCACACGAACGTTGAATCACTACTCGATGCATCTCTATCATCAGCTAGCATCTCGGTTTAGCCGAAATATCCGGTAGATACATCATTTACTTCCTTAGCTTTAATACACGACACGTCAATCGTTTGACGTCAAACGATTGACGTGCTATTTTATAAGCGTTAACTAAATGAGCGACGATGTCATTAAGCACACCGCAGTTCATAGCTAACGAAAACGATAAAGTTCTAAGAATCGAGATAGCAATGGTGCGTAAAAGTTTCGCCACATGGAAAAATCCATCATACTTGCAAAGTTCCTTCGGAATTTTCATGTTCTTCTGCTCATGGGGTATCTGGTGGTCATTCTTCCAACGTTGGCTTAATACTATTGGATTAAATGGCGCCGAAGTCGGTCAAATCTACTCCATCAATTCCCTCGCCACACTCATTATCATGTTTGCATATGGCGCTATTCAAGATCAGCTTGGTATTAAGCGCTATCTCGCTATCGCCATTTCCGCTATAGCTGCACTCATCGGACCATTTGTGCAGTTCATTTACTATCCAATGATCAACGCAGGTGGAACTATTCGTTTTATTGGAGCTCTCATTGGTTCAGTTGTTCTTTCCGCTGGATTCATGGCTGGATGTTCGCTTCTTGAAGCTCTTACAGAACGTTATTCTCGTAAATTCTCCTTTGAATACGGGCAATCTCGCGCATGGGGATCTTTTGGATACGCTATCGTCGCACTGATTGCAGGGCACGTTTTCAATGTCAACCCATTGATTAACTTCTGGATTGGATCCGTATTCGGACTCGCAATGCTTGCTATTTATGCTTTCTGGATTCCTACAGAACAGCGCGAAGAGCTTAAGAAGCAATCCGATCCACAAGCTACACCAACTAATCCTTCGCTTAAAGAAATGATTTCAGTTTTGGGGATGCCTACTTTATGGCTGTTGATTGTATTTACACTGCTTACTAATACTTTCTACACCGTATTTGACCAGCAAATGTTCCCAACCTTCTACACAAGTCTCTTCCCTACGGAAGAAATTGGTAATAGCACTTATTCCACTCTCAACGGCATACAGGTATTTATCGAGTCTGCAATGATGGGTGTAGTCCCAATAATTATGCGTAAAATCGGCGTACGTAACTCTCTTCTTTTGGGAGCATTCATTATGTTCGCACGTATCGGACTGTGTGGAGTATTCCACGATCCAATTAGCATCTCAATTGTAAAACTCTTCCACTCGATTGAAGTACCTCTGTTTATCCTCCCAGTGTTCCGTTACTTCACATTGCATTTTGATACGAAACTTTCTGCAACGTTATACATGGTTGGATTCCAAATTGCTTCTCAGGTAGGCCAAGTCGTATTCTCCACTCCTCTGGGAGCTTTGCACGACCGTTTAGGCGATCGCCCTACATTCTTAACTATTTCCTTCATCGTTCTTATTGCATTAATCTATGGATTCTTCATCATCAAGAAGGATGATCAGGAAGTTGGCGGTGATCCATTCTATACTGATAAGCAGCTAGCAGCTATGAAAGAATCAGCACAAAACGCTTAAACCACTTCATTTCTCTCATCGTTGAAAGGAAAATTATGACCACCTTCATCCCTAATGAACCCGTCATTCACAGCATCGCTAATCATGCCGCTGAACTCGAGCGTGCTGAACAAGGCGTAGCTCAGCTTGAAGCACAGCGAAATAACCGCTGGTATCCAAAGTTCCATATCGCTTCAAATGGTGGATGGATTAATGATCCAAATGGTCTTTGCTATTACAAAGGTCGTTGGCATGTCTTTTACCAGCTTCACCCATATGGAACTCAATGGGGACCAATGCATTGGGGCCATGTATCTTCGTCCGACATGATTGATTGGCGTCGTGAGCCAATTGCATTCGCGCCTAGCTTAGAGGAAGAGAAGCATGGTGTCTTTTCCGGTTCTGCTGTTATCGGTGATGACGGCAATATCCGCTTCTACTACACAGGTCACCGTTGGTCAAACGGTACAGATAACACAGGTGGCGATTGGCAAGTTCAAATGCTTGCAGAACCTGATGATGATTCGCTCAATACCTTTACTAAGCGAGGCATGATTATTGATTGTCCACTAGATCAGGTCGATCACCACTATCGTGACCCAAAGGTATGGAAGACCGGCGACACATGGTATATGACCTTCGGTGTTTCTTCTAAGGAAAAACGCGGTCAGATGTGGCTATTTAATTCCACTGATATGGTCCACTGGAATTATGAACGAGTACTTTTCGAGCATCCTGATCCAAATGTCTTTATGCTCGAATGCCCAGACTTCTTCCCTATTAAGGATGCTCAGGGTAACGAAAAATGGGTTATCGGATTCTCAGCTATGGGCACGAAAGCTAGTGGCTACATGAATCGAAATGTCAACAATGCTGGATACATGATTGGTACTTGGACCCCTGGAGAATCATTCAAGCCAGAAACGGAATTCCGCTTGTGGGATTGGGGTCATAATTATTATGCTCCACAATCCTTTAATGATGGTCATCGCCAAATTGTTTACGGATGGATGAGCCCATTTGCTGAACCAATTCCGATGCACGATGATGGCTGGTGCGGAAACCTAACTCTTCCTCGCGAAATTACTTTAGGCTCCGACGGTGATCTCTATACGGCTCCGGTACGAGAGATGGAAGATTTACGCATTGATACTCAAGACTTATCAACTGAACCTCTCAAAGCTAATGAAACTAGAATTCTTGCACAAGACGGTGAAGCTGTAGAGCTTGAAGTAAGTATCGATTTGTCTACAACCACAGCCGAGCGTACAGGCGTAAAGGTACACGCTACCCCAGATGGCACTTACACATATATCGCATATGACCAGCAGACACAGCGCGTTATCATTGACCGTCAAGCAGCTTATGCAGGTGATCGAGGTTATCGTGCAACTCCCGTCAGCGACGCTGAGGTAGCAAGTGGAAAACTTGATTTACGTATCTACGTTGATCGTGGATGTGTTGAAGTATATATTAACGGCGGCAAGCAGGCGATGAGTTCGTATAGCTATGCTGGTGAAGGACCTCGCTCAATCGAATTGATGAGTGAATCAGGTGAAACCCATTACTCTACTGTTCGCCTTCATAATCTCAAATCCATTGGATTAGAGTAATTATTTATTGAACTTCCACTCTATTGGGTCTGACACGTCACGACGTCAGACCCAATTTTATATCTCGCGTTTCTTCTGTTGCCCCAACTATCACAATATTCAGCTCAGTGAGTATCGTACCAAGTATGAAGAGAAAGAAAGAATCATCAACTGCAGCAACTGCTGCACTTCAATTCGTCACGGATGCGCATTGTGAATTCACCACATACACATACGAGCATAATTCAGACCATATGGAGGAAGGTTTTGGTCTTGAAGGTGCTGCTCAGCTTGATGTACAGTCTGAGCAAATTTTTAAAACTCTTCTTATAGATATTGGTGAGCGTCCAGGACACGATTTAGCTACATGCATTGTTCCTGTCACCGGTCACCTTAATCTTAAAGCCGCAGCTGCCGCTTGCGGGGTCAAAAAAGCACAAATGGCTACTCCACAGGTAGCTGAACGTCAGACAGGGTATGTGGTAGGAGGAATTTCTCCTTTTGGGCAAAAAATTTCTCATCCAACAGTTATTGACGAAAGCGCCTTAGAATTTGAAGAGATTCTCGTTTCGGGAGGCCGTCGAGGTTTGAGTATCGGACTCAACCCGCTTGACCTTATCGACCTACTTGATGCTAAAATTGCACCTATTGCTGCTGAAGGAAGCCACCCAAGGTAAAGAGTAGAACCCTTTACTGAGTAAATGGCGACACCAGTAGTCAACAAGAAAATATTGAGCATTCATAAGAAGCAAAGAAGGTAATTATGACTCGCATTCTTCCTCCATGGGTGGGAAATGAATACACGATACACGCGGGCGAATATACTGCAATCGTTACTGAACAGGGTGCAGGATTAGAGCGTCTCGAATGGGCCGGTAAAGAGATTACCGTTCCATTCAACCCGCATGGTCCTGTATCTGCATGTAGTGGACAGATTCTCATCCCTTACCCTAATCGTATCGAGGATGGAGAATATGAATTTGAGGGCCACACATACCGCTTCCCTATTGACGAACATGAGCGCAACAATTCCATCCATGGACTTGGCTATCGTACCGCATGGAAGTTAGAAGCACTCACTTCGCACAGCGTAACGCTTACTTGGCGTACACCAAATTTGGCATGTTACCCATTTGACGTATTTGTAACTGTCACTTATAGCCTTGATTCTGAAACTGGATTAAGCATCACAATTGATGCTTATAATAACGGATCAACTAATGCTCCATGGGCTTTGGCTACTCATCCTTGGCTTGCAAATGGTCGTCACAGTGAAACGACTGAAGAGATGGATGCCGATAATGGTGCATGCCGTCTGACTATTCCAGCCAGTACACATGTTCAGGTTAACGATCGTCTTCTTCCTGTTGGCCTTGAACCTGTGGAAGGGACTCGTTATGATTTGCGCAATGGCGATCCTATAGGTGATCAGTCCTTTGATGATGCATGGACAGATCTTGACCATGATGCAGACGGTAATGTCTCCGCTATCTTTACCCGCCCTGACGGTATAGAAGTTACTATCACGGGAGACGAAACAGTCACATCATTCCAGGTATGCAACGGGTATGGCTGGGATAGCGCAAAGAAACCGGCTGGTGTTGCGGTAGAACCACAAACAGCTTATGCAAACGCATTCCGAAGTGGCAAAGACTTAATCGTCATTAAGCCAGGCGAAAGCAGCGTAACGAACTTACGCTACAGCACGCGTCAAATAAATTAATAGGTACTCAATTGCCACATATTGTACGGGAAGAATGTGCGGTCTTATTTTACGCATTAAGTCACTCGTACGCATATGCGCAAATCGCGAAATAGAGACATCATTTGCTCCCCGTCTGGTGCATGTGAGATACTCTATAAGGTAATTTTCAAGCTAAAGGAGTTTACCATGGGTAAGCGTGGACGCATGCGTCGTGAGCGCCGTAAGAAGGCTGCAAATCACGGCAAGAGGCCAAATACTTAAGCCTCACTGATTAATTTCAGTAGCAATACTTAAAAGGGATTTCCTCGTATGAGGAAATCCCTTTTGCTTTTATATATTGATTCAATTGATTTATATAACGACACACACATACATAATAATCAGCTCATCTGCTCGCTCATCAGAAACGAATTAATCACACAAACAGTCCATGCACTCACGAAGGCGCTCATATAGAGCCTCGGGAGCGTTCTCTGGACGCAAGCAATCCTTAATTGCCTTAATAATCTCACGTTCACTTTTATCACAGCTTGTCTCAGGATCAAAGCAAGCAGAAATCGTCTCATAAGAGATTCGTGTACATGTCTGTGTCGCGTCCGAATAATTTTCTATATCCACGTGTGTATACCTATTAACGCGTACAGAAGCACCGCAATTATAATTTCGTGATACCTTAACTACACGATTTTGTCGTACATAGCTACTCATATTTCCCCCAGAATATTTCCCTATCTTCTATAACTTATCTCGCATACCTTTTATTGCAGTATTGTCAGAGCTTTCTCACTCGGCATAAAACTCGGACTTATTTCTTGTCAGGTTGCGCTGAGCTAAATCCTCGTTCTTGCGCATACTTTTCTAGTTCCTTTTTTAGCTGGGAACGCGCACGGTTCAATCTGCTCATAACTGTCCCGATTTTTATCCCCTGCTCAGCCGCAATTTGAGCATAACTTTTACCATCAATAGCAGCCGAGATAAATACTTCTCGTCGCTCAGGCGACAAATTATCTAATGCTGTGAGAATTTCTGACGGAGCAAAGCTATCCATAAACGTTTGCTCCGCGGATTTTAATTCTTCGGAAGAATGTTCAGACGCCGCATAAATATCCCAGTCGTCATATTCTCCTGTGCTCGTATTTGCCCGTTGCGGGCGACGCTTGGACTTGTTGTATTGATTGAAATACAAGTTTCTTTCAATCGTTGTCATCCATGCCGCAAAATTCGTACCCTGCTCAAACGAATCGTAATTTTTGAATCCACGCTCGAACGTGTCTTGTACCAAGTCTTGCGCATCATCAGGGTTATTTGTCAGTTTCATCGCAAAACGATAAAGCTGATCTACGATAGGCATAGCTTGCTTCTCGAACTGTTTGCGTCGCTCGTTCATTGTCATAGGTCTTATTGTTGCATGATAATAATACGCATGACGCAATTATTGGACACTCTGAGCATAATTCCCACACAAAGTATGGATTGTCCCCTTTCGAAGAGCTATCTACTCGGCTTCGATACGGAGACTACAGGGACAACTTATGGGAAAGATGCTATTGTTTCTGCTTGTCTTGTTTTGCGCAACCCCGCCACAGGTTATGAAGCAGATATCACAAGTTATTGGGAGATTAATCCTCGTATACCTATGAATCCTATGGCTTCACGGGTTAATGGATTTACCACTGAATATCTGACTGAACATGGTATGGATCAAGAAGTTGCTATTACCGAGATTTCGGAAATAATCGTTGCCGCACAGCTCAAAAATATTCCATTATTGGCTTACAACGCGCCTTTTGATGTATCGATGTTGAACGCCGATTTGAAGAAAATTGGTTCAGCTCCATTAGATACATTAATGCGCGATAATGATGTCGATAATTTCTTAAGCACCACTGAGCGCGAGCTGCTCATCGTTGACCCTCTTGTTATTGATCGAGCAGTAAGCAAGCGTACAGGTTCACGCAAACTTATTGATACTACCTTCTATTATGGTGTGCAGCCTCATGGGAATTTCCATAATGCCGTAGCTGATACTACTGCTGCTGTAGATCTCATTGAACCTATCACGCGTTTGTATCCTCAAGCCGCATCTATTAGACTTGAAAATCTCATGTCTTTCCAACGCGAAAGTTACACTAGCTGGAAAGACAATTTTAATGAATACTTAAAAACACAAGGTCGTTCACTTATTCAAGGAAGCTGGTTGTGATGCCACAGATTACTCTCAAGCGTGTCATCGATGTTCTCGATAATTTTAATCTATTGGAACATAGTGGATCGTACAATGCCATCAATCAGGCCACATGTGCGCTAGATTCTTTCAGCTTCGATTCCATCACATATTCAAGCAATGATGTGACATCCACATCTTTGCTCATATGTAAGGGAAACTTTAAAGATGCTTACATGTGTGATGCTGTATCTCGCGGATTGACTTATTACGTGGCAGATCATGAGTTTAGCGTATCTTCCAAGCAATCAGCTAAAGGTATTATCGTTACCGATACAAGAAAAGCTCTGGTTGTAATTGCTCAAGAATTTTATGGTCATCCTGAGAGACTGCTTACAACTATTGGCATTACGGGCACCAAGGGAAAGAGTACTACTGCGTTCTTTACGCATGCAATTCTTAACGATTATTTCACGCATAAAGCAGCGCTTATTTCTTCTGTCAGCAATTGTATAGATGGAGTCCATGCTGAGGAATCACAACTAACAACTCCAGAGTCTTTAGACTTGTATCGCATGCTTCGCCAAGCAGTAGATAATGGTCTAACTCATGCAGTTATTGAAGTGTCATCGCAAGCATACAAAGTTGATCGTGTATTCAATTTACGATTTAATATTGGCGCGTTCTTGAACATTTCTCCTGATCACATTAGCCCTATCGAGCATCCAAGTTTTGAAGACTATTTTGCATGTAAACGCCAAATTATTTCTCATAGCGATGCTCTTGTATGTTCTGCAGACATCGCACACCGAGATGTTATTGACGCCGACATTGTTCAGGCTCATATTCCAGCATATTTTGTAAGTGCACAAGATATCGACCGCTCTCGTGTCCATCTTGCTATTCCTGGTGAATTTAATTATGCTAATGCAGCTGTAGCGATAAGATTGGCACAATTGGCTGGTGTACCTTCTGATAGTGACAGTATTGAAGCTATTAATTCCGTCAAGATCTCAGGGCGTATGGAAGTCTTCATTCCATCAAACTCTACGCCACAAGATGCATCAATTATAGCGGTTGTTGATTTTGCACATAACGGTATAAGCACTTCTACCCTGTTAGACTTCGTCGAATCGACATATGGTCAGCGTAATCCTTATATCACTGTAGTCACCGGTTCTGCAGGCAATAAAGGTGTCAATCGTCGTGAAGAAATAGTTCACGCTGCACAAGATAGAATCAACAGATTTATTTTTACGGCAGATGACACAGATACGGAACCGGTAGAAGACATATGCCAGCAAATGGATCATGCTGTAACTAATGAAAGCATCAAGCATGAAATAATTATCGACCGATTACAAGCGGTAACGACAGCACTTTCAGATGCTATCAGTCGAGATGGTTTTGATGTGGTTCTAGTCATCGGAAAGGGTAACGAACACTGGATTAAAGTTCATAATAAGCATGTCGACTACGAAGGTGACGATGCAATTGTTACTCGTATGCTTGGCTAGAAATAAAATTTTAGACTCATTACGGTGCTTGTAAGCCACTTACGTAGTGGTAGATACTGTGTGGTGCAGATGGAATAAATAAGCCTTCTGCACCACACTTTTAATATGGGATTACTTCTGTAAGTTTTGCTTCGTACATCTTCACTTTAGCTATTCGAAGACCTACTTACCCACTGCAATTAGCCCACTCTCTTATGCATGTAGAGCTTCTTACTCAGCTATCTCATCAAGCGCACTACCCTGCTTAAGTTTTTGAGATACCACTGCCGTAACACCATCCGAACGCATAGTCACGCCATAAAGTACATCAGCAATGCTCATCGTGCGCTGCTGGTGAGTGATGATAATAAGCTGCGCATGCTCGCGCAAATCATTAATCGCATTAAGCAACCGTGTCAAATTAATATCATCGAGTGCAGCTTCGACCTCATCCATAATGTAGAACGGGCTAGGACGAGCTGTAAAAATCGCAAAGAGCAAGGCTAATGCAGTCAAACTACGCTCACCACCGGAGAGAAGAGATAATTGCTTGACGCGTTTTCCAGCAGGACTTGCTTCAACGATGACACCAGTTTCAAGCAGATTATCAGGATCTTCCAGACGTAATTTTCCAGTACCCCCCGGGAATAAAGTAGCAAATACTTTCTGGAAGGCAGCCGCTGTGTCTTCAAAAGCGGAATGGAAGACTTCAATCATGGTACTATCGAGGTCTTTGATTAATCCCAATAAATCATCTCGAGAAGTGACCACGTCCGTGCGCTGCTCGCTAAGGTACTTAAAGCGTGTTTGCAGTGCATCATATTCTTCAGTTGCTAACGGATTAACCTTACCCAATGCAACCAAATCACGCTTTGCTTTATCAAGCTTCTTCTGCTCACGATCGCGATTGTAGACTTCAGTTTTGAACATTGATAAATCAGCAGAATTATCAGAGGTAGAATTATTCGCCGAATCAGAATCGGAATTTGAATCCAAATCCGAATCTGAGTTAGCTCTGTCCGCATATATTTCCCCATGCGAGCTTTGTTCACTATCATTCAATGGGATAAGCTGTCCGTCATCGTCAAAGACAGGAACTGGATTATCTGGTCCGAATCGTTCGATAACAGTCTCGATACTGCTTCCCAATTCGTCGACAATACGCTGACTAATTTGCCCATATTGTGTAGCAATGCGCTCTCGGGCAACATCAAGCTCATGCTCACTCTGAGTCAGCGAACTAACAATTGGTTCTTGCTCTTTTCGAAGACTTCTTAACTTTGTAAGCTCTTCATTATGCAAAGAGGCTTCTGCTTGAAGTTCGTCTCTGTGATGAAGAACTCTGCCGATATGAGTATCCATCTCTTGAGCGTACCGTTCAGCTCGTTTGGCCACACTATGTGCTTTTTGAGCTTTTCTCGTACGCTCTTCATTTTGTACCGCAACGCGCGCACGATGCTCAGCAGCTTGCTTAGCTTGCGAGCGCAGTAGTGTTACTTGTCTTTCCAAAGACTGAGCTCGTTGTGAAGTATTATTCCATGTTAGTCGAGCTGAAACTTCTTCTTCACGCGCATGTGCCAATTCTTTGTCTAAGCTCTGTTCTCGATTGACAAGAGATTCCATATCAACTTGTGCATTCTGAGCTTGTTCAGCAATCTCAAGCTGATGATGCAAATCTTCTAAAGTTGCCGTTTGCGTCCGGCTCTGTGCCTGCAAAGATGAAATTTGCTCATCAATATCATCAATACGACGAAGCAAACTTTCCACACTAGATTGCGCAGCCTTAATATCATTGTCTCGCTGCTGTATAAGCACACGATTCTCCGTTATAGCTGTCTGAATAGCCCCTAAAGCTGTACGAGCATCATCGTATCGGGCGTCGATAGCTGCTTTATCATTTTTGAGAGTTTCGACTTGCAAGCTCAATTCTTTGACCTGTGATAATGCTTTATCGCGTCGAGCTGTCAAACTCAAATCACTTGGATTCTTCGAGATACCGCCGATAGCTCCCACAGCGGTGAAAGTATCACCATCTTGTGTCATTACAGTACAAATTCGTGAATCGTTTATCACGCGTGCCGCTTCACTGCGCTTGTGCACGAGCGCAACATCGCATAGTAGTGTTTGCAAAGATCGAACGATACCTTCTGCTGTATTCCGCCTGTCAGAATCAATAGCAGGATTTACAGAGATAACTGAAGCTGCGTTAAGCACTGTACTATCAGTATCTGTGAGGTCCTCTACCGTCATACGTGCCATATCTGTCGGATAAATAACTATCGCGCGCCCCATGCGCTCATCATGCGCTATATCCATTGCAAGATTTCGCGATTCGCTGTCAGGAACCACAACCGCACTAGCGAATTGCCCTAAGGCTTTTGCAATTGCTTCTTCCCAACCCTCTTCGATATGAATATAATCGGCAAGATTTCCAAGCGTTGTAACAGGGCTACGTTCCAAGTCTCCAGAAGAGCTACGAGCTTCCAAGGTATCACTTAACGCGTCTGCCTTTGCCCGTAGAGAGATAATCGTATTATCTATTTCACGAATTTGCGCTTCTGCTTCCTCGCGTTGAGATCGAATAGAAGCCAAATCCGACTGGGCTTTCTCTCTTTGCTCGTCAAGATTCTCGATACTTTGTCCTGAATCCTGCTGCAAAGTATCGAGTCGATTTTGAGCATCCGTACGTGATTTGTCGTAGCTCAGTTTTTGTTGCTCTAAATCGTGAATACGTGTCTCTAAACCTTGAATTTGTGCTTCTTGCCGTGCTATCGTTTCGCGAAGTTTAGCCTTGTGACTTTCTTGCTCTTGTGCTGATTTTCGCAATTGGGTCATCATTTGGCGATGTGCTGCTAAGTCTTGTTCGATACGTGCGCGGTCTTGAGTCGCTTTGTCGAAAGCTAATCGTGCCTCATCTGCATTATTATGAGCTTCTTGCTGCTGACCTTCAAGTTCATCAGCTCGAGCATTGAGTAAGTCCGGGTTATCTCCTGTCATAGTTACGATTTGACTACGCCAAGAATTTTCTCGTTCTAACGCAAGTGCTGACAGTGCTTTTAGACGCTCTTGAATTTGTGCCATGCGATGATACGTTTGATTAACCGCGTCGATAGCCGGGCTTGATTGACCAGCAAGTGATTCTAAGCGTTCAATTTCGAGCTTAGTAGAAGTCAATTCACGTTGAGCTTTTTGAAGCTGTTCACGAGTGCTCACTAAATCTCGGCGAATATCATCTCGTTGAATCATTAATTTTTTCGCATCATCGGCAAGTAGCCTACTCGTCGCATCGCGAATAATGACCTGAATATTATCAGCACGGCGACTAATTCTTGCCTGACGACGAAGAGGCCCCAACTGTCTTTGTATTTCTCCAAGCAAATCATCAAGTCGCTCGACATTTTCTACAGTAGACTGAAGTTTTCGTAGCGCGCGTTCCTTGCGCTTTCTGTGCTTTAAAATTCCCGCAGCTTCTTCAATAAACGCACGATTATCTGCTGGAGTTGCACGCAAAATTGAATCAAGCCGCCCCTGACCTACAACCACATGCATATGGGCTCCCAGACCTGTATCTGAGAGTAATTCTTGCACATCCAATAATCTCACTGGAGAGCCATTAATCGCATATTCCGATCCCCCATTACGGAAAATTGTGCGGCTAATAGTCACTTCAGAATAATCAATATTGAGCGTTCCATCAGTATTATCGATTGTCAGACTTACTTGAGCTCGACCAAGTGGAGCACGTGTAGATGTACCGGCAAAAATAACATCTTCCATAGAGGTACCGCGAAGACTCTTTGCACCTTGCTCACCCATAACCCATGCGAGCGCGTCAACAACATTAGATTTACCAGAACCATTTGGTCCTACAATCGCAGTAACACCTGGTTCGAATCGTAAAGTTGTAGCATTCGCAAATGATTTAAATCCACGAATGGTGAGCTCTTTAACGTACATCCTGTATACTTATCCTCGCTTATAATCGCTCGTAGTCATCAAAATCTCAGCTGAGATCAGAAGAATCGTCAGACATATCATCTGGCATATCGTCAATCGTCTCATCATCGATAACACCAGTATCTTGCGTAAATTGCGTGTCAATTCCTGCAGCTCGGTCTTCTTTTGAATTCTTCAGCTCAGAATTATGGCGTTCCTTCAGTAAGATTCGCGCATCCCCAGCAGTAACAAAGCTACCGAAAATAATAATTCCATGACCATAACCAATGCCTAATTCGTCTCGCGAATCAACGGCATCAACCGCTGCTTGAATTGCATCTGGCATGGAATCCGCACGAATTACACGATCAGGTCCGAAAACGCTGACAGCAATTTTTTCAAGATCCTCTACTGGCATAACTCGTGAACTCCATGAGTTTTCAGTTACTACGATTTGAGACAAAACTGGTTCCATTATGCCAAGAACAGTTTCAACCTCTTTGTCCTTCATCATGGAAACAACGCCCACAAGATCATTAAAGTCGAAGTTATCTTCCAACGCATTACGCAAAGCAGTAACAGCGTTTTCATTGTGTCCGCCATCAATAATGATGGTTGGAGAACGTCTAATTACTTCGATACGACCTGGAATCTTCACACCGCTCAGAGCCTGCGCAATGATATCGGTATCGAGCTGTCCACTGACAGGAATAACTGCTTCAGCAGCGCACAATGCTGCTAATGCGTTATGTGCCTGATGCTCACCAAACATAGCAACAGGAATCTGATCATACATACCCTGAGGTGTAGTAAAGCTGACGACTTGCCCGCCCACCGCATTAGCACGTGAGGTGATCTCGGCTTCAACTCCGTCACGCACAATTGCCTGAGCACCCACCTCCTGAGCTTCCTCCACTAGTAGATCACTTACTTGTGCATGAGGCTGAGCGCCAATAATAACAGTAGAATTTGGCTTAATGATTCCAGCTTTTTCTTGGGCAATCTCCTCAACAGTATCGCCAAGCCACTGCATATGATCCATATCAACTGGGCCTATAACCACTGCATCACCATCCAACACATTGGTTGCATCCCAACGTCCGCCCATGCCCACTTCAACAATGGCTACATCTACTGGCGCATCTGCAAAAGCCCAAATCGCCATAGTAGTCAAAACCTCAAAGAAACTCATACGAGGTTCATTATTTTCCTGGCTCTCACGGTCGACGATATCAATAAAGTCTTTGACTTGTAGCCACGTATCAATAAAAGCATCATCACTTATATGCTGACCATCAATTGCAATTCGCTCAGTTACTGATTCCACATGAGGCGATGTATAAAGACCCGTTCTTAAGCCATACGCGCGGCATATTGCTTCCGCCATACGAGAGGTAGAACCCTTGCCATTCGTACCTGTAACATGAATAACCCTAAAGGATTGCTCTGGATGTCCTAAGTAATCTAAAACTCTTTGCATTCGAGTTAGACTTGGGTCAAAATCGTGCTCAGGTGCACGCGACATTATTTCGCGATATACTTCAGCCAATGTAAGATTTTCAGATTCTGGTACCTCATAAGACATACGCCTTATTTTATGCAGTATCAAGGACTGAGAATTGAACGGTTTGGCCTTTATTTTCTCCTCGAAATCATGACCTATCGTATGGATTTCGTGCTTGCGTTTAAACATGCATCTCATTAGGTAATTCTTTTCAAGAATTTCTCAGCAAATTCTCCTGTTCTTCAATTGTTAAGCGCATTTCTACATTCGTTTCGCGCAAGATGGCTGTAATCTGTTCAAGCTGGCTGTGTTACGTGCAAGCCGACTGTATTTTGTTCAAGTTGACGATATTCATCGTTTGCTGGCGTTGTTCAGCGCCTGCTTGCGCAGTTTCATCGTTTACTGGCATAGTCCGATGCAACACCAGCTGTACCGTGTGAACTGCTCTGTGTTCGCTGTCAATACCCCTACACTTTTCTGCACCAGCTATCAATCACTGCTCATCATAAATTACAAAACATGCATTTCATTCTTGTATTGCACTTAGGAGCTAGCGATCCCCAATCGCATGTTACTTTTCATTATTTCAGTATTACTGCCATGCTTTACGCCCCAATTATCCATTCATTTTCCCCTGAATGAAACTGCAATAAAGTCATGAGTAAGGCTTAAAGTGAAGTCATCATTTATTACTGGATCCATTAGCGCTCAAGGAGCTTATTCCATGGTTTCACATACCGAAAACACCCCAGAAACAAACGAGCCACAGACCCGCGCTGAAGCGGATGCATCTGATTCAATGGCAAATCGTTCTCATAATCGTACACTTCGTCCTCAGTCCACCACTTTCTCTGATTTCATGCTTTCAGGCTGGGGCGAGGAAACTGCCGATATTCGCCCACTTGAGTCAAGTTCATATACAGAACGACGTCTTGAGGAGCTTGGAAAGCGTTTCCCAGGTGAACGCCTAGTTATTCCAGCAGGTCAAGCAAAAGTGCGTAATGATGACTGCGATTATGCATTCCGTCCTGATACAGCTTTCGCATACTACACTGGTCTTGGTCAAGATTATGAGGCAGGCGCAGTGCTCGTTTTGAATCCTGTAGCGCCAGGAAGCGCACAAGCGGCTATGGGCAAGACCCACACCCCTGTTATCTACCTTCACCCACGTAGTGATCAAAGCACCCAAGATTACTATCGCTCTGCGGCGTATGGCGAGTACTGGGTAGGTCGCCGACCGGGTCTTGAGGGGATTAAGACCATGACAGGTATTGAGACAGCTGATATTGCTGGTCTTAATGATGCTTTGGCTAAGGATGTGGGCACTGAGGAAGGTGCTATTCGCGTTCGTATTATTCGGAATATTGATCCAGAGATTACTACTACTGTCGATGAGATTCGCTCTGCAAACGGTTTTGGCAATCCTGACGCATGTGAAAGCGACGATAGTAAATTCTACGAATTTGCATCTGAAGCTCGCATGATTAAGGATGAGTTCGAAATCAACGAAATGCGTAAAGCTATCGCAGCTACACACGAAGGTTTTACGCGTATGCTTGAAGCTCTTCCTGAAGCACGTGGCAAAGAACGCGGCGAACGTATCCTTGAAGGTCGTTTCAATGCAAATGCTCGTGAACAAGGTAACGCTGAAGGCTACGGCACTATCGTTGCTTCCGGCGCTCACGCCCCTACTTTGCATTGGATGCGTAATACGGGAACTATAAATGATGGCGAACTTTTGCTTATCGACGCAGGTGTGGAAGTTGATTCCTTGTATACCGCTGATATCACACGAACTTTCCCTACCAATGGTAAATTCACACCTCTTCAAAGAGAACTGTATTCTGTCGTTTTGAAGGCACAACAAGCTGGTTTTGAAGCAGCAAAGGTCGGCGCTACTTACTCTGATATTCATCATGCGTGTATGCGCGTTCTCGCTGAGGCTATGCACGAATGGGGTATTTTGCCTGTAAGCGTTGAAGAGTCACTCAGCCCTGAAGGTCAGCAGCATCGTCGTTGGCATGCATGCGGCGTTGCTCATCATTTAGGTCTTGATGTTCATGATTGCTCTCAGGCTCGTTATGAGTCATATCAAGGAGCGAAGATTGAGCCTGGAATGATTTTCACTATCGAACCTGGCCTATACTTCAAGGAAAACGACATGCTCGTTCCTGAAGAATTCCGCGGAGTAGGTATTCGTATCGAGGATGACGTCCTCATGACCGAGAACGGTCCAGAATGGCTCTCAATTGACATTCCAAAGGAAATTGACGATGTCGAGGAATGGATGGCTCAAGCAGCACGTAAGTAGTATGTACTGTTAGTATTTCGCAGATAATCAATACAAGGACTACTGCCCCATCTATTCCTATAGAAGAATTTTTTGGTCACTAGGGTATTCATATACCGTAGTGACCTTTTCATATTTCGCATACTTATATCGCGCGAAATAGCTAAGCTACACACCATCTTCGATTAATCTTTCTTACATATTCAAAATGTATAGGAAAGATTAACCATGAATAACATCAAGAAAACAATTACTACAGCAGCTCTTATAACCACATTACTTTTCGCAGCAGCATGCTCCCCTAATAACAGTCAAACAACCTCATCTGCTTCTCAGACATCAACATCTGAAAGTTCATCAATTAGCCAAAGCGCGATGGACCCAAACAAGATAGATGCTCCACAAGTGGGATTATCAGATGAACAGTGGAATCGCAGCCTCGGCACGCGCTCGGATGGCAAGGATACAAATAGCAAGAACGCTCCTACACGCATTCTCACGCGAGATGCCGATAGCATTATCATTTACTTCTCACGCTCTGGTTCGACAGAGTTACTTGCAAGTAAGGTTCAGGCGCTCTCAAAAGCCGACGTCATAGAGCTGACAGTTTCTGAGAATTACAGTCCTGATTACGGTCAGACTGTGCAGCGCGCAAATCGCGAGCGCGAAGAGGAAAATAACCCAACGCTCAATGTTGATATCCCAGATCTTTCACAGTATAAAACAGTCTACCTTGGATATCCTATCTGGGGTATGACTCTTGCAGAACCAGTTGCAAGTTTCTTGGAGCAGTACGGTAAGCAGCTTGATGGGAAAACTATTGCTCCATTTTCTACAAACGGTAGCTACGGTTTGGGATCTAGTGTAGAACGAATTCAATCTATCCTTCAATCCCAAGGTTCTCAAGTCAAGATTACTGATGCGTATCAGATTCAGGGAAACCGTGTTAATGAAGCTGATTCTTCACTACGTCAGTGGTTCAACACTATTAGTAAATAACTATTAATAAATACTTGTGAGGTAAAGAAAAGTTTATATGTCAACAATTTTCAGTGCTGATACTACGTTATCGCAAATATACAGTACACCGGAATTTTCTGGTTTCGCTCATAGGCTTTTACCAATCGATCTACATATGAGTAGTTCGTCTACTCTCAAGCAGTTGTCACAAAATCTTCCTTGGTATAGCACGTACACACGTACTGAGCGCACTGTGAGTATTTTTAACGAGCTGCGTACACGAGCATCTCAGGGACAAGAAATCTTCTTTGATATCTACACTGCGCAAGAGCAGAAACAAGATCCAAGTAAAAGAAATACAGGACTGGTGTTTTTTAAGGGGAAGAAAAATCATAAGACAGCTATCGTCAGTGCCGGTGGCGCATTCCAGTATGTAGGAGCCATACAAGATAGCTTTCCTCATTGTCAGTATTTAGCTGAGCAAGGATTTAATGCTTTTGCTCTTATCTATCGTCCTGGCGCGCGCACTGGAAGTCGCGATTTAGCACGAGCCATCGTATTCTTGCATGAGCACGCAAACGAATTAGAAATTGATATGACTGGGTATTCATTATGGGGAGGCTCAGCTGGCGCAAGACTTTCCGCATGGCTTGGCAGTTTAGGAACTCAAGCTTTTGACGAGCCTCGCACCGCCCAACCAAGTACTGTCGTTATGGAGTACACAGGTTTATCTGAAGTTTATGGCACCGAGCCTCCCACAATTTCAATAGTAGGTACGTCTGATTGGATAGCTGATTATCGTGTTATGCAAGAACGCACACGTAAACTCTCAACATACTCAATTCCCGCAGATTGTCTCGTCTACAACGGACTAGGACACGGATTCGGCTTAGGTGAAGATACCGCGGCACAAGGATGGATTGACTTAGCTATTAACTTCTGGATGGACAATTTAGATACAGCAATTTAAATACAGCACATTAATCTTTATGTAAAGGATTCAACTTTATGCCATTATCTCTTCAACTCAAAAATATACCTAATTCTTATCTTGCCGCTACCGATAGTTCAAGGTATAAATCAGGCCGTCTTGAAATTTTAGATTATACGACGTATGAATCTTTTTCGTACGAATCTTCCAACCCCAAGCCAATAAATAAGCGAGCAATAGTTTATCTGCCATATGGGTATACACCTGAAAAGAAATATCCTATTGTCTATGTCAGCCATGGTGGATGGTCAAATGAGACAACAATTATGGGTACTCCTCATTCCCCTCGACCATTCAAATTCATCATTGATCATGCAATCGAGAACCACGACATCGTCCCCATGATTATCGTAAATCTTACGTACAATAACACCAGCGAGCAAGATAGTAGCGATTTCAATCTCGCCATAGAGCTGACAGAACGGTATCACAACGAATTGATCAACGATCTCATTCCCGCAGTTGAGTCGACGTACAGTATGTATGCTTCTTCAACAAGTCCTGAAGACCTTAAAGCTTCTCGTAAATACCGTGCTTTTAGTGGATTTTCTATGGGCTCAGTCAATACATGGCGCACATTTGAATACGCTCTAGACTATTTTGCCTATTTCAACCCAATGAGTGGTAGCATCTCCGCTTCTGCTCATACGCTTGCACGTTTAGCTCATAGAGTCAACGATGAGTTCATTATTTACGCATTATCTGGTACTAACGACTTTGCTTATTCTTCATTCCGAGAGCAAATAAATAGTCTTTCACAGCTAGAACCTGATACCTTTAGATTGGAGGATAACTTATTCTTTCGAGTAAGACAGGGAGCATCCCACGATTACGCTGCATTATGCGACTACACGTACAATGCTCTGGGCGCATTTTGGAAAGACATATAACTTTAAATCGAGAGGTACATGATGGACACCATTGAACTTAATAACGGTATATCTATCCCCCAGCTTGGTATAGGAACGTATCGCATATCCCCTGACGATGCTCAGCGCTCAGTCAAGCATGCACTTGATACGGGTTATAGACTCATTGATACTGCCAACATCTATATGAATGAAAAAGCTGTTGGACGCGCGATTAAAGAGTCCGAAATCCACAGGACAGACGTTTTTCTTACAACAAAGTTATGGCCAAGTAGTTTTTCGTTCGCTAAAGCGAAAGAAGCCATAGATGCAAGCTTAAACCGTCTAGGGGTGGATTATCTCGATCTCGTATTACTTCATCAACCAGTTGGTGCTATTAATCAAGCTTGGAGAGCACTTGAAGAAGCTATTGACGAGGGGAAAGTTCGCGCTATCGGAGTTTCAAATTTCACACAAAAAGATTTAGAGAAGCTCTTGGAGTCAACAGATGTAGTTCCTGTTGTCAATCAGGTGGAATGCCACCCATACTTCCAACAGCGTGAATTAAAAGAATTCATGAAGACAAACAATATTGCTCTTGAAGCATGGTACCCATTGGGATCAGGCAGCCCAGAGTTATTTGCTGAGCCGATATTGACAGCACTAGCACAGAAATATAGCAAGAGCGTGGTTCAGATTATTTTGCGTTGGCATGTTCAATCGGGACATATCGTTATTCCAGGATCAAAAAATCTAAGCCATATCGATAAGAACCTTGATATCTTCGACTTCGATCTTACCGATGATGAGATAGCTTTAATTGGTACACTCGACCGAGATAAAGAGCTCGCAGGAATGCCACGAATTGTGCGCCGTCTCATTGGACTTGCTCGACCTGATTTCAACGCTCAACCGCAGTTGAAACGATAGATAAAACCATCCTTTTACCTATCGTGTAGTCGAGCATTCGATGGATGTATACTCTCATACGCAACTTGTATAGTCTCGTGAATGTTTTTACACAAAACTAATCGATAGTGTTCTAATATTTAATTATCCGATAAAAGCATAGGAGAAAAAATGACTGAAGCAACTTCACAATCAATCCGCCTTAACGATGGCAATACTATCCCAGCAATTGGTTTCGGAGTCTTCCTTATCCCAGCTGATGGATCCACATATACAGCTGTTAAGGAAGCTCTCGAAGTAGGATATCGTCATATCGATACCGCACAGGCTTACTTCAACGAGAAGGAAGTTGGCGAAGCAATTAAGGATTCTGGAATTCCACGCGAGGAAATCTTTGTAACAAGCAAGTTGTGGATTCAAGACTTCCCTTACGAAACCGCTAAGAAGACAATTGATGCTACTCTTGAGAAGATGGGCCTTGAGTATCTCGATCTTTATCTTCTCCACCAACCATATGGTGAAGTGGAAGGCGCTTGGAAGGCTCTCGAGGAAGCACAAGCAGAGGGAAAGATTAAGTCTATCGGCGTATCTAACTTCACGCCAAATTACTGGAATCGTTTCGTTCCACAATTTAATGTTATTCCTGCTGTCAACCAGGTTGAATTCAACCCTTACTTCCAGCAGAAGCCTTTGCGTGAAATTCTCGAACCTCTTAATGTACGCATTGAAGCATGGGCACCACTTGGCCAGGGTATCGTTCACTCTTTGATGAGCCTGTAATTACTGAACTTGCTCAAAAGTATGGTAAGGATGCGGGTCAGATTATTCTTCGCTTTGAAAACCAAGAAGGAATTATCGTTCTTCCAAAGTCTACAAAGAAGACTCGCATGGCTTCAAATAAGGATATCTTTGATTTTGAGCTGACAGAGCAAGAAATGGAAGCAATCCGCGCTCTGGATAAAGGCTTCGGCTCCCATGATCCTGATGCGCCAGGCGTTGGTGAACGTTTGCTTAATTCTTACGATATTCATGCAAACGACTAAATCGTAAAAGTCGAAATCGTAAATTCTTAAAACAGCGCATCATATACGCTCTTTTATACAGTTTGCGTATCGCATAATATAACTATCTTGTGGTGGCGTTGCTAAATATGAATAACGCCACCACTTTTCGTATTCCACACAAGACTTAAGCAAATTAACAAAACTTAAGGATAGAAGTCTCATGCCCCATATGAAAAAAATCATTACATCGGCTATTGCTTTATTAGCAGCTTTCACCCTAGTCGCATGTAATACAACGACACAAACAAATTCATCAGCTTCGAATACGACGGTTTCACAGGAAGTTCCTGATAGTCAAAAACCTTCTGCGGTAAGCGATATTAAGTCTGTAGCAGATGTTCCGTTACTCACTCTCAACAATGAGACCCAGATGCCCCAACTCGGTCTTGGTACTCAGATTCAATCACTTGAATCAGACAGTAGCCAAGCTGGACGTCAGCGTCTTAACAATACTTCACGTGAGTCTGTTATCGCTGCGTTGAAAGCGGGATATCGACATTTGGATACCGCTCATGGATATTACAATGAGACAGGCGTCGGAGAAGGCATTAAAGAAAGCGGAGTCCCTCGTAACGAAATTTGGTTAACGAGCAAACTGTGGCCTAGTGATTACGCTAACGCGGCACAAGCAATTGACGATATGCTTAAGCGTTTGCAAGTTGATTACATTGATTTGTTATATCTGCACCACCCAACCGGAGATTACATGGCTGCATATCGCGCAGTTGAAAATGCTGTTCGTGAGGGTAAAGTTCGAGCAATCGGCATTAGCAATTTTGACAATAACATGAATGCTTTTAATGACGTTATGAATAATGCAACAATAAAGCCTCAGGCTTTGCAGATTGAAATGCATCCACTCGCTCAGCGCACGCAAACTCGAGAACTTGCGAAGAAAAATAATCTACAGGTCGAGGCATGGTATCCGCTTGGTCATGCAGATTCGACTTTGCTCAATAATTCAACGTTAGCTTCTATCGCACGCTCTCATAATAAGACAGTTCCTCAAGTAATCTTGCGTTGGCTGATGCAAGAAGGTGTGAGTGCAGTACCGGGATCTAATAATCCTGACCATATTCGAGAAAATCTCAATATTTTTGATTTTGAATTATCTGACTCTGAGATGAATCAAATTCGCGGTTTAGATCAGGGTGAAAGCGGACGTTATTTCAATATTAATTATGACCAGATGGGACAGGCATTTATGCGGTTGAATGAGTAAATTTTACTGTATTTGCTACACTTCAACTACTGGTGGCTACTTCGCAATATTTTCGAAGCAGCCACCATCTTTATTTTATATGTGCAATTTGAGTTTCAAACTTTATGCACTCTCATACAGGAATTTATCCACGTCATCTATAAGATGTCGAAGCCCAAACTCAGCTGCACCATGCACAGCTGCATGGTCATCAATAGTTGGGAACTCAATAATAATGCTTTGTTTATGAACTGAATTGAGCTGACTAGAAATTTCTTGGCGTAATTCGTCTAACCATGCCTGCCCAAAATGTGTCCAAAATCCCCCAATGATGACATGTGTAATGTCCACGATATTAATGGTTGAAACTATTGCACTTGCCATGGCACGAGTTGCCTGTTTGAGCGCTTCGCGAGTTTTCGGCGAGGAAAGATTTTCCGTAATGTACTGATAGCTATCTGAGGCACTGAATTTACGAGCATCTGGAGCACCAGCATTTGTGAGAACTGCATGTCGTCCCGCATACAGTTCCATACAGCCTCTCCTACCACAACGGCATAGAGGACCATTCATTTCCACTGATACATGACCGATTTCACCAGCGGTTCCGTAATCACCGTATACGATATTGCCTGTATCAATGTATGCACCGCCGATACCTACATCTGTAGATATATAGATAAAGGAAGCACCGGCAGTAAGCTGATTTTCACTCGATATATCATCGTGAATAACACGTGCATATCCAGGAATTTGAGCAATAGCAGCAAGATTCGCTTCATTAAGTGGCGTGAGTGAGAACTTCTGTACAAAAGGTTCTTCCACTAAATTGACGTTACTCCACCCCAGATTTGGAGCGTTAACCAACAATCCGTCTCGCGTTACCATACCTGGAATAGCCAGTCCACCACCGATTACATGGTTCTTCTTGGATATTTTATGTACGATAGGAGAAATCAATTCATCAAGCTTATCGAATACTCGGCGAGGATTGCTCAGGTCATTATCATCACTAATCCACTGGTTAGCGACAACATGACCATTAAAATCTTGAATAATAAACCCATACCCATCAGTATGTATCTGAACGCCGAGTCCTAACCATTTTCCATCCACAAATTCCAAGGGATTGCTCGGTTTACCAGTACTCGCAAGCTGAAGAGGACTTCCCTCTCGTATGATTTCACGATCAATGAGATCAGCGACAATAATGGAAATAGCTGCCTTTGTCATTCCCGTCATTCGCGATATATCAGCTCGACTTACTGGTTGTGAGCTCCTCAAAATCGCGGCTAGCACAACTCCAATGTTGTGTGCTCTCAAATTTTCCTGATTAAGTGCCTTTTGTCGTGGCATTTTCGCCTCCCTGAACACTAGTAATGATACTATGGAATAGTTAGTTAAGCGACTTGACGAACTTTTTCGTCTTATTTCGACTAAAATACTGGAATATCAGTGCAAGGAGGCATGATGTCACGAATTCTCGTAGCAGGTGTAGATACATCAACTCAATCATGTAAGGTTCGCGTAACCGACGCTCAAACCGGTGAATTAGTGCGCTTTGGACAGGCATCACATCCCGATGGCACGAGCGTCAATCCGCAAGCTTGGTGGGATGCTTTCATCGAAGCGACCAAACAAGCAGGCGGACTCGATGATGTATCTGCCATATCCGTAGGCGGCCAGCAACACGGTATGGTTCTTTTGGATAAGCAGGGACGCGTCATACGCGATGCCCTACTGTGGAACGATACACGTAGTAACGTTCAAGCGGAGTCACTGATCACTCGTCTTGGACAAGATAATCGTTTTACAGATGACAATAATGATGAGCCAGAAGACATCCACGAACGTGGAGTTCAGAGATGGGTAAAAGCTGTCGGTTCCTCCCTCGTAGCTTCATTGACAATCACTAAAGTCGCATGGGTAGCTGAAAACGAACCAGAGAATGCACAGCGCATAGCCGCTATTTGTCTTCCTCACGATTGGCTCAGCTGGCGAATTGCAGGCAACGGCCCGGTCGAAGAAGGCGAGGCTAATTTGGACGCTCTCTTTACCGATCGTTCAGATGCTTCGGGTACAGCATATTTCGATTCAGTTGCCAATGAATATCGTTATGATTTGCTCGAACTGGCATTAGGTCGAACTAACGTTGCTCTTCCGCGCGTACTTGCACCAGCCCAAGTAGGAGCTTACGCAGATTCGCGTATTGCCGGAATCAATATTGCTGGAGGATGCATAATAGCGGCTGGCGGTGGTGATAATGCGATGGCTGCTTTAGGACTTGGTATGGGAAGCGGCGATGTTTCTGTATCCCTTGGAACTTCGGGCGTAGCTGCTGCAGTAAGTGAACAACCTGCATACGATTTGACAGGCGCAATCGCGGGATTCGCAGACTGTACCGGCAAATGGTTACCGCTAGCCTGCACAATCAATGGATCACGTATCCTCAATGCTGGATGCAATGCTTTAGGAGTTAACTTTGACGAGATAGCTCAGCTGGCAGAAAAATCTGTTCCTGGGGCTCAAGGCATTACTCTGATCCCTTATTTTGATGGCGAACGCACTCCAAATCGCCCAGATACCACAGCTCAGTTCTATGGACTTACTTTGTCTAACACAACACGCGAGAATCTTGCTCGCGCTTTCGTAGAAGCAGTGTTGTGCTCACAACGCGACTGCCTAGAATACGTTAAAGCATTGGGAGCTGAAGTTAATCGCATCTTACTTATCGGAGGCGGGGCAAAATCTCCTGCTACTCGTGCATACGCCCCAGGTATCTGGGAACACGACGTCATAGTTCCTCACACAGACGAATATGTAGCTATAGGTGCAGCACGCCAAGCAGCTTGGGCACTTTCTTGTACAGTCAACGAAAACGCTTCGCTTCCTGATTGGCAAATCAGTATCGACGATACATTGAAAGGAGCTCCAACGCCGGAAGTCTACGAACAGTACGTGGCGTATCGTGGATAATTAAGCTTCATATATACACAAATTAGCGTTTCTTAACAAATCACTTGTTAAGAAACGCTTTTTAATAGTAAAAAATGAAGCAAGAAACGATAACCCCTCTCTCACACCTTTAATAACAAAGGGGCCAACGCATATACGTTGACCCCTGCGGTTACCTATGAAAGAGAAAGAGAGAGATTGAAATTATTCGGACTTCAGAGCTTCAATCATGTAGTTATTGATTGTCGCCTTCACTGATTCGAGATGATCAGATTCAGTTGCTGCAATAAGCTGAGCCTGTGGAATATCCAAAGCGTATTCTTCCAAGGAAGCCAATGTTGCAGTACCATTTTCAATCGTCTCGCCGATACCTGAATCATAGGAGCTATAACGCTCTGCCTGAAGATTCTGAATGTACTTATCCTGATGCATCTTGTCTGCAATCAGCAAACCAGCAGCAAATGAATCCATACCTGCAATATGTGAGCGGAAAAGATCTTCAGCCTTGAAAGAAGTACGACGAGGCTTAGCATCAAAGTTCAATCCACCATGAGGCCCAATCTGACCTTCATCGAGCACCTCCCACATCACAGCGGTAGTCTCGTAAAGATCTGTAGGGAACTCATCCATATCCCAGCCGATAAGCTTATCGCCCTGGTTTGCATCAAGAGAACCGAGTACACCTGCCTCACGCGCAGTACGAATCTCATGCTGATAGGTATGACCAGCAAGATTTGCGTGATTGCCTTCGAGATTAAGCTTCATTACGTCCATCAAGTCGTAGGTACGCAAGAATGCAATTGCTGTAGCTGCATCAAAGTCATACTGATGCATGGTTGGTTCCTTAGCCTTTGGCTCAATAAGGAACTGTGCATCCAAGCCAATTTCCTGAGCATAGTCATGGCACATATGGAAGAACTTTGCCATATGCTCTTGTTCGCGCTTCATCTGTGTATTCCAAAGGTTTTCGTAGCCTTCACGTCCACCCCAGAATACGTAGTTTTCTGCACCCAGTCGCTTAGCAATTTCAAGTGAGTGCTTGAGCTGTCCTGCAGAATATGCATAAATATCAGCGAATGGAGATGTAGATGCTCCAGATACGAAGCGAGGATTTGTAAACAATGAAGAGGTATTCCACAAGAGCTTAACTCCTGTAGACTTCATATTTTCTTCAATCTTGTCTACGATCTTATCGAGATTAGCATTTGTCTCACGCAGAGTATCGCCTTCTGGAGCAATATCGCGATCATGGAAGCAGAAATACTCAGCACCTAATGTAGTGAAGAACTCGAAGGCATAATCTACCTTGGCAAGAGCTTCATCCATTGGATCAGAATACTTACCATACCAAGGACGATGTGACGTACCCGTTCCGAATGGATCTACTAATTCTTGATCGAATGTATGCCACCAAGCAACGCCGAAACGAAGCCAATCCTTCATCTTCTTCCCCGCTACAACGCGATCAGCGTCATAGTAACGAAATCCGAGACCTTCTTGCACATTCTCAGTGCCTACAAATGGAATCTTATCAACGTTCCACAAACCCATTTTTAGCTCCTTTGCCGGAAAATTGTGTATAGGTTTAACCTTATAACGAAAATAAGACTATCAGATAATTATGAGTTTGTAAAATCATTTAACTAACTCCGCGTTTCGCTGCAATATATACGATTATGGGGTCACAATCCACATGAATTGTGACCCCATATCTTTTTACAGATACGCAAATCAGTTGCGTAATCTTAACCCCCTACTCGAGTCCTACTCGTGTGCGAGCGCTTCTACTGGGCTTACCTTTGATGCTTGTCGTCCTGGAAGCCATGCTGCGAGCATGGATGCGAGAACGATGACAGCAAGAAGCATTCCTAATTGGTCGTAAGGAAGCGCGATTTGGATACCAGCACTTAAGCTTCCTAATGGCAAAGTATGCATACCGATAATCGCAAATACGATTCCGAGTGCGATACCTACGAGAGTAGATACTACTGACGTTAGGAATGATTCAAGGACGAGCAGTCTGCGCATTTGACCTCGTGAAAGACCAAGAGCACGGAGCAAACCATTTTCTTGAGTACGTTCTGCCACGCTCAGTCCTAAGGTATTCGCAACACCTACGAGTGAGATAATTACCGAAACTCCCAAGAGAACCATGAACACCGTAACAATAACCTGCAACGCAGTCATGTAGATGTTACGTTCGATATATCCGCCGTTCATAATGAGATTGCTACCCATTTTCTGCAAATCGGTTAAGACTTGATCAAATGGTGTGCCATCCTTGATGCGCATATAGACTGCTCCTGTACGAGCATCTGGTACTGCTGCTGTGAAGTCATTAATATTGACTTCTATAGCTCCTGCGGTAACACTATCATCTTTAACCACCTTCAAGTCCTGGCACGTTAGGTTCTTAACATTAACCGCCGTAGGATCAACATCTTGTGGAAGATAGCATACATTAATGGATTTTTGAGATATCAGATCCGTTCCAGAAGACATATGTGCAGTCCCCGACTCAATAGGATTAACTTTAGAACGGGCCACATCACTAAGATCTGGTACTCCAATAACTGCAATCATGTCTTGAGCACTACCATTAACAATTGCCTTAGTAGTATAAGCTGCCTGAGCTTTTTCAGCATGCTTAAACTTAAGCAATGCATTTGCCTGCTTCGTCGATAAAGCGTCGTCTTGAGTCGTTACCTCAATATCGATTGGATATACTTTGCTCAAATGACTATCAATGGTTGCTTGTACTGATGCTACGCCTACAGAGATGGTTGACATTAAGACAACGCCAATGATAACTGCTATACCCGTAGAAGCGGTTCGGCTTGGATTGCGAAGCACATTCCCGCGAGCCAAGCGTCCTACAGGCGTGCGAATAATCGCACCTGCATAGTAGATAATGTGCGGCAATGCAACAGAGAAGATCATCATTGCTGCGATCCAGCTCACTAAGGTGCTCACAAAGACTAGTCCAAAGCGTACATAAATCTGACTTTGTTCCTCTGCCGGCAAGCTTAGTCCATATGCTATTCCAGCAATACCAAGCACAAGAAGAATTATTGCGATAATCACACGAATACGATGGCTTCGGCGTTCTTCTTGGACAGACTGAACAGGAGACAATGCCGCCAATGGAGACACCGCCGACGCACGACGAGCTGGTGTGACACCTACCACGATAGTAATCAAACTTGCTACAATCCATGTCGCAAGAATTGCACCCCATGGAAGCATGGTCATCGCAAGTGGATATGTAGCCGCAATACCGAGATACAGAAGTAATGCACCACCAAGCAATGAACCGATTGCAGAACCAATAAACGCTGAGATAATACCAGCGAGAGAGGTCTCACGGAAAATCAATGTGCGAACTTGCTTAGACTGAGCACCTACTGCACGAAGTAAAGCGAGTTCACGGCGACGCTGTAAAGCGATAACCTGGAATGTCGTTCCCACGATAATTGCAGCAACGAATGCTGCAATCAAAGGGAACATCATAGTTGCACCCGTCATAGTAGTAAGCTGTGTCTGACCAGTCTTACGCCCAGCATCAACAAAACGCTGAGAAGCATATGCAGAGAACTCATATCCAGAGGCCTTTGCTTCATCATTAATAAACGAGATGGTTTGATTAATCTTGTCAGTTAACTCTTTTTGAGAATCAGCACTAGCACGAGGAGATTCCAGAGAACTTTGACGAGGAATAACTTTTAAGCTCGAAGTCAAACCATATGGATTAACTGACAAAGCTCCCTCTTGTGTTACAACTGCAACACGAGACTCTGTTGAAGTCAAACGCGAAGTAGCAATAATACCTGATACCTTAAATTCTGTACCTTTATCAGTTCCCATGCTACGCACAGAAACCGTATCACCGATATGCGCACCAAGACTATCAGCAGCATTAGCATTAATAGCGATCTCATTCTTCGCACGAGGAGTACTACCTTGTGAGTACTGAGGGGTAGCCAATGGAGCGGACTGAGGGTAAACAAGAGAGCTTAAAGTTTGATTATCGCCCTTAGTAATCTGCATAGATAATGATGATGAGTATCCCAGCGAGTCTTCAGAACCCTGATCTTGCACTGTTGCTGTAGATGGAACTACATCTGCCACTTCAGGGAGTGCTTTAACAGCCTGTATTACCTCATTACGATAAGTATCATGCTTGCTTGGGTCAGGAGTAGGAACTTCATCTGCAGATGAATCATATTCACCGACCAGACCATCTCGAATAATGACCGCAGTACCACGCGTTCCATCTTCCAGACCCGACATGTACTGCTGGGATATTCCGCCCATCAACGTCAATGCCAATACTACGAAAGTAGAGGCAATCGTCACCGCAATCGCTGTGGACACATACCGCGATGCATGCTGGCGCAGATTCGCGCCTATAAGTTTATTAATTGGAGAAGCCATTGCTCTAATCCCTTAAACCCTAAAATCTTTATTTCGTGAAGTACTTTTAAAGCAGAGCTACTACCTGATCAGGCGTCGCTCCTACCATATCTGCTTTGACCGTTCCGTCAGAGACAACAATGACTCGATCGGATACGCTAGCAACGGAAGGATTATGCGTCACCATAATGACAGACTGGCCAAATTCGTCAACCGCCTGGCGAAGAATGCTCAAAACTTCGTCACTGGTCTTCGAATCCAGATTACCTGTCGGCTCATCAGCCACAATGATGGATGGTCTAGAAACCAAAGCACGAGCAACAGCCACACGTTGCTGCTGGCCGCCAGAAAGTTCGGAAGGGCGATGCTTCAAACGTTCAGTCAAGCCCAAAGCATCAACAACACGATTGAGCCATGCCTGATCCACTTTAGTATTGGACAGCTGGGTTGGAAGCAAAATATTATCCAAAACATTAAGAGTTGGAATCAAGTTAAAGGACTGGAAAATAAAACCGATACGTAAGCGACGTAGCTCAGTAAGCTGCTTATCCTTCAAACCGGTGATATCAATACCGTCAATTTTAATAGACCCCTTAGTTGGAGTGTCTAGTCCAGCAATTACATGGAGCATAGTCGACTTACCAGAACCCGAAGGGCCCATAATCGAAGTGAACTGTCCCTTATTAATTACCAGATTAATATCGTGCAATGCACGCACTCGCGTATCGCCACGACCATAGATTTTTGACACGTCTTCCAATGAAACAACTGGTGTGTTGTCATTGACTGTATTGTTATTATTTTCCGCTTGTGCAGAAGCGAACTGTGTTTGTGTAGTATCCATGCTTACTATTGAAACAAATCCCTAGCACCAACACACCCCCAAAGTCCCAGCGTTTATCTCCGAAAATCATTACCACAATCAGGGGAAACCCCTACAAGGACTCACACTTTATTCAGATCACGCATGTTGATACGCATCAACAACCGTCAGCGGTCATCTTCACCCATCAGCTGGCTCCAGCAGTCGTCTTCACCCATCAGCAGTCTCCAGCAATCATCTTCACCCACCGGCAGACACCTGCAGTCTCCAGTAGTCATTTACACGCCTTATAGCGAGTTTCCAAATTCTGCTCTATTTGCCACTTTAGATTTGTTTATTTATCACTTTAATAGATACACCATCAAAAACCTATGCCCATATCGAACCCGTTAGACTGGCGAATTTCCAAATCTCGCGGTAGACTAACACAGGAAGAAAGGAATACCATGACACAACCAATCGTGGTCAGCCTCGGCGAGATTCTTTGGGACATGCTCCCTGAAGGTAAGCGCGCTGGCGGCGCACCAGTTAATTTCACTTATCATGCGTCACAAAATGGTGCAACTGGACGTTCAATTAGCGCTATTGGAAATGACTCACTCGGCGATGAGCTTGAAGCTGCTGTAAAAAATGCTGGCATTGATGCCATTTTGCAGCGAAATGAATTCCCTACGGGAACTGTAGGCGTAACTCTTAATAATGGAATCCCTACATATGAAATCGTTCAAGGTGTCGCATGGGATCATATTGCACTTACCGATGAGCTTATTGCAGCTGTGGCAGAAGCTGATGCTGTTTGCTATGGTTCGCTAGCATGCCGTGATAAGCAGAGCGCTGAAACCATTCTTGAGCTCTTGAAGCACACTAAGCCAGGAGCTATGAAGTACTACGATATTAATATTCGTGGTGATTTCTTCTCTAAGGAACTTATCGAAGAACAGCTTCGCGCTGCTACTATCTTCAAGATTAATGATGATGAGCTTGAACTTTTGCGCCCAATGTTCAACATTGAAGGAACAGATGAGGAAGCATGCGCATGGTTTATCAAGAATTATGATCTTGATTATATGATTTTGACCGGTGGTTCTCGCTTCTCCATTATTATGAAGAGTGATGGCGAAGTTTCACGTGTGAAGACTCCACGCGTAAAGGTAGCTGATACTGTGGGCGCTGGAGATTCCTTCTCTGGAGCATTTACAAGTGAAATTTTGAAGGGCGCTCCACTCCATGAAGCACATGTTTATGCGTGCAATGTGGCTGCTTATGTATGTACTCAGTCAGGTGCCTGGCCTGAGTATCCAGCTGAAATCCCAAACTATGTACAGCAGCAAGGGCTCGATAAGTAATTGCGCGATTTACTAAAGCTACTTGTTTGAGCTAGAATGCGTTTGGCGGATAGAATTATTGTGATTCTATCCGCCAAACGCTTTTCCCTTGAATTATTCAAGAGAATTTTTCCCTAGAATTATTCATCCGTAAATCAAATCATCTACAACCCTAGAAATTGGATTGCACCCGGAACAAGCGATACTGAAATATCATTCGTGCGATATTCCACTTCTCCATCAGTATGAACCCATACAGGGTGATTTGTGCGGATTCGATATGAATCACTTTGTGACATTGTTATTCCCTTGCAATGCGTATGCTTACCCATCATTGCGCGAGGAATAAGATTGAGAAGCTGACTACTCGATATCCCGGCAGCCACACACGTATCCAGTTGAGCATCATCCGCTATCGCATCTGGGCTAAATTTAAAACCGCCACCCTCATACGGCTGATTCATCACCGCTGCAAAGAGCACATCGCTAAAGAGCTGTCGATTTGAGCCATTCTCATCTTGATATGTCATTTCCATATCAAAACGACGTTTCTTAAAGAAAAGTGGTAAAGCAGCACCCAGATAGGCTAATTTCGATAAATGTAGCATGGCAAGTTTATTTTTCAGCTTTATATGGCTAATACGCACACATACATCAGCATCAAAACCAACGCCTACAGCATTATTAAAATATAACCGTTTTGCGCTCATTTCCAAAGGATGCCCTAAATCATCAAAGCACGTATTAAGAGTTACTACACCAAGGTCGAGATTACGAATTCGACTAGTGTCTATCATGCGCTCTAGAAGTGTTTCTAATTCTTGCGGTAAATTATTAGCACGGGCAAAATCATTTCCGCTTCCAGCCGGGATAAGGCCTATAAATGTTTTGGAAAAATTAACAATACCGTTTATCGCCACATTGAGTGTGCCATCTCCCCCAACAACGACAAGATAAATATCGTCATCATTTTCACTACGATTCGTTAAATCATGCACAATATCTCGCACATGGTATTCATCCGTTGGAAATTGAGCAGAATAGTCAAGATTCTTGAGTCTAGCGATTCGTTCAACTTCACGCCACACAGTTATAGCTCGGCCACTGCCACCATGTGGATTAACAATAAAGTGGAATCGCATCATCACTCCTCGTGCCTTGAACCTGTTTATATTTTACCGAGGAAGCCGAACTATCGTGCGCAGACATGACACGTGCTTTATGACACGTAGACTTGCACATGTACAACGATACCGTTATAGTAATTATTCGTATTCAGTATTGAATATGCGGACATAGCTTAGTTGGTAAAGCGCGACCTTGCCAAGGTCGAGACCGCGGGTTCGAGTCCCGTTGTCCGCTCCATTTTTTCAAAATTTCTCTTTTACTTCTCTTCCCCATAAAATCGCATCGCTGTTCTGTACCACGGTAGCAATTCATCTACAGTTTGAATCATCCACGCCGATGTCTGCTCATCATTCATTTCCCGTGCAACTGATTGGGAAAGCAACCGCCCCATCATGAATTCTGCGCGTTTTACATGCGCAACTCGATTAAAGAACTGCTCACAGTCGATATCACTACACTTTTCATATTCTTTCCGTGTATGATCTGGAATAATTATGAAATCATCACTTAATTTCTCTAGTTCCGCTGCTCTATTCGTAAACTCGCGAGCAATCTCTACTTCGTATAGAGGATTATCAATACAGGCTAGAACGATAAATACATACTCATCATTAATACCAATTTGAAAATGTGGATACTTCTTATATCCGCGCTTATCTCCACCTACTGCCACCCAAGTACTGTCAGGAGCATTCGAAGTACGCCTGGCATGCTTCGCCACGTGTATATGTAACGGTGCTTGCATATCAAGTTCTTTTTGGACATGCCGAGCTATGTGCTCACTAAAGACATCAAACTCAGTCCATATACGCTGTCGAATTGCCTGCATACGAGGCTCTAAACCTTGTACAGAGAAAACATTAAAAGCCGCTGCGTCAAAACTCATGTCTCTTAGTCTAAACGGCTTCAAGTATAAGTAACTTCCGATATCGAACATACGCTATGGAGTATATCCAGAATAAATGCGATACGACTTTTCTTCCTATAAGCCACTTGCTAATGTTATGAGTATACGTTGTATACAGTTTACGAAAATGACTTCATGGCAAATATCTAATGAAAATTGAGAATCTATAAGGAGAAAACTAATCATGAATAAAAAGGAACGGGCACAAAAATGGTTTTCCAATATACCTAATTCTGAATTAATCAGCATGGAAGCAAAAATACAGATATGCAATAAAGTAGCAATGAGAATGGTGTTTATCATTCTCGGTTTATTGGCTTTAGAGCTTGCTGTGCTATACATAATAGTTGGCGGAGAACCGCTGTCTAAATTAGCCGAATTCTTTAATAACATTATGCAAGAGGGACATACCAGAAATCGCTATCGTGGAGTTGCTCTTATAGAACTTCTTGTTTTCTCACCTCTTTTTATTATTCCTGTAACTGCTGCTTTTATATATAAAAATAGGACTCTTAAATCTGAGCTAGCTAAGCGTGTGACAAGCATGCAAAATAGCGCTACACAATATCCACCTGTTGCAAGTATTCACGAGAAAAATAATGAAGCCGTTCTCCATTTTGATAATGTGAATTTCAAATTAGCTATTATTCAAGTGTTGATGTATGACTTACACTTGTTAAAGCCGGAATTCGATATTTTTGATTTCGCAGAGCAATACAAAGGTGAAGACATCGATACGGACAGTTATACCGTTATTGAGCCTGCGATGAATTTCTTTAAAGAAATGGAAATCCCAAAAGAGCTTGCTCCTTATGTGGAAACACTCTATATGGATGGTGGTAATGATGTATATATGAACATCATTCCGCAGTGGGATGGAGAAGATAACAGTTTTGATCTTAATCAGATATCTCTGACAGAATTACAGCAATTTCCTAATCTTAAAAAGGCAACTGTAATGAGTAGTAATTTCGACAAGGTAAAAGAAGTCTTTGATACTGTAAATGTTGAGGTAGAACTGCTCTAGTTGTGAAAACTCATGGTTATATCGTGTAGATAAGAAACTGTCCATTATAAACAACGAGCATACGCGATAGCAAAGCGCCTGACTGAGTATAGCCAAAACCGCGACATACTCAGTCAGGCGCTTTTTGGTTCTTCGTGTTCAACAGAACCAGTTGAAACAGTCTGCTCTTCTGTACTATTTTTTTCTTTTAGGTTAATATGACTCATTGCCTGATGCGCGGAATTAGTCGTAGGAGTCGATACATCATTGGATTCGTCATCATCATTATCATTAAGAATAATCATCAGATCTGCCGTCAAAATGGACGATGGCAGAGCAATAACAGCGATGCCAAGTATGGACGAAAGCATAGTGAATAAACGCCCCACCACAGTTACAGGATAGATATCACCATATCCTACAGTTGTGAGGGACACAGTTGCCCAGTACAGCGCATCGAAGAATGACTTGAAAGTCTGAGGTTCTACATTAAAAACGATAAGTGCTGATACAAAAATATATCCAATCGCAATGCAAAAAATAATTGTAAAAGATTCTCGCTGTTTCTTTAAAGCAGTAACGATAAGATCGACAGAGCGACGACGACGAATATTTCGAAAAATCATAAGCCCGCGAACGATTCGTAATAACCGCACGAGTCGGAAAATACGCAAACCATGATTGAGAGGGAAGAATCCCGGCAGGATCGACAGTAAATCGACAATTGCTATTGGTCGAAATGGATAAAGTAGAAAACGCCAGAAACGACTGCGATGATTGTTCTCTGGATGTTCTGAAAAATCCGCACATATCCAGTGCAATATATAGTCGAGCAAGAATACAATTGTCGCCGCAATATCAAGCCAATGAGCCCACTCAGGGATATTACTTCCCATCATAAGAGGAACCAAGCTAACAACGATAATAGCCATCATCACCTTGTCATACACTGACACATCTTGGTCAGCATCAGGCTCTATGAGAAACCATAACTTCTGACGATTCATACTGAACATATTACGCCAAACATGCTGAAATACCTATTTCGCCTTGCTTAAGGGGCACCTTTCAGCGACATCCTCGAGATACTCTTTCCAATTGCTTAAAACACACGCTGCTAAAACACGATATGCTATGAATATGCGGGTAATTTTACAAAAAGTTAGTGAAGCAAGCATTAGTATCGAGCCAGATGAGACCATCCCTGAGAGCATGACATTCAACACCCTCCCTGTAAGCGAGCGCAGCATATCACATGGTTACGTTCTACTCGTCGCTATCCACGACTCAGATACGGAAAAAGAGGTGACATGGGCAGCAAAGAAAATCGCCCATATGCGCATCTTTGAAGATACCGATAACAAAATGAATCTGAGTCTTCTCGATGTACACGGATCTATTCTCTCAGTCTCTCAATTTACTTTATATGCCAATATACGGTCAGGCAATCGACCTGGCTTTAGCGACGCGGGCTCTCCTGATTTTGCACGGTCAATGTGGCTTAAATTTAATGATGTTCTCAGGTCACAATACGGTATAGATGTTAAGGCTGGAATTTTTGGAACGCATATGAACGTTTCACTAACTAATGATGGGCCAGTAACCATAATAGTTGACAGCGAAATTATGCATTCGCCGCGCAGAAGCTAAGATAGCTCGGATACTGCTTGCGATACTTGTTTTGCGCGCTTTTCGTTTACATACGCTGATTTCTGTGCATACGGCAAGCTCATTAAGAATATAAATAGGCGTTGGCAGAATCCGCTTTTCCCGCCAACGCCTTTCCTTACTTGCACCCAAGGAAGAATTGATACTCCTATTTCATTTCCAAATCTGGTATCTCTGTAATGAATTCTTCTAAACTTTCCTTTGTAGGAAATACTGCCGTATTTTCGAGAATGCGATAACATACACTTCCAAGCTCATCCTCGATTGCTCGATGAATAGCCTCTCGCGTACGTATATTATTACGATTTTCCACAATAGTATTAATTTCATCCCACTGAGGTCTAAATTGTTCTAATTCTTGAGGCAAGTCTTCTCCCCTAAGCAGAGCATCTTCAATCTGGCGAAGTTGATGAACTAAACGTCCCGGGAGGATGAATAGTCCCTGTGCTTCAATCAATCCTATAGCTTCTTGTTTAATGGAGAAATATTGCGGACGAGCATGGAAAATTCCATCTGGAAGTTCTTCACTAATCGCATTATTTCGAAAAATCAAGTTCATCTCATAACCGCGCGATGTTTTAATAACGCTCGGTGAGACAGACGACTGTTGATTCCCATCATCGTCAACTGGTTGAATATGCAATTGGTCATTTGCATAGTTCGACCATGCCAAACGAATTAATTCGCTGACCTCCTCAATTGCTAAGCGAGAGTGCGATATAAGCCTTATAGCACTTCCAGGCCAGTCTAATATTTCTAGAATCAATAGGGGCTGATCATTCTTCATAGAGCCATCAGACCCATAGGTTTCAATGAGACGATTATTGATACGTGTGATAGTATAACTCTTCAATGCTGTACACGTATGCATAGGCAGTAACTGACCACCGCCTTGATAATGATCGTGTGCAAGGATTGATCCACCAATTCGAGGTAGAGCCGCGTTGCACCCTAGGAAGAAATGAGGAAAACGGTCTACAAAATCAATGATATTGCGTATAGTTTCGCGATCAACTTTCATTGGCGTATGCGTATTATTAACACAAATTCCATGTTGATAGAAATAACCGTACGGTGAAAATTGCCAAAACCATTGCTTACCGCCGAGTTCGACGGCAACTGTGCGTAAAGTTCGTTTATTAGCTGATGCAAGCCCTTCGTTTTCATGACAGATTACGCATTGTGGATATCCGCCATGAGTACTATTGCCAAGCGCAGCTTTCTTCGTAGTTGTGAATTCTGGTTTTGCTGTATTAATCGTAATGACCAGACCGTGTGATGCAAAATGAGGATTCGTATCAAGTTGCTTGCTGTGTACACTCCCGTTAGCTTCGCATAAGCAATAGAGCCAGTCCATAGCATCTTCTGGAGAATCTTCTCGCTCGATATGCTCAAAATACGAATTTACTAATGCTGGTGATGGGCTTAAAATATTGAGCACCTGATCCACAAGTGTAGCACTGTCTTCCCTTTCTATGAGATGCAGCGATACAGCATGACCTACAAAGTCGATGATTATATCCTCAATGAGCTCGTTCTCGCCTTCGTCGAGCGTATCGCTCGACTGTATGCCCGACTGCATGCTTGAGCTTGGTGGGAAATAGTCCAGCCCAAGCAACTCGATAATCTTATTTCGAACGAAATCAACGTCAAGCGGATCAAGCTCTAACCTGTCGATCGCACATTCAATCAATCGTTCTATATCACCATATATTTCTTTCATTTCGTTAGTATCCTCGCATTTTAAAGTAACTCTCTGCCCCTCTAACACGTATCAACGTGCCTGCACAAAATCCAAAACCTTATACACGCCTTCAGTGCGTCAAAGCTGATGAATTCATGATCGAGTCGATAATTTCTTGGGATTCGCGATATTTTTCTTCCATTTCCTGAATCAGCTTAATTTGTGTACGTGCACGTACTAAATTATGCTCATCATATTTCGTGGAAAAATATACGTCTCCAGAAATGTAATCTGCTAGGAACCTCATACCGCATTCAGCGGTCATCAGACGTCCTGAAAAAGCTAATAATTGAGCTTCTCGATCGGTAATCGTTTGTCGTTGAGCTGCGATGAATCCGTTGGCATAAGATCTAAATAGTTCAAGCGAAAAATGAACAAGTGACAAATCCTTTTCATCTTCTAAAGCTGTAGCTGCCCCAAATCGAATAGAGTCTCCAAAATCATAGAGCATCGATCCTGGCATAACCGTATCAAGGTCAATTATTGCTCTCGGCTTGTTACTATCAGCATCAAACAAAATATTATTGAGTTTCGTATCATTATGCGTCACTCGTAGCGGCAAACTCAAGCTTTCAAGCTCATCGACTACTACCCTATACTCATCACGTCTTTGGCTAAAGAAATCGATTTCTTCACGCACTGCTTGTGCTCTATGAACGGGATCTGATTCAACTGCTGCAAGAAGCTGATTAAATCGAACTGGAGTATTATGAAAATCTTTAATTGTTTCACTCAACTCAGAAGCATCAAAATACGATAAATCATTTTGGAATTGACCAAATGCAAGGCCAGCCGATTCAAAAACAGCAGGATTCTCTACAAGATTGTATGACATAGAGTTTTCTATAAAATCATACATTCTAAATGGTTTACCCTCGTATTCAAGATACGTATGGCCATCTCTCGTTCTCACCAGGCTCAGAGTTTCTTGACCGCGCTGAGAAAGAAAATCTGTTACTAGTTCAATATTTCGCATCAGTTGATCTGTATCAGGGAAGATACTCGTATTCATACATTGCAAAACGTATCGGCGGCTATCGGTAGTAACCAGATACGTTGTATTAATGTGCCCGCTTCCGTATGGTTCGATGCTTTTCACATCACCAACAATTGAAAACTCATGCACGACTTGATCAAGTATGTGCGGTGTTAAATTTTTGTAATCAGACATGATAACCTCATCATCGAAGTATTAGCAGCTTGGCTTTTGTCGCGTTGCTGTTTCTCGCTGTTTTTTATTTGTGTAGTTTTGACATTAATTTGCGTGCCTAAGAAAGGAAGGCGGCTGCACACACGATCTCTCAACCAGTACTGCAGCCCCTCTACTACAAGCACCAATCATATGTGCAGCACACGTTTTACGCGCTGGCGATTATTCCTTACGCCATACGAGCGAGCTTGGAGCAAGCTCAATCGTCTCAACCTTACCATCTGCACGCTTAACATCAGTAGTTTGGACAACATCCGTATTGTTAATAACGCAGAACAGCTTTTCAGCTGGATAATGCGCTACTTCACATTCAGGATTAGTCGAACTCCATGCCTCATACTTATCCTCTTTATGACTTGCATAGAACAGAATGCGTTCCAGCAAGCGAGCATTTATCGCACAGTACGGCAACCCTGATAAGTAAACACCACGACCTTGACCATACTCGTTCGCGGCAAGCTGAATTTCTCCTGAACGCGCACTCAACACAGTAAGGTCCTCATTAATCGGATAAGTATTAAGAATTGGCTCCCCAAAATCAATCTCACATCCCTGAGGAATATCTGCAGTGATGAAATGCTCATGAGATTCAACGGTCTTCGGGAAGTATTTATCGACGCTTAGGGTATGGAATCGTTCCTCATCAACGCCTAGAATATCTGCAAGCTGGAAGAAACGCCCATTCTTATCACGCGATGATGGCTCACCGACACCAACGAACGCACCACCCATATACACCCATTCACGAATAATTTCGCTCAATCGCGGATTATCCCAGATATCACCGCCTGAATAAGCGGTATCTACTGGACCTCCCGTAATGATGACATCAATATCGTCGTCAATTCCATTGTTAAGAATGTCATCGAAACTGATAAAGCGTACATCCACGCGCATACCCGAAAGCGCTTCGAGAATGCCATAGTATGAATGAGTTTGTTTGTTTGGCAAGGCATGTGCAACTGTATATGCCATCCATGAACGCATCTTGCCCCAGCAGTTGACTATCGCAACCGTCAAAGCAGGCTCCGCTGCTACGCCATGGGTATATTCATGAATAGTTCTAAATTCATCAGCAATATGCGTTACTGTATCCACGAATTTAGGGAATTTAGCAGCTAAAGACAAATAGCCGCCGTATCCCATTCGTGAAATTGGACTACGCAAAATCGCGCGACGTGCTTTCCTCCAATTATCAAGACCTTCAATGCTTGGATCATTTCCCTCATAGAATGTATCCGGGAAGAAGTATGGAAGGAAGCGCCCCTCGGTATATCGCACACCTGGAATATCAGAAATCATGCGTAGCGTGGTTCCATCTCCCACGGAACCGACCACGGCATCAAGTCCGAGTTCGTCAAAACCATCCTTATATGGTTCAGTACCGATCCATTGATCGCCAAGGAACATCATCGCTTCTTTTCCATGAGCATGACTGTCATCAGCAAGACGCTTCACATTCGCGCGAACGAATGTGGTGAGGAAGTCATTCCAGTCTCGCTGTGGCTTTCTAGGAATTCGCCATGCTGAGTTATAGCTGCCTTCATCAATAAAGTCCTCAGCACGTAAACGATATCCGTATTGCTTCTCAAAATCATCGAGAGCTTTCGGAGAGACTGTGCATGCCGATCCAAACCAATCCACAACCTTCTCACGATGTTTATTATCGAAGAGCAGAGTAAATTGATAGAAGAAAGTCGTGAACCGTACCACATCTACATGAGGATTGTCTTCAAGCCACTTATGGAATGTGTCAAATACAAACTCACGAGTTGCTTCATGATAGATATCAAATGGAATTTCGTGCTCTTTATCACCCCAATCATTGGTGAGATGATTATACATTTCTACCGGATCCCAAATGATATATGCCAAGAATGAGACAGTGTACTCGTGCATGCGTTGGGCAGAATGAATAGTTACAGTACCCGATTCTTTATCTACTGACCAATTGATTGGGTCAACGACTTCTCCAGTCGTTCTATCAATTACTTCCCAGTACCGATGAGGATCAGCATCATAATTAACTGATAGCTGCTCTTCGTAGAAGCTTTCCATCAAATTAATCACTACGTCTTCTCCTACTGCAAGAACTCGATTACTGAGCAAATACACCTGAGGAGTTTCATCCATATGCAATGTAATCCATTCGTTGTGCGCACGAGTTGGAAAATAAGCACTATAAATCTTCTTTCCTAGGGAAAGAACACTCTCGTCAAGATGAGTTCCATCGCTATTGCGTACAGCATCTGCTCCCCACAGTTCAGCCAAACGCTGGGTTTCCTGTGCAAAATTTTCTTCACTTGGGATAGTGAACCGTCCTGTTGTAGACATATCTCTCCTTTATCAAGCACCGCGACTATGCAATGCTTCTATTCAAAAACTGTGAGTATGTATATTATTACTACTCGATTGTTCTCTTATTCCTTATTCCTTGACCGAGCCAGCAGAAAGACCTGACTGCCAGTAACGTTGCAATCCAAGGAATAATACGATGAGAGGAAGCACACCCAACAACGCACCCATCATCAGGGCACCTTTATCGTTGAATGTAGCTAATGATGCCATTCCATATAGCCCTAAGGTCACAGGATGTAGACTCTCATCAGTGAGCATCATCAATGGAAGTAAGAAGTTATTCCACGCTGCTACAAAGAGGAATAAGAAAATCGTGACCATAGCTGGAGATAACAATCTCAGTACCATAGTGAAGAAAATTCTTGCTTCTCCCGCTCCATCAATTCGTGCAGCTTCAAGAAGCTCGTTCGGTACCGAATTCTGTGCATAGACTCGCCCTAAGAAGAAACCAAATGGCGATACGGAGCAAGGAATGATAACAGACAACATCGTGTTGGTCAGATGAAGAGAATGGAAAATAGAATATTGCGGAATGGTTAGCAATGCAGCTGGCATAAGCATGCACCCCATAACCACAGCGATAGCAAGATTCTTACCTCGGAAATCAAACTTCGCAGTCGCATACCCCGCCATTACTGCTACGATTGTTCCAACAGCTGCTGAAACTCCTGAATAAATGAGTGAATTCAAAACCCATTGCCAGAAACGATTTTGAGTCCACCCTAGAAGTGTCGAATAATTTTTAGCAACTGCTTGTGCAATCTGCCCCGGACCTACTGAGAACCACAGGCCGTTAGTGCTGACAAGCTCAGATGGTGTTTTCGTCGACGCAATAATAGCCCAATAGATCGGGAACAAGAAATAGATGAATGCGAAGACAAGAATAATCCACGTCAACACGACTATAGGCTTTGACGGTCTCATGGACTTCGGTAAATCATGTGCAGCCCGTTCTCGAATGCGTTCTGCTTTCTTGCGATCGTGAGCTTTTTGTCGTGCAAGTTTTTTATCTGCAGCTGAAACATTATGAGTAGTCATTACTCATTCACCTTCCTTTCAGCAAGGATATAGAGCATTGCCAAAAGTCCAGCAATAATTGCCATAACGATAGCAATAGCGGATGCTGTCCCATCTCCACTTGGAGTAATGCTTCCCTGTGAAGTATTAAGCGCCATCATCATTGGCGTATATGACTTGGATATGCCTGGATCTGCGATTTGCATAATTTGTGGTTCATTAAATAGCTGAATCGTTCCGACGATCGATAACAGCATCGCCAGTAATGCAGCACCTCGCACGCTTGGAAGTTTAATTTGCATGGCTACTTGGAACCCGTTTGCCCCATCGATTCGAGCTGCTTCATACAGATCATGAGGTATAGCCTGCAACGCAGCTAAGAAGATGAGCATATTGTAACCGGTGTATGTCCATGTCGTTATATTTGCCATGGAAAGAATAACAATATTGCTTCCATAAAAATTAGGATGAAGACCTAAAAGCTCTAGTCCCTTAACAATCGGAGAAATTTGCCCGTTATACAGATAGAGCCAAATCAACGATGCCACTACGCCCGGGATAGCAAATGGTAAGAAATACCCCAGTCTAAAACCTGTAACATGCTTAACAATATAAGAATCGATGAGCATAGCGAGCGCGAGAGCTGAAATTATCATAACAGGTACTTGTATGGCTGTGTATGCCATAACTCGTGCTATTCCTGCCCAGAATTTATCTGAGGTGATGGCGTAGATAAAATTATCGAATCCTACGAATTTATTGACGAGCTCACCTCCACCATATGCACCGCCGCCTTCTGTAACTTGCCTGAAAAAGCTGGTATATATAGCCCAACCAATAGGTATTAAAAAGACGATTGCGAAAAGGAGTGAAAATGGGAGCATAAATGCCCAACCAGTTAAATTCTGTCGTCTGGCTGATAAGTTCTTAGCCTTGGGCAACTGTTGTGTATTCAAATCACTCTGATGGGAATCAGGCTCATGAATTTTTCGTTGTAAGTTCATGACATACCTCATCTTTGAAGTAAAGCGTGCACGATAACTGCAGAGTAACTGTACTGAATTGTACTGTGTACTGTATTCATACTGTTGCTCTACTGTGCACCTCCACATGGCGTCAAGTAATAGTAAATAAAAGGTCCGTTATACATATAAAGAGCGGAATTATAACGGATTATTAAGTTATCTCTGTCTTTCCTATACAGCAGTAGTCAGTGAAGTTATGATTTACTTATCATCAGTTTATCTCCACTTATCTCATTAGCGGTTTTCCACTGTGTGCAAGAAGCCCATAGACCCTCATGCTTGCCTATGGGCTTCTTGATTAGTAACTACGCGCCATATAAGCGATAAATACTTCGATATTACTGCTAATTAATACGTTGAATTATTCAGCTACATCCAGCTTCAAATTCTTGAGCGTATCAATAGAAGTGGTTTGTGCAACTGAGAAGATATCAGCAACCTTTCCAGAGCCATCTGCTGCCTTTGCAGCCGTTTCTTTCATTGCAGCTCCCACTGCCGAATAGCCTGGGATGAAGCTGAAATCGCCCATATTGTTATTAGCCTTGACTAGCTCAGCCATAACATCTTGTCCACCATAGAACTTAGACCAAGACTCTGGAGTCTTAGCGGTTTCCGTTGTTGCAGAAACAATCAAACCTTGTGATGTCAAATCCTCTACCTGAGTATTAAACCAGTCAAGGAACTTCATTGCTTCAGCCTTGTGCTTCGTACCCTTCAAAGCTGCTACACCAGAACCACCATCAGGACCGGTCTTTCCGTTGTTACCAAACCAGTCACCGAGCTGAGCGACTTTCCATGTGCTTTCACCGCCACCAGCAGAGTCCATGATAAGAGGAGCTTCCCATGCTGCACCAATAGTACCAATGAGGCTACCATCCTTCAATGCTGCATCAAAGCTTGGCTCCCAGCGTGGATTAACAAAAGCACTCTTAGCATCAATCATCTGCTGATATACATCTGCTACAGCCTTAGAACCATCGGTATTCGTATCAACTACCCACTTATCATCCTTGACTGTATACCAAGGCTTTGAGGCAGCTGCTAGACCAGTGAGCATATTACCTGCTTCATCTGCTTGGAAGCTCATAATATACTTTCCTGCAGCTGCTGCTTTTTGTGCGCTCTCGAGAAGTTCAGCCTGAGTCTGCGGAACTTCGATACCTAATTCTTTAAATGCTGCCTCATTGTAGTAATACACCAATGGTCCACCATCTTGAGGCAAACCATAAGTCTTTCCACCAATTTGCATGAGACCAAAAGCACTGCTTGAGAAGTGGCTCTTGTAAGCGTCTGCCTCGGAAGTCACATCTTCTAGAATTCCCTTTGTATATGCTTCTGGAAGTTCTGCGTAACCAAGCTGTGCCAAATCTGGAGCGGTACCAGCTTTGACATCTGCCTCAAGCTTCTTCATCATATTTGATGCTTCACCCTTGAACCTGGTTGCGGTGACATGAATATTTGGATTGGCATCATTCCACTTCTTAACGATGGTATCAACCAACGTCATGCCTTCCTTATCTGGCAATCGATGGAGATAAGTAATTTCAACCTTCTCTCCTGATTTCGAGCTGTCGGAGCTTGCGCTTGATCCGCCTGCGCCACAGCCTGCCAATGCGAGAGCCATCGCTGCGAGCGATGCTACTCCTGTTACTAGGTGCTTACCCCGTGTGTTCATTTTTCCCTCCCTTGGGATGTAGTCGCTTCCTCGCGACAATGTACTTATGATTATACACGAAAATATAATTTGTCAACAACACAAACAATTTACGTCATGTCGCGTTTCTTATTCTTTTGCGATATACTAGTTTTCAATGAAAAATAAGCGTTGTAAGGTTTTCGTTTTTAATTTACCTCATAAACAAAAACCGAAGACACACTACTGAAGCAAACCAAGCCAGACACTCGAGCAAGACGCTTGAGATAAAACAACCACGATAAAGTAATTAGGACGACACAATTATTAGGATGAGAGCTAGGACAATGACGACCTACTACATTTCTTCATACAACGGCGACGACGCTAACGACGGACTATCGCCAGCTACACCATGGCAAACCCTCACTCACCTTACGTCTTATATGGATAACCTATCATCGACTAATACCGAATCGTCAATCCATCACATACGTTTAGAACGCGGTAGCAACTTTCTTGGACAGAGTTTTCATATATACCATGGCGGAACACCAGCAGATCCCTTGACTATCGATTCATATGGAGATGAGAATTTACCGTTGCCGCATATTGATGCACAAGGCAGCGGCATATGGCATGAAGATTATCACGCACCTATAGGAGGAAGCATCAATCATCCTCACCGATGGGAGGGATCAGTATCTACTACTCTACTTCTTTTCGATGCCAGCTACGTTGAAGTTCGCAATCTTGATATTTCAAATACTCGTAGTGATACCTCTTTAGGCTTTAATGACATTGCCGCCATTGATAGAACCGGCATAGCCATAATCGCGCAAGATAAAGGAACTGTAAATCACGTCGTTCTTGAAGGACTCCACATCCATGATGTAGAAGGCAATGTATACGACAAGCATATGGCTAATGGCGGTATCTATGCTATAGCTCATTTCCCCACTCATTCGTCGGAAATAGAGCAGAAAATCGCACGGTTTAACAATATTCATATTCGACGCAATATTGTTCAACGCACACGTCGTTGGGGAATCGCTGTGGGGTATACCGCATACCTCAATTTCATTGATCAAGGCAAGCGCGATGAATCTGGACAGTGGCTTAATCGCTTTAACTACGGCGATGGGACGATTAGCGACGACACCATTACTCGATATGGTTCCACGAACGTAGTGATAGAAGACAACCTTGTCGAAGACTGCGGTGGCGATGCGATTACTACAATGTACTGTTATCAGCCAATTATTCGTCATAATATATCTCGGCGCGCAGCTCGAGACATCAGTGATGATATATACACAGCTACGGATTATGACAAAGTCGCAGCTGCCATATGGCCTTGGCGATGCAAGAATGCGTTATTTGAATACAATGAAGCGTATGACACAATGAACGCTGACAATGGTAATGGTGACGGTCAGGCATGGGATGCTGATTTCGGCGACGGAACCATTTATCGCTATAATTTTTCATCTGGAAATTCAGGTGGCACAGTCATGTTTTGCAATGAAAAAGCGGTAAATTCGCAGTTCTATTGCAACACCGCTTATCTGGATCATATGGGCGCAATTGATATCCCACGAAACCCCGACGCACATATTCATCATAATGTGTTTATACTAGCTAAGGACTGTGAGCCGCTTCGCTCTGAACGAGCGGATGGCACAGCTCTTATCGAATCTAATATTTTCCTGAACAATACACGTGCACCTTTTGACTACTGCTGGCACCCACAAGGTTCTCACGTAATCTGGCGCAGTAACCGATATATAGGTTTCACGAATAATCCCGAAGAGGACTGATATGTCGAACTCACAGAAGAACACAACCACACATAACATGCATCATAGTGTGAAAGCTGATACTTCTTCATTATTTAATGAAGAAAGCGCAGGTTTTGCTACGCCTTTTGGTACAAACAGCATTAAGGCAGATCCAACGGATGTTCGTATCAATAATCGTATAGCAGTATTCGATTTGCTTTTTCCACGTCAAAGCCTCTCGCGTGCTCAAGTAAGCCGTCGAGTTGGACTATCACGAGCCTCCGTCTCCGATGTCGTTGCCTCAATGATTGATGAGCATATACTAACCGAAAGCGATCATAACGTTGAAGCTGTGCCTGGCAAACGTGGCAAACGTGGAACTTTACTTGAAATCGATACCGATTACTGGAATATCGTAGCGCTTGATTTGTCTCAGGAATTTCTTATCCAAGCGATTGTCACTAATCTTTCAGGACAAATTCTTTCGCGTATTGAGGTTTCTGTTTCTCAGCCGTCTGATATCACTCTCGATATCGTTAAGAACATCTGCGAGAGGATAATTAGCCAAGCTCCTGGTCATGTGATTGGAATTGGTATCGCGGTTCCGGGAATTGTGGACGAACAAGGAACTGTTATCGACTCAAGAAATCTTAATTGGTCCAATGTCCCACTCGCACAGTTTATAAAGCAAGAGTTCGATATGACATGCATAGTTGAAAATGATGCGAATTGTGCATTATTAGCTGAGCGTTTCTTTGGTAGCGGCGACGCGAATCTTATCGTCATCCAAATTTCTGTGGGCGTAGGAGCAGCGGTCATGATTAATGGAACTCTCGTTTCAGGAACAAATAATGCCGCCGGAGAAATCGGACACTGTGTCATCGATACTGACGGCCAATTATGCATATGCGGTAAACGTGGCTGCGTCGAAACGACACTGAGTGTTCCTGCTTTGCATAAACAATTCGCCCAACTCGAACCTCAGAATTTTGACGGTCGGTTGGAAATCATTACTCGTGCAGGCAAAAAATTAGGTCAAGTACTCTCAATGCCTATCAGTTTGCTTGATATCAATGAAATCGCTATTTATGGTCCTGCAGATATCGTCAACGAGACATTGCTTCAATCCGTGTCCGAGGTTATCAACGAGCAGACAAAATCTGCTGTCCAACCACGACATGTGCAAGTTAAACGTTGCGATTTTGGCGAGAATATTGTTATGCTTGGCGCAACAATCAGCGTCTTGCAGCATGTATTACGCACGCTGTAAGATTTTTGTATTCATCAATTAATGTGTGAGTCTTAAGTTTTCAATGGCGAAATTAAGACTCACTTTTTAATTTATACAAATTTCTTCATTTATTTCATATAAAGCTAGGCATGTTGCCTTTTTGTATGTACCTATACTAGTTTTACGTTCAATTAATCAATGGAGAAGAAATGAACAACCAACCGTCACAATCATTACTTAAACAATTCCATAGCACGAGCCGTCTTATGACTGCAATTTTTATCTGTGCTCTTATTAGCTTCCTCTTATGCATTTTCGGCGTTGTTGCCCCATTCGCAATTATAATGGGCTTCGTTACGCTTGCTCTGTGCGGAATCCAAGCAATTATAAATGAATATCGTAAAGCGACTGGTAAGCCGATGCCTGAATACATTACTGTAGCTCATATGCGTTTAGGAGTAGGCAAGCTTGCTATAGTTACTTTTGTTATAGTATGCATTGCATTCGCGAATTCTGCCTTTGCTTATTCAAACCATTCAGATCCCTCAAAGCCGCAGAATACATCTATAACAGCATCCGATAATAAAAAATCTAAGGAGGATGAAAAGCGCAAGCAGGAAGAAGAGCAAAAACGTCGGCTCGCAGCCGAAAAAGAAGCAGAAGAGCGAGCAGAAAAGACCAAGCAAGCTGTCGAACAAGCTACGCAAGAATCTGGCACAGCTCTCAACGTCCTATCGTCGCTGTCTATCAAAGGGCGTGCACCGAAAACCGGATATCACCGCAATAAATTTGGTCAGCCTTGGAGCGACATGGATAGAAATGGATGCGATACAAGAAATGACATCCTAAAACGTGATTTAAAAGACACCACTTTTGAAACAAACACAAATGATTGCAAGGTCCTCACTGGTACGCTATCAGATCCGTATACTGCACGTACTATTTCGTTTAAACGTGGAACTGATACCAGTTCGGAAGTTCAGATTGATCATGTTGTGGCTTTGAGCGATGCTTGGCAGAAAGGCGCTCAACAGCTTGATGATCTCACACGCGAAATTTTTGCTAACGACCCATATAATTTACTCGCTGTATCTGGCTCAGCGAATATGCAAAAGTCGGATGGTGACACAGCCACGTGGCTCCCATCAAGCAAATCATATCGCTGCGAGTATGTTGCACGTCAAATTGGAGTTAAGGCGAAGTACAGTCTCTGGGTCACCCAAGCTGAGCATGATGCCATGGTAAAAGTTCTTTCTTCCTGCCCTACTCAGCTTATTCCAGCGGACGATGGCTTGAAGATAGCTGATATACAGCAACGTGTTGAAGCAGAAAAGAATCCTCAGCCTCAACCTGAACCACAGCCAGCGCCTGCACCTGCTCCTGCTCCAGCACCAGCACCTGCGCCGCAACAAGATTACGTCTACTATCCTAATTGCGCTGCAGTACGTGCACAGGGCAAAGCACCTTTGCATCAAGGTGACCCTGGTTATTCGCTCAAGCTCGACCGCGACCGCGATGGTGTTGCGTGTGAATAATTTTTCGTGTGAGGAATTATAACAGTTTCGTTCTCGACTACTATTAGCAAGTTTTAAGGCTGTACCGATGTCTTTATCGGTACAGCCTTAAAACTTTTGCGCCCCATACGTTTAAATTGCTCATGCCGTTCGTTATGATAGACGTAGTCAATCATTCAGACAGCTATCTGCTGAATATGTGGCAATGAGAAAGAGAAGAAGAATGAATAACGATCAAACTCCGTGGGAACAGCCAAATAACCCACAATCAAACTTTGAGTATAACCCCTCTGGTGATTATGCGACATCACCAAATCAGGATATAGGCCCTAATGGTGACCAACCTGCGGCACAAAACCAAGCACCGGAAAATATACCATTGGCGCCAATCCCTCAGCATGCACAATCATCCGGAACGCCTTACTCTGTAGCGACAACACAGATGCCGTCTTCTATGCCTAGTACATCGCAAACGGCATCTGGTTACACTTCCCCGACCTCTAGCACATCATATCAGCAGACATCCGGTTCACAAGACAACAGCGGATATGTCTCCCCTAACGTGCCACCTTATTACAACAACGGATATCAGAACAACTACCAAAACGGATATCAGTACCAAGCTCAGCAAAAGTTGCCATTCTATAAGCAAGCATGGTTCTGGGTTATTACCATTATTATTGCCATTGCTTTGGTATTTTATGTCGTCTATCAAGCAAATGGTTTTAGTCCTTCATCAATATCTGATAGCAACAGTTCGCGAACGCAATCACAAAAATCGAGGCCACGAGATGATTCATCGTCCGATTCAGATGACGATGATTCTAAAGATTCCGATGATAAGTCGAGCTCATCAGGCACTTACACCATCACTCTCCTCGCTGAATCAACAGTTGACACCAAGGCCGAATGGAATGCCAATTTCGAAACTAAAACGACAGACTCCTTCACCGGTCGAAAGGCTATGGAAGCAACTGTTGATGACGTCTATTATGCTTCTATTCTTTTAACTGCCAACAGCACTGATGATGATGCCCCACAGCTCTCTTGCAGCATTAGTATTAATGGAACAGAGGTAGCTCACGAGGAAGCTCATTACACGACACTTTGCTACATTTCATCAGATGTCATTAAAAAGTATGGCATTGAACGAGACAACAGTAGTGACAGCAAAAAGAATGATAGCAACGACACATCAACTGAGGATTCTTCAGACGACGATAGTGAATCCATCGCTTTTATGAAAGTTGAATAATTTAAGAAAAGAACGATAAGGGCATATTCATTTCTTATGAATATGCCCTTCGTTTTATACCCAATGCTCAGACGTGAAAATACCCTGCACATAGAATTTATGCTTATCTAAAAAAGTGATAAGCTCCTTAGAATAGTTTGCGTTCATTTGTATTTCATTCCACACAACACAAAGCAGTTCAAGTATGAAAGAACCCCCTCGATTTTGAGCATCACATCAAGGTGGATAGGCTTCAGGGGGTTTCTGTTAATTACAGTTTGACGCATTAACACGACATTTAGTGCAGAGTACGTTTTCCAGCAGATATTAAATGATAGAAGCACTAACTGAGCAGAACTTAATTACTTTATATCTTAACTTTTCTTAAGCGCGATAGAACGATATCAGGCATATCGCTGCTAATCACCTTCCTGCTTAAACAAACTTATGCGGTTTTTGGGCATGAAAAAGGGTTTCAAACGAATTGCTTGAAACCCTTATCGTGGAGTCGCCGGGAATTGAACCCGGGTCCGATGACCGTACCTCTAGCCTTCTACGTGTGTAGTTTGCTGGCCTTATGGCAATTTTTCTTCCTCAAACATCGTCGCAAACCACGGTTTGCAGGAATAGTTGCAGTTAAAGTCCCTGAAGTTTCCTGAAACTCAAAACCTCAGGCAAGTCTTTTAAACGACGCTCAGCATCTCCCCAAAGACATGAGAGAGTGAACGGAGTTGAAAACTCAGCTGGTTAATCCTAGCGCGAAGCTTAGGCAGCGAGTGCAAACTCAGTGCGGTTAGATTTAGCACTTATTTTTTACAGGTGGCACGTTAACGAGCGGACCCCTGCGTTCTCGACACGCTTCTCTACAGCGAACAGATCACCGTCGAAACCGATCGACCCCGTATTTGGTTATAGAACCTCACGCGCGTAATGCGCACGTATATAGTATACACAAGTTCATCGCAAAAGAAACTCCGGTATGGAAGTTTGTGCACTGAGCGAAAGTTGATTTCGCGTTCAAAGAACGAAAAGCTAAGCCAACAATAATCAGCTCATTCCTTTAGCATTCCTTTAACTCCCCGTAATGCGCCCCTGTCGTATCCTAACGCGCCTTAGCCGCGCATGCGCATCATCTGCCTTAGCGGTTTATCGAATAATTGGTCTTGCTGGCGCAGAGACATCGATTATCATTTGACTCGAGCCTTCAGCTTGGAGCTGCTGAATTATCTTTGCTACGATTTGCTGCTTCGAATCCATATTCGATGAGTTTCCCCATACGATTGTATAACCTGAGCTCAGTACTGTCGTAATTGAATCCTGAGTATTTGCAGTTGTCGACACTACTTGTGAACGAGTGCCTGCATCAAGAGCTGCTAAGACCGCGATACTTTGCAAAACAGTTTCATTGCGCAAACCGCTTTTTACTGTAGGCACGTTAATCACAGGAATCCCCGCCGATGCTTCATTAACCGTTGCTATCTGTTGAGCCTTGGCATCAACTGCTACATAATTTTTTTTATCTTGTGCATACAGCAATGCTGTAGGAGTTTCCTCAGTAATTGTCACATTAATCCCATGAGGGAACTGCTTACTCACTTCAGCCTTGCCTACGCCTGGGATGGAATCAATACTATTTTCAAGCTGAGATTCGGAGACGAGGATCAACGATTTTCCAATAGTATCGTTCGTATAACGTTGAATTTGCTCAACTTTCACCCATGTTTGCATACCCGTGATATGGATTTCCTGAGAATTAACCTTCAACCATGGTGAAAATATAAGCGCCCATACCGCAAAAATCACCACACCAAGACTAAGTACTGCTATAGCTATGCGAAGAATCCAATACCGTCTGCTCGCTACTCGCTGCTCTTTTTTACGTTCATTAAAATCAACTACTTTTGACCTCGGGCGTGCCTGAAATTCCTTGTTAATATTGGCTTCGATTCCTTCAGAAGCAGGCTGTAGCCTCTCTGGATCAACAAAATTATCTGCAAGACTTGAAGCACTCACTACACGTGGAGAACGATTATTCTGGTTCTGCTTAGCTTGAGAGCTTCTGGTCGAACGAGCATTCCATGGTTCAGAAGCCCGTGAATCCTCCTTGTGCGCACTTGTATGGGAAGAAACCGTGCGTGATGAGGTTGACGATGATGAGGCTGATGATGACGTAGATCGCGAAGAAACAGAACGTGCTCGTTTATCTTTCGACATATGCTATTAACTCCTAGAGCCGCTACGCTTTGCGAGCGCTGAGTTGTTCAACGATTACATCAGCCATATTCGTAATAGAACCCGCTCCTACAGTGAAAATGACATCATGAGGTTGCGCAGTCTTAGAAAGATACTGCGCTGCTTCATTCATATCATCTATTGCGCGGATAGATATCTCAATTCCAGTTTCTCGCGCTGCTTGAGGAATGGTATCAGCTGTTACATCTGGCCAATCCTTTTGGAATTCACGAGCTGGATAAATTCCAGTAACTATAGCTTCATCCGCTAACGATAGAGCCTTAGCAAATTCCTGTGCAAAGTAATGTGTGCGGGAGAAAAGATGCGGCTGGAAGAGGACGCGAATACGCTCATCAGGATAGCGTACCCGAGCAGCCTCCATAAGTGCAGCAACTTCGGTTGGATGATGCGCATAATCATCAACCACAGTTACATCATCAACAATGCCCTTAATATCAAAACGACGAGCTGCGCCACGAAAATCATCAAGAGCACGAGCTGCTTCATCAGGTTTAATCCCCACAAGTAATGTTGCTATCAGGGCCGCAGTAGCGTTGCGTACATTATGCATACCAGGGACACGAATATGTGCATGAATCATATCCGTTCCATATCGTTCAAGCCAACGGATAGAGAAGTCTTGTCCCCCATCAAACGTACTGCGATTATCGGTCTGAATGTATACGACCTGAGCGAATTTCATGGTTAACTCAGGATTCGTAGTATAAACAATTGCTTGCTTTCGCTCTTCATCATTTAAGGAACGAATGACACTCAATGCGCCTTCATCATCTGCACATGCAACCACATGTCCTGTAGCATTTTGAGCATGACGAACGAAAGCCTGTGTGAATGCCTGAGCATCCCCATAATGGTCAAGATGATCCGGCTCGACATTTGTAATAACAGCAATGTATGGATGGTATTTGATGAAGCTCCCGTCTGATTCATCTGCCTCAGCTACGAAAATCTCGCCTTTACCAGCATGACCTCCGTCTTTCAAGCCTTCTGGCGTATGAATCGACCCGCCAATAGCAAAACTTGGATCTCCTAGCTCTGCTTTTCCTGCGCTCGTACAAATCTGCGCAATCATTGCACTCGTAGTTGTCTTTCCATGTGCACCAGCAACGGTAATAGACTTCTTTTGGGCCATGAGAGCAGCAAGAATATCTGAACGATGCATAAGCAGGATTCCTTGCTCAACTGCATGCACGATTTCTGGATTATCAGGTTTAATTGCTGATGAGTATACAACGATTGATGCACCATCAACGTTAGAGGCAGATTGACCTTCAAAAATGGTAGCACCAAGGCTCTCAAGCCTATCGGTTTTCGCATTGCGATGTGCATCTGAACCAGTAACTGTAATTCCTTGTTCAAGAAGCATTTCAGCAAGCACACTCATTCCTGCGCCGCCGATGCCAATAAAATGCACGCGATGCCACGATGTAATGTCCACGCTGTCATAATCAATTGGCTGATATGTAGGGTCCAAAATAATCTGTTCCATTATTATTTATTTCTCCTCATTACTTGCGCGCTTGACGTGCTTTTTCTAGAACAATGCGAGCCATGGTTTGAGCAGCATCACGTTTACCATAGTCCCACGCAATGGCACTCATTTCTTCAAGCCGTTGTGAGTTATTAATAAGTTCGATGATATTCGAGTTAATCCACTCGGCATTGAATCGACTATCGTCAACAATTATGCCACCACCCAACTGGGCAACCGGTTGAGCATTGTACACTTGCTCACCATTTCCTATAGGCAAAGGGACATACACAGCTGGCGTACCTAAAGCAGTCAATTCTGCTACCGTTCCTGCACCAGAACGACAAATAACCAAATCAGCTGCGGCCATCACAGCATCCATACCTTCCCAGTACTCACTGATATGGTATGAACCACGCTCAAAGCTGCCCAATTCAACAATCTCTTGCGGATCGATGAGCTGCTCAAGAGTATCCCGTACTGCTTGTGATTTGCCTTTTCCTGTTAGATGAATAATCTGAGCTGTCTTAATTAATTCAGCGGCTGCTTGCGATACAGCGGTGTTAAGGCTCAGAGCCCCCAAAGAACCGCCAGTTACAGCAATAATTGGTTTATCAGGATTAAGTCCAAGTTCAAGAGCTGCTTCCCGTTTCGCCTCACGTCGATTAATTTCGAGACTGTCTGCACGATGAGCAATCGCACTGCGAAGTGGTAATCCTACTCGCTCCACTCGGGTGTTTCCATGAGCTTCAATACCGCAATTGTCGTACGTTAAACCAACAAAATCAGCCCATCTAGCCCCTAATTTATTTGCCATACCGGCACGAGCATTTTGCTCGTGGATGACTACTGGGAGCTTCATAGATCTCGCTTGTACATATGCTGGAGCTGATGCATAACCTCCTACTCCAACGACGACGTCTGCTTGTCGTTTCGTCAGAATTTCTTTGACAGAGGAGAGCTGCTTCATGAATTTCGATGGGAAGAGGAACGTTTGCGCATTAATAGATCGAGGGAAAGGAACCTTCTCGATTGTGTCGAGTTCAAATCCTGCTTCTGGAACCAACCGTGCTTCAAGACCCACCACAGTTCCGATAATAGAAATCTGCGCGTTTGGTTCCACGTCTCGAATGTGCTGAGCGATGCTCAGTAACGGATTGACGTGTCCTGCTGTACCACCGCCAGCGAGAACGATATGAAGAGGTTCCGATTGATTCATATTTTCCATTATGTCGCTACCATTCTACCGAGTGAATATTTTCATGTACCCGTGTTGCATCATCTGCAAGCAATCACTTCAAAGCTAAACGTTATCTCGAAGTATGCCGTATTCATATGTCACGTCTACCGACGGATACGGCTAGACCTCACGTCTTCTTGTTCTCGCGCAAAACGTATACACACCCCTGCACCAGCAAGACACATAACCAGCGCAGATCCACCCGCAGAAATAAACGGTAGCGGAAGGCCCATAACTGGAAGAATACCAAGCACAACCGCAATGTTAATAAAAGATTGCGCAGCAAACCATGATCCAATGCACATAAGAACCATTTGCATATAAATATTTTGGTGACGTAGAGATAAATTAATTATCGACCAAGCCATGATAACGATGAAGAGAATAACAACTAACGCACCCAAGAAGCCGAGTTCTTCGCCGATAATAGCGAAAATATAATCATTATCTTGAGCTGGAAGATATGACTTCTCACGAGAATTTCCCAGTCCCACACCAGTAAGACCCCCAGTAGCCAATGCATAGTCACCATGCAAGGACTGGAAACAGATACCTGCTGATTGAGAAGCCTCTCGAGTAGAACATCCACCATAAGTAGCTTGGATACGCGCCCAACGGTTTGAGCTTCCGCGAACCATGATAAGGAAGATAATCGCTATGCCCGGAATCCCCACTCCAAAAATGTACTTAAGAGGGAAACCAGAAATAAGTAAAGATACGCCAATAATAATGCCCACAACTATTGCGGTTCCAAGATCCTTACCTAGTCCAACTAATCCAACAGCAACAGCAAAACCGAAAATTGTAGACAAATAAGGTCTCACGTCAAATTTTTCTGTACGCTTCTTATCTGCTTCTTTTTTGGCAAGAAGCAGTGCGTGCGGAAGCCACAGGCACAAAGCAAATTTCAAGATCTCTGCTGGCTGAAAACGCAATGGTCCAAGAATAAGCCAACCGGTATTACCACCTGCACTCGAACCAAGCGGAGTCAAGGTAAGTGCCTGTAGAACCAGCGCGAAGAACATCACGATAGTGCTCAATCGGCGTATCCAGCTTGCCTTGAGGAATTGAGCTCCTACAAGGAGCACTGCACCCATTACAGCAAAACTGCCTTGTCTAAGAAGGTTTGACCATACCGATTGATTCGTTCCAGCGAGTTTGGCAGTCGAACTTGAAAAGACCATAACCAAACCAAAAATCGTCAAAACGACTACACTAATAACAAGTCCCCAATAGCTAGCAACCGGATTGAAGATAATTCTCCAGCCAGTGTAATCCGCTCGTTGATTGCTCTCATTATGCTCTAAACGTGAGCCAGCGGTTAAGAACGATATGCTGCGATCTACCCAAGAACTCGTTCCTTTCTTAGACGATGCGCTCCTCGATGGAGACTTTGTGTTGCTCATTGGTTTCTCAAATCCACGAGTACGTTGCTGTGTATTTCTTGATTGCTGTCTACTCGACATGTGTATTTACCCATTCTTGAGCATACTGAGCAAATTGATTTCCTCGGTCTGCATATGAAACGAATTGATCCATAGATGCACACGCTGGAGCCATTAAAACGACATTTCCAGCTTGCGCTAGACGAGCACACGCTTCTACTGCTTGCTTCATAATAGGCTTAGTTTCAGCAGTTTCTGGGTCGATGAGCACAACAGGAATCTCAGGTGCATAATCTTTTAATGCATCAATCATAGGCTGCTGATCAACACCGATAATGACTGCAGCTCTGATCTTAGATTTCTGAGTCTTGATAAGATCACTAAATTCAGAACCCTTTGCCAAACCACCAGCAATCCACACAACAGATTTATCAGCAAAACTACTGAGTGAGGCTGCAGCAGCATGAGAATTTGTTGCTTTCGAATCATCGACAAACCGTACACTACCATTGCTGGTATGCCAAGTTGCTACAGTTTCAATACGATGTCCACTAGGAGCAAATTCTTGCAAAGCACTGATTGCCACATGAGTATCTATCCCTGCTCCCAAGCTCAACGATAAGGCGCATAATGCATCCGCAAGAAGATGAGGATAAATTGTCCCGTCAGGTTCTGTTAGATGCGTAAACGATGTAATCGGAGCTAAGCGTTCTTGTAACGTTGGTAATTCGCTCCGGTTAACTATCCAACCGTTATCGACCCCAATCTCACCAACAGCAGGATTGCGTAAAGTGAATCCGATAAACACCGGCTTATTCACTTCCTCAGCTTCCCCAGCTTCCTCGGACTCGACTTTCTCCTTGGCTTTCATTGCTAAACGCGTAACGCGCTCATCATCCGCATTGTATACGACAGCTTTTTTCGCCCGGTTATACACTTTCGCTTTATCTGCCGCATAATTATCGAATCCACCATGCCAATCAAGATGGTCATCGGCAAGATTTGTTATTGCAGCACAGTCAAGCTCAAGCGAATTCGTGTAATGCATTTGGAATGAGCTCAATTCAACAGTTAACGTATCAAGAGCTGTATCAATTCCTGCTTGAGAAATAGGATTGCCAATGTTTCCAACGGCCTGGCTGTGACGTCCAGCAGCTTGCATAATGGAATTTGTCATCTCAGTGGTAGTCGTTTTACCGTTCGTACCGGTAATCCCTATCCATACTTGAGATCTCGTCAATTCGTTTTCATTATGTAATTTCCAAGCGAGTTCGACATCACTGATCACAGGTACCCCAGCTTGAGTAGCTTTCAGAATAAAGCCAGTGGTCGGTTTAAAACCAGGCGATGTAATTACCGCTTGAATATCCGCATAATTAAACGACTCATTGGAAATCTCGTCAATTCGATAATCTGCTGGCTTATTATCATCAGCAGTCAGCACACGCTCGCCTCGAGATTCCAATACGTTTTTGGCGCTATTTCCAGAAACACCAAGCCCAACGATGAGATATGCTTTCTCCATTTTATTCCTCGAATGCTTTTATATATGTGCTTTTATATATGTGCTTTTATATGTGTGACGGTAATACGATTGTATATATTAAATTCCAGATCGAATGACCCAATCTAGGTAGAAAATAACTAATGCGATAATGACACACACCATTTCTATCATCCAGAAACGGACAACTACTTTATTTTCTGACCACCCTTTAAGCTCATAATGATGATGAATTGGTGCCATTTTGAATACTCTTTTATGGAATACTTTGAAGGAAAATATTTGGATAACATCTGATACAGTTTCCCAGACGAAAAGTGCCCCAAGCATGACGGCTAAGACTTCTGTATGCGTTGCAATAGAAAGAGCTGCAAATAATCCACCTAATGCAAGCGAACCAGTATCTCCCATAAAAATAGTTGCTGGGTTGGAATTAAACCACAAGAATCCAAAGCATGCTGCCACAGCGCACAGGGCGATAATAGTCAAATCTTGAGGATCCTGGACAGTATAACTGTATGAGTTTGGAAGAGGAACGCGATGATATGTCTGCCACATGCCGATGATGGCGAACCCTAAGAAAGCAACCATCGAACTTCCAGATGCAAGACCGTCTAGTCCGTCGGTGAGATTGATTGCATTAGTCCATGCAGCAATAAGAAGATTTACCCAAATAATGAAGAGAATTGCAGAAAGTATTGTACCCAAATTCTCAAAACTAATAAATGGCTTTTCGATAAAAGTAATACCCGAATGAGCAGATACTTGCCCATCTGGCGTTTGGATAGTCAAAGAGAGAATGGCGTAAATTGTAGCAACTGCGATCTGACCGATGAGCTTTGCGTGGATAGTTAAGCCTTCATTTTGCTTTTTAGCTACCTTTGCGAAATCATCAATAAAGCCAAGCAAACCCATAGAAAGCATAACAAAGAGCACAAGAATTGCATTCACAGATGGTGCTTTACCAAGAGCAATTGCACGGTACAATGCAGACGCAAGCCAACCAAAGACGATAGCGATATTTATAACAATCCCGCCCATAGTCGGTGTCCCGCGCTTAACCATATGCGACTGAGGACCGTCTTGGCGAATGTACTGACCATAATGCAAATCAGTAATAATATTGGTCACAATTGGTGTACCAATAAAGGTAATCACCAAAGATACCGCTAGACCGATAAGTACCGCAATCATAATGTGACGACTCCTCCGTTATTGCGCTGAATTGCCAAGCCACCGTGAAGCTAACGCACTCAAACCAGATGCATGAGAGCCTTTAAGCAAAACCACCGTATTCTTCTCACTCGCTATCCTATCAACAATAGAATGTGCTTCATCAATACTACTTACAAGATAAACATGTTCAGCACATTCAGTTGTATCCTGAGCATTCGTATCTTCGTTAGCATGAGCGCTCTCGCACTCCTTACCCTTTCGAACTCCGTCGGCAAGACACTGAGCTAAACGTGTCAAATTCTGATCATCGTGAGAACCTACTGCTATGACGATATCCGCGCACGAAGCGGCATATTCGCCGATTGTACGATGCGCTTCTTCTTCTGTTGGCCCGAGTTCAAGCATCGATCCCAGTACAGCTATACGCGTGAGGTCTTCAGTGTGAGATTCGAAAGATTTCAACGCATTCAAACCAGCACGCATGGAATCTGGATTTGCATTGAAAGAATCATCAATTACGGTAAAATGCGCTGCCTGAGTATCCACCGGCGCAATGTGCATTCGATGAGGACTAATTGCTGTCATTTGTGACAAAACACTTGCTGCAATATGCTCTGGGATATCCAGACTATAGATAACACTTAAGACTGCCAAAGCGTTGTATACATTATGCTCGCCACTGATGCCCAAGCGTAATTCAAATTGAGAATTATCAGGCAAAGTCACGCTAAACATTGGACGGTTAAAGTCATCTACGCTCGTATCGGTTCCACGAGTAATTACTGAGGAAACCATTCCAGAAACTGCAGGCTTTGGCTGCTCCTGAGCATTTTTGCGACTAAACCAGATAATGCTGGAAGCTTTTGTCATGCTTGCCATAGAGCGAACGTTTTCGTCATCAGCATTAAGAATTGCTACTCCAGAACTGGACAGTGCGCGAACAATTTCTGATTTAGCATCGCGAATGCCCTCCACGCTACCGAATCCTCCCAAATGTGCTACTCCCACCTTGAGAACGATGGAAATATCAGGAGGAGCAATTGTGGTCAAATAAGCTATCTCACCCTGAGCAGAAGCGCCCATTTCCGCCACAAAGAAACGTGTCTTCTCATCAACCTGGAGAGCGGTTAGTGGCAAACCAATATCATTATTGAACGATCCCTGAGGAGCAACTGTCGGAGCTAATCGCAATAAAACAGTGCTCAGCATGTCTTTTGTAGTCGTTTTCCCCACTGAGCCTGTAATCGCAATGATTGTAAACTCATTCATGCCACGCGCAGCAAAAGCTTTGCGTTTTTCAATATTGAGTCGAGCAATATCCCCCAAGGCTTTAATAGTATCTTCTACAAGAAGCTGTGGCACACTTGCTCCATCGATAAGATGATCTACTACTGCCAGCGCTGTGTCACTGAGGTTCGACACAAAATCATGCCCATCGACATGCTCGCCCGCGATAGCTACAAAAGCACTTGAATCATTCGATTGTCGAGAGTCGGTTGTTACTGAAGTGATAACAAAATCATCACTTTGAGGAATCTCATCAATGCGCTGGCTATCAATATACAGTTGTCCAATTCCAGCGGTTATTAGTTCACTTACATGTGTTGAAATCATGACTTATCTGCTTTCATTTCGTAAGAAAGACGCAATGCGCTCTTAACTGAATTACGTTTTACACCAGCGGCGAGTACCATCGCAACAGCTGTTGCTATATTCTCATATTGACGTTCGTTGATTTCACCGAGAACTTCACGTACTAATTCGCGTGAATCATCAGTAGCTTCCACACACATAGTGTTATCACGAATTTCTGCACCGTATGGTTGTATGTTTTGCCTTGCCAAACGGCGCAAATCTTCCACTTCGTCATGCTTGGATTTGCGTGTCAAAAAAGTATGCTGAGGGCCAATTTGCGGCACATTATACGTTTCATTAACAGTATTAGTGTAAACGTCTACATTAACCTTTGTCAGCGCAAGTGATTGAAGAACTTCATCATCGACATCGATAATGACGGAAGTCGCACCATCTTCTACCATCACATAGAGCATGCGTTGAATATCTAGAGGTGATAGCGGAGTAGGCAAAGAAAGCTCACGCTCTAGGCTAATTCCTCCACGCCTATCAATAATTCCTAAAGGATTTCCTAAATAATGCAATAAATCATACAGTTCAGTAATAACAGAACTGCGAACTCGTGGTGTAGCCTCAGTATCTGGGACAGTAATATCTGCGCTTATATTCGTGTCGCTATCCGAGTCATTATCAGACACACCATCAGCGTGATCGATTTCTTCAGTATCCCAGCTCAGACTATCGCCTTGTACTGCAAATACAGCTAATGATCGAGATGGCTCGCCTGCTAGGTCCGCAGCTATACGAGCACGTTCATCATTATGCATATCTGCAAAAAGAACTGGTATCTCCATATCTATCGGAGCAATTTGCGACTGGGCTTTGTCCTCAAGCATAAATACAACGGCATATGCCCCTCTACGTGCCGCTGCATGCACTATACGAGAATCGTACTCACTTGTAGAGCTTATATACAAAGCTCCGGGAGTAATATCCTCTAACGCATCGGCTACGGAGGTCAATGTAACAGCATCATGCTGTGTTCCCACAGTTTTGATGCCATAACGACGTCGAATATCACCAATAGTGGTGTGCTCGGAAATGGTTTCACTAACACTTGACATATCTATTACACATTATCACTTGCTCTACCACGAGTTACCAGGTGATAGGAATAGCGTCGGTTCGAGGAGCAGATTGTGGTATCTGATACTTCTGCATCAAGAATTTACCGATGTTTTGAACTACTGGACCTACTGAGGCACCACCATAATAGGCATCTGCATTCTTCATGAAGACAGCAATAACATATTGAGGCTTATCAGCCGGCAAAGCGATGATATAGTCCCCTACGATACCTGTAAGTCGACCACCTTCACCAGCAACTTCTGCAGTTCCAGATTTTCCAGCAATACGGTATCCAGGAACTGTTACGACGCGCGCATATTCCTCACCGATATTCTCCATCATATTCATCATGGTAGCTGCGGTTTCCTCAGAGATGACGCGCTTCGACTCATTTGCTGATGGCGTTGTATCTTTACCTTGGGCATTGGTTGATTTTTCAATTAATCGCTGTCCTAAACGCACACCACCGTTAGCAATAGTGGCAATTACATTCGTCATTTGTAAAGCGTTAACCGTATACCCTTGTCCGAAAAGAACGGTTTCGCGTGTACGCGTATCCCAATCGTTACCATTCGAAACGAGCAAACCGTTAGATTCACCCGGGAAATTAATGCCTGTCGGCTGCCCGATACCGAAATCAGTAATATATTGGTAGCGCTTTTCTGTCGAATAATTATAGGCAGTCATAATCGTTCCGGTGTTATAGGAATGATACAGAATACCTGCAAGCGTAAGATTCTCATCCCCATGTGGCAATGCATCGTGATATGTCTGCCCACGATATTCAAGGCTATATGGCACCGTGAAGTGATCAGTAGCCTTGTGCAGCCCCTCTTGCAATACACCTGATGCTGTAATGAGCTTTCCTGTCGAACCAGGATCAAATGTAGATTGCATTGCTGGCGAGCCTTTAGTCAATGCATCTTCTGAATTTGCCGCATACTGATCAGAATCAGAAATTGCAATAATACGCCCTGTCTTAATTTCTTGGACTACTCCGATACCCCAGTCGGCATGTTGATTTTCTACGCGAGCTTTGAGTTCTTTATTGAGATACCACTGCACATCAGAATCAATCGTGAGTTTAACTGTGCCACCAGGAGTTGCCACAGACTGTACTTTTTCAGTTCCAGGAATCTTGGCAGTTCCATAAATTGGATTAGTCTGCTCGTAAGTTTCCACACCATTAATACCCTGTAGAGAAGCTTCTTCCATGGACTCAATACCGGTGACACCTTTACCTTCACCGTTTACGCCTCCAAGTATCGAGCCAATGAGCGTTGGATTAGAGTAGACACGTTCACTAATGAGCTCAGCACCTACTACACCAGATAGATGGAGTTTATCAATGCGACGTTTTACTTCTGGGGTGACGTTATTCGCAACGACAACATAGCGTGTATCGCCTGCTATTTTTGCACCGAGTTCTTGAACATTAAGTTGCAAAACAGGTGCCAAAATTCTTGCTACTGCAGAAGCACCTTTTCCTGGAACATCCTGACCTTTAAGGCTGTGGCAGACATCTTTGAGTTCTTCAGCTCGTTCTTCATACTGCGCATCTGTCATCGAACGTGTACGTTTTGGAGTACAGGACGTTGGAGTAAAATTCTTTGCCCCGACTTGGTCTACGTAAATCTTATATGCTTCAACACTTTGAGCAAGGATTTCACCATTTGTATCGACGATACTTCCACGCATTGCTTGGACTCGTGCTGTAATCGTTCGAGAATTTTCTGCTTCTTGCGCTACGCCTGCTGCATTAAAAATTTGCAAATAAGCAAGTCGATATACGCAAATTCCCAGCACAATTGCCCACACTACGATTATCGCTAATGTGCGACGTCGAATAGTGTGGGCATACGCTGAATCATATTTTTTTCGCGCAGGCGTTTGTAACATATTACTGAGCGTTCCCCATATCAATTGTCATACTGTCACTACCCTGTTGCATCCCCATTTGGGTTGCTCGCTCTGGAAGTCCGGCTTCAAGATTATTAAGTTTTGCTCTATCTTGCTGGACATCTTGAGTTAGTTGGGCGACAGAATTTTGAGTCTGAGTAATGCTAAATGCATTTTCAGTCATTTGTGTACGTAGTACTAATGTAATACCTAAACTCGCAATGAGCAATGCTATGGACGATGACAGTACCAACGCCGATAAACGTCGATTGTCTGCAACATTTCGTACCTGAGCCATAACTGATGAGCGTTGACGATTATCGTGAACGCTCACACGCAATTGAGGGCGCGCTGAACCTGTTGAATATGAGGTACGTCGATTTGGCCTTGTAGCTCGCATTGCAGAACTACTACGACGCATCATCGGACTGTATGATTGTGCGGATCGAGAGCTTCGTGCTTCACGTTCTTGAGCGGCGGCCATGATTTCCCTTACTGTATGAATTGTTGCGTTTAGCGTTATTGTTTTTGTTTTTAAAATTTTTATGCGAATTATCGCTGCGTTTTACCCGCTGATGTTCCTCATCTCGAAATGCTGACTGTGGAACTTCGCGTGTCACTTGAACAGCTCTGAGTCTGACGGATGCAGAACGAGAATTTCTCTTGATTTCTTCTTCATCTGCCATCATCGCTCCGCGGGTCAAATCCTTAAGATAAGGCTGAGCATCATCTGGAATTACCGGCAATCCTGGCGGCACGTGAGCTACAAGACCTCGCGAGAAGAATTTTTTCACGCATTTGTCTTCTAATGAGTGATACGACTCGACGACTAGGCGTCCCCCACGAGGTAAAGATTTAAGAGCCTGCGGCAAAGTTTGTGCAAGTTTGGTTAATTCGCCGTTTACTTCAATTCGCATAGCTTGGAATACACGCTTCGCTGGATTGCCTGCTGGGCGCTTTGCCTTTGGCACGATTGAGTCAACTACATCCGTGAGTTGATAAGATGTGAGAATGAACTCGCCAGCTTCGCGTTTACGAATAATTTCGCGGGCAATTGGACCGCTAAATCGTTCTTCTCCAAATTCTTTGAAGATACGAACTAAATCGCCATATTCATACGTTCTTAAAATCTCAGCTGCGGTAAGACTTTGAGTTGTGTCCATACGCATATCAAGAGGAGCGTCATGAGAGTAGGAAAAGCCACGTTCTGTTTCATCAATTTGCAGACTTGACAGGCCTAAATCCATGAATACTGCATCTACATGAGTGAACCCAGCATCACTTATAACCTGAGAAAACTCATCAAATGCAGCATGCGCTGGAATAAAACGATCTTCAAAGCCTTGTTCGCGAACTCGAGCAGTTGCCAAAGCAAGAGCTTCCTCATCACGATCAATGCCGATAACACGAACATTCGGAATCTCTTTCAGGAATCCACTTGTATGTCCCGCCAGTCCCAATGTGCAATCAACGATAACGGGGAATTCTCGCCCATCATCATGCGCAGATTTTTCGACATTACGGGTAACGAGTTCTACACATTCGTCAAATAAGACAGGCTTATGTATGGAGCTGATGCGTTCGAGATCTACCATGCGAAATCACCTACCGGTAAAACATCATCAGCCATATCGCTGTAATCATCTTCTTGGCTTGCCAAGTAAGATTCCCAATCTTCGCGATTCCACAACTCTGCACGAGTACCTACACCGATAAGTACTACATCATCACCTAAATGCGCATATGAGCGAAGCATGGTTGGAACCATTACACGCCCCTGCTTGTCAGGTTCAAGATCAACTGCACCAGACAGAAAGACACGAAGATAATTTCGAGCTGCCTTGTTGCTCAACGAAGTGCGTTGAATTTGCTGCGCAATTCTACGGAATTCATCATTCGGAAGAATATATACGCATCTCTCTTGCCCGCGCGCGAGAACACAGCCATTACCGAGCTGATTGCGCATTTTTGCAGGAATAGCCACTCGACCTTTGGAATCAATCTTTGGAGTGTATGTACCCAACAACAAATCAGGAAGCGGAAGATTCTTATCGGCAGATGTAGATTCGCTAAGTGCAGAACCCGATAATGCGGAGCCATCGCTCAAACTCTCGCCAAAAGCATCATTTTCAGCCATCTTCCCTCCCCTCTTATCTCATTGCGTTATCTCATTGTGGGCAAATAAAATTCAGACAATCCCCACTTTACCCCATTTCTCTCCACTTTTCCCCACGAAACGGAAAAAATATTATTTTTTTCGTCATTTTTAAAAAAAAATTTGAATATTTTGGCTTTGTAAAGAAAATCGCAATCACGTTCATCGAGTGAGTTTCTCGGCATCTTCGTCACTAGATCAGACGCTTCTAAAAATCGATACATAAAGATGAATAAAACTGAGATAGAGACACAGAATTGCGCGTAAATTTAAGGTCGCACTCATGATTGGATTCGCACTCGAGCTCATGGCTAAATCCATGTCACGCTCATGCTCAACTTCACACCCCAAATTCGCACGGAAATTCACACGCAAAGCACAAGCTCATTACGCGACACATTCTCAGAGCGAAAATGCTTCACAATGTAGAGAATAGAGAGTAAATTAGTAAGGCAGTTTTTTAAGAAATTGAAGAGGTAAGGAATCGAGTGTCCGATTATTCAGACCAGCTTCGCGAAGAACAATCTATGGTAGACACGGCGTACTCACGCCTTGACGATATTCGCACAATTACTCGCAAACGACTAGCAGAAGTTCGTGCTCGTGGTGCTCATGGATCACCTACGCAGAGATCAGAGCGTGACTCATTTGCCACCATGTATGAGGATCGACTTTATCAGTTGCGTTCTGTCGAAGATCGTTTGGTATTCGGACGTATTGATACTGACGATAATCAGCAACTTCATATCGGCCGTATCGGTTTACAAAGCGAAAATCACGAGGCAATTTTAGTGGATTGGCGCGCAGAGGCAGCCCGTCCGTTTTATGAGGCGACACCACGTCATCGTGGCAATATTTCTATGCGCCGTCATATTACCCTGAAATTTAGAGACGTTGTTTCTATCGAAGATGAAGTACTTGATGTAGACTCCGATCATGTTACTGAGGCTTCCCAGTCAGGGACGTTGACTGGTGAAGGTGCTCTTCTTGCTTCGTTATCTTCTCGTCGCACGGGAAAAATGACTGATATCGTTGCCACGATTCAAGGCGAACAGGATAGTATTATTCGTAGTCCTCTTACTCGCCCTCTTGTCGTTCAAGGCGGACCAGGTACAGGTAAGACTGCTGTGGCATTGCACAGAGCTGCATACCTTTTGTATACTCATCGCTCTACCTTGCAGCATTCTGGAGTTTTAGTTGTAGGCCCATCCCCTGCGTTCTTGCATTATATCGACCAGGTCCTGCCATCATTAGGTGAAACAGGCGTCATTTCACGAACTTTGGGGAATATCGTTCCCGGCATTCATGCTACAGCTATTGACGAGCCATTTGCCGCGCGCCTTAAAGGCGACACACGTATGGCGAAGGCTATAGCGAATGCTGTTTCTTCTCGCGTGCGCATTCCTTCCGAACTTCCAGTTTTAAAAGTCAACGGAATTCGAGTTCCTATCACACGTGCAGATATTGAGCAAGCGCAAAGTAATGCTCGCCGCTCACACCAGCCTCATAATCTCGCACGAAATACTTTCGTCAAATCGATGATCTCGCTTCTTACTGTACGTTACAAAGAACAGTTAGACTACGATCCTGAATATTCCGAGGTCGAAAATGCTCGCACGACTCTCAATATGAGTGAAACTTTGCGCCGCACTCTTAATACCGCGTGGCTTCCTATGGATGCACAGTGGCTTATCAATGACATGTTCAGTAAACCACATCGCATTAAGCAGTTTGCTCCATGGCTACGAGATACAGAGATTCAAGCTCTTACCCGCCCTTCTGGTTCCCCATTTACCGTGTCGGATGTGCCGCTTCTTGACGAAGCTTATGAATTGCTCGGCCCAGATCCACGTGAACAGCAACGCATTGCAGCTCGTGAAAATGGCGAATCTGCGGATGAGAGTTATGTCAACGACATGATGGAATCCATGGGATTAAAGGGTTCGGGAGTGAGTGCTCGAACAGTTCTGTCACATATGAATGATTCGAGCGATTTAACACTTTCAGAACGAGCTGGCTCCGATCGCGAATGGACATATGGGCATATCGTCGTCGACGAAGCCCAGGAATTAACAGCAATGGACTGGCGGATGTTAATTCGCCGCTGCCCTTCCCGTTCGTTCACTATCGTGGGAGACGTGGCTCAGACTTCTGCTTTGGGCGGTACTCATTCATGGAACGCCATGCTAGACCCAATTTTCGGAGTTGACGGATGGGATTTGAACGAACTGACGATTGATTACCGCAACCCTCAAGAAGTATCTGATATCGCAGGACAATTTGCTGCTTCCGAAGGGCTTTATATCTCGACAGTTTCCGCAGTACGAAAATTAGAAGGAAGCGTAACTAAGAAAACGTTATCTCAAATAGATTCTTTAATTAGTTCAGCAGTATTCCACACTATTGAATTAACCCAGCAGTTCGTTTCACAAGACGGATCTGGTCGAGTGGCAATTATTTGCGATAACGAAATTCGTGATGCCGTTGATAAGCAGTTGCGTTTGTCATTAAAGAATTCAACGGATATTAGCGAGCACGAGTTTGAACGTTTAACTTCTCAACCTGCATGGGATGCTCAGGTAGCCGTGTACTCTCCTCAAGATGTTAAGGGATTGGAATTCGATGCAGTCGTCTTGTGTGAGCCTGGGTTGATAAGCGAAAACAGCGCTTCCCGACTTTCTGGAGCAGCAGATTTGTATGTCGCTATGACACGCCCTACACAAAAGTTGGTCATACTTCAGACAGAAGAAGATATTCAACGAATTTCTTTATAGAATAATCGTATGGTTAAGGCACTTCTTTTAGAGAATATTCATCCAACGGCTGCTGATTTTTTGCGCAGCAAGGGTTTTGATGTTGAGGTAGCTCAAGGCGCTCTTGACGAGAATGAGCTGATAGAAGCATTAGACGGCGTTGATTTGCTTGGCGTGCGCTCCAAAACGAATGTCACTTCACGAGTTTTGGAATCCTGCCCACATGTGAGCGCTGTCGGCTGCTTTTCTATCGGAACTAATCAAGTCGATTTAAATTTTGCTGCACAACATGGCATTGCTGTATTTAATGCACCGTACTCTAACACACGCTCTGTTATGGAATTGGTGATTTCAGATATTATCGCCCTTATGCGTCGCGTTCCAGAACATACGTTATCCATTCGAGAACATACATGGGATAAGACAGCAAAGAAATCTCATGAAGTTCGCGGTAAGACCCTAGGCATTATCGGATATGGGAATATCGGATCTCAGGTGTCGATCATTGCTGAAGCCTTGGGTATGAATGTCGTTTTCTACGATATCGAAGAGAAACTTGCTTTGGGAAATGCTACTCGAATGAATTCCATGGAGGAACTATTACGCATTAGCGATGCCGTTACTCTTCATGTGGATGGTCGTAAATCGAATACTGGGCTTTTCGGCGAGAAGTATTTCAGTATGATGAAGCAAGATGCCGTATTTATGAATCTTTCACGAGGATTTATTATTGATATCGATGCTCTTTATAATCATCTGAAATCAGGCCATCTCAGCGGTGCAGCGGTGGACGTATTCCCTACCGAGCCAAAAACAATCGGTGACGAGTTCACTACCCCTCTGGCTCAAATTCCTAACGTGATATTGACCCCTCATGTTGGCGGATCCACGCTTGAAGCGCAGAAAGCAATTGGCGAATTTGTTTCCCATAAAATGTTCGATTACCTAACTGAGGGTAATACATCTCTTTCGGTGAATTTGCCAAATCTCAATGTTACAGGTCGTTCTGAGCGCAAACGCAGTCTCGAATCCGAGTTCAGCAATAGTGCAACTCATAATGCAGATACCCAGAAAGATACTGAGATAACACGAATCAGTCATCTTCACACTAATTTACCTGGCATATTAGCTCAGCTAAATAACGTCCTATCCGCAAAAAATCTTAATATCGTGTCCCAAGCTTTGGCCACAGAGAATGATTTGGGTTATGTAGTTACGGATATTGCAGGTAGCTTGACGGAAGAAGATATAGCTTCAGTGGAAAAAATCCCTGGAACTATCCGCGTTCACGTCATGCATTAAACGCTAGTATTATCCTATAGTATTAACTTTTAAGGTATCTACCTTAAAAGTTGGGGGGTTGGAAGAAATTTTATCGTTTATATTTCTTCCAACCCCAACTTTACTTATATAGTTTTCAGCATATTTCAGTGATATTCATCGCATACACTTACATATCACGCGAAACTCGACTCTTAACTAAGCATACTTACTCAGCACGAGCATTACGAAGAGCCTCGATCGCGGTGGAGTAATCTTCAAGCGTATTAAAGTGTTGATATACCGATGCGAAGCGCATGTATGCTACTTCATCAAGTTGTCGTAATGGTTCCAAGATTGCAAGACCAACTTCTTCTGCCTTTACTTCCGCTACTCCCCTAGCTCGCAAATCACGTTCAACCTGAATACCTAGAAGCTTCAATGCTTCCTCTTCAATCGGACGTCCTTTACATGCTTTGCGCACACCCGAAATAACCTTTTCGCGATTAAACGGCTCCGAGCTACCATCACGCTTAACGACTACAAGCACCATCGATTCCTGTGTCGTAAAACGTTTAGTACAGACCGTGCATTCACGACGACGACGTATGGAGTAACCGTCATCGCTAACTCGGGTATCAATAACTTTCGTATCTGCGCTTTGGCAAAAAGGACAATGCATGCCTCCTAGAATAACAGAAATTAGGCTTCTGGTACAAGAAGTGTCTGCCCTGCGGTCAATTGATCAGAATCTAGATGATTAATTCGCTTGATTTGCGCGATAGTATCGTATACATCTGCGCCTGCTGGAGTAATGCGCGAAGCATAATCCCACAAGGTATCGTTTGGTTGTACGGTATAACTTACTGTCTCAACGACTTCTGATTGAGCAGTTGCTTGAGGAATGAAGATGAACGCCATCGTCGCCACTACTGCTACAACTAAGCTCCATACTACAAACTTCCCACGCTGATTGAGCTTCACACGCGACTGAGAATTATGGCGGGAAAACGCCTGCTGACGCTTTCTGTTTTCCTCAACGTCATATTCAGCAGCATATGTACCGTTCACAGTTAAAGTTTCCATCTCAGTACCCTTTCGAACATTTGTTCTATCGAACATCTGTTCTAATCATCGCACATATGTTCGACTAAATCAACTCTTTTTTCGAACATCTGTTTGCTTTTACTGAATTTTCACGATAGAGTTACTAGTAACACACGGAAGGATAGTCATGGCCACAACCCCACTACACGAATTCACCAACGATTCTGAAGCTTCACAAGCCAAACGACTTGGTCTCACTTCCGTACGTCAGTATCAGGTTTACGAAGCTATTCGCGTACACATTGCTGAGCATGGCTTTGCTCCAACCCTTAGAGAAATCGGTGATTTAGTTGGGCTTAAAAGTCCTTCTTCTGTCAAGCATCAAATTCAAAGTCTTCAAGACCACGGTCTTCTTCGTGTAAATGCCGGTAAAGGCCGCGCGATTGAATTGATTGAGATTGAGGAAAGCACAGAATTGGATGGTGTTTCCGACACAGATATCAGCGATAACGATTCCTCAGTAAACGTTTCACAATCACCTACAACACCGCGTCACACAGCACAGATTTATCCTTTCCCTTCCGATCGCTTTGGCACAGATGATGTCAGTGAGTCTATTGCTCAATCACATGACATTCCACTTGTAGGCCGCATTGCAGCTGGTGTTCCTATTACGGCGGACCAGCATGTCGATGACGTTATGCGTCTCCCGCAAAGACTTACCGGTGAAGGCAATCTATTTATGCTAGAAGTTCATGGTGATTCGATGATTGATGCTGCTATTTGTGATGGGGATTTCGTTGTCGTACGAGAGCAATCCACCGCTACTAACGGTGACATCGTTGCTGCTTTACTTGATGATGAGGCAACCGTTAAGACTTTCAGAAAAGACAATGGTCACGTTTGGCTTATGCCTCACAATCCTGCTTACTCTCCTATAGATGGCACCTATGCCACCATAATGGGTAAAGTTGTAACCGTATTGCGTAAGATTTAACTATATTTCAAGATTTCAGCACGCTTAAGCAAGCCGGGACACGCACGTCATAAAAAGAAATTTCGAAAATAACTTCAAAATAATACTAAGGGGAAATGGATTATACCCATCTCCCCTTAAATTCTAAGAAATTAAGTAATAATTTATTTAGAATCCAAACTCTGCTGCAGTTGCACGCAATGTCTGTGCAGAACGAGTCAAAGCTGTAAGCTCATCTTCGCTCAATGGAGTGTTAAGACGAGTATTTACACCCTCACGGTTCAATACGCTTGGTACAGACATGCATACATCAGAGATTCCGTGGAAGTCTGTAAGCAAGGAAGATACAGGCAAGATACGGTTCGAATCCTTCAAAATAGATTCAACGATATCTACTGCAGACATACCAATTGCGTAGTTGGTAGCGCCCTTACCTTCGATAATCTTGTATGCTGCATTCTTAACATCCTGGTGGATTTGTTCACGAATTTCAGCAGTTAATGGTTCATGTCCTGCCAGTGGCTGCCAGTCCAGCATTGGTACGCCACCAATAGTTGCAGATGACCACAACGCTACTTCAGAATCACCGTGTTCACCAGCAATGTAAGCGTGTACATTCTTAACGTTAACGCCAGTTTGCTCAGCGATAAGGAAGCGCAAACGTGCAGAATCAAGGTTTGTACCTGAACCAAACATCTGATTTGCTGGAAGACCAGAAAGCTTCAAAGCAACCTGAGTTACAACGTCAACTGGGTTTGTAATAAGTACGTAAATAGCATTTGGAGCTACCTTAACCAAGTTTGGAATGATAGCCTTCATGATGTTAATAGTTGCACCTGCAAGCTCAAGACGAGTCTGTCCTGGCTGCTGACGAGCACCTGCAGTGATTACAACTACATCTGCATCACGGCAAATTTCAGGGTCATCAGAACCGCTGATGGAAACAGTTGGATAGAAGCTAGAACCGTGCTGCATATCGAGAACTTCAGCTCCTACACGCTTCATATTGATGTCTTCGAGAACGATTTCACGAGCGATACCACGCTGAGCTGCAGCGAATGCAATTGTAGAACCTACAGCACCTGCACCAACGATTGCGAGCTTAGTTGGTTTTACTGGCGAAACTGCCATGTTTAATCCTTCTTTCGCGGATTCATTAGAAATATTTTCATTACAAAGAAATTTTCGAATTATTCATAATCATTCGAAACGTCTCCTTTAGTCTAGTAAGAGCTCTCTACGAATACACTGCTTCTTCTTTAAAAACGTTGTTCGAAACGCAAAAAGGTGCGTTTAATGTGAGAAATTACACATTAAACGCACCGCTATCCATGCCATCAAATGGCACAGGATTTTAATTTATTTGCGCAAATTACGAGCAAAGAAATCATCGATTTTATCAAATGGAATATAATTATTATCCCCGCCATCATACAAATCTGTGTGAGTTGCACCTTCGACAATGATAAGTTCCTTATTTTTTGCTTCTTCACTGCCCTGCTCGAAAGCATCTACTAGCTTTTGATAGGTTTCTTCGCCCATATAACGGCTATGAGCCTTCTCGCCATGGACTATGAGCACAGCATTTCGCAAATCCTGTGGATGAGTCAAAATCTGAGTATTAGCCCAGCCCGTCTGTGATTGAAGAACCCATCCTTCGTTCGAATTGACTGAGCGCTTATGATATCCACGTTTGGTCTTGTAATAAGCACTGTACTGCTGAACGAATTCAGGAAGATCAGCTGGCGCAGGATACTCTACACACCCACCTGCTTTTGCAAGTACTGCCTTACCATATTCCTCGGTACGCTGTTGTGCAATGGATTTTTTCATATCATAACGATCATCATCAGTTCCTTGATCAAAGTATCCACGTGCGCCAATGCGTGCCATATCGTACATGGTTACCGCAGCGGTTGCCTTAATACGTGGATCCATAGCTGCTGCATTAAGGGCAATACCTCCCCAGCCACAAATTCCGATAAGTCCAATTTCTTCGGCATCAACATATGACAGATTGCTTAAATAATCTACCGCTGCTTGATAGTCTTCAGTATTTATATCAAGTGAGAACACATCACGAGCCTCACCACCAGACTCACCCGTAAAGGAAGGATCGAATGCCAACGCAACATAGCCCTTTTCTGCCATAGTCTGCGCATACAAGCCACTTGATTGCTCTTTAACAGCACCAAAAGGACCTGCTACTGCAAGCGCAGGAAGCTTACCCTCGATATTCTTTGGGGTATATAGGTCAGCAACAAGCTTAATTCCAAAATGATTAGTAAATGTCACTTTTTCATGATTAACAGATTCACTTCTTTCAAAGACTTTGTCCCATTCGTTTACCATATTTTTCCTTTCCGTATTTTCTAAATAGAATACTATACGAAGTTTTTTACGATAACAAATATTTATTTATTATCGTTGTTATAATATTTAGTTATTACTTCAGAGGAATAATCAACGACTCGAACATAGGTAAAGTTATGAATATCAATAGTTTGCGAAATTTTATGGAAGTTGCTCAGGAGAAAAATATTACTGCAGCTTCTGAAATTATCGGGATTTCCCAACCGGCTCTGTCAAACCAGATAAAACAATTAGAAGCAGAACTCGGTCAAAAACTTCTTATCCGTCACGCACGTAGCATCTCGCTTACCCCCGAAGGCTTGCTCTTTCAGGAAAGAGCTGCTGACATCTTGTCACTAGTTGATAAGACCACTCATGAATTTCGCAATTTGCAAAGTGACGCCAATCCTGAATTACGCTTGGGCTGTGCTGAGTCCGCTCAAATGTCTTATATTTCCGATTCGTTAGCCAAGTTACGCGGCTCCTATCCTCATTTTCAATTTCATATAACGAGCGGCGATTCTAAAGCAGTGCTTGATTTAGTCGATCGAGGTCTTATCGACTGTGCAGTTGTCGTCGATACGCCTGAACTTAATAAATATAATTCGTTACAATTACCAGGTGCAGACCGTTGGGTAGCGATAATGAAAGATGATGACCCTTTAGCACGCAAAGCTTCTATTAGTATCAATGATTTGATAGATCGGAATGTGATAGCTTCTGCTCAGTCAATTAAAGTCGACATTCCTCGATGGGCAGGAGCAGACGCATCACGTCTGAATTTTGTTGGAACAAGTAATCTTATGTATAACGCCGCTCGCTGTGTCGAATCCGGACTTGGAATTTTACTCGCTTTTGAGCATTTAGTGGGAAATGGGATAAAGCATAAACTATGCAGTCGTCCTCTTAATCCTCCCCTTTCCAATTCTATGCACGTTGTGTGGCGAAAGAATTCAACGACCACGGAAATTTTTAATAGTTTTCTGACGATTTTGCAATCGCTTCATGCTTAAATCTCACGTATAAATATGACGAATGGAGGAATATAACCACATGTCAATTCCTCCGTTCGCACTTGCGTATCTTCAGTTTCTTACACACTAAGCGTAAGCACTAAGCATTAGGCACTAGGCGCTAATCCAAGCCTCATCTTCTGTACTGGCACTGACGCTCAAAAGCGCAGCGGCAAGAGCACTATCAACTTCGCACACGATGAAGACGCCATCTTCGCGATAATCAATTGATTCAATCGTTCCAAACTCTCGCGCTTGAGAAATCAAATTTCCGTTAACATAAGGCACGAGGGCTTCAACTCTCACTTCTGGCTTCGGAAGGAGAGATTGAACATACGAATTGAGCTCATCAATCCCCTCACCCGTTGCAGCAGAAACGAAATACGCATCCGGCGCGAGATTTTTCAAACGTTCAAGCTTCGTGTCGTCAATTTGATCGATTTTATTGAAAACGATAACTGTAGGCATTCCAGCGATAGAATCGATATCTTCTAAAACTTCATTCACTGCATCAATTTGAGAGAATGGATCTGGATGAGATGCATCGACGACATGAACAATCACATGAGATTCAGCTACTTCTTCAAGAGTTGATTTGAATGCTTCAACTAACTGAGTTGGCAGTTTTCGCACAAAACCGACAGTATCGACGTATGTAAAGCTACGTCCTTGAGCAGTCTTGGTGCCTCGAACTGCCGTATCCAAAGTCGCAAAAAGCGCATTTTCTACAAGCTCAGCTGAACCCGTTAAGCGATTAATAAGCGAGGATTTCCCTGCATTCGTATAACCAACAACTGCAACCGTTGGCAATCCTTGACGGCGACGCGAACCACGTTTCACTTCACGAGACGGAGCCATCTGCTCAATCTGTTTACGAAGCTTCGCCATGCGAGTACGGATAACACGGCGATCCATCTCGATTTTTGTTTCACCAGGACCACGCGAACCGATACCACCAGCTTGACCAGCCGCCTGTCCACCTGCCTGACGCGAAAGGCTTCCACCCCAACCACGAAGACGCGGAAGCATGTATTCCATCTGTGCAAGCTCGACCTGAGCCTTACCTTCGCGACTTGTAGCATGCTGAGCAAAAATATCCAAAATCACAGCAGTACGATCAACGACGTGAACTTTCGTCACATCTTCAAGCGCACGCCTCTGGCTTGGAGGCAAATCAGCGTCCACCACGATAGTATCCGATTCAGTAGCTGCAACGATTCCAGCTACTTCATTTGCCTTACCCGAGCCGATAAATGTCGCCTTATCCGGACGAAGACGATGCTGGAGAACACCATCCATAACCTCAGCACCAGCGGTACGAGCAAGCGCGGCAAGCTCTCGAAGTGACTCTTCTGCTTGCTGAAGAGTGGTCTCTCGACTTGACCACACGCCAACAAGAACTACACGCTCAAGACGAACCTTACGGTACTCAACCTCGGTAATATCTTGAAGCTCGCCAAGACCTTCAACATGACGGAGTTTATTTCGTCCTTCTCGCTCTTCCCACTCCTGCTCTCCTGCAAGACCTTGAACGCCCTGAGCAGCCGCTTGCCCCACGCGCTCATCCAGAAGAACATCGGAATGCGAGTCAAGAAAAGAAAGTTCAGAATCGTTACGCTCTGAATGTTCTGAACGGGCTACTTGTCCTGAATTTTCTGGTCTTTCTGAATGCTCTGCTCGTTCCAAACATTCAGTTTCTTTACTCTTAGAATTCTTAGACGAAGTATTCCACGCCGTATTTCGAGCTGCTGCCGCTTGCCCGTGAATCGTCGAAAGATTATGCGCTCTACGCTGCGAGTGCTTTTGTTGTGAATGCTTTTGTGAACCCATATCACCTTTTCTGTACGCTATTTTTATAAACTATTACGTCAATGTTTTCAGTATACTAGGCGTACTGCTAGTATGCACTCAGTTCGGATGATTTGTTTGCTTGAGGCGGATATGAAGAGCTGGGATTTCCTTATTCGCATGTCTATATATATCGCTTGGGTAAAACTGACCGTTCATTACAGGCTGCGAACATAAAAATCTCTTGGGTATAACTGACCGTTTTTGACCCTAAAATCGACCAAAATTAGGTAAAAAATGACCGATTTTACCCAAGAGTTATATTTTTCCCGAGCCTCAACTTAAACCAGCTGAACATCTTTAGGCACGTTCGAATTAACCTATAAAATAGGGCATGAATGCTGACAAATAACACCATTCGGTGTACAATATTACATCATATATAACTTTTATTTCACGATTTGGAGTCATCATGGCACTAGCAAAGAACGATATGCGTATGTCTATTCGCACAAATTCAAAGTTATACAAGCAAGCTGCAGATATTCTTGCTGAATACGGTCTAGACGTTCCCACTACTTTTAATATGCTCCTTCATCAAATTATCAATGTTCAGGGGTTCCCATTTGAACTACAGCGTTCTCCTTATGACAAAAAGATTACCGAAGCACTACAAGAAGGTTTGATTGATGCGGGTGATACCGATGATTTTGAAAATATGATGCGAAATGTCTAAACAAGTCTTCTACACACCCGCATACTTACGCGACGTTAAACGATATAAAGCAAAGCATTATGATTTAGATCGACTCTTCGCTATCATACGTTTAATCCGCGAAGGCGCAACAAGTAGTGATTTAGCACAGTACAAAGATCACATATTAGAAGGCCAATACAAGGGTGTACATGATCTTCATGTTTATCCAGACATAATTCTTTTATATCAAGTTACGAACGAACAAATTAATTTCATACGATTAGCAACGCATGACGAGCTTTTCTAATCAATTGAGGCTTTCACTGTTTTAAACGGTGAAAGCCCCAAAACTATATTTACTATTCACAATTAACTGGTCTGGAATTATCAGGTCTATTAGACCAGCCGGGTCATAGCCTATCCCTTAACTACTCCTGTACCTTCTTCTGTGTGAAGAGATAAACGAGCAATGCCACGATGATGACCGCCGCTGCTCCAAGGTAGATTCCGGAAGCATTGGCTGCAGCTCCACTCATGCCTGTGAGCTTGAAGCCTGCAAACGCATTCGTGCTGCTGATAGTACCCATAATTGCGATACCAATGGATGCAGTGGTATTGATCGCCAAATCATTCATACCTACACCACGACCGGATTCCTCTGCTGGAAGCGTTCCGAGTACGAGGGAAACGATTGGCGAGTAGAGCAAGCCTGCACCGGCATAGAATACACATGCAGCGAAGGTCATTGCCCAAACGCCATGATTAATCAGTAATCCACCGAGAATGAAGCCGAGCGCCATCAAAGTACCCGAAGTCATCAATGCAACATTTCGACCGATCTTATCGACAATCCAGCCTGAAGTTGTTCCAACTACTGCAGCAATAATGAAGCCCCATACGATGAAGTGGGATGCTTCGTTCGTGCTGATCTTATAGATATTGGTTGCTACGTAATTGAACATTGGTGAGAAGTAATAGTTCGGGAAGAAGAACAAGAGGACATACAAAGTTCCGATGAGCCACTTTGTATTCTTGAAGAATTCTGGAGTGACGAATGGATCTTTTGCTACGTGAATGTAGAATGCGAAACCTACAAACAAAGCAATTGCTACAATCATCATCCACCAAGCATTGTATGAGAAGAACAATGCAAGGAATGCTGCACCGAGACCGAAGATGGTGAAGCCAAGAGCATCAATCTTTTCGCCAGAACGAGAAGCATCTGGAAGATTCTTGAGTAAAATTGGGAGCAAAAGAATTGTTACTGTAGGAATAAGGAAGAGGTATGCCCAGTGAATTGAGCTAAACAAACCGGCAGCAAATACACCGATTGCTGCGGAAAGCTGGTAAGCAGCAGTGAAGAGACCAAAGAAGATGACCTTCAATGAATTCTTCAAATACTTCGTAGCTACAACCAAGAATGCAGAACCTGCTACCTGCTCACCCGCTGTTTGCAGTACACGAGCGATGATAACGATCCAAATGTTTGGAGTAAAGAAGTACCCTGCCACAAATCCGAATACCGAACCGATGAAAAGCGTGATAATTCCAACCGTTACAAGCTTCTTCAAAGATACGAAGTCGCCCAAAGAACCGTATACGAAGCATACGATACCAAGAACGATACCTGGAATTGCAGTGATCAATGATGCTTGACCTGCAGCTCCGACATCCTTACCCACTTGCAAAAATACGAGATTGAATCCTTGCAGGCACAATGTACCCAAAACGAAGGTAACAAGCAATGGGATCAATGCCCGTACTGCCTTGTCACTAGTCATTCCCGCAGCCAATGCAGCTGGGGATTCTGGCTCTGCTGCTGCACGTGATGCAGCGGAATTTTCATTAGCCATATATTTCCTCTTTTGTCTTTCTTTCTTCACTAAGTTTGTCAAATCGTCTTGAAGCTAGGTTCAAGACAAACATAAAGAAATCAACTTAGTTACGAGCAACGAGATTGCCAATACGTTCAATAAGTTCATTCACGAAGCGATCGACGTCAACAGCAATTGCTGCCTTCATCGTCTTGTGAGGATCAGTAATACGTTGTTCATCGCCAATAGTACGTCCGCGTGTAGGACCTTCGACATCTACCTTCATGTTGAGATCAAGCAATGTAACAAGAGTTGGATCAATAGCCACAGCTACTGCAAGCGGGTCATGCAAACCGCATCCGCCCAAATGAGGAGCAGTCGTCTCATATGCTTTGATGTAGAAGTCCACCATATCAGCGAAGAATTCGCCAGACTTTGTACCGGTTTCGCGCCACTTCTGGGTGTCCTTATACGTAAGAAGCGTCTGAAGAGTAACATCCAAACCAATCATGGTTACAGGAGCGCCTGAACGGAAGAGGAAGTCAGCAGCTTCTGGATCTTGGGAAATATTTGCTTCAGTCCATGCATTCACATTGCCTGGAACGGTAAGGGCCCCACCCATGATGACGATATTGCCGATGAGGTTTACAATTTCTGGATCCTTCTTAATTGCTGCGGCAATATTGGTATCAGGACCAGTTGGCACATATACCAGATCCTTGCCATACTTATGTACTGCTTCGATAATGAAGTCAACAGCACTCTGCTCTTCTACAGGGCGAGGGGAATCAGGAATTTCAACATCGCCGATACCGTTTTTACCATGAATAAATGCAGAAATTGGGAGTACTTCGAAACTATCTTTGGTCGAAGCATGCTCGATTCCACGGAATACTGGAACTTCAGGATGACCAAGGATATCGGTAATAGCAAGAGAGTTACGCACGCCCTGATCTACGAGAACGTTTCCATATGTACCGGTAATACCAATAAGCTCTACTTCTGGGCTCGCGAGCGCGTAAGCAATAGCCATTGCATCATCTACGCCTGTATCGAGATCGAGAATCATCTTCTTTGACATGGTGGAGAACCTCCGTTGGTTAATACGCGACAACAATTAAGTTGCCATCGCTTTGCTGCTTGTGCTGCTTTTCGCTGGCTGAGCGCTTACTCCGAACTCTGGCTCGAAAGTTGGTTAAGCGCTTAACCAACATCTAAATGACAACGATAGCACGATTATCCTAATTGCGCAAAATCGGAACACGAGGATATGAATTCAGCCCATTTTATCGGTTTATAAACCTTGAAAAGTATTATTCAACTGATAACAAAGAATGTGTATTGCTTTGTTACGATTAGTTGCTAGATCGCCAATACCCAGATAAACAGATACCCAAATATCGAATACTCACTCTTCCTCTCTCATCCCCTCCACAAACGATTCAACCGTTTCAAATTCAAAGAACTGCATCGAGTCCTCAGCTAATTCGTTCCCCGCATCAATCAGCTCAGATAGTTTTTCTGTTGGATATATGAGAAAGACGACATAATCAGCCATGACATCCATATTCACGAGTCGGTAGCCCTGTGATTGAAGTTGCCGATCCAATTCGATAGCCCAGTCAGACATTTCCTGAGATGAATCAAAAGTTTCACTGTGCAACTCGATACTACGAGCATCAGTGCTTGCCCGACGATTTATCATGCTCTTTGCCGTATCAATGAAATCGTCAAGAGCGTCGTCCTCACTGAAGATCCCAACCTCGTCTACTTCACTGAGCTCATCGACGAGCGCATACCATGCAATCGTATTTTCGGTTGAAGTTTCATATACGTCGGAATCGGACAAGCTGTCTTTGTGTTGTAAGAAATATTTACGCGGATTTGCAAAGCACCCGTGTAACCGTGCTAATACGCGCTGATCATATGTAAGCATTGAAGCGATACGTTTGAAAATTTCCGTCTGAATTCTCGGACGATTATCCCATTCAATATCCCAATCCTCAATAAGCGGCATACGAGCGTAATCAGTACGCGAATTATTAAGGAAATCTTGAACCATTTCCGCCGTTTCTTCCAACTCAAGCCCATCAATGCTCACACCAAGCGAATGCTTTCCAGTGCCTTCATCGGCGACTTCCACTACGCATATATAGTGAGTCAGAGATGGATTATACTCACTGAGCTTATTGTCTAACTTAATGGTCATGTCACTGCAAACACGATAATATTCATCTGTGTCCAACGGTCTCTCAGTTTTAACAGAGAAGGACGTTATGCGCCCTTTATCTATATCGCGCAGACACTGTCTGATGTCAAACCATGTGAAGTCCTCAGTACTCAGGTCGTCAATCGTGAGCGTGCATCCACGATATTTCTTGCTCAGAAAACTCAAAAGACCCATATCATCCTCCTCAATGATTGCTCGCATAGTTATTAGGTCAACCGCCTGACCATTCATATACGTTACATACACCGTTTTTGACTCTTTCAATGAATCGACATTCGGCTTTTGCAACTATCTAGCAAATCACTGTTATACGTTATTGTACTCCTGTTACGCTTGATGTTCTTTAACTCAAAAATTTTTGGACGGCGTATTTTTTGCACGTCGTATCGCACACGCCAACTAGATCCAGTAATCGTACTCTATTACTACATCATAATGTTGCGCTCTATCGCCTCACCATCTCACTGCATCCTATCGCTACACTCTTCACATGCTAAAATTCATGTATGCACATTCAAGAGATTGAAGACCGCGATTCGGCTTTAATAAACATTCTTGTCGATATCTGGGAGCAATCTACACGCGCTACCCATACTTTCGTCCCAGAGCCTGAAATTCTTCGCATTAAGCAGTATATTCCTGAAGCTTTACGTGACGTTCCTGAGCTTATTATCGCTCAAGACGAATTAGGAAATCCTCTTGGCTTTATGGGTATTGATGGCACTCATCTTGAGATGCTTTTTATCGATCCACAAAATCGTGGACGAGGAATTGGCAAACAGCTTTTAGAATACGGTATTAAAGCTCACGGTGTTCATGATCTTACTGTCAATGAGCAAAATCCGCAAGCAGTTGGTTTCTATGAGCACCTAGGTTTTGTCACTTATAAGCGTAGCGATGTAGACGAGTATGGAGACCCCTTCCCTATCCTTTATATGCGTTTAGAGCATGAGTAATTTTCTACAAAATTGTATAAACAGTAAGCTCGCTAAAACTGTAATTACTTCATCTCTTTGTCCCCGAAACTCATCAAATGCAGCGCGAATACTGCCGTACGAATATTTCTCATTGTGCCTACCGCGAGACTATGCCACAATACCCATCAAATTCTGAACACTTATGTAAAATAAATACAGCACAAAGCATTGTATAGATAGCATTGCTAATGCACTAAAACTATTCGTTTCATATCGGTGAACTTTGAGGGATACACGTGTCACGGAAAACTAACGCTCCTATGGCTCAATCGAAAGGGCTCGATGCTCATAACGAGCAGTACTTTACAGCGCAACCATCAACTGATGATGAACGCCGCGAGCTCAGTGTAACTATTCGCGGTAATGATTACACCGTTACTGTGTCTAATAGTGTTTTCTCAACTCATCGGTTAGATCTTGGCACGAAAGTCCTTCTAGATAGAGTTCCTTCACCTGAGGATTTGCCAGACGGCGCTCAAATTCTTGATATCGGTTGCGGCTGGGGGCCAATTTCTCTCGCTGCTGCATCAGAAGCCCCTCATAATGCTACTGTTTGGGCTCTTGATGTCAACGAGCGAGCTGTTGAACTTACACAAGAAAATGCACGCCGTGCACAGTTAGAATCCGTTCATGCTGGCACTACAGAAAGTCTCACTAACGAATTCGGACAGCGCTGGACGCACGCCCAGTTCGATCTCATCTGGTCAAATCCGCCTATTCGCATAGGAAAAGAAGCATTACACGAACTTCTCATGACATATCTTCTTCGTCTTAAGCCAAACGGAGGCACAGCATATCTTGTCGTGCAAAAGCATTTAGGCGCAGACCCGCTCATCTCATGGCTTGATGAACATTTGAACGATGCTTCAGCAGACTTAGAGCATGCGAGCTCTCAGGACGCAGCATCAGAATCATCGGAACCATCAGAATATCCAGAACAACCAGAACAATCTTTCACGGTATCAAAGTACGCTTCAGCTAAGGGATACCGCATTATTGAGGTAATTCGACATTAATGACACAAGAACAATCATCTACTTACCATACTCACAACACTTCAGACACCGCATCAGCTACTTCGGCCCGCACGTCTACTTCTGCTAGCACCACTACTTCGCGAGCGCTTCATTTCTCATATCCTGAGTCGCTCCCGGTAAGCCAAGCACGCTCTGAGATTATTGATGCCATTAAGAGCTCACAGGTGATTATCGTTTCCGGTCAAACCGGTTCTGGTAAAACGACTCAGATCCCTAAGATGCTCCTGGAAATGAACCGTGGCTCACACGGGAAGAAAATTATCGTTACACAGCCTCGTCGTATCGCGGCGCGAAGCGTAGCTGAACGTATCGCTGAAGAAACGCATTCCAAGCTTGGCGACACTATGGGTTACCGAGTTCGCTTCACCGATGAAAGTTCAAGCAAAACTCGTCTTGTCATCGCAACAGATGGTATCTTACTCGCTCATATTCAGCGTGACCCTCTCCTTTCGGCATATGACACGATTATGATTGATGAAGCTCACGAGCGAAGCCTGAACATTGATTTTCTTTTAGGGTATTTGACGACGATTTTGCCGAAGCGCAAAGATTTAAAACTCATCATCACGTCAGCGACTATTGATTCTCAAAAATTCCAGGAACATTATTCTCGAGTTACGAAGAAAACTGTTCCTGTTATCGAAGTCAGTGGACGCACTTTCCCTGTCCAAGTACTGTATGAACCAGTGGGAGCCGCTCCTGCTCTCGTGCGAAATCTCAGTAGTTTCCCTTCGCTCAACGCTTCCATTTCGATGGATGACGATTCAAGTAATTCCGGCGACGATTCAAACGATTTTGATGACGATATGGCAGTATCGACGGCTGTTGCCCGTGCGTGTGCTGAGCTCAGCATTCATTCCACGCACACGAGTGGTCCGCGCGATATCCTTGTTTTTGCAGCCGGCGAGCGCGATATCCGCGAGTATGAGCATGCTATTTCTAAGGCATTCGGTGCACGCGCTTCAGATAGGAAGCGTCCTGATGCTATAGAAATAGTTCCTCTTTACGCTCGTTTAAGCGCTAAAGATCAGCATAAGATTTTTGAGCCTCACACCCATCAGCGCATTATTATCGCTACAAATGTGGCAGAAACATCGTTGACAGTTCCAGGTATTCGTTATGTGGTCGACCCTGGTTTTGCACGCATTTCGCGATATTCGAAGACAGCTAAAGTTCAGAGACTTCCTATTGAGGAAATTTCTCAAGCAAGCGCAAATCAGCGTTCTGGACGTTGCGGACGTATCGCTGATGGTATCGCAATTCGTTTGTATTCGTCAGAAAATTTCGAGTCGCGTCCGCAATTTACCGATCCGGAAATTCTGCGTACATCCTTAGGATCCGTCGTATTGCAAATGCTTGCTGTCGGCGTAGCTCACACGGCAAGCGATGTCACGAATTTCGGGTTTATCGATCCGCCAGATACAAGAGCGGTAAGCGATGGTTTTAATGAGCTTCTTGAGCTTCGCGCTATTAAGAGAGTAAAGAATAAACACTCGAAATCTCGAACTAAGCCTGAAGCGCACGTAGCCGAATCGTCTACTCCGAAGTCTGACGTAGTCCTGACTAAAATTGGCCGTCAGCTCTCACGCATTCCAATTGATGTGCGTTTGGCTCGTATGATTGTAGAAGCTAGCCATACAACGCCGAATAATCTTGCATCAGTTGTGGCTATTGTCGCATTTTTGAGTTTGCAAGATCCGCGTGAACGCCCAGAAGATGTGCGCGACGAGGCAGACCGCATTCATAAACGTTTCGCATGTAAAGATTCTGATTTTTTGAGCGCGCTCAATTTATGGGTACATTTCTATGAGCGGGACAATCGTTTATCGAATTCTCGGTTTAGGAAATTATGCCAATCAGAATTTGTTAATTTCCTTCGTATGCGTCAATGGCGTGATTTGTATCAGCAGCTCGTTACGATGTGCGCTGATATGAAGTGGGAAGTTGGGACGGTTACACCAATTAAGCGCCCTTCGCCTGACATCGTCGATCTTCCTCAAGCACAGCAAGCATCAGGGGCTCTTGCGTGTGTATGGGATGGTGAGAGTATTCACCGTTCTATGCTTGCAGGGCTCTTATCTTCTATGGGTATGCAGGTAATTCGCGAACCGAAAGCTTCTCAATTTGCTGGTCTTAAAGGTGCTGCTCGTGTACGTGCTATGAAGCGCGCGGAGAAATTATCTAAAAACGATTATCAGGGTGCTCGCGGTACACGTTTCTCCCTCTTCCCTGGCTCTGATGTGGCTTCTACTACCCCATCGTGGGTTATGACAAGTGAACTCGTAGAGACGTCTCGTTTATGGGCTCGTATGAGTGCCGCAATTGACCCGAAATGGGCGTATGAGCTAGCTAAAGATTTAACCCGTACATCCTACGGTGCGCCACACTGGTCAAGTTCTGCAGGAAGTGCTGTCGCGAGCTCTACAATTCATTTATACGGCTTACCGATTATCTCAGATCGACAAGTGCAATGGGGGCGCATTAATCCTGAAGAAGCACGCGAATTACTTATCCGTCAAGGGCTGATTGAGGGCGATATTACTCGCCGATTTAGCTACGATGATTTCGTAGCTAAGAATCATGCTGTGCTTGAGCAAGCTGATGAAGAAACTCATCGCACGCGTCAGATTAGTGATGCCGTCAGCGATGAAGATCTCTATGACTTCTATGATCGTGTCTTACCGCAGTCGGCTACATCCGTGGCAGAGCTTGCAAAATGGTGGAAGCACGAGCATGGCAATCAGCCTGATTTGCTTAATTTTGATCCGTCTAAGGTCGAACGTCTTGATAATTCTGAATCAGCAGATTTGAGCGATTATCCAGACCGCTGGTTCGTGCGCGGAACTGATGCTACCGAGTTTTCCTTCAAACTCAGTTATATTTATGATCCTCATGCCGACAATGACGGTGTAACAGTACACATCCCGCTCTCCGCGCTCCTTCGTGTTCAGCCGCGTGATTTTACTTGGACTGTTCCTGGACTGCTCAATGATTTAATCGTCAATACTATTAAGTCTCTTCCAAAAGCTTTGCGCGTACAATTCGTCCCAGCTCCTAATACTGCTGTGCGCATCCGCCAATGGCTCAATGAACGCTATCCGTATCTGCCAGGCTCCAAGGAAACAATGGATAATGCTTCTCATGGCAACGAAATCCCTGATTTTACGCACGCATTTACTCAAGCAGCAATCAGTGTAACGAATGCTCAACTTCATCCAGAAGATTTCGGTCCAGAACAATTGACGCGCTTACCAAACTTCGTTCGACTTAATTTTGCCGTCGAAACCGATCCTGTACGTGGTCCGCGCGGTCGCATGAAACGTAAACCGCAGATTTTGGCTATTTCGAAAGATTTAGCCGAGCTTCAACGTCACTTCAGTGACCAAGCTCAGCGCTCCGCTCGAAAGACTATCTCTCATCAAGCGGATGCTGCTCATAAAGCAGGCAAAGAAGTTAAACGCGCAGATTTGCTCCATAATGCTGGCGCTACAGACGAGCTTCGTCAAAATATGCTCTGGAAGAGCGTACTGGAGTCTGTGAAACTTCCAAATGAGCGCATCCGTTCGCGCTGGCTTGGAAATGAGGCTCTTATTCTTGCCACAGCGCCTTACAGCAGTATTGATGCCACAATTGACGATATGCAGTTGGCTGCGGTCAAACGCTTACTTCCTCATATAGACACGATTAGTTCAGATAAGCAATTAGCCGATGAAATTGCTGGAATTATGAATGTATTCGAGGATACTGTCTACGCAGTCGCTCATGATGTCATAGCGATTTTGCAGTCGTACGGTGAAGTCTCTCACGCAGTGAGCGGCAAGGCTGATTTGCCACTACTGTCTGTACTTCAATCTGTACGAACGCATGCACAAGCTCTTGTTCACGAAGGGTTTATAGCCGAAACACCATCAGAGTATCTTCCGCGTATCAAACGTTACTTAATGGCGGATATCATGCGCATCGAAAAGGCAAAGCAAAATCGTGATCGCGATGTGCAATGGGCTTGGCAAGCTGACGAGGCTTTAGCACTTGTCCATGAAGCTCAGGCTCGTGCCGATAAAGCTCCTGCCGGTCCTGTCCATGATGATGCTGTACAAGTCGCTGAGCAATTGCGATGGATGTATGAAGAATTCCTCGTCTCCTTATGGGCTCAGGAATATGGAACTGCTTACCCGATTAGTATGAAGAGGCTCAGGAAAGCTGCAGAAAAATAGTTTGAGAAGCTACTCTCGCAGAACCATAATGAATGTGGTGATACACGGTTAGAAATATCCGCGTATCACCACATCGCATCTTCATGTACTTTCGTGATGTATCCTCACGCATACATCAACACTAAGCTCACCGCTATGAAGAGGAATTGTACTGCCACATATATGCAAGCATATATTTTTTTGGCTTCTTCATTCCACTTATGCGTAAAAACTGTAAATACGAGCCATGGAATAATAAGCGCTATGTTAAGCAAAGCGTAATAAACAACGGGAACCATTGATGTTGGTGTAATCATGGGAATCATCTCCCCCTCTTTCTACAAGAAGTAGTATCTATACGTCATTGCATAGTTATCTACTTGTAGATAAGTTTACCACTCTCATAAGTTAGCGCAAGCATCGGTTACAACGTTTTGTGGACTAGCTCAATACCTAGCTAGCCCACAAAACGAGAAAAATTATTGATGTACGATTACAGTCTTGGCAGGTACTTTTCAAGCTCGTATGGAGTTACCTGCATACGGTACTCTTCCCATTCCTTACGTTTATTACGCAAGAAGTACTCGAAGACATGCTCACCGAGCACGGAAGGCACAAAATCGGACTTCTCCATAACCTTCAAAGCAGTATCAAGAGAGTCTGGAAGTGGCTGGATTCCCATAGCCTGACGCTCGATATCAGTAAGCTCCCACACGTCATCGCTAGTAGGTTCACCAAGTTCCATTCCCTGCTTAATACCATCAAGGCCAGCTGCAAGTAAGACAGAGTATGCCAAGTACGGATTTGCTACAGGATCAAGACCTCTGAACTCCATACGAGCAGAATTTCCTTTACCCGGCTTGTATTGAGGGATACGAAGCAAAGCAGAACGATTATTGTGTCCCCAGCAGATAAAGCTTGGAGCTTCTGCCCCGCCCCACAAGCGCTTATATGAATTGACGTATTGATTCGTCACAGCAGTAATTTCTGCCGCATGATACAAGATACCCGCTGCAAACTGTCGAGCTGTCTGACTCATGTTGAATTCTTGACCTGCTTCATAGAATGCGTTTCCATCGCCTTCAAACAGACTCAAATGTGTGTGCATTCCAGAACCAGGTTCAGTAGCAAGTGGTTTTGGCATGAAGCTCGCATGGATCCCGCGTTCAAGGGAAACTTCCTTAACTACTGTACGGAAAGTCATGATATTGTCGGCAATTGCCAACGCATCAGCATAACGCAAATCAATTTCGTTTTGCCCAGGTCCTGCTTCGTGATGAGAATACTCCACGGAAATTCCCATTTGCTCAAGCATATTAACCGTTGCACGGCGGAAATCCATGCCCGAGCTGCGCGCAACATGATCAAAATAACCACCCTGATCAATTGGCACAGGAGGCTTCGAATAATCATCTTGTGGTTCAAAGAGATAGAATTCAATTTCAGGATGAACGTAGAAAGTAAAGCCCATTTCCTTCGCCTGCATAAGTGTGCGCTTTAACACATAGCGAGGATCACCCAGCGATGGCTGACCTTCTGGAGTAAGCACATCACAGAACATGCGTGCTGTGCCCTGAGGCCCACCTCTCCATGGCAAAATCTGGAATGTCGTTGGATCTGGACGCACAATCATGTCATCCTCAGATATACGTGTCAGACCTTCAATTGCAGAACCGTCAAAACCAATTCCCTCTTCAAAAGCATCTTCGAGTTCTGCTGGAGCGATAGCTACGGATTTCAACTGTCCCAAAACATCCGTAAACCACAAACGTATAAACCGTATATCTCGCTCTTCTACAGTGCGCAATGCGAATTCTTGTTGCTTATTCATGGTTATATTCTTACAGTCAATTGTTTCGACTTGTGTTAATTCGTGTTTTCTAGAGTAGAGATTTAAAAAGGTTTAAACGGGCTCAACGGATTACTTGGATTAAGCATAGATGTTCCAACTTCTACAGCCGTTTTGGCTACGCTCTGCTTATATTTCATTTCATCATAGCTTTCCACAAAATTTTGTACATCGTTGGCTAAGCTTGCATCCGTTTCCATAGCCTTTTCAATCCCCGCATTGACAGTATCTCGTAATTGTTCGAAAGCGTTAGAAACATCAGCGGCCTGTTTGAGTTGAGGCGTTTGGCTTTTAGTCCTTGTAAGAATATACGTTCCCATTGGAATGTCATTATTCACCCAATCAGCCTTAGAACCATCCTTCATCGGAGCCTCTGAGCCGCGATACAAGACTGTATAATGATGCTCGTCAGTCTTGACCAGATACATTTTAAGGCCAGTCTCTTTATCATCAACTACTTTTTCGAGGTTACCTAATTTAACATTCTGCTGACCATATGTAAAAGCTTTATGATTTGCAGCATCATCTATTGAGTAATTCTCATATTCCGCCCGCGCAATATCGACACGTGTCTGTTCAGAGTAGTTACTCATCTTCAGCCTCCGGTGGCTGAATAGCCCCAAGCTCAAGATACATATTGTATGCATCGGCTGACAAGCCCGTAATCCTCACTTCTAGCTTTTGATCAGGATTATCCTTCTCAAAGATAAGATGAATCAACAGATTAGGGTCATTATTAAGAATCATATGCGCCATAATCCCACCCATAGGATTACGCTCAATCGTGTCTGGATCAATATCATACGACTTAATCCTTCCCTTATCAGTAAAGGCATACTTATCATCAGACTTGAGCATTTCTGTAATAAGTCGTTGCCCTTCAGGCCCCATCACGACTTCATTCATATAAGCCTGTTCACGCATCGGTGCAGTTGCCACCATTGCTATACCCCCTAAAACAAAAACAACCACAACACCACATAAAATAAGCTTTAGATGGTGCTTAGCAAAGCTTAATAGTTTCTTCATACCTATAAATTCCTCAACGAACCATATTGAAATCCGCTATTTCGCCATCCTGGTTTCGTAACTGCTATATGTTATTTACCTTGATATCACGCATTTTTGACACGCTATAAGTTGCTCATCATATCATTGCGATTTTCCATATGCATCAAGTTCTTCATATAGTTGATCTGCTTCTCCTGACAGGCTCATAATTCGAACCGTTAATTTTTGCTCCGGATTATCTTTCTCAAAAATAATATGAAGTTCTAACTTAGGGTCATTATTAAGAATCATATGCGCCATAATCCCACCCATAGGATTACGCTCAATCGTGTCTGGATCAATATTATACGACTTAATCCTCCCCTTATCAGTAAAAGCATACTTATCGTTACGCTTAAGCATCTCCTCTACAAGATGCGTTCCTTCGGACCCCATTACGACTTCATTCATATAAGCCTGTTCACGCATCGGCGCAGTCACCACCATAGCTATACCACCTAAAACAATAACAACCACAACACCACATAAAATAAGCTTTAGATGCCTTCTGAGAAAACCTAATGTCCTTCTCATATCATTTATTTCCCTATAGAATCATATTTTTGTGCATACGTATTTATACATTCTCGAATAGCCTGCGAAGATTCTCCTTGTATAGCCGAATCCATTGCATCACGGTCAGAATCTATCTTTTTCTTTACCTCTTCAGCGTACTGCTTTGCACGATCTTTATAATTTTTTATAGCGGAAATATATATCGATTGAATACCAGCCGTATAGACTTCCGTGAGAAAACTCTTCTGTTGTTCCACAAGTTCCGGTGGATAACCATGATAATCGACCATTTTCTCACGACTTTCTCGGTATTTTCTTTTGTACTTATACTACAAAAGAAAATACTTCATCGCAAACGTAAATATCGTTATTCGTCGCTCTCTCCAGGATTCGTCATCAAAGAGCGAATAAACTTTAATGCTTCTTGAGTTGTTGTGAAGCTATTCGACTCTACAGTTGTATATCCTGCTATATCTAAATCGGGAACAGTTTGCAAACCAATCATCAAGTCCTCGACTGTTCCATCAAGGCTTGCAAACAGTATTGGTGGAGTAATCTCTTCCTGAGTTTTACCGTTCACCCATAAATTCGCGCTAATTTTATCGGCGCGATTAACGCAAGAAATAACCGACATGCCAAACACTAGATCTGACATATCATGTGCGGCTTCTTCAGGAGCCTGTCCGCTAACATCACGCAGAATTGCACAAGCACCTGATGAGAAACCAACAGCTAAAGCATCGATGTCTAGTACTTTACACAATGCTGCGAGGAAACGTGCATCACGCACCTCAGTAATAAGTAGTGCAATTTTTGCTTTATCCCCGATTATTCCAGCTAGTTCTTCATCAAAATGTGGGTCGATAGAAAAATCAGAAGGATCAAGCGGATTGTTCGACTGCGAAGAATCATTCGCATACTTATCGACTAAATTGTCATCCAGTTGTGAACCGAAATCATCCCCAAACTGCTTTTCTAAATCAGCAAAAGCAGCGTTAACCTGATCATCGCTTAAATCCTCGCTCGAATTATCCGAGTTAAGCGAATCCTTGTTCACATCATCACGTGCCATCATAAGCTCCTTGCTGATTTCAGTCTACTTTGATCATTCCAGATCTTCGTAGTTTTGCATCGTGCACATATTAATATGCTACGAATCAATGTTATACGTCTGTTAATTACCGATACAGTGCGGTCCAAATACCGCTTTTATATCTCCATACAATGATGCATCTTTAAGTACACGGAAATTGTCACCCATTGTAATGACCGAGCATGATCCGTCACCGCGTACAACTGTAAGTCTGACCTCACTATATCCCGGATGCATATGAATAATATTGGCTAGCTCTTGCATATTTCGCGTAATAAGCGCCTGCTCCGGAAGCGTAAGAGAAAGTACTGAATTATCGACATCTTCAATTTTTGGTACTTCCAATTCATTTGCACGTATCGAAACTGCCTCGTCACGAGCCTCAGCAAAACCGCGCACACGTACAATCGTATCCAAGTTAAGCTGGCCAGCACTTGCTTCATACGCTTTGCCGAAAAAGAGACACTGTACAGATGCTTCCATGTCTTCGACAGTAATAATCGCCCAAGGATTTCCCTTCTTGGAAATTTTTCGTTCCACGCTTGTAATCAGACCTGCTATAGTAACCTGCATACGTGGTTCAAGGGTCGATGCACGGTTTAATAGCTGAGCTATCGATGTATCGCGAAGTCCCGCTAGGACACTTTCCATACCCGATAACGGATGATCCGAGACATACAAGCCAAGCATTTCACGTTCAAAGTTCAGTTTTGTCGACTTGTCCCATTCATCGATATCTGGAACGGAAATTTCCACAGAATTGATATCATCATCACCATCCATGTCAGCAAAGAGATCAAACTGCCCTTCTGCTTCTTTTCGCTTAATTGGCGCGGCAATATCAATAGCCTCTTCATGAATAGTTACAAGAGCGCGACGGTTTCCATCCGTATTATCAAATGCTCCACCCTTAATAAGAGACTCAACCATCCTCTTATTCAGTGCATTCAACGGTACACGGTTAATGAAGTCGAGGAAGTTAACAAATTTTCCTTTTTCGCCTTCTCGTTCCTTGATAATATCGTTCACACGATCAGCGCCTACGTTTCTAATAGCTGCCAGACCGAAACGAACGACATCTCCTACTGCAGAGAACTGAAGCTGAGACTCATTAATATCAGGCGGAAGCACCTGAATACCCATACGACGAGCTTCACCCAGATAGAGAGCAGTTTTATTCTTATCGTTCTTCGCATTCTCAAGCAAAGCTGCCATAAATTCGGTAGGATAATGTGTCTTCAAATACGCGGTCCAGTAGGATACCAAGCCGTAAGCCGCGGAGTGTGCCTTATTAAACGCATACCCTGCAAACGGAACGAAAATATCCCATACAGCTTGAGCAGCTTCACGAGAATAACCATGCTGAGCCATACCTTCAAAGAATGGCACCTGCTCTTTTGCTAGTACTTCTGGCTTTTTCTTACCCATTGCACGGCGCAAAACATCTGCTCGTCCTAGCGAGTAACCAGCAAGAATTCGCGCAGCGGACTGCACCTGCTCTTGATATACAATCAAACCATAAGTCTCATCAAGAACTTCTGCCAATGGTTCTGCTACTTCTGGATGAATTGGCACGATTTCTTGTAAGCCATTCTTTCGCTTCGCATAATTATTGTGCGAATCCACATCCATAGGACCTGGACGGTACAGTGCAATCAATGCCGAAATATCGTTAAAGTTATCCGGCTTCAACGACTTAAGAAGATTTCGCATGCCATCCGAATCAAGCTGGAAAACGCCAAGCGTATCACCGCGAGACAATAATTCGTAGGTAGCTTTATCATCAATTGGAACCTCCTCGATATTAAAGCTTGGCTTTCCATTATTTTCAATATTCGTAATGGTATCGCGGATAACCGTTAAGTTAGACAGCCCCAAGAAATCCATCTTTACAAGACCGAGGGTTTCACACGTATGGTATTCGAATGTGGTTGTAACAGTTCCATCAGTTCGCTTAAGCAATGGAGACGTATCAGTAATAGGATTCGATGCCATAATCGTCGCACATGCGTGGACACCCGTCTGGCGGATCAGACCTTCGATACCCATCGCTTGCTTCGTGATTTTTTGAACATCTTGATTTGAATCATACAAATCACGGAATTCTTTTGCTTCATCATAGCGCTTAGCATCTTTATTAAAGATGTCACGGACAGTAATATCCTTACCGCCTACAGCAGGAGGCAATGCTTTAGTCATCTGCTCACCCATGGAGAAATCGTAATCCATGATTCGGGCAGAATCCTTCAATGCCTGCTTCGTTTTAATCGTTCCATATGTCACGCATTGAGCGACTTTATCATGACCGTACTTATCTGCTACATATTCAAGGACCTTCATACGTCCTTCAGGATCGAAATCGACATCGATATCAGGAAGGGAGACACGTTCCGGATTGAGGAATCGCTCGAAAATAAGACCATGCTTAAGCGGATCGAGCTCAGTAATACCCATCGCGTACGCCACCATGGAACCAGCTGCTGAACCACGACCAGGTCCAACCATGATACCGTGCTCTTTTGCCCAGTTAATATAATCTGCTACGACAAGGAAGTAACCGCAGAACTGCATTTGGCAGATGACACCGCATTCGTAATCGGCTTGACGTGCAACTTCATCAGGAACATTACCGTTGTAGCGACGCATTAACCCATCTTGAACGTGTTTCAAAAACAGCGAGGTCTCATCCCAACCTTCAGGGCAATCAAACTCTGGCATAAATGCGCCATCTTGATGATCATCGAAAATAACATTGCAGCGCTCAGCAATTTCCACGGTATTACGGCATGCTTCTGGGATGTCCTTGAACAAATCATACATTTGCTGCGCGGATTTGATGTAATAGCCAGATCCATCAAACTTGAATCGATTTGGATCTGTTAGACGTGCTCCGGAATTGATACACAGCAACGCATCTTGAGCTCCTGCATCGGACTCTTTAGCATAATGAGAATCATTCGTAACAACAAGAGGCGCATTAATTTTCTTAGCGATATCTAGCAGCTCTTTTCGAACTCGCGTCTCAATAGGCAAACCATGATCCATGAGCTCAACGTAATAATTCTCTTTGCCAAAGATATCCTGGAATTCGCCTGCTGCTCGCAATGCTTCATCATACTGGCCTAAACGAAGACGCGTTTGAATCTCTCCGGAAGGACAACCAGACGTAGCAATCACACCTTTTGAATAGGAATTAAGCACCTCCCTATCCATACGTGGGGATTTGCCGAACAGGCCTTCTAGATTTGCTACTGATGACGCTTTAAGAAGATTCGTCAGTCCTTGATCATTTTCCGCTAACAATGTCAAATGGGTATACGAGCCATTTGCAGAAACATCATCACTCTTTTGGTCTTCGGATGTACGCCAATGAACACGAGTATTGTCGAAGCGAGATGTTCCCGGTGTTAGATACGCCTCAATGCCGATAATTGGCTTAATTCCAGAGCTTACTGCCGTAGACCATAACTCATAAGCACCATGCATATTTCCATGATCGGTAATACCAACTGCAGTCTGTCCTTGCTCTTTCACTGTATCAACGAGTGCTTGAATCGGTGCAGCACCGTCAAGCATCGAATAATGAGTGTGCACATGCAAGTGGACAAAGTCAGAAGGTTTTACATCAGCCATGCATTCTAATTTAGTGATTGCTCAGGATGATTTTATGCATTTAATCTAGCAGCGTGACGGTTCTCTAAGGTTTCCAAAGCGTGGCGTAAATCACGTGGCGTGTTGGACTCGACAACCGTCCACACTTTTGTCCGAGGATGCTTAAATTCAAGTTTCATAGCATGTAACCACTGACGATCAAGACCTGTAATTTCTGATAATTTAGGATTAGCGCCATACATTGGGTCACCTATAAGAGGATGGCCGATTGATGAGAAGTGCACACGAATCTGATGAGTTCGTCCCGTTTCCAAATTGACTTTTACGTATGTCGCTTCACCGAAACGTTCCAGAACATCCCAGTGTGTAATTGCTTCCTTGCCAGCCGGAGTCACTGTGAAGCGAAAATCGGATACTTTATCACGACCGATTGGCGCTTCAATTGTCGCTCGGTCTTGTTCAAGATTCCCCTGAACAACGGCATGATAAGTTTTTACTACCTCATGCTCGGAAAACTGACGTCGCATTTCCTTGTATGCTAGCTCGGACTTACACACAAGCATAAGACCACTCGTACCAACATCAAGTCGACTTACAATGCCTTGGCGTCCCGTAGCACCATAATCCGTAATATGAACACCGCGAGCAAGAAGAGAACCTAAAACCGTAGGACCAGTCCATCCAACAGATGCGTGAGCAGCAACTCCCACAGGCTTATCAACAACAACGATATCCTCATCTTCATACACGATAGCCATATCGTTATCAATTGGTTCAGGAGCTTCTTCATGTTCGACTAAATCAAACTCAATCATGTCGAAATGATTCAGCTTTGCAGCCTTGTCAGTTTTACCTGATGAACGGCCAACAATTCGCACTTGATCTGTATCTATGAGATTGCTCGCAGCAGAACGGGAAATCCCCATCATCTTGGAAATTGCCACATCTAAACGCTTGCCCACTAAAGCATCTGGAGCTGGGACAATTCCTTGCATTAAGCGGGTTCCTCCTCATGGTTTGGTAACGACTGATGAGATTCTTGTTTGATATCTGTTGTGATATCGTCTGATGCGGATTTTACGGAACCGGTATCCGTTTTAATTTCAATGTCTGATGATGCAGATTCTGCCAAATCAGTATCCACTTTTTGGGTGGGAATTGCAGTCTCTCCTGTTTCCGCGCTACTATAACTGCCTGCTTCTGTATGAGCATCATTTCCAAAAAGAATTCGATCAACGGTTGCAATCCCTGATCGCACTCCCATCATAGAAACTATGATAAAGCACGCGACTCCAACGCCTAATAAAACGTCAGCTACGTTACCCACAAACGGTCCGTAATTGATAAAATCTACTACTTCCCCATCAAGAAAAGTGCGAGCATAGATAACCCGGTCTACGATGTTTCCGAGCGCTCCTGACAAAGTAACGCCAAGAGTTAAAGCCCATAAAACACTCTTCGTTTTAACAGCTGCCCATGCGATTATCGCACTAACGATAATCGCAACGATGCTAACCGCCGGGGTGAAACGACCGCCCGCGCCTAGTGTAGCACCGGGATTGCGAACTAAAGTTAGGTGGAGCAATCCACCAAAAATTGGGACATAGCTATCGGCATCTAAATTTTGTAACGCTACAATTTTAGACCATTGATCAAGAGCAATTCCCAATAAAGCCGTAGAAATAAAGACGGCCACAGATAGGTGTGACCGTCTTTGTGAGGTATTAACCACTTTAGTTATTTCCCTCTGCAGTCTCAGCAGGCTTCTCGTAATTGTCAGAAGCGCTAATCTGAGCAGAAAGGTTTCCAAGGAACTCAGTCAAGCGAGAACGATAATCAGATTCGAACTGCTTAAGGCTTTCGATGTTACCTTCGATGACCTTGGAATCAGCATAAAGCTTATCCTTAACCTGACGAGAGTAATTATCAGCATCAGTACGAGTCTGAGCAGAGTAATCTTCAGCAGCCTTCTTGACCTGAGTCTCATAAGCGTCTGCATCAGAACGAACCTTTGCGGAATAATCGTCTGCTTCGTTACGCGTTACAGAAGAATAGTTATCTGCATCATTACGGGTCTTTGCGGAGTATGCATCAGCATTTGTACGGGTGGTCGAATCGTACTCATTAGCTTCAGCAATGAGCTTGCTACGAGTCTGCTCACCTTCAGCAACGAGTTCAGCATTCTGTGCCTTACCCTTGTCAACATACTGATCATGGAGCTGCATAGCGAGTGCAAGCATAGCTGTTGCACGCTCAGGCTCTGAAGATGCATCAGAACCAGCAGAAGAAATCTTCTGCAAGCTACCAGTCTCAGAGCTTGGCTCAAGAGAAGCAACCTGCTGGCGAAGGCTTTCTTCACGTTCACGAGAGTCACGCAAATCAGCATTAAGTTTTTCAATTTGTGACTGCAAAGCAACAAGCTGCTGATCCTTTTCTTCAGCAGAACCTGCGCTAGCTTCTACGCGAGCATTTGCCTGCTCTAACGCGGAAGTTGCTTCGTTCAAACGAGACTGAGCCTCGTTCAACTGAGTACGCAAGTCTTCACGAGTGCTCAAATACTCGTCACGTTCACGCTTAACAGCTTCAAGCTGGTCGTTAAGCGCCTTCTCAGAATCTCCGCCTTCAGCAGCTTGCGCTGTAAGCTGATCAATTTGCTCATTAAGCTGATCAACCTGTGTCTTGAGCTGAGTATTCTGAGCAGTCAATGTTTCAACCTGCTCACGCGCAGCATCAGCTGCACGGCTCTGCTCAGCTGCTGCACTGTCGCTAGCTTCAGTTGCTTGGGAAACACGAGTTTCAGCTTCCTGAACTTGTTCACGCAACTTATTGTTTTCTTCAGTTAATTCAGCAATCTTATTGTTCAATGGCGCTACATCGGTACCCAAAGATGCAGTTGCACTTGTAACTGCCTGAGAACCTAAATTCTCAACGGTGGCTACAACCTCATCAAGGAAGTCATCCACAGCATCGATATCATAACCTTCCTTAAAGCGAACTGTAGGGAAAGTATGCCTCTGAATATCTTGTGGTGTTAGAAGGGGCATGGAGCTCTTCACCTCACTTTTGACTCTTTTTGAGCCACTTGTTTACGTTTCGTCTATATTTTAGCACGGTAGCTGTATGGACGCGGTGTATACCGTTTTATTGGATATAAATACGCGAATCTTAACAGTTCTTAACAGTTCTTAACAGTTCTTAACAGCTCTTAATAGCGTGCAGGCGGTTTGAGAATGAATATAGACGTAATACAATTATCCCGAACAGTTACGGTCATACAGTTCCATGTATGCGTGAACTAAACAATCACCAATAAAGCTCTTGGGTACTTCTGACCGCGGTCTTTTTTGCACAAAAATTTTATACAAAAAGGTGACTGCAGAATCCACTACAGTCACCTCGTTTGTTTCTCACATAACAATGCGAATCAAAAGTCCTAACACCAGCCACAGCACAATAAAGCTCAAGTCAAAGTATATTCTGCCAATCGGAACTGGGCGAATATATTTGCGCAAAAAGTTGAGCGGCGGGTCAGTAAGAACATAAACAGCATTAATTAATGTATATACGATTCCTCGAGGCTGCCAACGAGTCAAAAACGCTACCCAATCAAGAATAAGGCGAATAAACAAAATCGACATATACGCGTTAAGAACCCATAGCAGAATAAGGCGTACGATCGCTAATACTACAAAGAAAGTCATAGCCAATAAGTTTACTCGAACAGACCAGAAGTTGGATTAGTTTCACTTTGCTCAGGGCGAATCGAAACCGCAGCAGGGCTGAGTAGCCAAACTCGTGGTGTAACACGTTCAACAGAACCACGCACACCGAATACAACTCCAGTAGCGAAATCGACAATGCGCTGTGCATCTCGATCAGCAACACCAGTTAAATTCAAAACGACTGGAGTGCCATCGCGTAACGCACGACCCACGCTCTCAACCTCGTTGTAATTACGAGGGTGAATTGTCGTGATTCTATTCATCGCGGACTTTGGAAACGCTGTACTATTTGAAGCGGAATTTCCTCGGCCAGCGGCTGCCAATCGTGAAGATTGAACACTCAATGAATCATCGCGATCAAAGTCTGTTTCATTTGTATCAGCAGACTCTGCAACATCCATTGATTCGTCTTCAGCCTCTTCTGGATCAGCTAAGCCAAAGAAGCTAAGTCCACGATTAAATACACTTGGCATCGTTATCTCTCCTATATGCTATTTAGCGCAGGAATTCAGGTACTTCGAAGTCATCGAATGACTCAGGCTCAGGATCTGCCCCTGCAGAGACAGTAGGTATTGCAGATGAAACAGGTGTCTCAGGAACTGATGGAGTGTTCATAGCCTGAGTTGATTGTGAATCAACATTAGCATTCTGAGATTGTTTTGATTGAGCATTAGACGAAACTGTAGCAGCTGCAGAATCTTGTGTCTGTGCAGTAGAATTCTGTTGAGCTTCATGAGTAGGAACTGCAATCAAATCACTTGTTTCCATTGCTTCTGCCTGAGATCCATCATCATGCAAACCAAAACCAGTAGCGATAACGGTTACAGACAAATCATCACCCATAGAATCATCGAGCGACACGCCGAAGATAATATTCGCCTCAGAGCTGCACATTTCGTGAATTAGATCCATAGCAGATGAAATCTCGAACATACCAAGGTCTGAAGGACCAGCAATATTAACCAAAACCGCATGAGCACCATCGATACTGCCTTCAAGCATTGGAGAGCTCATTGCAATCTCAGCTGCTTGAACAGCACGATCTTCACCACGAGCAGTTCCAATACCAAAGAGTGCAGTACCTGCATCCTTCAATACAGCAGTTACATCGGAGAAATCTACGTGAATATATGCATCAGCATTCAGGGTTTCGGTTATACCCTTAACACCCGAGAGCAAGGCTTGGTCAGCATTATGGAAGGCATCCACCATCGAGATATTTCGATCTGACAAATCCAACAAACGGTCATTGGAGATGACAATAAGAGCATCAACTTCCTTGCGCAAATTATCAATACCGTAATCTGCTGATGCACTACGACGCTTTCCTTCAAAAGAGAATGGGCGTGATACCACCGCAACAGTCAATGCGCCCTGCTGACGAGCTGCGCGAGCGACAATTGGACTGGCACCCGTACCTGTACCGCCACCTTCGCCAGCTGTGATAAATACAAGATCAGAACCCTTTAAGGCTTGCTCTATATCGGATTGGTGATCTTGAGCTGCCTTCGCTCCACGCTCAGGGTCAGCACCTGCACCTAATCCTCGGCTGCTACTGTCAGACAAAGAAATCTTGACGTTAGCGTCACTACGTGCCAAGTCCTTATCATCGGTATTAATTGCAACAAACTCAACGTTTGTGAGGCCATCACCAATCATGCGGTTTACAGCATTTCCGCCTGCTCCACCAACGCCAACTACCTTAATTACGGTGCTATCATCCAATACCTGGTTCTGAATGCCGGTCATCGTGCTCCTATCGCTGCTTACGTATACACACAACTTTAATACAATTCATACCCAAGTTTCACACGTGTAATTAAAAAATAGGAAAATTTCTAAAAATTTTTTTGCAGATTCGGTCATAACTTTGAAAATGCCGAAGTTTTTCTGATGCTGATTGCTGATTGCAAGGGCGGATTTGCAAAGAATGCTTGCAATGTGATCTTTTGGGTAAAAAGACCAATATGGCGAAAACTGCATACTCTCAATATTTCTGGGTATTTTGGCTATAAAAAATGACTCTTTGGTACTTTCGGTCATATTTTTCACCTTTTAGGTGTTTTAAACCATTTATTTGACCGATTTCACCAAAATAGTCCTTAATACCCAAGAAGACGAAAATACCCAGAAGTACCCTTCCATATCAGTTATTCACATTCGTTCACATTATTTTTTGAATGAGGCGTTTTCGTTGTTTTTCGACGAAAATACGATTATGGACTATGACTCATCATCACTACTTTTCGGCCAAAGCTTCGATTAGTGCGACGTCGAGCCGTTCGAAAATGCTCTAAAGGAACGTTGATACAACCTATTCCTGGCTATTTCGCGTCTCCTCAGCGCTGGCAATCGGCTTCAATAAAGCAGCGTGCAATCGCCACGATACGTGCCGTCGCGCAGAACCACGCTCACTGGCCGCTTTCAAGCATTTCTGCAGCAGCAGTATTAGGTGCTATGTGCAACAATGCTGACCTATACCGGTTCATCCATTTTTCTGTAGATATTCATACATCAACTCAAAATCGAAAACGTTTACCGGTCAGATTTCACTATATTAAGACTGGCAGGTCACCGAAAATTCGCTTTCTTCTTTCGGACGAGAAGTCAACATCGACTCGAAATACTTATATCCCGATTAGTGAAACTTTAGGGATGATTAATGGCTTTATCGTTACCTCTCCTCTGCAAACGATTTTCGACTGTATGCGAATGCTACCGTTTGAGGATGCTCTTATCATCTGCGATAAATTAGCAAAACGTTACAACATAACATATAACCAAATAGTTCAGTTCACAGTAAAACGCTCAGGCTGCTGGAAGGTACGTTATGCCGCTTTCAAACAACGTTTTATCGATCCACAATCAGAAAATGGGGGCGAATCGTTCTGCCGAGCAAGAATGTTACGTTCTGGTTTTACACAACCTGAACTACAAGTGGAGCTGCCAAATCCACTGTTCAAAATTAAACGACCGAATCGTTATGATATTCAAAATTCAAAGACAATCCGTCCCGATTTCCTGTGGAAAATATCCGATGAGAATGCTACTTTCAAATATATTGCTGCCGAGTTAGACGGAAAAGAGAAATATTCAAAACCATCGTTAATCGTCAACAGCCACTCTACATCAACGCAAGGCGTGATTCTCAAAGAGAAAGATCGTGAAACAGCATTGAATCTAGCGGGCTACAAAGTCATACGTTTTCAATTCTTTGAAGCAGCTCAAAGCGACGGGGCTGCGATGTCTGAGAAACTATTGCTTGCTGGAGTTCCTAGGTGAGCGAGAATGAGCAAAAAATTCGTATGGGTTGTCTGGCGAAATCGTTGGGCGACGACACTCTACATAGATTGGAATAGCGTATAAACAGGTACAATCCTCACTTATTTTCTTACGAATAGTAATCCACAGCTCGCAGGGACCAAAAAGTGATTACTCTCAGTCTGTAAATTTTAAAGTAAATAGGTCATGGGTAGACGTTAAATTCTTGCGATATTACGCTCACCCTAACTATTTTCATGTTCTGCTATCAAAATTACTCTTAATTTCAGGAAGGTTTGAAGTAGCTTCAAGGTTCCCCTCAAATAGGCCTCATTTAGTCAGCTTCGATAATCAGTCGTTATTATGATTTTTGGGTAAAACTGACCTAATATTTTTGTAGGATGTAGTGCTACATTTTGCAGAAAGCTTCTTTTGGGTAGAAAAGACCATTTGAGGACTTGTTTTGGGCAGAAAGAACCAAATAATTGACCACTTCCACCCAGAAAGACAATTCTACCCAAAAACACGCCTATTTAATACGATGCATCCATCGGATCATCTTCAAACATGTCAGCGCGTTCCTGTGGGGTTAGTTCACGAGATTCGAGCCAGTTATATGGCAGATGCACCTTTTTGGCAAAACGCACACGACCACGCGGCTTGTCAGCAATTGCCATAGGGAATTCAATATTCCTATCAAATTTTGCAACTTCTGCCTCTACGTCTGAAATACTCTCGCACTTCATAAACGCGGCACGTGTTCCTCCACCTACCGGGAATCCCTTGAGATACCAAGCCACATGTTTTCGCAAATCATGGACAGCCATCATTTCGTCACCATCATAAAAATCAGTCAGAAGTTTAACATGACGAATTATGATATCCCCAACTTCACCAAGTTTTGGGTTAATTCGGTCGCTGCTACCAGAAAAAGCATTGGCGATATCACCAAAAAGCCATGGGCGCCCTTGGCATCCTCGCCCAATTGCAACACCTGCGCAACCTGTCTCTTTCACCATTTCTACGGCATCTTCTGCGGACCATATATCACCATTACCAATGACTGGGATATCAAGCTCGTCCACAAGTTGCGCGATTTTATCCCACTCAGCATGCCCGCCATAATATTGGGCAGTTGTTCGCCCGTGGAGAGTTACAAATTTGCACCCTTCATCTTGGGCGATAAGCGCTGAATCATGGAAAGTCGTATGGTTGTCATCGATTCCGACGCGGATTTTGGCTGTTACCGGTATTCCTGCTGGTTGGGCAACTTTGACCACATTGCGCAAAACTTCGCGGAATAAATCATTTTTCCAAGGAAGCGCAGAGCCGCCACCTTTGCGTGTCACTTTTGGAACAGGGCACCCAAAATTTAAATCGATATGGTCAGCCATGTCTTCATCTACAACAATTTGCGCAGCTTGACGGACAATTGACGGATTAACACCATACAATTGTAAAGAACGATATTTTTCTGACGAATCAAAACGGCACAATCGCTCAGCTTTTGGATTTCGAGCCACAAGAGCTCGCGCAGTAATCATTTCCGCAACATACAAGCCATCTGGACCATATTCTCGACATAAAACGCGAAATGGCCAATTCGTAACACCAGCCATCGGAGAAAGAATTACTGGTGTATGAACTATATGATTACCCATATCGAGGCTTTGAAGTTGCACGGAAGAATTCATAAGCACTTAGTTTAGCGTATACACTACTGAAATTGAAGGCATCGTTAAGAATATAAAGAATATAAAGAATATAAAGAATATAAATTGACGCGTCACAATTGCCAAATCCAACTATAAATAAAGTTTTGCGCAAAATGAGCAGCCCCACTCCCAGTTTTACCCAAAACTTATATACACAAATGGTGCCATAGCGACGTTGCACTATGGCACCATTTACCAAAATTAGGGAAGCAAACCATACGATAGCATGCTTTCAAGCCCCTATATGCTCTTTATTCGGTTACGAGTTCAAAACTCCCATCCGACGAGACACTGACGATTGATTTCTTATGTTTCCGCAGTTTTTGAAACTTTCGCAGATTCCTAAGCCTCTTGAGGCCCCTGAGGATATCGCTTCATGGAATTTCCAACACGTTCTGCGACATAATCAGCGACCTTATCCAAAGCGACTCGCTCCTGATTCATCGTATCGCGATCACGGATAGTTACTGCATGATCATCAATCGTGTCGAAATCTACGGTAATGCACAAAGGAGTTCCGATTTCGTCCTCGCGACGATAGCGACGACCAATTGCACCTGACTCATCGTAGTCGATATTCCAATCATGCATTCGAAGTTCGGCTGCCAAATCTTGGGAGATTCCCTGAAGTTCAGGCTTCTTAGACAGAGGAAGAACTGCTGCCTTCACAGGAGCCAGGCGTGGGTCAAGACGCAAAACAGTACGAGTATCAACGCCGCCCTTAGTATTTGGAGCTTCATCAACGTCGTATGCATCGACAAGGAATGCCATCAAAGAACGGGTTAAACCTGCGGCTGGTTCGATAACATATGGAATATAACGTTCACCAGTTGCCTGATCGAAATAGCTCAAATCCTTACCGGAATGCTGTGAATGTGCAGACAAGTCATAATCTGTACGATTTGCGATACCTTCTAGTTCGCCCCAATCAGAACCCTGGAAACCGAATTTATATTCGATATCTACTGTGCGCTTCGAGTAATGAGAGAGTTTCTCCTTTGGATGCTCGAACAAACGCAAGTTGGATTCGTCAATTCCTAAATCCGTGTACCAAGACTTGCGTGCATCAATCCAATACTGATGCCACGCCTCATCTTCACCTGGTTTAACGAAAAACTCCATTTCCATTTGTTCGAATTCACGAGTACGGAAGATGAAGTTTCCAGGTGTAATCTCATTTCTAAAGCTCTTACCAATGTTCGCAATTCCAAATGGTGGCTTTTGACGAGTTGACGCCTGTACCTGAGAAAAGTCTACGAAAATTCCCTGAGCAGTTTCTGGACGAAGATAATGCAAAGAATTTTCATCTGCTACAGGACCCAAATGAGTTTGAAGCATCATATTGAAGTCACGAGGTTCAGTCCACTTGCCTTTCGTGCCGCACTCAGGGCAAACGATTTCTTCCTGAGATGATGGCAAACGACCATGCTTAGTTTCAAAATGCTCTTCCAAATGGTCTGCACGGAAACGCTTATGGCAATTTAAGCATTCAGTAAGCGGATCGTTGAACACAGTAACGTGTCCGGATGCAACCCAAACTTCACGAGGAAGAATAACAGAAGTGTCAACTCCTACAACGTTGGCACGTGTAGTGACCATGAATCGCCACCATTGTTCCTTAATATTCTCCTTAAGTGCCACACCAAGTGGACCATAATCCCAAGCTGAACGGGTTCCACCATAAATTTCACCTGCTGGGAAAACGAAACCACGACGTTTAGCGAGAGAGACAACAGCATCGAGCTTAGATTCAGCCACATTTGCTCCTTAACTAGCGTACTCATACGGCTTATGAGCACTTTTCTTCACAGTCGCTACTGTACTTGTTTAATCGGACGTAGAACAATCCACTGGTAGTTCTCATAATTCTCATGCAATGTGCACGCCCCCTAGCGACCCGATTACGTTCAAGGTTCTTATGCGAACAGCAGTAAACAGTAGATCTACAGCAACTTTCTTAAAAAATTATTTCTTTACTCCACCAAATCGACGATCTCGATTCGTGAATTTTTCGATGGAACGCCACAAAACCTCTCGCGAGCAATCTGGGAATAGCTCCGGAACGAAATCAAGCTCAGCGTATGCCGCTTGCCAAGGCAAGAAATTGCTCGTTCGCTGCTCTCCAGAAGTTCGGATAACCAAATCACAATCAGGAACATCTGGCAAATACAAATGGTCAGCGAGCATCTTCTCAGTTACTTTATTCCCCTTAATTTTGCCCTCTGCAACTTCCTTGGCAATTGCTGCAGCCGCGTCAGCAATTTCTGCACGCCCACCATAATTAATGCAAAAAATGACATCAATAACTGTGTTATTTTTCGTTTTTTCTTGAGCAATTTCAAGTTCATCGATAACGGATTTCCATAGCTTTGGTCTACGACCACTCCAGCGTACGCGCACACCCCATTCATTCATTTGCGCAACGCGGCGATGAATAATATCACGCGAAAATCCCATGAGGAAATGTACTTCTTGAGGTGATCGTTTCCAATTTTCCGTTGAGAACGTATACAAGCTTAGGTAACGCACTCCCGCTTCAATGGCGCCGGCAATTATATCGAATACAACAGGCTCCGCAGCCTGATGTCCATTAGTACGGATTAGCCCTCGTTCTTGAGCCCAACGGCCATTACCATCCATAATAACGCCCACATGTCGCGGAACAGCCCCATGGGTAAAGCTCGGGATAATTGACTTATCAGAAAAAGGCGCTGCTGGTATATCGAGCGAAGTGTAGTCTACGTTATCAAAACTCATATAACAGATTTTACCAATTGAAATGAGCGAATTGGTCGTTCAATATAGTATTGCGACCATTCCTCAACAATTTCCGGAACATCGGGATTTAACCCCGTTTCCTCAGTCAGACCAGAAAACGTTGCGGAAGAATGATTATTGGCCTGGTTTGAAGCAACGTCTCGACGTATAGAAGCAACGTCACGAGTTGTGACAGAAGGATTCGTAAACGTACGAGAGTCATCAGGGTCCGCACAGTTTCCTTCTTGCTCGCCACCGTCATGAGGAGATATATCACTGTGGTCATTATTGCGCAAAAGATCCCATCGCCCGTGAAGCAAAGCGTACATTTGTATGCGCGATTCTTTTGAAATTTCTCTCGCATCGAGTACACGGTCAGTCGAGCACATCATTCCACCAGACTGCGTGGAAAAGAATCTCAAGTCTGTCTGTCTTCCGCAGACCACACAATTATCCAAACGCGGCGCCCATCCTGCCATGGCAAGCATTCGCAATAAAAATGAACTTTCAATCATCTGAGCACTGTGTTCTTTTCTTGCTAATGAACCAAGCGCAGCTACCAGGAGGTTATAGTATGCAGTCAAATCATCAGTAAATGAATTGCCATACATACCATTTTTCGGTAAAACAGACTGACTAGAATCCGTTTGTGCGTAAGTCCCCTGTACGTAGACCCCTTGTGCAGAATACTCTTGCGTAGAAGAAGCATAATGGCTAGAAAAACCCGAGTAAGATTGTGTCGAATCTAGGAATTTATCTAAGGATTCAGCGATTACATTGGCACATACATAAGCATCGTAATCTGCTATTATCTCTCCCCCGTACGCATGAATCGTGTCTGCCTGATTGATATGCTGAAGTTCTCCTCGTCCCTCATGAATAAGGAATTTATTACGCGCAAAGGGTTCTAGTCGACCTCCGAATCGTGACTTCGTTCTGCGAGCGCCTTTAGCCACTGCACGAATTTTTCCATGCGATTTTGTCATAATAGTGACGATTCGGTCAGCTTCACCTAATTTAATCGTGCGCAGTACTACGCCTTCATCGGTATACGTTGGCATCAGTAAATAAACAATCCCCAGTAAGCAAAGACAAGCAAAACAAAGAATAATGCTTCAGTAGTGATATTGAAGTATATAATACCCAAACGCTCACTAGCAAGTATCGGTTGCAGTTTAGCTGAGTTTTTGCTCATAGTAGAATTTCGGGTTAATGTTTCTTCCTTCTTTGTACCAGCTTTCTTACTCTTCGTGCGTGCAGCGCGTACTGAAATTGATTCAAGCAAAGTCACTGCTACGAATGACCAGGTCACAATTACAAAAATGCACGCTGTTTGAATTGCATACCAACTCCAGTAAATCATTCCCGGAGCAGGAGGAGCCGCACCCCAAATCAAATTGACGACTCGCCATACGAGTTGCCCAACACCTGCGAGGAATAATACAAGCGCCATATATGTGACTGCGCTAACTCGCACCAATGTACGCTGATATCGTCCCACAAAACCAAAGACACGACGCTTTTGATGAGTAAGGCGGTAATATATCTTCTTCCCTACTGCGTATACACCGATAAGTAGCGAAGCCAAGAGCCATACCAACATAAGAACATGAATGGCTACGAAATACATCGTTAGAGGGCGATGTGCTGACAGATTTTCCGGAACGGCAATCGCTTGGTACACATCGGAACCAGATATTTTCGATGATGTCTGTTCCAATCCACGACTTACGCCCACAGCCCAGTCTACGAAATCATACTCATAATGATCAACGTACAAAGTCTTAGCTTGAGTTTGATCGCCTAAACGCAGTACATGGTTTCCAATTGGATATGTACGTATTGTTACATCAGAATTATTAACACTATGAGCGAGCTCAAGAATGCGTTGTACACCTGAAACCTGAGCCGTAAGAACATCTTTTGCGCCATACGCCACTAAGATAGGTACATCATATCCCTGAGGAATTTGCGATTCAAAATCGATATTCGTAATTGAGAAAGCAGCTGTATCCATGCTAAAAAGCCGCTGCACGAAAGCTTGATATCCAGGATTTGCACCCGTAATCGCAAAAATCTGTGCGACAGAAAAACCTAAAGAATGTCGAGGACTAAAGACCATCGGGCTCATCATTATTTCGAAAGCGATTCGTTTATCATCGCGAATAACGTATGGAGAAATCCATGTACCTTCAGAAGTTGTGAAAATTCCAACCTTATCGTCATCTACATAGCTCAGCGAGCGTAAATATTGAATTGCCTTTTCATAAGCTTTTGCTGACGACGGATAGTCTCGAGTCGCATCCCACGTATCCCATCGCGGTTTATCCATTACGATTGTAGCAAATCCAGCACTTGCCAAATCTGTGCCCACATCATTAAATGAATCATCTGCGTTCCCGGTTCCTGCGCCATGGATAAAGACCGCTGCAGGAATACCTGATTCAAGACCGGCCACATGTGAGATGACATTACCATTGCTGTCAACGGGGATACGAAGAATAATATTATCGTGCTGAACTTTTCCTGTTCCATCTTGCACGATATCAATCACATCACGTATTTCTTTGACTTTATACGTGCCACGCCTCGGCAGAGTCTGTCCGGTCGTATTATTAAACGTAATCGACGTATCACCTGAGGTACTTCGAATTGTTTGATTCGTAGGCTCTTTGTCCCACTGCATACTAGTCATTCGTGAGACGCCGACAAAAACACCCATCAAAATAGCAAAAATTACAATTGCAACAAGAAGCCGCTTAAACAGTTTCCAAGTGCCATCAGTATTATCGCGCATTTGCGCTATGAACCAGCGACGCGCTTTCTCATATCGAGATGAAAGCACGTCACTTATTTTTGGCGAATGTACTGATTGGTTCCGACGATTATTATTATTCTTTCGTTTCATCCCCTAAACCATTTTTTCGTGCGTCATTATCTAGATTAGGAAGATGGAATGGAACCGACTGAATGCTTCCCGTATCCATTAATGTGCTATAGTCAACGCTGCCATTGGTTCGAGTAGAACCCCGCTCTGGCTTATGCTCCGGCACAAAACTTTGAGGAATATCTTCTTTAAGGGCGCCAAACATGCGCTCTTCAGTTCTCGTAATCGCTTCAAAATCTGACGATTCATAGGCTTCCGAAGATTCAGGTGTCTCCTTGTGAGACCCTTCTGGCACTGCTGCTGTTGCCGCAGACTCTACTGATTCTGGTAAGGACAAAGAAACTGATGCTACTGGCTCATGCTCTACAGTCAGAGATGATTGATCTTCTTGCATGTCTTGCTCAGATTGTTCAACGTCTTGTCTGCTCATCGAGCCTAACGAAGCAATTCCATCTACTGGAGTTTGGAAATCGCCAGCATAGTTGACTGCGCTATCACTGATATGGTCATTTTCTATGCCGTTGTTTTCGATATCAATGTTTCCGTTGTCGTTCTCGCCTTCTACAAGCTCCTCGAGTTCTTCAAAGCTATCGTCATCATCGTCAGAATTCTGAACATCAGCATACCGTGAATTATTCGCGCTTAAACTAGACAATGATGAGTCAATAGTACTATCCATATTCTCGAAGAATGCGGAATCATACTCATCTACGGAAGATAAATGATCTATATCTTGTACTCGAACCGTTGATTCCATACGAGTAAGAACCTGTCGAATTCGATTCAAATACGCATCAACCTGTGCCTCATCGTATCCGTGATGACCAGAACGCTGAGTAAATGTCATCAGTTCCACATCTTGAGAACTGAAATGCGAAGGTTGAGTATCTTGCACACGGTGCGAAGTGCTCGTATTGTCCGACTGCCCCGAAACTGATTGCCCTAAGGCACCTAAAGAAAGTTGCGTATCGATATAACGAACTACTGCACGAACGAAAGAATCTACTTGACGAACATCGTAGGACGGAGTGAATCGGCGTGCGCGCGTGAAAGTTTTACCTTTTTCTCGCTTAGCACGCGCAATTAAAGTCAAAGCTAATTGCTCTGTCTGAGCAATCCACGCCTGGGTTCCATCATTGAGAATGGTCCAACGAGCTAACTTATCCACAACGGCATTTTCTAAGCGACGCAATGCGTCATCCACAGCTTTTGTATCATAGCCGTTTTTTTCAAGATCAAAAGAAGTATTCTGGATTTCTTCTTGCGTTGCACTTGGCTCTTCAGCTTCGTACTGCGTGCGAGCAGAATTGAGAAATTCATCGACCTGACTAATGCTATAGCCCCATTGATTTTTGGGAGCACGCGCAATATGACGCGACTGACTGTTGCGGCTATGCTCTTCTACAGCGTTTTCGTCTAGAGTTTGCATATCTTCAGACTGTGTATGGAAATCCGCCATGAGATACTCCTTTTTCTTAACTTCTATAAGAATACATCAGTACCCACTATCTAAAACACGCCGATATTTGCATGTGAGTCGAACCTCTGGTAACTTATACCAAGTCGGGCGATTAGCTCAGTTGGCTAGAGCGCCACGTTTACACCGTGGATGTCAGGGGTTCGAGTCCCTTATCGCCCACAAATTAAGGAGAACTTCGGTTCTCCTTTTTTCGTATATACGCTGTTCAACGCATCAATGGTGGTGCTAATTAAGCTCTTCTTGTTTATGGCATTAACACTAGTATTTTATTTATGTCTTTTGGGTGGAATGTACCTTTTGGGTAAAATACACCTTTTGGATAGAATCGACCATTTTTACCCTTACTAAGGCTACTTTTATGCATAAAAACGGTCAAAATTACCCAAGAATAGTAAAAGTAGTAGCAGCACCAAAGCAAAGCTCGCAAAACCAGTTACGTTTGAATTCCTACCCAAGCTTTCGCACGAACATCGCAAAAATTATCTATGAACGATATGCTTCTTCTAATGCGTTTTTAACTGCCAGAGAAAAGTAATGGGCCCCACCATCGAACGTTGGATGCACATAATCTTGAGCCAACAAATCAGTATGATCTTTTATCTGTCCTGCCCAGTCTGCCACAAAAACCTGTCCTCTGTGTGCGCCAGCATAGGCTGCTATGACATCATTGGATTGGAAAATCCATGAAGATGTTGATGGACCGAAACCATTAACTAAGATTAGTTTTCTGTCCGACCCAACTTGATTCAGCAACGCATCAAGCCATTCTTGACGCCACGTAGCATTTGCAGCAAGACCTACCACGACATAATGGCGTCTACCAACACTGGGATTATTATCTGCATCTGCAAGAAATTGCGCCGCATTTGCACCCGTACGATTCACTACCCCATCCACATAAATTCCCGGAAAATCTTGATTAAGCATCATACTTGAAGCTTCCGTTACCGAATCACCAATGACAGTTATATTAGCACCGATAATTTCTGGCTGATTGTGCATTTTCTGAGCCGTCTTGCCGGATTTAACAGCATCCTTTTTGCTGTTAGAGGTACTTTGACGTTTCTTTGAGTCAAGCCTCTTTTCTTTCGTACTATCCGCGGACTTCTTCTGAGTATTTCTTGTGGAATTCTTCTTAGATTTTGGTGACGAATCGCTCTTCGAATCTAGCCGCGAAGATTTCTGCGATTTTCCCAGCGAATCCTTCATAGCCGCATTCGCTTTTCGAGCTTCCAAAATAGTTCGTTGAGCGCTTGTCATCTCTGGTTGCATAACAATTGCACACCCCGAGAGCGTTGTAGCAACAGCAAGAGCTGCGATCACTACTACCCTACTTCGCTTTGATAGAGAGTGCATCCAGCCATAAGCAGTATCACGAATTATTGGTTGTTCTACGAATTTCCACGATAATCCTGCACATATAAATGTTAGAGCCACGATTATGACAGCTCTTACCCAAACATTGAGCCCCGGAACACAATACAGAGCTAGCACCGAAAGCGGCCAGTGCCACAAGTAGATTCCATATGATCTAAGCCCTACCCAACGCAACGGTACGAGTTGCAAAAAACCAACGAGTGACCTTTCGCTTATCGCCCCTCGAAGTTGGATAATCGCGTGTGTATCATTCGTAAGATTAAGCCATTGTGAGTAGGCAAAAGTGCTAGAAATAGACAGAATTGTCAATATGCTAGCGATAAAGCTAATAGCTGGCATAGGTAACAGCGTTCCAAGCGGAATACGCGACAGAGGAGCACATGACAAACACACTAAAGAAATAATTCCCAGCCATCCAGCGATACCAAAGAATAATGCCGTATAACGGCGATTATTCATACGTACAGAAATTATTTTTTTATGCGCTATAGCCAAAGCAGCGCCTAGCATAAGCCCATAAGCATGCGAATCAGTGCCCACATGGATGCGCGTTGCATCTGCACCATGCGCGGTTAATGCAATCGCCCACGTAAAAGATAAACCAGCAAGAACAAGCGCCACTACGAGCGCCACGTTACGCTTTTTGATCAATTTTGGCGCAATGAGTAACCACAGAAGTATAGGCCAAAGAAGATAAAATTGTTCTTCTACTGCAAGGGACCACAAATTTTTGAAAAGCGCAGGATTTGCCTGATCAAAATACGTCGATCCAGCAATGATTTCACCCCAGTTATATGTAAAGGTGAATGCTGTTATTATTTGCCGGCGTATTCCTACAAGTACATCTCCGCCTATAAACAACGCAGTGGAAACACTTACCCCCACCATGACAAAAACTGCTGGAACTATACGTCGCAAACGCCTTGCCCAAAAACTTATGAGATTAATACGTTTAGTACTGTCTACTTCTTGAATGAGCAAGTATGTAATCAAAAATCCTGATAATACTAAGAAGACATCTACCCCGACATAACCTTGTGGGAACACCTGTGGAATGAAGTGATATCCTACGACAAGAATTACAGCGAGCGCTCGAATGCCATCTAAACCATGAATTCGCTTACGGCTTCCACTCTTGCCGCCCTTAGCACTGTCATCACTATTTTTTGCTGTATCTCGATTCTTATTGTCATTAATTTTTATAACATCTTCATCGTTATTAAGAACAGAGTTACTATCTGTCTCATTATCAGCTTGAACGCACTTTACAGCTACGTTATTTTTTCCCACATGGATAGAATACATCTTCGTATAATTCGATTCCATGGCATGTCGATATTTACTTATTATTTACTGTATTTTACTTTGAAATAGCAATCAATGTTAAGAATGCAAAATTGCCATTCTGCCCACAACCAGGACCCGAACATACAAGAGCACAAAACTACAAGACTGGGGGAATAATGAGCATCCCCATTATTACCCCCGACGACCTTTATTCTTTTTATTCTTTTATTCGTTTAAGAGACTTCGTGAGAAATCTATTCTGCCAGAAATCTCGACAACTATATAATCTCTTAGCATATAGAAAGTGTTGCGAACCTATTGCCTCCTTACTTCGCCAGATTGTGCTCTTAGCCGGACTATAGCTGTGAATTGAATCTCAATTCATGTCGTTCCAATATAGTCAGTTCGAGCACAATCAGATCCAGACTTACCCGAATGTAGGATTAAGACCTCTCTCTGCGCGAATGAACTACACGTGGCTGAGTTAACGCCATCCCTATAGCGGCGCACAGAATCACGAAACTCACAATAGTCACAATCATGACGCCAGTTTTTGCGAGATTCATCTTCTGCATGTAATCCTTAGTAACCAACTTCCCCTGAGAATCATTCTTGCCTGGAGAAACCGGCACTACCGTTTGTCCCGTATTCGGCTGAGGAACGATTGGGTTTACCGGAACATTAGGATTCGGAGTTGGAGTTGGCTGTGGAGTCGGATTAGGCTGTGGGTTAGGATTTACCGGATTCGGATTAGGCGTAGGATTTGGTGTAGGATTTGGCGTCGGCGTTGGGGTAGGTGTAGGAGTCGGTGTAGGAGTCGGCACTACGACCAAACTCGGCAATGCATATGCTAAGTTAGCCGTTGCTAACAGAACGTTATATTCTGTAGCATCACTATGCTCAGCTGCCATACGTGCAGCATTAAGAACCTCGCTAAATTCTTTCCAACTTTCCGGCGTATACTCATTCTCTTTCAAAGCGGATGCTTGACTGATCAAATCATTAAGATCTTCCTTGTCAACAATTTGCTTTGAAGAAATCGAACTCACATTCGTCGTAGCTCGTAGCTCTGCAGCTGAAGCAAACTTATTCCTTTGCGAAGCTGATTGTCCAGCAGTTTCTAGAGCAGTTATCTTCATGCTCAGTACATTGTCAACTGGAGCAAAGCTAATCTTTTGCCATTCAGTGTATGTCGTAAATGTTCCTTCTGGCACTGGAACTTCTACGGCGCGGTCTTCAGTAATGAGCTCGATTTTAACTTTCTTAAGCTTGCCATTAACGGTTGCACCACCTGGACGAGGAAGATATCTCAAACCATTAACTGTCGTTGGCTTCTTAAAGTCAAAACGATACCATGCTGTTCCAGCACCTACGGCGTTCTCTCCCCAATCAGTATGCCAGTACGTGGAATAGTTATTATCCTGAGCAAAGTCACGAGGACCTTCGATGTCAGCATAATTTTCCTGTTCGCTACCCGATTGGACGGTATACGCATCGCGAGGTACATCGTATTTGTCGCTTGACTCACTTCCTGGTGCTGTTGCCATATACTCATCCAATGCAGACAGCAATCCGTATGCATTAGTGAAATCGTCAGCAGTAGCACCATTCTTATTAATCAGCACCCGCGCTTGAGCCATGGAATGTTCGAATGTCTTCCAAGCATTATCGCTATAATCAGCACGCTTGTGCGAGTATTTGCCATCCACATCACTTGCCTTAGCTGTCGCTTCTTCTTTGGAATGTTCCTGCTTATCCAAGGCAGTAATACTAAGATTATCGAGAACGAAATCTTTATATCCTCCGAAGTTTGCTGCTGCATTCCTCGTTCCGCGAGTATTTGACGCAACTGCTGTGGAGTAAATACCAAACCAGGTTTGATCGTTAACGCCACCGGTTAATTCGAATTCATAATGCTTGGTTTCACCTAATGATCCGGCTAAATTCTGAACGGTTATACCGTTTTCCGAATAATCACCATTACCTATAGCGAGCGCATAAATGTTGTCTGATCCTGACTGATAGTCGAAAGAAATACGATATTTACGTCCCGGTTCGAACTTCACGTTTTGAGGAATTGTTTGATAGACAAGCGTATCGTTACTGACAAGACCGTTAATTTTAACGGACCACTGACCTTCCAATACGTCATCCATCTTCTTCACATCCCACCCGGCTTGAGTGTATGGAGCGTGAAGCTGTGACAAATGAATACGGTTATCTTCTACGCCTTCGGATTCGGAAATAACAAATGGCCAGATACCTTGTGCATTATTTTCGAAATTATTTCTAAGCGTCATCACGTACCCGTTATCATCCGTTTTCAAACCATCAAACGCATTTTCTACAACTCGCACATCATCGAAATATGTATCTCCTAGATTCTTATGTGACAGCGTTAGATCAACGCGTCCGCTCTCAGGAGCGATAAAGAACACATACATATTTTGGAAATAACTGTTTCCATTCACGGTTGACGAATTTGTATTGTGCGAATAAGCCTTAACGTAATTCTTAGCAATACTTCTTCCCGTGGAATTAGTAGCCAATACCTTGCCTTGTGAGCTTATGGTCATTCGAGCTTGCCCATCACTGCGGTTATCGACGCCCACGTATACTGCATATCGCTTTCCTGGAACCAAATCTGTGAGTTTTTGCGTCGCAGAAATTGTTCCAGACAATGTGAGCATCGGATTACTGTGTTGGCTCTTTTGAATGTGCGCACTGCCTTTACCGCTCAAGCTCCAATTGTCTTTAAGACTTTGCTCTCCACCATTAAAGCCAGCATCTACGATATGCATCCCCGTACTCCATTGGAAAGAGTGCTGAATTGGATTGACATCGCCCTTGTAGACCACATACGGGGTTTGAGCTTCGGCATTGATTGTAACCGTGCCATTGACTACAGGAATAATCTTCTCTTCCGTTTTGCCCAAGTCTGTAAGCTTGTAGAGCTTTACCGAGGATAGATTGTGCCAGCCCGCTGGAAGACCCCATGTAGTGACGCTTCCTGAAGTATTCCAATGATACAGTTTTTGATCTTGTGACTTGACTAATTTACCACTTTGAGCATCCCATAGCCATGGCAGCAAGTATGATTCCGTACCACCCTGACCATTATCGCCGCGTGAGACAGCTCCTGAAGCAATCATTGTACCGTTAAGAGTTATGGTACGTTGACGATACTTATCCGAGTGAGAATCGTTGGATGCTCTAGCCAAGACTAGAGTATTACCATAATTGTCTTTTAACGTAATCTCTTCATTACCGTTATTAGTATTTGGATCAGTAACCGATGAGGAATCCAACGGATTATTAACCCAACGATATACCGTGAAATGTTGAATAAATTTTGTAGAAACGTCATGGGTGAACAGATTACGAATATATGCATCATAATCGTTGCGCCCCTGCCATCCTTCAAAATCCTTCATATTATATCCACCAAGTAACGGAGCATTAGCTGCGCCACCATAGGAAGGATAATCGCCTACCCAGCTGTCCTTTTGATGATTGCGAAGGAATCGCATAACTTGCGAATTCTCGCCCTTAACGCGAGAACCACCGTAGGTGAGATCAGCAGCCCAGTGCTGGAATGTCGAATCATACTCATTACCTGATCCCCATTCCGTAGTCATGCGCCAACCGTTATCGTTAATCATCTTTGACATCTTGCGAGTTTCCCATGAATCTTCATGATTTGATGATGTGAGATTTCCCCACACATCAAGATAAATGAAGTCCATGTTATCCCCGACTTGCTTCTTCAGATCTGCGAATCGTTTAGCACGAGCACCCGTTGCCAGATCATAAATGCCGTCAATGCCAACTCCCTGATCGAGCCAGTTCCACCCGTAATGTAGTTTTCCATTCGAGTCACGACGAACTGTATTATCGTTAAACGCTCGCGCTTCCGGATACATTTCAGATGCATTGACGTGTACTCCAAAACGCGCTCCCAGCTTAGACCCCTGCGACATAAGGGTATTCATATCTTTAGCCCCACCGATACGCATACCGATATCACCATAATCAGGATGCCCTGAATCATGGCCTTCGCTGCCGTATCCCTTGAGCAACACTGACTGACCCAAACCATCCGTGTTGAGTGAAACTTTCTTGACATTATCGAGAGTTGTAAGGAATGGATTTTGAGCTTGAGAGCCAAAATTCATCGCAATGCGCCACGCTACTAATTCCGGAACTTCTTCAGACTTATATGGATTATTCATAATCTTTCTGAAAGCGAGCGCGCCATCTTGCCAATTGATAGCGCCATCATTATTATCATCGCCGGTGATAACCACAGCCATTTTTGGCATATCCGTTTGTTCAACGGTATAGGACTGGTTCTTGGAATCTGTGACAACACGATGGTAATACCATGGCGCGCTTGCTAAGCCTAAAGATACTTGTCCAGTAATACGGTCAGTACTTGCCAAAATACGAGTATTGTGGCTTCCCCCTCGAACCGGTGCAGCCACGACTCGCCCTTCATGTTCTGAATTGCTCCACATTCCAGCACTGAGCCCTCCACCGGACACGAACGCATACATGTAATCGCGATCGTTCTTAGATGCCATGTTTGCGGTGATTGAGTAATTTTCATCACCGACCTTGTTCGTATCTGATGACATAACAGCGCCAGTAAACTGTGCTGCATCTTGGTCGCTTCGAACCGACACCAGACTATGGTGTGGGAAACTCAGCGTCTGTATTGGATACTGCTCCCCTGCATTATTGTCAATCTTGGACACCGCAAAGTGCAATGTGTTGTCAGAAACAGTAACATCAACGCTAAGAACTGCATCAATATGTTCTGCTTCATTCTTTACCGTCAGAGTATACGTAGCAGCTGTATCACTCTTTTTAGTAAAAGTGACATCCTGATCGTTCACACTGATATCAGTGCCATTAATATTTACTATGCGCACGTCCTTTGTTTGTCCGTACATAACACGTGAGCCAAGTTTCGTCATCGTATATGTATACACCGAAGGGAAGTTCGTCTTCAGCGCTACTTCCATATCTTGCGTGTGTAGAGTTTGGGTTTCAACGATGGTTTCTTTATTCAAAGTGATTGGATTAACTTCTACATTAGACTGTGTTACTTGTATCTCTTGAGCAGCATCGTCGTAGCCAGCTTTGCTGACATGAATTGTATAGGTACCAATTTCTACGTCAGGAATCGTGAAAGAACCATCAGACTGAGTACTCGTAGTCTTTTGCGAATTCTCATCTGAAGAACCTGTGGTATTCGAAGTGCTTATGATACGCACTGTCGCCTCGGCAACTGGGTTTTGTGCAGAATCGACCACTTTTCCAGATACTGAATAGCTTGGAACAGGAGCATAAGGATCGGTGACATACATATCAGTGAGTTCATCACCCCATGTGCTTGCTTTCATTGCAATTTTGTCTGTCAGCTCGGTCATGGCACTATAATCCACGTCGAAGGCTTTTTGCCCATCGACCATCAAAGTGGCGACATGGCCTGTCCATGAAATCGTAATGTCAGTATCCGTCTCTACTTCAGGAGCTGCAATACGATCGCCATCGAACCACACGCCGTCGCTGCCATAGCGTTGCCAGAACCAACCATCCCTATCGAAACCTATAAAAAGGCCATGTCCCGGGTCTTTATAGCCTAGGTAGAAACCAAAGCGATTCTTAGAGGATTCTTGGAAAGAGGCGATGCGAGCTGTGAAGCTACCAGCATTCGAGAAATCATATGAACCGTTTTTTATGGCGACTGCGGGATATTGAGAGGCATTGTCTACAGAATTGCCGTTACCACGAGCCGATTTGAAATGAGTCCAGCCCGAAATCTCTTGGAGAATTTCGGAACCTTTTGCCGTCGCTGGATCTAGTGTCCAAATCCACGGCTGGTAATTTTCAGTTGAACGTGCGCTCACCCCTGCATACGGCGTTAGGCTTTCGTTTGCTAACGCATGTGGGAGTGAGTCTGCTGCGACGGCAACCTGCCCTGCGGTAAGCATCGCTACAGCAAGAGCCATTGCCACCATCGCGGATACTTTCCTTTTCATATCCGTGAGACTCCTTTATCTCGTTGTGTTATGGTGTTCATATTTGGAAGTAAACACGAACATCCCCGGCGAATGAAGCAAAAACCCTTCATTTGCTTCACCTTCACAAGGCACTCAAATTCGTCATCGAAAAAATGCTTGTCTTATGAAATAACCGTGACTATAAGTTTACTAAACTTACAAAATTACTTCAATGCGCTCCACATGCGTTTCGACGATTGAGGTCAAAAATGAGGCGTTACGTTTTGCAAAAAACGCAACGCCTCATTTCACAATCAGCTCTCTAAGCTAACTAATTTTCTAATATTTCTCGCATAAATGCATCCATCTTATCGAGAGTAATTTGTGAGCGCTCATGAGTTGCTAATCCAATAACATACACATGCCCCAGTTCTCCCCATTTTTCAGTATCGGCTACATCTAACTCATTCTTAATTCCGAGCTTATCCAAGCGATTCGCCAAATCAACGTTTTCTGCGTATAAGAAATCATCGGTCGCTGTATTAATAAAAGTTGGAGGGAGCGTTCCAGCTTCAAGCAAAGCACTCGTTGTATCAAATCCAGCGAATTTATCACTAACACTCTCAAATACTTCTGCTGCAATTCCACGGAGTAAATCTTGGTCGCTCGAAGGATGGAAACGTTCATACAGGTTATACACACCACAGACGAGAAGGAGCCCCTTAATATCTAGACCAGCTTGTGGAACGCCTGTTTGCTCGCTCATCTTCGCGTTCGCTTCGATGACGGCACTATGCAATGCAAAGCAGCCACCCGCCGAGTCTCCTGTAAGGAAAAGTTTGCTTGTATCACCGCCGTATTGCGATATATTTTTCAACGTCCATGAATATGCATGTGACAAATCAGTGAGCATTTGAGCAAAATTATAGCGAGGTCCAGGTCGATAGCTTGGCAAAACCACAACATAACCACGATGGGCCAGATGCATAGCAAAGCTTCGATTGAGTTCGCGTAAGCCATATACGAAACCACCGCCGTGATCGTCAATTACTACGGGATACGTGTGATTTTCATCAGCATCTGCAGGCGCGAATACATCCAAGAAATGTCCACGATCATTATCATCGTCATACGCAATCGCCAAATGAGATTGAACATCCACAGGAAGTTGCCACGCAGTAATACGTGGATAATCCACTTCACATGAGCCTAAGCGCATCTGTACTGCCACACTCTTTGCGAGATCTGAAATATGTTCACTACCATCGCCAGATAAATCCTCATCAATGTATGACCACAGTTTTCCAGCTTCTTTCCAATCACCAATAGCTTTTGCTTGTTCAACGATGGCATATGCGGAAGAATTATCCGAATATCCCGGTCCCTGAGTTGGATTGCTTGGATTAGCAGACACATTCTCGCGCTCTAATGATTTATCCATAGATTGTTCTGTCATAATGTAATCCTCCTTCATGCGATTTGCATCATGCGACAATGCATTACACATGTGTACTTCGCTGTGCATTATGGGTTTATTCTTAAGACTATATCGCACTTTAAGCACACTATTGTTAAGGAGTCCGAGTGTTGGACTATCTTCCTACTTGTGCTCCATACGGTTTGAGTCCATTACTGTATAACTATTACCAGGTTTAAGTGGTTTTGTAAGAGCATCCTTAACATGCGCATAGTGTCTTTGTTCCTGTGCAACCTTAGGTTCAACAACACTTCGATAATAACTATCAGAAAAATCATTCATATGCTGAGCAAGATCAGAATCCGTATCCATTACTTTTTGAATACCCTGATTTATTGACGAGCGAATTTGTTCGAAATCATTCGATATTTTCTTCGATGCTTGAACATCACTCGTTGTTAAATTTTCAAAACGTTCAAGTACTTGTTCTAGCGTGAGCCCATTGATATACAACTGTTCATCTATTGCAGAGTACGGTAGTATCGCCAGTAATCTTTTCATATCCGAAATTGCTCTGCTTACCTTATCGCGTAATTCTTGTACAGTTTGGGTATGAAGAGTATCAATATTATGCTCTAGTTGACCGGCATGAGCAGCGACGGCATCCGAAATGAATTCGGCTTGGACACTATCAAGAACGAATTGACCCTGTTTACCGTGGGCGAATTGAGGAAAATGCTCACGGTAAAAACTTAAAGCAGACTTCATATCGTTAAAGTTGGGTTGCATCTCGACAAGCCCACCATCATCTTGCCATTGATAACCTCCCCACATGTGCTGAGAGATTTTATCTACACCCAAATCTTTTGAATCAATTCGATGCAACCGACCGATGCAGTTGAACACATCACCATATCCCAACGCAATAGCATCACGCTGATCGACGTAATTATGAATTTTATTCCTCAATTTCAGAGCGGTATCACGCTCCTGTGCCCCAAGGGTCGAATAAATATTTGGCCCCTCATACGCAAACACATTACCAATTTGAGAGGGGTTAGTTACTTTTACTGCCGCATACTGAGCACACATCGACCCCAAAGAATGACCATAAACATCAAACTGAGCGTCAGAATGTTCGCTCATCACTTTCTGTAACTGTGCGGCTGCTGCGCTCAATTGAGATGTAACACCCTTACCACCAGTAAGAATCTTATCAACCATCGGCACATCATTATCCAACCAATCCTTCTGCCAACCATCCTTACCCGGAGACTCAGAACCACGAAACAACACAGAATAATGCTTATCATCCGTCTTAACGACGTACATCCTCAAACCCGTAGACTTATCATCAACAACACTATCAAGGGAGCCAAGGGTCTTCTTTTCTAAACCTTTTCCATATGTTACGGGGGCTCCAATATCACTGGGCGAATAAGAATCGTACTCAACCTCGGCAATCTTCTTACGGTCCTTTTCCGTTAATATATTATTCATCACAGGACTTCTTTCTGATACGAGTTTCAAATCTTAGCAAGAGTCTCCACTAACACAGACTGTTAATTCCTCATGCTACGTATTAGCACTCCCGTTATCATTGTTTTATTCGCGATCTATAGCGTCAAGTTTCTTATATAATTCATAGGCCTTCGGAGACATTCCTTGAACATTGATTTCGAGATTTCTCTGTGGATTATCTTTTCCAAAGACCAAATGTAGCACCATATCCGTGTCATTATTCAGTTCTATTCTGACCATAATCCCACCCATAGGGTTATGCTCAATCGTATCGGTCAAAATCTTGTACGATTTAATTCGCCCCTTATCAGTCAGCGCATTCGGATCTGCAGAACGCAACTCATCCTCAATAAGTTTCCTCCCCTCACTACCAGTAACCACCGAATACATATAACCCTTCTCAACCAAACCAGGCACAAAAACCACCCCCACAACACACACAACAACAGTCAAAACAATCAAAATAACGCGGTATTTCCGCACAAAACTCTTAAAAGCCATAACTCATCACCTTCTATAACTGTACAGCTGCTGCGCTCAATTGAGATGTAACACCCTTACCACCAGTAAGAATCTTATCAACCATCGGCACATCATTATCCAACCAATCCTTCTGCCAACCATCCTTACCCGGAGACTCAGAACCACGAAACAACACAGAATAATGCTTATCATCCGTCTTGACCACATACATCCTCAAACCCGTAGACTTATCATCAACAACCTTGTCAAGGGTGCCAAGAAGTTTTTTATGCCCATTCTCCCCAAATCTAATCGGCTTGTGATGCTGCACGTCTATTTTTGTGTAATTATCGTATTCGATTCGAGCGATATCTAC
>NZ_RXLP01000018.1 GCF_004332295.1 Alloscardovia theropitheci
ACATACAACACGCCCAGATGCAAAAGTTCGCACATTGCTGTATAGTTTTCTTTTGTTGAGTTCAGCTCAACAAGTATTCGGGCTGTAGCGCAGCTTGGTAGCGCGCTTGTTTTGGGTACAAGATGTCGTGGGTTCAAATCCCGCCAGCCCGACAAATTAAACCTCGCAGAAATGCGAGGTTTTTTGCTAAGTCGTGTACTTCTTATTCGACTTACAGAATTATTTCGTGTTATTTATCGTTGTCCTGGATAGTGTTTGTTATGTTATTGGCAGCATCAGTAATGGTTGAGGCTACCATGTGTCCCACATGTAATGAATTCGTTACAGCAGAATACGCAGTTTGATTCCATACGTTCGTCATATCATGATAAGTATTCGTAAAAGTTGCAATCTCACGGGCAAGCTGAGAATCTGTATTCATTGCTTGCTCAATACCAGCGTTCACTTTATCGCGTAGCCGTTCACAATCCCGCGCCACATACTGAGCCGTATTCCTATCACCGTTCGTATCCTGATCACAACGATCCCATACTTGACTTTCACTGACACCAGCCTGATAAATAGCCGACTCGATCTCCTCGTCCGACAAAGCATACAACTGCGTATGCATCATAGCTAGAGCGGAACGAATCTCACGCTCCACACACGCACGCATATGCTCATACTCACGCTCAATAGCCCTCTGCATGTCACAAGTATCAGAGACTAAAGCACTCATCATATACTCAGCTTGAATATAATCCAGCATAAACTGCTTCACAGGCGTCATACCCGACGCACACCGTACACGCCGATACGAGTCAATCACCCGCTTCATCTCACCCACATCAGGCTTACCCTCAATGAGGCTACCATCTTTATTCCACTGATAGCCACCCCACATATGCTGCTTAGTCACATCATGAACATCCTTGGAACACACGTTATGAACCAGACCCACACTACCCAAGAAATCACTAAACCCCAACGCTATGCTATCTTTACTATCC
>NZ_RXLP01000001.1 GCF_004332295.1 Alloscardovia theropitheci
GGGTAAGAAGGGTCGTTTGGATCATGATGTGATGATGGGTAACCATAAGATGTATGAGAAGAATAGGAGTAGGTATTCGAAGATTGGTCGTAAGTATGCTGAGGAGTTTAAGAAGCGGACGGATGTAGATTTTACTACTATTCGTTACGCACGTACTGCTGCTGGAAAGATGGACTGGTCGGAAGTAGGCAAGGCGGCGAAACGTGGGTTTAAGGATGGTCTTAATATTGCTAGTGATTTTAAGGGGTATAAGAATGCGAGTTGGTTAACTAAGAGTGGTAAAGCCCTGGGTGCTGCGGGTACTGTTTTGAGTGCGGTTAGTAATATTAAGTCTGATTTTATAGATGATACTAAGTCAAGCACAGCTGAAAAAACCAAAAACTTCGTCGTAGACACTGCTGTTGATGTTGGATCGGGCGCTGCCGCAGGAGCAATAGGAGCAGCGATAGGAACCGCGGTAGGAGGACCAGCCGGTACCTTAATCGGATACGGAGTCGGAATAGGAATTAGTTGGGCGATGAATTTGGATATCGGTGGTAAATCTTCCACCGGTTGGATGAAGTCTGGTTTGAAGGGAGTGTTTCACTTCTAATGGATAAAAAAAAGAAGAACAAGAACATATCACACGAGAGTGATGATGAGTTTGTGGAGAGATTCCATTTTCCTATTCCTGAGTATGCACAAGATCCTAGCATGCTGAGAATTTCTTGGGCTTGTGTTTTCCTATGGGGACTTCTCTCACTAATATGTATAGCATTATTGAACTGGGTGCCAGTTTATTCGCAAATATGTATTGGCTGTGTTGTGTATTCATGTGTGTGCTGGCTACTCTCGCATATTCGTTCTTTTGTGGAAAAGTTTCAATCTTTATGTCTGATTCTTACGGGTACCATATGGGTATTAATTATTGAGGCTTTAATGGTAATTTGTTGTTTGATTACTTTTAGCGAAGGCAATCACGCTATACTTGACCCCTACCAGGATACGTTGTTTATGGTTGTATGGAATGTTTTTGCAATAGCGATGGGGTGTGTGTACACGTATTTTTATATTTACCGTGATAAGCATATAAAGTGGCTTGAGAAGTTGCAAGAGTATGATACTTCGGCGCTACTGAACTTTGGTTTGGTGTTTTTTGTTGTTGCTGTTAGCCCAATAGTTATATCGTTGATGAGTGCAGGTATCCAACATGTTTTTGCTGTTATGCTCACAGTTGTTATTATCGGTATCCTCCCCGCCATGATTGTGGACGCAATTTACGGTGCCATCTGGGTGAGAAAACATCCGTATAAGTTTGATGATGACTGATGAGCGAATTCAAACAAAAATATTGGTGTTGTAAGCTAATTGATTACTTCGCTATAGGAATTTCTCTGTTTTATTCGGATGTTCTGCTTCCTACGAAAATTCCACGTCTATACACAATAGGGGAATATATCGGCATTCGTTGAATCACGGTAGAACTGAACTTCAAAGGACAATAATGCAAATATTAGGTGTACTCTTGTATACATATAAGAAGAACTGCGTAATGAGTTCATAATTATATAAAAGATAACGATATGAAGGAGTTGAAAGATTACAATGGTTTCAAGTCCAATTATTTACTCTGGCCCATATGATTCTATTGATGATGGTCATTTAGTAGTTATACCGCAAGAGAAGAAACCATTTATCCTCAACTATCCGACTGTTTATATAATTCATCATACTGATGGAAAGAATTATGTAGTTTATGTGGGCGAGACAAGCGATATTCGCCGAAGAACAGAAGAGCATTTAAACTCTGACCCGAGGTATCGAGACGATTGGGACGAACTAGCTCAGGCTGATGATGCTGAGATGTATGTGATTGGGCATGACCATTTTAATAAATCCCTGACCCTTGATATCGAAAATAAATTTATACATTATCTATCGAGTGTAGAAAATGTTTCTGTCAATAATCGTCGGTTTAATGATCAGAATGAATATTATACTTCAGATTTACTAGAACCGATTTTTTCTAAGACTTGGAACAAGCTTCATACTCTGAATAAAAATATTTTTCCTGCCAAGACTAGGGTTGAAGATTCCGCAATATTTAAAGCATCCCCATTTCATAAATTGACTGAAGAACAAGTTCGCGCGAAGAACCTCATCCTTGACCGTGTGGCCGATTCATTGACTAAAGAAAGAACAGGGCAACTTATTTTGGTTAATGGGGAAGCGGGATCTGGGAAAACTGTGCTTATGAGTACACTCTTTTATGAACTATTTGAAGAAAGTAAGGAAGAAGATTCGAATTTAAGCGGTGTAAAAGTTCATTTGCTTGTTAATCATAAGGAGCAAATAACTGTATATGAGGAGATTGCCAGAAAACTTGGTATATATGGTAAGAATAAAGAGGGAAACAAGATTGAGCTTGTGTCAAAGCCGACAAGTTTCATCAACAGCCACGATCCGGATATTCCAGAAGAAATTGCTGACGTTGTAATAGTTGATGAAGCGCACTTACTTCTTACTCAGGGAAGGCAATCGTATCGGGGGAAGAATCAGCTTGAAGATTTACTTAAACGAGCGAAAATTGTTGTAGCAGTTTTTGACGAGAAACAGATTCTCACGACAGAGGAATACTGGGAAAAAGATGCACTAGACCGGTATATTGATTTGGCTAAATCCCATCACAATTACATAACGCTCTCACAGCAAATGCGCATTAACTCTGATCGCGAAACAATTGCCTGGATTCGAAATGTGATTGATAATCAAAGGCTCGATAAGATTCCCAATGATTCGCACGATTACGAAATTAAAGTTTTTGATACGCCTGCTGCCATGTACGATGCAATTAAAAACAAGAATGATTCGATCGACCAAGGACTTTCGCGTATGGTTGCTACATTCGACTGGGAATATAAGGCCAAACGCAAAGATGGCGTCTATAGTTATGTAACAATTGGTGATTGGACAATGCCGTGGAATTTGCAACTGCCGAAAGTCAATGATAGAAGCATGGATTATCATGCATTATCGTGGGCTGAGCAGCCGCAGACAATTGATGAAGTTGGATCTACCTTTACTATTCAAGGCTTTGACCTCAATTATGTGGGAGTTATCATCGGTCCTTCTGTCGTCTACCGAAATGGGAGAATCCAGTTCCGTCCAGAGTATAGTAAAAATGATAAGGCGACTCGAAATCGCACGCTCAGCGATGGTTCGAAGAAGAAATTTGGCGAAGAATTACTGAAGAACGAGCTCAATGTTTTGCTTACACGTGGAGTAAAAGGTCTGTACCTTTATGCAGTTGATGAGCAATTACAGCAAGAACTATTAAGACTTTATAAGGAGAAAATGAATGACAAACGATAATAACCCAAGCATGCAGCGTATCAATGACTTCCACGATGCTCATCATTGGAGACAGTACCATAATGCAAAAGATTTAGCTTTGTCGATTTCGATTGAATCTGCTGAATTGCTAGAGCTCTTCCAATGGAAAGATTCGCATGACGTTGAAGAACGTGACCGTGAACGTCTCGAGGAGGAGCTTGCTGACGTACTCATTTATGCCTATACGCTGGCTGACAAACTTAATATGGATATCGACGACATTATAGAAAAGAAACTGAAGAAGAATTTGGTGAAATATCCTGTCGCGTGACGTGGATCGTTGTGCAGGAATATGCGCGGATACGTCTAAATACACAAGTAAGTAGACATCTATAGTATGATTAATTTATACCACGTATAGTCTCAAATTTCTCAGTGAGGAGTGAATAATGGGTTTCGACATGAGTTACCATATCGTTGGCGTTGACCAGATGGATAAATGGTTCTTCTTACCGATGTATGCGCTTATTAATGGTGATGATTCTCTGATGAAATCTGTGAGTGCATCGCAAGGAGATGATTTCTTCTCAGAGAAATACGAAGATGTCATGCGTGAAATAGCTCAACAGAATACTCCAATTAATAAAGTTAATACTGAAGACGTACTGTATGGTCTAGCTGTCACAACTGGATTCTTTTCGAGATACCACTATATCCGCGGTGGGATATTCTCAGATCTAGTTATCCAACATCCTGATATGAAGCGCTACATTACACTGTGGAGCGAGATAATTCCTACGTGGCTTCCAGCGCCTGAAACAGATTTATTAGACGGAAATTACGCTACAGGAGTTTATATAGGTCCAAGTCAGGTCAAGCAGTTGCTTCAGGACTGTCAATCAGATACTTCGATTCGTTCTATCATCCACGATGATTTTGGAAATGATAATTTTAATATTTTCCTTACTGCGCTTCAAGAAGCGGCGGAGCGTGAGAGTGGCCTGATAGAAGCTGCTGAGGTCATCGAGCCAAATCCATTCGATTTAAATAGTTCGGTGTGCTATAGCGATATCCGTTTCTGTGATCCTCAGGGAGCAATTATTTATCAAAATGTGGCAATGGAACAGATTTCCCACATAAAAGGGTTGCAGTCACAGGATGGTCAAGCAGATAATTCTACGGAATCGAGTACGACTAAATCGAGTATGGCGGATGCAGATGGAACCGATACGGGCAAGAAGCAAGGGTTTATCTCAAAACTTTTTACACGTATTCGTAAAAAGTAAGGAATAAGCGAATACCTAAAATGAAGTATTATATATACCGTTAGTAATTAGAAAATTAGTGAGATGAGGATCTTGCAATGAACGAACTCACATGGATACGAGAACCGAAAGACTACGTCATTGACGAAGACCATATCGAAATTACTACCGAACCACGTACCGATTTATGGCAAAACACATATTATCATTTTCAAAATGATAACGCACCTGTGCTTCAGATGGATACGGATGAAAAGTATTTCTCCTTTGTCGTAAAGACTGATTTTTCGCAGAGTCATCATCGCTTTGACCAGTGCGGAATTGTGATGTACTTGGATTCGAAGAATTGGCTTAAAGCATCTGTCGAATATGAAAATGAGCAATTCCAGCATTTAGGCTCCGTTGTAACAAACCACGGATACTCGGACTGGTCTACGACAGAAATCCCCGCGGACATAAAGACTATGTGGTATCGCTTAAGCAGACGCGAGGATGATTACCGTATTGAATGCTCCTATGATGGAAAGAATTTCTCGCAAATGCGCATTTGTCACATGTGGGAAGGAGCTGGTCCTATACGTTTCGGCGTTTACGCATGTAGTCCTGAAGACTCTAGCTTTACAGCAACCTTTACTCATATGGAACTTACAGAGTGTGCGTGGCTTGCTCATGATGGACAGCAGCCTGATGATGAAGAGTAGTAAGCTGATATACTTACCCTATGATTTCAGGCGATATCGTTTTATACATCATCACAATAATAAGCGTGGCTTCACTCGTATACTCCATGTGGAGAGACAATCGCAGCTTGTGGAATCCACCGCTTCTTATTATTGCTGTATTCTTCGTGTACTGGACTAGCACGTATCTTATTTATTCTGCTGGCTATGGCCTTGCATCTGGAGTTCTTCTAGCTATTGGGCTTTTCGCGTTTCCACTTGCATCATTTTTCGGATCATTTTTCCTTGTCTACAATGGGATTATTTTGCTTCGCCGTGAAGGATTCTCTCTAACGAATCTCTTATCATTATGCGTAGGTATTTTCTTATTCATTTTCTTCTCATTTACCTATATTCGGATTTCTGTTCAGTCGAATTTGTTCTTTGACTATCCAGTAATCAATATCGCATTTCTCTATATTTTTTCTACCTTCTTTATCTTTGGTACGGTTTTTGTAGCTTTTCTTCTGTACTCGATGCTTTATGCATTCATACCAAAGAGAAAGAAGTATGATTTCATTATTATTCATGGAGCGGGTTTAATTGACGGTGAACGCGTGACGCCATTGCTTAAAAAGCGTATTGATAAGGCTGTAGAAGCTTTTCATAAATCAAAAAACCCGGAAGTTATGCTTATTGCCAGTGGTGGGAGAGGCTCGGATGAAAAGATTTCTGAAGCTCAAGCCATAGTTAATTATGTCATAGAGGAAACGGATATTCCTTGGGATCGAATCATTCTAGAAGATAAGTCGACGACAACTTACGAGAATCTTCTGTATTCGAAAAAGATTGGCGAGGAGCTCATAGATAATCCTCGATTCCTGTTCGTGACAAATAATTATCACGTTTTTCGTACAAGTACATATGCGAGGCGTCTTGGTATGTGTGGAGACGGCTTGGGGTGCTCTACCGCCAGATACTATATCCCGTCTGCTTTCATCAGGGAATTTTTTGCGATATGTGTGCGGTATAAATGGTTTTTCATTGTGGCATATGGGCTGCTCACATTGCTCATCATTACACTCTATGCTGGGCTATTTTCATAGAGATAGTGGCGTATAAGATATAGTTGCTTAAGAGTGTCATTAAGAATGTGAGGTAACAATGAGTCTTACGGTAAATCTCTATTACACTGGTACCAACGGTAATGCGCGTAAGTTTGTCGAGGAGATGGAATCTCGTGGAATTGCTGATGCAATTCGCGCTGAAGATGGCAATGAACGCTACGATTATTTTATCGCGCACAATGATCCAGAAACAGTTCTTCTCATCGACCAGTGGCGAGATCAGGAAGCGATTGATGCTCATCATGCATCGCCAATGATGAATGAGCTAGCTGAGCTTCGTGAGAAATATGATCTTCATATGCGTGTAGAACGTTTTGTGCCAACTGATACGAATGATCATGATAATACTTTTATCCGTCAGTAATTATCAGTAGAATTTATGAAATCCCTCTGCGCTATAGCGTTTATAACGTCTGCCCAATAAATGTATAAACATCTAAATAGAAACGCATAAGGAAAATGACAGGTCTCACACTTGTAGCAGTTAAACTCCTTGTAGGATTTATCGGCCTCGTAGCCGTTATCAATATTAGCGGTAAAGGAAATTTAGCTCCAAGATCAGCCACGGATGCAGTACAAAATTATGTACTCGGTGGAATTATCGGCGGTGTAATCTACAACGACGATATTGGTGTCACTCAGCTGGTACTCATTCTCATTATCTGGCTTGGTCTTGTCGTGGCTTTCCGTGAACTCAAGAAGCATTCCATACCATTCAAGGAAATTATCGATGGTAAAGCTCTGACAATTGTCCGAGATGGACATATTAATATCAAAAATTGTAAACGTGCGAAACTTTCAGCGAGCGAATTGTCCTTTAAACTTCGCTCAGAAAAGATCTACTCTGTTCTTGATGTAAAGCGTGTCATCCTTGAGCAAAATGGCGAATTCATTATCGTTAAAGAGGGCGAAGAAAAACCACGCTACCCACTTATCACTGATGGACAAGTGCACGATGACATTCTTGACCTTATCGGACACGATCGAGTGTGGCTCAAAGGAATCATGCAAGACAATGGTTACCGCTACTTTAAAGAAGTATTCTTGTGTGAATACGATTCGGGGAATATGGTATTTGTGGGGTACAAAGAGAAGAAAGATAGTTTTAGACAACGACTTATTCGCAAACGCTCTAAGCAGTGAGAAGCAGTAAGAAGTCACGAGAGGTAAGAAATTACTTCAACGAAATAAGCGTGCTCTATCACAATCATACAGTGATGTGAGCACGCTTACTTCGTTCGATAGGAGGATTGAATAATACAGTCAAAATTTAGAATGTACGATGGCATATACTTTCTATGTTCGTACTAAAAATCTTCTGCTTATCTGTGTCAACAAATGGAAGCTCTTCTATCGCTTTAATGATTGCATGTGTCGATCCCGCTGGTGGAATGCCTAGTGGCGCATCAGTGCCAAACACGATGTGATCCATGCCATAGAATTCTTCTGCTAATTCCAAGGCCTTAGCATTACCAAGTAAAGCAGTATCTACATAGAATTTATGGAAATCATCAAATTGGTCAGCAGGCATGGTATATCGCATTCGCTCACGGAAGAACGGAACCATAGCACCTGCATGATGGACGATAATTTTAAGATCCGGGAAGTCTTTGTAAATACCTACCTGCACAAGTTGAAGCATAGCCTGAGTTAACTCGTATTCCCATGAGAAAACTATATTGTTATCAGGCTTTCGCTCATCAAAAATTGGATGCATCCACAGCGGGACGTTTAGCCGCGCACATGCTTCGAATATGTCACGAAATTGAGGATCTGCGATAGATTTTCCTAATGCGCGAGTAAAAATTTGGATGCCTACAAGTGTGTGCGACTTAGAAACAGTTTCAATAATTGATTGAGCCGCAGGAATATTATTCATAGGAATCATAGCAATACCAGCGGCAAAAATATCAGAATTTGATTCAACTGCTTGTATTAGCTCATTATTTGCTTCAACGCATAGATTTGCTGCAGTTTCCGGATCTGTGTAATCTTCAGGGTTGATATTGACGTATGAAACAATTTGTTTAACGTCCTTCGGTATGGCTGCGCGACGCTTATCAAAATCGAGAAGATGTGGGTGATTAATAAAAGGGAACATCTGTGGTAATTCGGGCTTTATCGCTAGCATCTTCTCATAAAAACGTGGAAGAAGAAGATGAGCGAAAGCATCAATTTTCATAGTCATATGAGCCTTTCCTTAGGAGAACAAGCACTATTGTAGTTATTCACACCCTACATTTTCTCACTTATGCTAGGGGAATAGACTCTACGAGCATTCTGCCTTATAATAAAACTAACATTATTCATGTGAATTTGTACGAATGCAATGGTGTATAAGGCGATCATATGAATTTCTTTCGTAGGAGAAAGGAGAGATAATGCGTACCGATATGATTGGGGGATTAGGGAGAGCGCCTCGCCGTCGACACGTTCGTAAAAATACTGTTCTGCTGCACAAATGGTTGATAGTTTTGTGGTACATTGCCGTCATTACGGGCGGGGTTGCGCTGATGTTTTCAGGATGGATGCGCGATGGCATGGGCTCAGTATTAATGATTTTGTATATGCTGTACCCAGTCACAGTCCTTATAGAATCAGCGATTATTGGCTATGAGAGACTATGGGGGTGGTGGGCTGTATTAGCCCCAATTCTCATGGGTACATATATGGTTCTTCTTGAGTGGCTTTTTAAGTGCCGCGTCTATGGCGGATGGGATGAGCCGGACTTTTTCCTCTTTTGGTTCGCTATCGTCGCAGGAAGCGTAGGTCTAGCAATGGGGATTGGTACGTACTATATTCAGAAGGCGGGCAGCCCATTTGCTCGATGGATTCCATACATGCTTATGTGGGTATTGGGGATAGTTGCTTACTGGTCTCCGCACGTCGATTCCTTTATCGTCGATTTTCTCTTTTTCCAAACAACTCTTCCGGCTCTTAGTTTCGCAATGGGATTCTTTGCAGGTCGAGATGAATACGACAGTGATAATGATAAGAAGAGATGGCTTATCGTACCAAAAATGATGGCGCTATTTTCAATCGCATTCCTTGTAACTGATTGTATACGCTTAGCATTTTTTGGCAGTCGCGACTGGCATTATTTTAGTGATATTTTTATTCTGCCACTTTTGGCTTTCCTGGTAACTGTCGCTGTAATGACGGTAATCGGCGTTGCACTAGGTATTTTTGTACGACGTCGAGTCCAAAATGATGTAGCACAAGGAGGTGGGGAAACAAGATAAGACAATACAGGTATTTTTTTCTTTCGATTTCTTCTTCTCATAGATATGCGCCTTCTTCAGTTCTACTCGATAGAAGGCGCATTCTTGTATACGTTAATATTGCTCATACTTTGGTCCACCCACGAGTTATAACTTAGCTTGTTTTCTTAGATTTGCTATACTAAATCCATGATTCAAGGAACTGCGGTACTCTACGTAATTACTGTGATATTAGTTATCGCATTTGTGTATTCGCTATGGCGAGACAATCGCAGCCTATGGAATCCGCCACTGCTCATCCTTAGCATCATCTTTGGCTATTTCTCGCTAGCAAATCTTATGTATGCTTCAGGAATAGAAATTGCATATTATGCGCTATTTGGTTTAGGTTTCTTTGCGGTACCGTTGATTGTTTTCCTGAGCTCAGTTTTCTTACTGTATAACGGAGTAGTTTTGTTGCGACGAGAAGGAATATCGAAAGTTAATATCCTATTCTTAATTCTTGGACTTTTTAATCTTGGAATTATCATATTCCTTGGTTTCGTACTCAGCGGTGGCGTACGCTTCTTATCGCATAACCGTTTTATGTATGGAAGTTACCTCTTTATCGCGTACTCGTTTGTACTCTTCACGATTGCATTCATCGGGTTTTTACTGTATTCCATTGTGTATAGTTTTATTCCCAAGAACAAAAAGTATGATTTCATCATCATTCATGGCGCGGGTTTATTGGATGGCGAGCGCGTGACTCCATTACTTAAGAAACGAATTGACAAGGCTATTGAAGCTTTTCTCGCATCGTCGGATAAAGAAATAAAAATTATCGCTAGTGGCGGCAAAGGCAGCGATGAGAAGATTTCTGAAGCCCAAGCTATATGGAACTATATACGTGAGGAAAAACGCATTGATCTTAAACAAGTTATCCTCGAGGAAAAATCGACGACAACGTATGAAAATTTATTGTATTCGAAAGAAATAGGAGAGAGGCTGGTAAAAAATCCGCATTTCCTTTTCGTGACGAATAATTATCACGTTTTTAGAACGAGTACTTTTGCCAAACGCCTTGGAATGAAAGGTGACGGTCTGGGGTGCTCAACGGCTCGATACTATATCCCGTCTGCTTTCGTACGAGAATTTGTAGCAATTTGCGTGCGATATAAGTGGCTGTTCATCGCTGCATATGCAATTTTCTTTGCGATGCTTGCAGCTTCGTATCTTTAGACAGCATATATTCGTAGGGCGAAACAAGCATTGTATCTATAGAAATATCGTAAGTATCTTCTGCAAAATCGTGTAGTTGAAAACTATAAATCGTGCTGACGGTGTGGTTCGAGAAATTCTCTAAATAGCGATCGTAATAACCTGCGCCATAACCGATACGATAATGCGCATTATTCATAACGAGAGCAGGCACATGGATAAGATCAATATTGTCAGGCGCTACGATGCAGTTGTTTGAGGGCTCCATAATACCAAATGCGCTTCTTACCAGGTTACGCGGATCATATTCGACAAACTCTAGTTGATACCCGGGTAAAGTGCGGGGGATAAGTACTCGCTTGCCATCGCGCATCATGCGTTGAATGATTGGCCGAGTATTGACTTCATGGGGTAGTGACATATACGTGGCAATTGTATGAGCTGACTCATATGACGGGCTTTGACACAGCTGCTCAAGTAAGTCCTCATCAGCCAATTCTTTGCGTTGCGTGGCTTGCTCCTTCATCTTGGCAAGGGTTTGGCGTCGAAGAAGAGATTTAGCACACATACGGCTATTATATCCTCATGAGATGGTTTACTATGGATACGATTAAATACTAGATTAAGCGATGATGCATTCCTCAGACTGGAGAAAAGTACATGAGCAGTGTTGTAACGAAGGAAGATATTCTTCAGCAAACTTATGGGTATAGTACTTTTCGCGAAGGTCAGGCGCAGATTATAGACATGATTATGGGTGGGACAGATGTACTCGCTGTAATGCCTACATCTGCAGGCAAGTCTTTGTGCTATCAAATTCCAGCGCTCATGCTTCCCGGGATTACACTTGTAATTTCGCCTCTCATTTCGCTTATGAAAGATCAAGTAGATGCGCTTCGTGAAAATGGAGTGCGCGCTCGCCAGCTCAATAGTAGTTTAGATGGTGAAGAATTTTCTCAGATATATTCCGAACTAAAGTCTGGTGAAACGAAAATTCTCTATATTGCCCCAGAGCGTCTCATGGCTCAAGGTTTTCGCGAATTTATTAGCAATTTTGAGATAAGCTTCATAGCAGTTGATGAAGCACATTGTATTTCTAGTTGGGGGCATGATTTTAGGCCGGCATATCGAAATATTCGCTCTTTTATCGAAGAATTTTCTGTAAGACCGCGTATTGCAGCTTTTACGGGAACAGCGACAAAGGATGTGCAAAAGGATATCGCAACGCAGCTGGGAATGAATGCACATTATCATGAAGTAATTCTCAGTTTTGATCGCCCTAATTTATATTTTGCTGTTGAAGAGCCGCGAGATAAATTCCGTCGTCTGGTAGAACTTCTTAATGCAGGCGATAAGAACGATTCGACAATTATCTATTGCCGTACGCGAGCAGTAGTGGAGAAAGTTGCAACGAAACTGAGAAAAGCTGGTTTTTCTGCAGGATATTATCATGCTGGATTATCAACGAGCGAACGCAGTAAAGCCCAAGAGGATTTTCTTTATGGTGATGTCTCGATTATGGTGGCGACCAATGCTTTTGGTATGGGAATTGATAAGGCAGACGTGCGCCAAGTCATTCATTATGGCATATCCAATAGTTTAGAAGCGTATTATCAAGAGGCTGGTCGTGCTGGACGAGATGGTGACAAAAGCCGGTGCACGTTATTCTATAGCGGTGCTGATGTAATTGAAGCGAAGCGAATGATTGACATGGAAAATAATCCTTTCGCTTCCCAGAAGTTAGACGCGATGATTCGTTATGGTCAAACCTCAGGATGTCTTCGTAGATTCATTATGGAATATTTCGGCGAGGAAACTTTTGCTGACTGTCAGGACTGTTCCAATTGTCTAGATGCTGGCGAAACCGTTGACATAACTGAAGAAAGTTTGAAAATTCTCTCGTGTGTCTACCGCATTCGAGAGCGTGTGCATTATGACGTGGGAATCAATAAGATTGCCGCTATTCTTAAAGGGCGAGATACTGCGGATTTACGGGAACGCGGATTAACTGAGATTTCCACATACGGGTTACTTAAAAATCTTGATGAGAAACTAATCAAAACGTATATACAAGTACTTATCGCAGATGGGTATCTAGCTGTGGCAGGGCAGTATTCAGTCGTACAATTAACATATCAGGGGCGAGAGCAATTTAAATTGCGTTCTCCTATACGTACGCGCACGCGAATCGTACGAAATTCTTCTTCTGCACGCTCTCTTAGTTCAGATATCGAAATTCAGCATTATCCAACAGATCTTTATGAACTGCTCAAAGAAAAACGAATGGATATCGCGCGGAAGAATCATCGGCAAGCATTCATGATTTTTTCTGATAAAACCTTGCGTGATATGGCAGTTAAACAGCCACGTAATAGAGATGAATTCTTAAACGTGTATGGTGTAGGTAAACAAAAAGCACAGCAATATGCCGATGAATTTACACGAGTCATAATTCAGTGGAAAGCGTGAAAGTGATATGAGCGAAGACGCAGCACAAGATACTCACAACAAGCATGGTCATTTTATTGAACATACTCACGATAAAGTGTCGCTTTCAGAAGTCAACCAAAGCATCGACGTTCCTGAAAGTGACTCTTTCTGGAAGAATTTTTTTGCATTTTTAGGACCTGGTGCTCTTGTTGCAGTCGGTTACATGGATCCGGGAAATTGGATTACCAGTGTTGTAGGAGGTGCGACTTATAAGTATGCGTTACTGAGCGTCATTCTTATCTCATCTGTTGTTGCGATGCAACTTCAGCATATGTCCGGAAAACTTGGGATGGTAACGAGGCAAGACCTTGCTCAGCATATCGCACAACGCTCACCTCAATGGGCTCGTTGGATACTCTTCGTTATTATCGAGCTTGCGCTGATTGCCACCGACTTCGCTGAAGTCTTAGGGTCGGCCATAGCTTTACATTTACTATTTGGTATACCTCTTATGGTTGCTATAGTGATAACAGTTCTTGACGTGGTTGTCTTACTATCATTAATGCGACTTGGTTTTAGAAAAATTGAGGCAATTGTTGCTGCGCTTATTCTGACGATTGTTATTATTTTCGGGTATCTTGTTATTCTCGCGCGACCTCATATTCCAGATATGCTGTGGGGATTTGTGCCAAGCGCTGATAAAGTTGCAGGTTTAGACAAACGCAATCAAGCAACTATGCTTGCACTTGCTTTGGGAATAATTGGCGCAACCGTTATGCCGCATAACCTATACCTTCACTCGTCTATCGTTCAAACACGCAAAGTCAATACGGCATCACCGCAGGAATTAGATAAAGCGGTCAGATTCATGACGTGGGATTCTAATGTACAGTTGACTGTAGCGTTTGTTGTTAATTCATTGTTGCTTATCGTAGGGGCATCAATATTTTACGGGCATGCTCACGAAGTTACCGCATTCAAGGAGATGTATAACGCGCTCGCTAATCCAGCAATTGCGGGAGTTATTGCCAGTAAGTTACTTGCAACTTTATTTGCTATTGCACTGCTTGCCAGTGGTCAAAATTCAACAATAACTGGAACTTTAACTGGGCAAATAGTGTTAGAAGGATTCGTTCATGTGCGAGTGCCGCAATGGGCTATTCGTTTAGGTACGCGTGTGATAACTCTTGTGCCGGTGATTATTATTGCGGCTCTTAGTCACGGACATGAGCAGACACTGGATAACATGATTGTATATTCGCAAGTCTTTTTGTCCCTTGCTTTACCATTCTCAATCTTCCCGCTTATTTATTTCACATCGAAAAAATCGATTATGGGAAAGTATGCAAATGCAAAGTGGAATACTATCATAGGGTATCTTGTAGCAATTATTTTGACTGTACTTAATATCCAGTTGATTATGTCGGTATTTTAGTGATTGTTGTTACGCTTACAAGCTCTCTAGAAGCGTAGGAGCCTGCGATCTGAAAGATATTTTACCCTTGTCTCTATCTCCTCCTCGCTAACAAAGGGAACGTATGCTTTTCTAAGCTTTTCAATAAGTCTTTGAGGTTTTTCTACTGAGATTTCTCGTGTTGAAAGTCTGACAATAGTGCAATTGCTTACAGCTAGGAGCTCTTCTAATTGGCGATAGCTGGTAGGAAGAATATGAGATGAGCTTGTTTCGTTGCCAGTCGAGAGAGAATGGAAGTATTTAAACCCATCAATATGTGCGATGATGTATCGTGCTGGCGTATTAACCGTGCGAGTAGTAAAACTTGGAAGTTCCCATATAAAATCCGGAGAAGCTGGGCATGGCAATGGAAAGTTCGTGCTCAGTGCCTGTGGTAGTTGCGAATGAAGTAGGGGAATACTTACGCCTGCTTTTATCATCAGTGCTCGGCATAAGGACTCGTAATAACTCGTCGAATTTTTATCAACAAATTCGAGACGGTATGCTGCTATTTGTGCACTCTTACACGATTTATGGGCATGCAAAAATTCAGTCATATCCTCTGAAGAAATATCATATAATGCTGAAAGGTGATCGCAGATAGCTAAACCATAGCAAAAAGGTAGCACCCGCATGCAATCAAACATCGTTTGTAATGGAGAAGTTACTAGAATGCCCGAGCACACTCCAACTTCATCATTGATGGCTTCATATCGAGGAATACACGACTCTTCTAGCCCTCTTGAACTGTGCAAAGAGTATTCGAAGTCCTCGTGGTGGGTAGAAAGCAAGTTCTTTCGGATATCCTTTGGCATGCTGTAATTAATGTAGAGCTGACGGATAGGTAACGAATTGTGCACTATACATGACGCTGCGTGCTGTGAATTCTTTTTGATATTCGTAGCCATATACAACGAGCAATATACATCTTTCTCAGGTATTGGGGCACCGAGAATTGCTGCGGCACTCACACATGATAGAGGCATGAGCTTGTGTTCTGGTATTAATTGAGCCATGTGAGCAAGAATGCTCTTACGAATAATTACAGGGGTAATGATATTACGTAGTTCGCTTCTATGATGACGATGATGGCGAGCGTAACGTTTGCGAACTGCGCTTTTACGACGAACATCATGAAGTCTCTCATTGAGACGTTTGCTATAAGTTAGTTCTCCAATGTCGGTATTATTTTCCGCGTACCTTAATAAGTTTGTGTTTGCAGAATCTATGTGCATAATCTGCGGATTAAGAAGTCTAGGAGTTGTAGTCATGTATCAATCATGAATATAACTGCTACAGTGGAGCAAACTAAGACAATAATGTGAACGACTGTGAAAACATGAAGGTGGCGAGTACTCTATTCAAAAAATACCCGCCACCCTCATTGTTATTCTTAGTCTGAACTTAATCCTCTAAAGCAAAGAGTGCACGCTTAAGATCGCTTCGACGAGATGAATGTCCGATGAGGATTTCGAACTCGCCATTTTCGACAATGCGATGAGCCTGAGCGTCGACAATTGAGCAATCTGATGCAGGAATCTCGAATTCAACTGTCTTAGTCTCACCCGGGGCAAGTTCGATACGCTTAAAGGCTTTCAACTCTCTATCGGTCCAACTTACTGATGTGACGATATCACCAATATAGAGCTGGACGACTTCAACGCCTTTAGTATCACCAGTATTCGTTACATCAATATTTGCGTGAATAATACCGTCCTTCTTAAATACCGGGATAGTAACATCTTCGTGTTGCTTTTGAGACATGGTCCATACAGAACCATCATTATCTTCCGTACTTATAGTTGTTCCGTATTCATTACTGAGCGAAATATCACTATATGCGAAGGTGGTGTAAGAAAGTCCCTCTCCAAAAGCGAAGGCAGGATCTTGTGTTAGATCGGCATAACGATCGCCATGCTGTCCACGAATCTGATTGTAGTAGACCGGGAGCTGACCCGCGTGACGAGGGAAAGTAATCGGCAATCGGCCCGAAGGATTGACCATACCCATGATAATTTCAGCGATCGCCTGACCGCCCTTCATGCCTGGGCTTGGAGCCCACAGCAAAGCATTTGCTTTCTCAAGTGCGCTCTTTGGAAGTACTTGAGGTTTGCTAGACATAAGAACGACCACAGTTGGAGTTCCTGTTGCTGTAATGGCATCAATAAGTGTGTTTTGGCCGCCGAGAAGTTCGAGGGTAGCAGTGGAGCAGCCTTCTCCTATGAGTTGAAGAACATCGCCAACGACTACAACAGCTACATCAGCGTTCTTGGCATTGCGAACAGCTTCGTCAATAAGATTCTGGTCAACCGCAGAGCTACGACCTACATATGGTCGTGGCTGTCCGTCAGGGTAGAACTCACCAGCTGGATCTGGTACCAAATCAACTATATGAGCACCTTGAGCAGTGGTTAATGACCAATCACTTGGCATCAGTTTTTCAAAGCCATCTTGAACCGTTGTAATTGTCTTTCGTGGATGTCCATCAGGCATCCACGAAACCTGACCAGAATTGCCTGCCCAATCACCCAATTGTGTTTGTGCGTCATCAATAAGAGGGCCAATCAGAGCAACCTTATGAGCTTTATGCTTAAGCGGTAAAGTCCCATCGTTTCTCAGCAAAACGATGGATTCACGAGTAAGCTCAAGATTTGCCGCGCTATGAGCAGCATTCCCTATAACCTTCTTAGCTTGTGCAGCATCTGGTAAACGAGGATCTTCAAAAAGACCTAGTCGCATCTTTAATGCCAAAATTCTTCCGACAGGCCCATCAAGCTCGCTCTCGTCCAATAGTCCACTAGTAACAGCTTCGTAAGTTGCATCGTAGAATTCTGGCGAAGTCATAATTAAATCATTTCCAGCACGTACAGCTGCGATTGCAGCTTGTACAGGATCCTTCATGACGCGTTGCTCCCATACCAAGCGGCTGACATTCGCCCAATCAGTGATAAGAGTGCCCTTATAGCCCCACTGATCGCGTAATACGTCGTTAAGAAGCCATTTATTTACGGTAATTGGCACACCTTCAATGGACTCGTATCCAAGCATAAAAGTCCCAATTCCCTCGTCGGCAACGCGCTTAAACGGAGGTAAGAACCATGAAGCAAGTTTGCGATGCGACAAATCAGCTTCTGATGCATCGCGCCCGCCTTGAGTTTCAGAATAACCAGCAAAATGCTTAGCTGTAGCCAGGATGGATTTCTTTCCAAGTGGGGTATCGCTAGTTGTAGCATTTCCGCCTTGATACCCGCGTACCATAGCACTAGCAAGTTCGCCAATGAGATACGGATCCTCTCCAAAGGTCTCGCCGACGCGACCCCATCGAGTATCGCGTGCAATGCACAGGACAGGCGAGAAAGTCCACTGCACGCCAGTAGTTACCGCTTCTCGGGCAGTGATTTGTGCCGCGCGTTCAATTTTTGCAGTATCCCAACTAGCAGCCATGCCTAACTGCTCTGGGAAAATAGTTGCTCCAGGGTAGAACGAATAACCGTGGATGAGATCATCTCCGACAAGCATAGGGATACGTAAACGAGTTTGCTGAACTAAATCATTTGCACGAGGAAGGTAATCAGGAGAAGTATGCAAAATGGATCCTGCGTGCTTGTCAAGAATGATATCGTCGAGGTTTTGACGTGCATCTAGTTGCATCATCTGGCCAATTTTTTCGCGTAAGGTCATACGAGATAACAAATCGTTAACGCGCTCTGAAATAGGTAGATTCTCGTTCCAATAAGGTTCGTTCTTTTCATAAACAGTTGTGGATTCGGCCATTGAATTCCTCCCGGTACTATATTTCATATTCTTCCCATGAATACGAAAGTGAGAAAATTTCTTCCCTCTATTTAGTATAAAGTAGCATAAAACTATGGGACACGGCATTGTAAAAAATACGTAATGCCATGTCCCCGTCGTGAGATTATTGTTCGTTCAAAATGACCGAACTGAGAGTATGAGCAGGAAGATTAACGGTGGATAGTTGCCCACTTACTCGGATGTTGACTTCTTGATCATTATCGTGTTTGTTGAGCAAGATAATTCCGATAGAGTCATCCGGACGTTTTACAGCTGCTACTTCTACAGTGTCAGACCATGTAGAACTACCAATTCGGATGCTACCTGGTTGTACGACATGAGCTATCTGCGCGATGTAATGATATGAAATTGTTTTTTCAAATGTTCCGTTGTCTTCAGCGACGATTGGCGCTGCAAAACCACCCAATACGTGTCGAGGTCCGCCCGTACGGTCAACGCACAGATTCCAATCAATCCAACGTTGCATACCATGGTTGATATCGCCAATCATGTCATGTGCATACATGACAGCATCAGCAAAGTCCATCTCGATTGGTGTAACTGTTGATTCAGGCTCTGGGCCATCTACTGGCTTAAATGCATAAGTCTTACCTGGAATATGGAGTCCGCAGCTTTCTGAATGCATCAAAATTTTATCTGGGTATGCATTGTGAATGAGATCGAGTGCTTCAAAATGGTCTCCAGAGTACCAGTGGTAAGCAATTCCTGAAATCATATCAGCGATGTCGGTTTCGAACATTTCATCGACGTGTTCAAGCATACGCTCTTTATTGTGATCCCAGATAAAAATGCCAACTTTCTCAAGAAGCCCTGCCTCTTTCATAGCAGGGTAGAGGTAATCATGCAAGAAAGTACTTTCTTCCTCGCCAGACCATAGGCAGCTATCCCACATTGTGGCTGCGCTGGCTTCATTTTGGATAGAAAGCATAGTAACTGGTATACCTGCATCAAGATATGCCTGTACATATGTGACTAAATACTGTGCCCATGGTTTGTAATACTCGCGCTTGAGGCGACCGCCAAAATTGCGGCTGGGCTCAGTTGGAACTTCAAAACCAAAATCTCCGTAAACCTTAGCGTCATTTTCTGAAATTTCTGGAGCAGTTTTCCATTGCACAGGAGGAGACCAAGGAGACAGAAGAGCGCTAATTTTCCCATCTGCAATCTCTAGAGCCTCTTTAACTACTGGGATAATATATTTGTTGTTTCTTTCCATCGAGAAAGTAGCGAGTGAAGGATCGGAAATTGGATCTTCAACTGCTTGATATTCATCAAGCGAATAATCGCATGAATCGAGAGGGATGCGGATAAAGCGAGCGTCGATAGCAGAATTTCCAAACCATGCTTTAAGAGCTTCGGTGCGTGTTTCCTTACTCATGCGCGACAGAAGATAGCACGCACTTTCAGTCATTGCACAGCCGAAGCCTTCAATAGTTTGGAATGCATACCGAGGATAAATCCCTACAACGTTCGATTCTACGTTCTTGAGTAAAGTACTTTCGTCTAATACGGTTGGTGTGCTTTCGCTAAACGTGGTTTGTCCTGTTTTTGTATCGAATGATGTTGTCTTCATTGATGCTGCGTATCGAGCGACCATAAATACTCCTTTGTGTGTTAGTCACATTTATACTATCAGGAATTGCCTGAAAAATCACGGTTTTTCGAAGGGTTAGTTTATTCAATTAACTAACTAAAGGCGTGTCGGGAATATATACGGCGTGTCGATAATTCATCGAATCTGGCACCCATTTCACAATGTGATACTTGTCGGCGTGTTTATCTAGATGGACATGGTAACTTAGCTAACAACACTTTTGAATCGTTTTATGAAAGGAGCATAACATGCAGTATCTGTCCTACGCAGTTGAACTCAATACATGTGATTTCGATGCATGGCGTAGCTGGCGTGCTTGGCGCACCTGGCAAGGATAGATTGCATGTATGTTCTCTTCACATAGATGCAACTGATGCAAAAGCACATGTATCTATGTGGGATTCTTATATTAAGCTGTAACGCATAATTCGATAGTTCACCCATCTAGATACGAAGCTAGATGGGTTTTGTTTATTACATTCCAAGCAAACATAAAATCATAAATACTCATATGAAAGGAAATCGAGCATGAAGCGATGGCGTATCTTGTCAGCCCAAGAAATGTGACAAACGTAAACAACAAACTAAAAGGATGACAAAATGACAAACAACAACGGTTACTTCGGACAATTTGGCGGAAGCTTCGTACCAGAACCAATTCAAAAGCTTCTCGATGAACTTGAAACAACTTTCAATACATACAAAGACGATCCGCAATTCCTAGAAGAATACCACGGTTATCTCAAGGATTATGCAGGACGTGAAACGCCTCTGTACTTTGCGCAGTCGTTAACGAATTATCTTGGTGGGGCAAAAATTTATCTGAAGCGTGAAGATCTCAATCATCTTGGTTCTCATAAGCTTAATAACGTTTTAGGGCAAATTCTCCTTGCTAAGCGCATGGGCAAAACTCGAGTAATCGCTGAAACTGGTGCAGGTCAGCATGGTGTTGCAACTGCTGCTGCAGCAGCTCGATTTGGAATGGAATGTGACGTGTACATGGGGGCGGTCGATGTTGAGCGCCAAAAACTCAATGTATTTCGTATGGAACTCATGGGAGCGACAGTTCATCCAGTTGATGCAGGAACTGGTACATTAAAGAACGCAGTAGATGCTGCTTTTGCTGCTTGGATGGAAGATCTCAATGCTTTCTACGTGCTCGGGTCAGCGGTAGGTCCACATCCATATCCGACAATAGTGCACGAATTCCAAAAAGTTATTTCTGAAGAGTCCAGACGACAGATTCTTGAAAAAGAAGGGCGACTTCCAGATGCTGTTATTGCATGCGTTGGTGGTGGCTCTAATGCTATTGGTGCGTTCTCAGAATATATCAACGATCATGAGGTAAAGCTTATCGGCGTAGAAGCTACCGGTAAGGGACTTGATACTCACATGCATGCAGCAACGATGGAAAAGGGCACTGTTGGAATCATTGATGGTATGAAAACATATTCCTTGTTTAAGGATAATGGTGAAGTTGCTGATGTGTATTCCATCTCTGCAGGGCTTGATTACCCAGGAGTTGGTCCTGAGCATGCATTCTTTAAGGACAGTGGTCGTGCTCAATATACAGGAGCCACTGACGAGGACGCAATTAATGCGCTTATTACCTTGTCTAAAACTGAAGGAATTTTGCCGGCGATAGAAAGTTCCCATGCTTTAGCAGAAGCTATTCGTTTAGCTCCAACTATGAATCCAGATCAGATAATTATCGTGAATGTTTCTGGTCGTGGAGATAAAGATGTGCAATCGGTTATGGACTATCTCGAAAAGAATACAGATAGAAACGAATGAATATCCGCTGTGCCATAGTTCGCACAAACTGAATTGATACTTGGCGAGGCATGATATGCCCCTCTAATTATTGTGTCTCGTCAACTTTAAACCGTGTCAATACTGCGTAATTAATTAATTGTTTGATTGTGGCATATCCACGAAATGAAAGAACTTAACATGACGAATAATAAAGCATCTCATCAGTTTGAACTCTACACGCTGAAAGTTGAGGTAGTGGAGACTGGTCGTGCCTTTGTATGCAGTCATCATGTAGGCGATTATTTTCTGGTTGAGGGGGAAAATCTTATATTTGAGCACACTACATCATTTTCCATGTATGCGCTCGCAGCATTACTCCCATTACTGCCTGCAAAACAACGTCCGCTACAAGATGCTGACTGGATGCTCAGTGATGCGCTCATTGCATGCCCTGATCCTCATTGTGGAGCTGCTTTCAAAATTACCCGCATGAATAAACGCAACTTTAATCATGAAGATGCGACTATAGTTCCCATGCCAGAGTAATTCTTATTGCAGAGTCATTCCAGTTTCATACACGGGTAACGGGTAATGGGTAAAGCGCAACTAGTCATTTACCGAGTTGCCATTTACCGGGTTCTGTTTACTAGTTGCATAGCAATGTATTGTGTTTTACAGCGAATTAAGCAATCTATGCAAAGAAAGGCCATAGTCTGTTTGAAGAAAGTTATGGCTTCATAAACTAACTACAATAAACTAACTACAAGAAGAGAAGAATAAAGATGAAGTATAACGAAACCTCTCTTAATGATATTTCAGAGGCGATTCCTCGTGCACAATTGGCGCCCGGCTATTCTATCGCCCGAGTGCTCAATGGATTATGGCAGTTGTCTCCAGGTCACAGTCTTACTGGAGCATTGGATATGGAGGATATTCAATATGCCTTCAATAAGCTCGTTGACTATGGATTCACGACATTTGATTTAGCTGATATTTATATCGGTGCTGAAGATGCGTTGGGCACATTTTTACGTTCACTTCGCAGTCATAGCTCTTTAACGCCTCAAGATATTCAGATTCATGAAAAATATGTTCCGGACTACGATATTCTCAGCACTGTTAAGTTTGAAGATACACAACGTATCATCGACCGAAGTCTGAAAAAATTAGGTCGAGATTATATTGATGTGATTCAGTATCATTGGTGGGATTACAACATTGATCGTTACGTTGATGTAGCTCAAAATCTTGTTAAATTACAAGAGCAAGGAAAGATACGGTATATAGGTGTAACCAACTTTGATACTGAACATATGAAGGCATTAGTGGATGGCGGTATACCTGTTATTTCATGTCAAAGTCAGTATTCGGTTTTTGATCATCGTGTCGAAAAGACAATGATTGAGTATGGAAAGGCTGCTGGTATTCAGCAAATTTGCTATGGAACATTAGCAGGAGGTTTGCTTAGTGAAAGGTATATGGGTTCTGATCGCAAAAACGCTAATAACAATGAGCAGATGTCGGCTTCGTTAGCGCAGCCTGAAACCCGGTCTCAGGTTAAGTATCAACAAATTATTGAAGCAAGCGTAGGGCAAGATGGATATCAAGAACTTCTCGTGCTTCTTAACGATATAGCTAAATCGCATGATGTTCACATCGCTCAAATCGCAACGCGTTATATCCTCGACAAAGAAGGCGTAGCTGCAACAATTATTGGGATCAGAAATTCAAAGCATGTTCATGATAATGCGAAAATTTTCAGTTTTGATCTCAGCGATTACGATCGAGAACGAATTGATAATTTCTTACACCAATATCCGACGGTTCCTGGTGAACCATATGAGCTAGAACGCGATCCTCATTCTATTTTCCGCTCCATAATTCGTATGAATGAAGCAGAAGGGTCATCACACGCATCACAATGATGTGCCGAGTATAAACGTGTACTGCCAGAAAAGAGAGAAATATTTATGTACAGCCACTCTACAAAAGAAGAATTTCCTAGTAATGCATCTCATCACGAGGAGTTTAACGAGAAAGATTTTGCATCTCCTACTCTAGAATTTTATGGAGGAAAACTCAGCGCATTACTACCTATAATTATCTTTCTTGGATTTTGTATTACCTTCTTCGTGGTACTCAAAGCTTTCGATATGAGTGCTTTATCCATGGCAGCTCTTATATCCTTGATGCTTACGGCGTTGCTCGCGAAGGGTAAAAATAGGACTCAGACATACTGGAATGCTGTATATAATGGCGTAAAAGAATCTATTCCTATTCTTGTCCTTCTTCTAGCTATCGGGATTTTCTCGCAATTAATTAAGCTATCGAATTTATCAGGTGGATTTGTGTGGCTCGCAGATCTTGTGCATGTCGGGCCTGGACTCTTCACAGCTTTAACATTTGGGTTTGTGTGTATCATTGCAACCGCCACGGGCTCGTCCCTAGGAACTATGTTTACAGCATTTCCAATCTTTTATCCAGCTGGAGTATTGTTAGGTGCAGACCCGGCTTTTTTGGCTGCGGCGATTGTTGGTGGTGGAATTTTCGGAGATAATTTAGCTCCGATATCTGATACGACAATTATCTCGACATCCACACAGTATTATCGAGATCGTCAAACTACAGCCGATGTGGGTGGAGCCGTGCGTTCGCGCTTCAAATATTCGGCAATTGCAGGGATTGCAACTTTCCTTATCTTTGCATTCTTCGCAGGAAATTCGCAGACAGTACAAACAAATATACTAAGTAAAACCTCTGCTAATCCTCAATCATTATTTATGTTGATCCCAGTTGCCATTATGCTCATCGTTGCTGTACTTACAAAAGATATGTATATGGCGATTGTGCTGGGCGTACTTTGTGGAAGTGTTCTCGGACTATCAACAGGAATCCTTCATACAACCGATATTCTCAATGTCAAAGATGGTACACCAGGAGGATTCCTTATCGAGGGTGTTAATTCTATGACAAGCACAGTAATACTTGTTCTTTGTGTCTATGGAATTATGGGTGTGCTTAATGCCGCTGGAATACTCAGTACACTGGTTGACTTTCTCAGTAGGTCGCGTCTTGGGAAGAGCGTCATCGGAACCGAAATAATTATGATGCTCGGTATTACTTTTACCACTCTTATCTTTGGCGGAGTAACCTCAGCAGCCATGGCAACTTTCGGTAAAATCCACAATGAATTGGGAATGCGCATGAATCTACATCCGTATCGGCGAGCAAACTTACTTGATGGCTTCGCCAACTCTATAGCGCTATGCATACCATTTTTAAGCGTATTCGTATTTATCGGTTCACAATTGACTTCAGGATATGACAATATCGCTTCAGTGTCAGTAACAAATCTTGGAATGCATATGATCTACCCATTCTTGCTTTTCATTGTCCTTCTTGTATCTGTTGTCACAGGTTGGGGAAGAAGATTTGAAGGAGCTAACGGTGAACCTATTAAAGTGGTAGCACAATCGTAAAAAAATGCTTCTATCTCACACTCACATACGCATAAAAGGCCGACTAGGTTATATCATCAGTACTATTTACTATAGCTAAGAATGATAAGAACTTGGATCGGTCTTTTGTATGCGCGTGAACAAACACACAGTTGCATGGTGGTACATGCTAGCAATTTTTCTCAGTGTAAGCATGATGGTTCTTGCATGGAAACTGGAGTGGATTCATTTTGCCTATACAGGTGATGATCTTTTTGATATTGCGTTATATCGAAAAGATAGATTAATAAATATAGGGTGGTATTGCGTAATCATTAATACGCTCTCTTTTATCCTTTTCGGTATCGACAAATGGATAGCTAAACGAAACGGGAAAAATAAAAAATCTACACGCGCACACACAAGAATTCCCGAGTTCTGGCTACTAGGAAGCGCTTTCCTTGGCGGAACTATAGGATCAATTATCGCAATGGCAATTTTTCGACATAAGATAAATGACTGGTATTTTGTGTGGGAAGTACCGATATTTCTGTGCCTGCACGCTTGTTTATTCTTCTACATTCATGCTGTTGGAATTTTCTAAGTAAAATTCTTGCCATGCGTACGAATAACATCTGCATAAACTAGCTGTGATTGCAGATAGATACGTTCCGAGACACTTATATAAAGCTTACATAGTAGACTAACAGATACACATAGGTAAAGAATAGAAGCGTACATGAGAGCAGCATATGAATATTACAGTTATAGCCGTGGGGAAGTTGAAAGAAAAATTCTGGAAACAAGCAATTGATGAATACGCTAAACGTTTAAACGCATACTGTAAATTCAGCATCATAGAATTACCTGATGAAAAAACTCCAAATAATGCGAGCGAAAAAGAAGATGAAATAATTCTCGATAAAGAAGGACAGCGCATTCTACAAAAAATTGGAGTTGATGATTATGTGGTCGCGCTCGCTATTGAGGGCAAGCTTGTAACAAGCGAAGATTTAGCGTCGCGTATCGAAGCATGTGCACTTCAGGGTAAAAGTAAAATCACTTTTATCATTGGAGGATCATTAGGCTTATCGTCACAGGTAAAGAAGAGAGCGAACGAATTAGTATCATTTGGTCGAATCACCATGCCTCATCAATTAGCGCGCGTGGTCTTGAGCGAACAAATTTATCGTTCCTATCGCATAATTAATCACCAGGCATACCATAAATAATTAAATGATGACGAGTAGGAGACACAATCTTCTTCGTAGCGCATGCTAGCCTTGGAGTCCAAATTATGCGCGTGACATGTGGCACCTACACGATATTTGAGACACTCAATAACGTGTACAGTGCGAGCAACTATATGAGGAGGATAGGATGAGTGCATATTTAGGACCATTGCGTACGGCGGTTATAGCATTTCCTTTCATAGCTGCACTAATCGTGCTGCCAGTATATATTTACCAATATCGTAAATTCGGTTTCGTTAATAAATTAAGGCTTGCTACGATTTATGCTTTTGTCCTGTACATGATATGCGCATATTTCTTGGTAATTTTGCCTTTGCCTTCAACGCGAGATATTATTTCGCTCCTGGGCACGAATCGCCAAACGTATGATTTGGTACCGTTTTCATCTATCCATGACATCATTAATGAAACACAGGTAATGTGGTCGAATCCGCATACATATATTCATCTGCTGAAAGAACGCGCATTCCTACAAGTTGCTTTTAATTTCTTGCTAACAGTGCCATTTGGTGTATTTATGCGGTATCTATTTAATCGAAAATTGGGGCAGACAATTTTATTCACTTTTTGTCTGACGCTTTTCTTCGAAATAAGCCAGTTGACAGGATTATTCTGGATTTATAATGCACCGTATCGTCTCTTCTCTGTAGATGATCTTATCCAAAATACCTGTGGAGGGATTCTCGGATACATAGTGACTCCGATTATTACGTGGTTTATACCTTCACTTGAAGATGTCGATCGAAAGAAGGAACGAAAAATAAACAGCGTAGGCACCATACGCAGGCTTGTAGCGATGGCAATAGATTTATTTGTCGTAGATTTTATTACAGGAATTCTTTCGAGCGTGACGATGATGCAGTCTCTTCAATGGGTTTTCTTCATCGCGATATTAATTCTTTACTTTATTACTTTCGCGTATATTACGCAGGGCTTTACTATTGGCAAATGGCTCCTAAGGTTGCGTTTAGCTAATGATGATGGACGGCTATACTTATGGCCATTGATTGTTCGAGAAACGACATTCTTTGGCGCTGTATGGGGTATGAATAGATTATTTACCTTCTTACTTAATTCTGTACAAAATCACCCAATTATCATGCTTGGGTTATTCCTTATAGCGGCTTTGTACAATGTGATACTTGTGATTAATTTCTTATGGAATATCCGAAGTCGAGAATTCTTCCACGACCGACTTTCTGGCGTAACAGATATAGCGGTAGCGCCTCATCGCAGTTCGTATAACGCGACAAAAGAATAATTTATAACCTTTTTATCGCAAAGCTGTGGCTACCCGTGTGTCCTTTTGTATGATTGGTACTCTTAGTGTGTTCATGCGCATTGACGTGTGGGCACACTAAAATTTATGTATGTAGATACATACATGCAACGATGCGAGGTTTGAGTCACACATGGTACATCTACTGAGAGTACATCATGAACACCGCGGTCATGGGCATTCGCATGAATCTCATGGTCTTGAAGCATCTTTCCTCATTCTTGCAGGCCTTATAATGCGTGCACCTATTGTGGTGTTACCTTTGTATATTGTGCAAATGGCGCGTGAGATGAACCATGATCCGCAAAGTTTCGGAATCTTAACGAGCTTGCCATTGTTAATGTTCGTCCTCGTGTCTATGTGTGTACCATGGCTTGTGTCTCGCATTAACCTTACTCGTACGATGCAGTTGGGTAGCGCAGTTATTTTCATCGGTTGCTTAATGCGCATGCTGATGACGTGGCCGACCATGCTAGTAGCTACAGCACTTGTAGGTGCTGGTATAGCGATACTTAATATCTCTATGCCTACGATGGTATCTGAGCGCTTTAGTCACAAGCCAGGACTGTACACCACAGCATATAGTGCCGGAATGGTCGCTGGATCAGTAATTCTTGTTATGATTGATCCTTTTGTGACAGATCTTTTCGGATGGAAAGCGATGATGTGGCTTATGGTAGTAATGGCTTTTATACCAATGTTCCTCTCATTCTTTCTACCCGCAGTTACAGTCTCTACCACAGTAGAGAAGCGGAGTGGAGCGAAACTAAAGTTTCTCAAGGATCCGAGGACATGGCTTTTTATAGGAATGTTTGCTGGGCAATCATTCTTGAGCTATACACTCAGCGCCTGGCTGCCTAGCATGATGAACGCCGACCATGTAAGTGAAACAAGTTATACAATTGTCAATGTACTCTTTAATTTAGCAGGTATGCCGGTTTCTCTTATTATTCCTCTTTTTATCGCGCGAACGAGAAGACGCTATCATATCTATCTATTGGGCACTTTGACAGCAGTTCAGATTGCTATCGTGGCGCTGTATAGATGGCATACTGAAATGGGTGAAGTATACTGGTACCTCTTCGGAACGATTGCGTGCTTATTCTTTACTACAATATTCGTGATGGCGTTGACTTTCTACCCGATAAAATCAGCAACCTCCGCCGACACCGCTGATATTTCCGGTATTTCTCAATCATTGGGTTATCTCATCGCATCAACTGGCCCGGTCATGTATGGTGCAATGTACGGAACTGACATGCCGACGATTTCTTTTGCGTGGTCCATGGCTATTGCGGTTCTTGTCACTGCATGGTGCACTTGGCAAGTAATTAGAATCAATAAATTTGGTCTACAAATGTTGGGACGAAAGAAGCACAACTCATGACATCGCGAACTATACGTATACATGGAATTTATCGTCATTTTAAGGGAAACTTCTATATTGTAGAAGATCTTGCTCAAGATAGTGAAACGATGCAAGAGATGGTAGTGTACCGCAAATTATATGATGATAGATCACTATGGGTGCGACCTGCGGATATGTTTTTATCTGAGGTCGATCATGATAAATATCCTGATGTCACACAGAAATTTAGGTTTGAAGAAATTCAGTTGGGTGACCATTGATTTCACATAATGCTGGATTTCGCATAATGATGATGGTCACCCTGAGCTAAGCACTCGGCTATCTATGACAGATAATTATGTACAGCTGAAATGAAGCGATTTACGCCATCTTCAACACGATAACGCTGAGTAGCCACATTCATGCGAATGAACGATTTACCGTTTGCCCCATAAATTTCTCCAGAAGCAAGTTTTAATCCGGTAGTTGTATAAATATAATCCACGAGATCTTGCGCATTATCTGTTATGGCGGAACAATCGAGCCATAGAAGGTAAGTTGCGTTGCTTTCTGTTATTCGAGTACGGATGTTGGCATTGGTAATTTTTTCAGTCGCGTAATCTTTATTTGCCTGAATATATGAATTTAATTCATTAAGCCATTGTTCGCAGCGCGTATATGCTGCTATAACAGCTCTGCATGCAAATGAATTAGGCTCGGCCACCTCATCATTATTAATTCCTCTTTCGAAACGTGCTCGAATACGAGGATTATCAATCATGGCATACGCAGCATGGATTCCAGCTGTATTAAATGCTTTTGAAGGAGATGCGCATGTAATTGCTACGTCACGGCATACATCGCTTGCGCTAGCAAATGGAATATGCGCTAAGCCTGGGCGTACCACTTCGCAATGAATTTCATCGGATAAAATAATTACCCCGTACTTATCAGCTAAATCGCCTAAACGGGATAAATCTTCTTTCGACCATATATTTCCCGTAGGATTATGGGGATTGCACAAAATCATCATAGTAGTAAGAGGATCGCTGAATGCATTTTCTAATGCGTCAAAATCCATGGAGTATACGTTTTCTTCAGCATCATGAGTTAAAGGCACTTCATATACTCTGCGACCGTTGTTGACAATAGAGTTATAGAATATGTTATATACAGGAGGTTGTACTACTATTTTTTCGGCAACATTCGTAAGAGAACGAACGGCCGATGAGATAGCTGGCACCACGCCAGAAACGAAAATAATGTTACTTGGGTCAATTAAAAAATGATGACGATTCTTCCACCAAGAACTGATAGTTTGACCAAATTCATCAGGAATATCACTGTAGCCGAAAGTGCCATTAGCAGCTCGGTCAAGTATTGCTTGCTTAACCGCTGGGGCAGTTTCAAAATCCATATCGGCAATCCACATGGGAAGATAGTCTCTGTCAGGAGTGTTAGATTCCTGTAACTGTTCCTGTGGGCTTGACCATTTGACTGAATCAATATTGGTGCGTAGCGTAGGCTCGTCAAAATTAAACATCAGTTGTCCTTCAAACTCAAAGAATTATTAGTTTTAATCTTAGTCGCGCTAGGGTCGATATCGGGATCGTCGAAGATAATATTATCGATATGGGGTGCGGCAATTAAACCATTTATAGGATTTTTGATACTCAGAACGGGTGAAGTAATCTGCGCATCAATATCGCTACAATATTCAAATGCTAAATCTGTGTTTCGCACAATGCAATTCTTGAGCGTAAGTCCATCAATGTAGCATAATCCCTGATTGCTCTCGATAACACAATTAATAAACGTCAAATTCTTAGAATTCCAACCGATATATTCGCCGGTAATAACGGAGTCATATACAGTTACATTTTCGGTATTCCATAAAGCATCTTTTGTAGCGAGATGAGAATTGCGGATGACGATATTCTTTCCGCCATCAAATGCGTAATTTCCATCAATCTTGACATTATCAAGATTGATATTGCTACTGTTCATACCAAAGTAGTCTCCACGAACATTGACATTCGTCATGGTGATGTCACTGCAGTTCCATAATGTTTCGTCTGCATACGGGATAGAAGAATTGGCGATAGTAATGTGCGATGACTTACGGAAAGTTTTTGGTGCATTAATAGCGCTGTTATCGATAGAAATATTGTGCGTATACCAAATTCCTGAACGTGCCGTCTCAAGTAACGTTGAATGAGACAAGGAAACGTTGCGACAATACCATAACGGATACTTCCAACCAAATGTTGTGTCACTAATGGTCAATTCGTCGGATTCCTTAAGAGGGGACTCACCGTCATCGAAAGTGGAATGCTCTATATGAGCATCATGAGTCTTAAAGAGTGCTCGCTCGCCTGTAAAATGTTTAAAAATATAGTGTGAAGTCATAATGTCCTTGGAAAAGTACGCTAATTTTCTCAACTTGTTTACAATGTACCACTTGATTCATAGCTAAATTGATGAATGCTAGGCGTTTTTGCATTTAGCATAACCGCTGAGGACATCACTTTATGAGATGTGGATATGTATGGTTATAATTGACATTTTTTGTGATATGTCAACCTTTGATTTTTTTTAGAAAACTTGTGAAATAATATCAATAGAGACGTTTATAACGTTATAAAACAGTGATGATGCACAACATCAGCATCACAATGAAGTGAAAGACGAGGAGAACAGAATGCTGTTTCAGGTCTATGGTGCTAATGCTGCTACTCAATGGCTCGGATGGGTCATGGTTTTTGTGGCTTTAATTGCATTAAATGAGTTTGCACGACGTTCCAAGGCGGGCGGACTAATTATGTTCGCTGCTCTGCCGGCTGTTATGACGGTTTACTGCATTACAGTAGTTACTGCTGCAGCAATGGGAGCGAGTTGGGGAGTTAATAATCCGACGGTGGTATTTGCCAATGGCTGGTTCCATTACGCTAAGGTTTATGCTGCTCTTGCAGGATGTATCGGCTTTATGGCAATCAAGTATCGTTGGGGAAAGATTGGCAAAGCACGATGGTTCCGCGCATTCCCATTTGTAATCGTCGCGATTAATATTTTGATTGCTGTGGTATCTGACTTTGAATCTGCAGTGCACTTCTTTACTGGAAATTACACAATGCTCAACGGTTCTCCTGTATGGACTACATCCGAGCATATTACAGTGGTTACCGGATGGCACAACGTATTCAACGGTATCGCTGGCTTGATCAATATCTTCTGCATGACCGGATGGTGGGCAGTTTACTCTTCTAAGAAGAAGGACGACATGATCTGGGCGGATATGACATGGGTCTTTATCCTCTCATATGATGTATGGAACTTCTGCTATACCTACAATAATTTGCCAAACCATGCATGGTATTGTGGTTTTGCTTTGCTTTTGGCTCCAACAGTTGCTAATGCTCTCTGGAATAAGGGTGGATGGATCCAAAATCGAGCAAATACCTTAGCAATTTGGTGCATGTTCGCACAAGTACTACCACAATTCCAAACGTCTATGCCAGAACTTGGAGTGGATAGCCCATTCGCGGTTCAATCAACGATGAATGCAAATGCGAACTTGACAGTATCGGTTATCTCGCTCGTAGCCAATATTGCCGCCATTGCATACATTATCTACCGCGCTAAGAAGCAACATGTCAATCCATTTACGCATGAAGTATTTGCTGGAACTCGTGACTATGAGCAGGCAAAGACTCGTATTGATGAGTTTGATAAAGAAGCTGTTCTTGCGGTATAAGTTGGTCGCGGAACGAACCCTATAATATGACGTGGGCCTCGATAGTTTGCTATCGGGCCCACGTTTTAGTAAGAAAGGGAATGAGTACTATTCGTTATCTGAAGACTCATCATTTTCCGTGTCAGCAGCATCTGCGAGGAAGTGCTTTTCGTCTGGGAGAATCCAGCTAAGGAGCAATGCTACAACGAAAGCGATTGCAATAGCATTTGAGAATACCGACTGGAAAAGCTGTGGGAAGTGCTGGAAGATACCCGTTGCTTGGGTAAAGCCAATTCCGATGGTTAAAGCTAAGGTCACAATTGTAATGTTGCGATTAGTAAAGCCTGCTTTAGCAATCATCTGGATACCAGCAAGAACGATAGAACCAAACATCATTATGGTGCATCCGCCTAAAACAGCTTGAGGTAGGGAATTAAAGACAGCAGCAAAACCAGGGAAGAAGCTTGCCAAGATAAGGATAACTCCGCCTGAAAGTATAACTTTGCGGTTAACGACTTTGGTCATCGCGACTAGACCTACATTTTGTGCAAATGATGTCAACGGGAGAGCTCCAAAGAAACCAGAAATAGTAGAAATTAAACCATCACCAGCAATTGCGCCTGCTGTTTCACGCTCCGTTGGTTCACGGTTAAAACCAACCTGCGTCAACGAAGAAGTATTTCCTAATACTTCGACGGAAGAGACGACATACAGCAAAGCAAAAGTAACTATCGCATTGATATCAAACTTAATACCAAAAGGCATGAGCGGAGCAATGTGAGGTAAAGATACGATGTCAAGACCAGAGAATTTACTGAAATCAACCATTCCCGGAGCAATGCCAGTGAAAGTAAAAATAAGAGCAATAATATAGCCGACAATTAGTCCGAAGAGAACGGATAATTGCTTTGCTACACCCTTGGCCAGAAGCTGGAATGCTAAGCATGCCACGAGGGTAATAGTTGCAACTGTTAGATTCTGCCACGAACCGAAATCTTTAGAACCAGAACCACCCCCAAATGAGGTAGCGCCTGTGGATAAGAGTGAGAAACCGATAGTAGTGACAACTACTGCAGAAACGATAGTGCTGACGAAACGCTTCCAATATTGAGCCGTTAAACCGAGGATAAGCTCGATAAGACCACCAACGATGACAGCGCCTACAACTGCACCGTAACCGAGATTAGGGTCGCCAGCGATAATCGTTGCAGCGGCTACATATGTAAAAGAGATACCCGTGACAATTGGTAAGCGTCCACCGATGCGCCATAATGGGTACAACTGCAGACATGTACCCAAACCTGCAACGAGTAATGCAGAGCTGATAATCCATGCGCTCTGGTCAGCAGGAAGTTTCGCAGCGCCAGCTACGATTGCGATAGGGGTGAGGTTTGCCACAAACATGGCAAGAACGTGTTGGATTCCAAATGGAATACCTTTCCAAAAAGGAATTTTTCCATCGAGTTGACGAAGTGCTGCACTCGTGGCATGTGTATCATGCGCGGATGCGGTCGCTTGATTACTCATTTATATTTCTCTTTCTCTCCAATAAATGGTAAATAGAATCTTGCTCTTCATACGGTGTGAAAACCGTAATGAGACGTAATGAGATGAGCGAAGAAAATAAAAGGCTGTATGGTTGGAAACATACAGCCTAAGATTAGTTGAATTCAATAGTTCCTGTGGTCGCATCCATTGTGCGAACATTTGCTAATGATTCTACGCGATAACCGCGCTGGCGCAATGCATCTCCGCCACCTTGGAATCCTTTTTCGACAGCAATTGCAAATCCTTCGACAATGACACCAGCACTTTCGCAAATCTCAAGGAGGCCATTAAGCGCGTTACCGTTCGCAAGGAAATCGTCAATGATAAGGACATGCTCGCCTTCGTTCAAGAATCGCTTTCCGACGATTACAGGGAATTCTTTTTGCTTGGTAAAGGAATAAATAGTAGTGGAGTATTGCTCACCGTCAAGGTTGATGGACTGTGCTTTCTTGGCAAATACCACAGGTGCATTATTAAAATGACGTGCTGCGATGCATGCAATACCGATACCAGAAGCTTCGATAGTTAAAATTTTATCAATGCGAACACCTTTAAACAGTCGTGCCCATTCTTCCCCCATTTTATCGAAGAGAGCAACATCGCATTGATGATTGAGAAAAGCATCAACCTTCAGAACATCTCCAGGTTTGACAGTACCTTCTTCGCGAATACGATCTTCAAGAAGCTTCATAGAAACTCAATTCTTGTTTTATCTGTCGTCTGCTCGTTGAGCGTTAGTTATCTCAATGATATACGTCGTGAGCAGAACTGACACTGGTGTACGGAATATGTGTATAGCTTAACGCTTAGAGGTGACGTGGAATGTTGCTGAGTAATCACATAGATTTTCATGAGATTCTCGAGAATTTCTGTAAGGCTTATGTGCTAAAAAAGAGCAATGAGCTTCTCGCAATCCGGATTTGATTTCAGCAATTATTCTGATGATGATTTAGCATCGTCATACGCATCTTCATACACGTCATCGTATGGTAATGATGATACTTTACATGCGTCTCAAGCATCGACTATTTCTTTACCTCAAAGTGGGGAAGATACTCAAAAGCAATCTCGTAATGAGCGTGCTCTCGCTACGAATACATTTCAAAATCATGATAAGACTGGAGCAGTAAACCCAACGCAGAATAATTTTTATACCAATCCTGAAAAGCTTGTAGAAGGACTTAACAAGCAGCAGGATGAAGCGGTTCGATACGAAGGGCCGGCGTTGCTTATAGGCGCAGGTGCAGGGTCGGGTAAGACACGTGTACTTACAAGGCGCATTGCATGGGCATTAGCGAGTTGGCATGTATACCCAAGTCAAATATTAGCCATTACCTTTACTAATAAAGCTGCTGCAGAAATGAAAGAGCGTTTATCAGCGCTTATTGGTTCTGCTGCACAGAAAATGTGGGTATCTACTTTCCACTCTGCTTGCGTGCGCATTCTTCGTCGACATGGCGAAACAATTGGCCTGAAATCTGGTTTTTCTATATATGACACGGCTGATTGTGAGAGACTTATAAAGCTTATTGAGTCTGAACTTAATATTGATCCAAAACGTTTCACTCCGCGAAGCATGCTCGGTGCGATTTCGGACTATAAGAATCAATTAATTGGCTGGAAGGAAGCATTGCAACATGCTGCTTCCGACTATGTACCTGGACGACAAGGACAGCACATAGCTAATCTGGGCAATAACGAAGAAGTGTTTGCGGTTTGCTATGCCGAATATCAACATCGCCTGAAAGCTGCAAATTCAGTAGATTTTGACGATTTACTCACTCGCACGGTCGAATTACTGCGTACAAGTAGTGAAGCTCTCGAATTCTATCGTCGACGTTTTAGCCACATTTTCGTAGACGAGTATCAGGATACTAACCACGCTCAATATATTTTGATTCGTCTGCTTGCAAGTAAGGAACTACCTGAGGTTACACCGCAAATTCATCCAGCATGGGTTACTGTTGTAGGCGATTCAGATCAGTCTATTTATGCGTTCCGAGGCGCGGATATTTCAAATATCTTAGACTTCGAAAAGGATTTCGATAATGCTCGAACTATTATGCTTGAGCAAAATTATCGTTCGACGCAGAACATTTTGGATGCGGCGAATGCGGTTATTTCCCAAAATTCAAATCGTACTCCTAAGAAGCTATGGACAGATTTAGGAGAAGGCTCGAAGATTATCGGCTATGCTGCGGATAATGCTCAGCAAGAAGCTCAATGGATTGCGACTGAAATAGCGCGATTAGAGGGTGAGGGAGAATATCCTTACTCACAAATTGCGGTAATGTATCGCGCGAACGCACAGTCTCGGTCCATTGAAGAAGCTCTTATAAACGCAGGAATTCCGTATCAACTAGTCGGCGGCACTCGATTCTATGAACGTCGTGAAGTTAAAGATGCGATGGCATATGTCCAAGCAATTGCAAATCCTGCGGATGACGTAAATACTAGGCGTATTCTCAATGTGCCGAAACGTGGTCTTGGCGCAAGAGCAGAAGCTCAGCTGAATGAGGATGCTGCAAATCGCGGTGATACTTTCTGGAGTGCTATAGAATTTGTTGACAATAATCCTCAACTATCTTCTCGCAGTAAAAATAGTGTTATTGCTTTCCGTGAATTAATGCGATCATTGCGAGCTTTCGCACAAGAACATGACTCTCATCCCAGTGAAATAATCGCTGAAGTACTCGAAAAGAGCGGTCTCATTGAGGAATTGCGCCAATCACAAGACCCTCAAGATGCCACACGTGTGGATAATTTGAGTCAGCTACAATCAGTAGCTGCAGAGTATGAGCAAAATACTGCTGATGCTACATTAGCTGGTTTCCTTGAGACGACTGCACTTGTAGCGGATTCTGACCAGCTGCCAAGTGATGGTGAGGATCGGGGAACCGTTACACTCATGACTTTACACACTGCGAAGGGACTCGAATATCCCGTCGTCTTTCTTCCTGGAATGGAGCAGGGAACTTTCCCTCATTCTCGCAGTATTGAAGATGAGAAGGAACTTTCAGAGGAACGTCGTCTAGCATATGTAGGAATTACTCGCGCGCAGCGTAAGCTTTATGTAACTCGTGCTGCGGTTCGTTCGCAATGGGGACAAGCCTCGGATATGTTACCAAGTCAATTCCTCGACGAAATTCCAGCGCAATTAATCCATTGGGAGCGTAAAGAATCAACGATGGAACGCATGCGCAATAACTGGGAAAAATCAGACGATGAATTTGATACTTTCGACGATTACGATGATTTTTCAGACGGCTATGACGACAGTAATTGGTCAGGGTACAGTGGTTCCACGTATGGAAATTCCTATGGCAAGTCATATACAAGTTCTAGATCGACGTATGGCTCATCTTCGTATGGAACGTCTTACGGCTCTTCTTATGGAAGTAATGGTACGTCTTCCAGCTCAGTGAATGCTACACGTAACAGGTCAAGAAGTTCCTTTGGCGCGCGTTCATCTGACGGTCAATCCTCGCATATGCATTATGGTACTAGTAGTGTAAGTAGCTCGCGTACATCGCGGTATTTTCGGGGCAGTAGTAGTCAAGGTCAATCATCGTCGAATTCGTTTGGGAAGACCAGCTCGCGTAACGGCAAGGTTTCCACAAAACGAATTGCTGGCGATACTCAGACAGTTTCTGGGCAAAGTCCGAAGTCGCAGCAAACAAATACGCCGCGATATACTCTCAGTGATTTTAATGTGGGAGATAAAATTACTCATGACGAATATGGTCTAGGAACCATCGTGAGTCTTGAGGATAAAGGCCGTAACTCGGTTATGGTTGTTGACTTCGGCTCAGGCGGTACGAAGCGTCTGATGATTCGTCTTGCACCAGTTGAGAAACTTTAGCGACTTTCTAAATATCGGTGATGCTCTTACTTGTAGGTAATGCATAGTAGACTTCTGTTTGTTATGTGTCAAGGATCTTCTTGATATATAACTCTGGAGTCTTGGCCCATCTGCGGGTCGGTGGAAGTACTGGAAATTTGCGGTTCTTGGACTTTCATTAAACGTTGAACGGAAAATGTACAACGCTAAGCGCAGGAGTGGCTGACTCGGTGAACTCTTATGAGTTCATCTTGCATAACTACAACAGAAGGAAATACAAATGACTAAGATTCAGCGTGCACGCCGTCAGGTGCGTCTTTCTCGCGCCCTCGGCATCGCTTTGACTCCTAAGGCTCAGCGAATCTTCGAAAAGCGTCCATATGGTCCTGGTGAGCATGGTCGCGATCGTCGTCGTGCAGAGTCCGATTACGCAGTACGTTTGCGCGAGAAGCAGCGTCTTCGCGCACAATACGGCATCTCAGAAAAGCAGATGCGTGCGATTTATGAAAAGTCCCGTCGCGAAGCTGGCCAGACCGGTAACGCAATGTTGGTAAACCTCGAATCACGTCTCGATGCTCTTGTACTTCGTGCAGGTTTCGCACGTACAACCGCACAGGCACGTCAGTTCGTTGTTCACCGCCACATCCTCGTTGATGGAAACATTGTGGATCGCCCAAGCTACCATGTAAAGCCAGGTCAGACCATTCAGGTTAAGCCAAAGAGCCAGACCATGGAGCCATTCCAGGCAGCAGCTGAAGGTGTACACCGCGACGTTCTCCCAGCAGTTCCAGGTTACCTCGATGTCAATTTGGCAGCTCTCAAGGCTACATTGACTCGTAAGCCTGAGGTAGAAGAGATCCCAGTAACTGTTAACATTCAGTACGTAGTCGAACACTACTCTCGCTAAAAAGAACTGTGTTTCTGCTGTTTACACGGCAAATCCGCAGCAGAAACGAAACAACTATTACGGCATACTTACATACAACATGAGCCACCGTTCTCGTATGAGGCGGTGGCTCATGTTATGTATAGAGTTATATGCAGATATGTAGTTAATTTGAATTATGAGAGAAATTAGTCTGCAGCAATACCACTAAGAAGTGAAGAAGCGATAGAAATGACGATGGCACCTAGAATAGACCATCCCAAACCGTGAGCGATAATTCCAACACCAAAAACATTAGTCGCTATATTTGAAGCAAGTTCAAAGCACAAAGCATTGATAATGAGCGCACCAATACCGAAAGTAAAAATCGTAAATGGTATAGCAAGAATGTGCAAAATTGGTTTAATCGATGCGTTAATAAGTGCCATAAAGAGTGCAAAACTACCGTATGCAACCCATGCGTGATCTCCAATGGTGGAAATTCCAGGAATTAGCCACGCCGTAATACCCGTGGCAATGGTTAAAATTAGCCAATTCATAAGAAAATGTTTCATGGGGTAATCTTAAGCGATAGAGTAGATACATGGCAATTCATTTATATCTTGTACGTCATGGACGAACATACTTCAATCTATATAACCGGTTACAAGGCTGGTCGAATTCACCTCTGACACTTGATGGGAAGAATGATGCTGCTAAAGCCGGGGAAAAGTTAGCTAGCGTAAAGTTTGATGCGGCGTTCTGCTCGGACACGACAAGAGCTCAGCAGACTGCCCAGATAATTTTGCAAAAGAATGCGAGCGCCCGTTTTAGCAAACTTCAAGAAGCTGAAACGCACATGGAACTTCGTGAACAATTTTATGGATACTTTGAAGGGCGTGATATGAATGAAGCGTGGTGGGCAGCAGGAGCTCCTCATGATGCTCCTACATATGCACAGATTATCGAGAAGTACGGTCCGGCTGCTACTCGTGATTTCTTGAAAGAAGCTGACCCATTCCATCATGCGGAAAATAATGAAGAATATTGGAAGCGTGTAGAACGTGGGTATAGGATTATCGGGAAGTCACGTAACGTTCACGACGATAGTAATGTTCTAGTTATCGCACATGGAAACACATTACTGAGCTTGCTTCAACGTTTTAGTAAGACTGCATCTGCAGATGTTGATCTTACCGTGCGTCCGGCAAATGGTAGTATTACTCGTTTTGATTTTGATCCTTCCCAAGAAGACTTTGATATGGCGATGACCTTAATTGCTTGTAACGAATGATATAAGACATACGCATAAAGTGTCACGTGCCGCCTACGCCTAGTGGTAGCCTAGTTCAAAGAATGTCATTATGGCGATCACTATGATTTGATGACGGTAATCGAATCACTATGACCAAGGAGACGCGCGATGGATCTTGGACAGGTAGCAAGCTTTATTGCGGCAATTGTATTTGCTATTCTTGCAGGCTTCCTCATTTATCCACTTATTCGTTTAGGTAAACTGTTTGATCAGATTGCTCAAACAGTTAAGGATACTGGTGACCATGCGATTCCAGCACTTGATGAGAGTGTAACGACTGTGAAGAAAGTTAATCAGTCATTGGAAGATGTTAACGATATTTCTTCAGCTGCCTCTACAACGGCGAATAATATTGGGGCGCTCACAGATTTATATGGTGCTGTGCTAGGCAAGCCAGTTATTAAGATTGCTTCTGCTGTCTATGCGGCTCAGAAAACCGTAAAAGATTTTGTGGGCAAGAGCGATGGAAAGTCAGCCGAGTCTGAGGCACATTCCGAGTCTTCTGAGAATGTACATACGTCTTCCGCGAGCTCTTCTAAGGAATAGGGGAATAGATGTTTAAGAGAATCTTCTGGTTCCTTGTAGGGCTGGCCACGGGACTGGTTATCGCGAGTAAAGCACAAGCGTATGTGCGTGCGCATACGCCTAGAATGGCTCGAGAGTTCGTGCTGGGGCCGGATCAAGATAATGTGACACTGCGTACTTTGGGGTCTTTGCTTGAAGACTTCAATAAATACCGCGCAGAAAAAGAAACTGAAATGAATACAACATATGCCGAGAAATATGGAAAGCGTTAGAAGTTAACGTCACAGGATTGTTAAGCTATATCCACCATTGACTCAGTACATAGACTTAGTACTTAGACTTAGTACTTAGACAACACATTCAAGGAGTTCACGCTTTTATGCGTACATCAGAAATTGCACAACGTTATACTGGTTATTTTGAGAAACATGGACATCTTGTAGTACCTTCTGCTTCATTGATTTCTCCAAACCCCACAACTCTTTTTACTATCGCAGGTATGGTTCCATTCGTGCCATATTTGCTTGGCGAACAAACTCCTCCTCGTTCACGTATTACGAGTAATCAAAAGTGCGTTCGTACTTTAGACATTGATGAAGTAGGAAAAACTACTCGTCATGGTACTTTCTTCCAGATGCTGGGTAATTTCTCCTTTGGAGATTACTTTAAGGAAGAAGCAATCCATTATGCATGGGAATTACTCACAACCCCTCAAGACCAAGGTGGTTACGGCTTTGACAAGGAAAAGCTGTGGGTTACCACTTTTACGGATGATGATGAAGCACGTGCTATCTGGCGCAATGAAGGTATGGATCCAGAGCACATGCAAATCATGGGGATGGAAGACAACTTCTGGACTATGGGTGGTCCTGGTCCTGGCGGTCCTTGCTCTGAAATCTATGTAGATCGTGGTCCGCAGTATGGTAAAGAGGGCGGACCTATCGCAGACGAAAATCGATATACCGAAATTTGGGATTTGGTTTTCGAAAATTATGAAGTTGATAACGTTAAATCGAAGACAGACCTGCATATTGTTGGCGAGCTAGCTAACAAGAATATCGATACAGGTATGGGACTAGAGCGTGTAGCGTATTTGCTTCAGGGCAAGGAAAACATCTACGAAACAGATGAAATGTATCCTGTTATTGAGGCAGCTGAGAAACTTTCTGGCTTGAAATATGGTGAGAAGGAAGATGATGATGTTCGCTTCCGAGTAGTTGCTGACCATGTGCGTTCTGCTTTGATGATTATGAGTGATGGTGTACGTCCATCTAACGAAGGACGCGGTTACGTGTTACGTCGTTTGCTGCGTCGTACGATGCGCTCGATGAAGATGCTTGGCGTGCAGGAAGAGGTTCTTCCACATCTGATGCCGGTATCTAAGTCAGTGATGCGTGCAAGCTATCCAGAGCTTGATACCACATTTGGCGATATTGAAACAGCAGCATACGGAGAGGAAGATGCATTCCGTCGCACTCTCGATAACGGCACTAGCATCTTGGACGTTGCAGTAAACAAAGCAAAGGAACAGGGAACTGCTGTTTCTGGTGAAGACGCTTTTGCTCTTCATGATACATATGGATTCCCAATTGAGCTTACTCTTGAAATGGCGTCTGAGCAGGGCGTTCAAGTAGATGAAGATGCTTTCCGCTCATTGATGGCTGAACAGAAAGCACGCGCACGTGCTGATGCATTGAAGAAACGTGGAAACGTTGATTTGAGCGTTTATGACGATGTCAAGAAATCTTTGGAAGCACCGATTGACTTCCTTGGCTACACTGACATGTCAGCAAGAGCTCGAGTATTGGGCATCGTACAGGAGGGGAAGGGTTCTGTTCCAGCAGTAACTGCTCCAGCAACGGTAGAAGTTATCCTCGACCGTACCCCATTCTATGCTCAAGCCGGCGGACAGTTGGCTGATCAGGGAGAAATCCTTTCCGATGATGGTGCTGTACTCGAAGTGGATGATGTACAAAAACCTATTAAGGATCTTATTGTGCATCAGTGCCGACTCGTAGAAGGTACTTTAACTGTTGATAGTGCAGTAACTGCATCGATTGATGTGGAACGTCGTGGTGCAATTGCGCGTTCGCACACAGCAACTCACATGGTTCACAAGGCATTGCGCGAGGAACTCGGACCGCAAGCTACCCAGCGTGGTTCTGAGGATGCTCCAAACCGCTTACGCTTCGATTTCCAGTGGGCTTCTGCTCCTTCTGAGCAAGCGATGAACGCAGTTGAAGCTCGAGTCAATGAAAAGCTTCGCGATAATTTGGCTGTTACTACTCAAGAGATGAAGTTTGACGATGCAATTGCATTAGGTGCAATGCATCTCTTCGGTGAAAAGTACGGTGATATCGTACGTGTAGTTACAATTGGTGAAGACGGGTGGAGCCGTGAATTGTGTGGTGGAACTCATATCGACCATGTGGGTAAAATCGGTGCAATTACAGTCATGAGTGAAGCATCTGTCGGAACTGGTGTACGCCGTGTCGATGCAGTCGTAGGCGAGAAGGCGTACGAATTCCACGCACGCGAGCACGCTTTAGTCTCTCAACTCTCTGATGTTATGCATGCTCGTCCTGATGAACTAGCTGATCGTATTGCTGGATTGATGGAGAAGTTGAAGGAATCTGATCGTAAACTTGCTTCACTGTATGAGTCACAGCTTAAGTCGCAAATTCCACAGCTTGTGGAACAAGCTCGACAGACAAATGACGACATTGCAGTGGTTACAGCGAACGTAGGGCAGTTTGGCACTGCTGACGCATTGCGTACTGCTGTAATGGATATACGCGGTCAGCTTTCCCAGGATAAACCGGCTGTAGTCGCGCTTTCTGGAATTGGAGATTCTGGCACACCAGTAATCATTGTTGCTCTTAATGATGCTGCCCGCGAGAAGGGACTTAAAGCAGGTGACCTCGTTCGCGAAGCATCGAAGATGCTTGGCGGTGGCGGCGGTGGCAAGCCAGACTTTGCTCAAGGTGGCGGACAAGATGCAAGCAAGATTGATGCAGCATTGCTCAATCTTCGTGATTCTGTTCTTTCAAGGTAGTGGAGCTTTAGCTTGACACAGAGTCAGATATGGTTAGGAGTAGATCTGGGAAACGCTCGAGTTGGAATAGCTTTGAGTGACCCAGATTTGCTCTTGGCATATCCGCAAGAGTATATTTCTGTCAGCGGTGATTACTTTTATGCTCTTGAGGATGTCATCGCCATTATTGAAGACAAAAATATTTCGCATGTCATTGTCGGATACCCACTTCAGCTTGATGGAAGTGAGGGAAAGAGCGCAAAAAAGGCAAGGCGATGGGCTGGGGCATTGGAGAAAAAGCTTCAACAATATGCTATGGATAATGTAACCGTGAAGCTTCAGGATGAAAGACTGAGCTCAGTTGCAGCCCATAACCAATTACTTGATGCTGGATTGTCGATGAAGCAGCATCGTTCTGTAATTGATAGTCAAGCTGCTGTAATTTTGCTACAATCTGCATTAGATGACCATAAAAAGATCGGCCAAGAAGAATAATGACTGAGAATAATGACTTATTTGATATGTTCGACAAAGAAGCTGAACATAATCACGATGAACACGTGTCACTGAGCCAAGTTGATGCGGATATTAAAGTGCATGATGACGAGACTGCGCCGCCATTGCCGCCAGTAAGACGGCGTGAAGTGCGTGAGCGTAAGAAAAAACTAAAGCAACAAAAAAGACGTCGCATAATCATAAGCATCCTAGTGTGCGTCCTCATTATCGGAATCGGTTTTGGTGGATATGCTGTAATGCGCGGGTTAAGGAATGCAAATATTGCGAACTCCTCTAAGTCAAGTACTTCACTAGATTATCCAGGTCCGGGTGAGGGAAGCGTTATATTTACTGTGGAACAGGGGCAAGGAACTGATGCGATAGCACAAAATCTAGTAAAAGAAGATATTGTGCGAAGTACAGGTGCATTTACACAAGCTGTTGAAACCGCTCAAGCAGCAAATAAGCTACAAGCCGGATCATTCGAATTAAAGAAGAAGATGGCAGCTGCAGACGTTGTTGCTATTATTACTGATCCTTCTAAAATTACCGGTTCATTAGTCGTTAAACCTGGAGAAAGAGTGTCAGCGGTTCTTGCTCAAGCTGCCGAGCTGTCGGGAATTAGCTCATCTGAATTTGATGCAATAGTTTCAAATGGTGGCGATGGAATTTTGCCGTCAGCAGCGCAAGGCAATTTTGAAGGATGGTTTGAGCCAGGAACTTACAATGTTAAAAGCGCTAAATCTGCTAGCGAGATTATTAGCGCGATGGTTGAAAAACGCATTGCTAAGCTTAAGGATCTTGGCGTAAGTGATGATCTATATGAGACTGTACTCAATAAGGCTTCGATAGTTGAAGGTGAAGTTAATAAAGCCGAATACTACGGTAAAGTTGCGCGCGTAATTGAAAATCGCTTAGCGATAAATATGCCATTGGGTATGGATAGTGTTATCGCGTATGGTCTTGGTATAAATGCGCGTGAACTTACTGTAAGCCAATTGCAAGATTCTTCAAATGCATACAATGACCGAATTCATGCAGGATTGCCACCTACACCAATTAATAACCCAGGTGATAATGCTATTCAGGCAGTTTTGTCGCCGGAGGAAGGAAATTGGCTGTACTTCGTTACAGTGAATTTGGATACTGGAGAAACTAAATTCACCGATAACGAAGATGAATTCCAACAATATGCACAAGAGTACCAGCAATGGGAGGCTGCTAACTAAGCTGATATACAATCAGAACAGTTAGAATTAAAGAAATATATATGGCGGGAACGAAGGCAATACTTCGTTCCCGTTTTATTAATCGCGTATACGAAAGTTCACATAAACCGACAATACCCATAAGTAACCACCACAGCGTTATCAACTCAAAAAGATTATGTGTTATAGCTAACGGAGCAAGACATAAGGATAGTAAGGCAGTTGCAGTTACGTCCCCAAAGGCTAACGCATGATGTGATAAATGATAAAATGCGAATTGAACGCATCCTGAAATTATAAAGAGCACGAACGCGAATCCGAGAAGGCGGATATCAAAAGTCCTGATCAGTATTAATACACTAAATTCCAGAATTTGTGCAATACCACTGTATATGAGGATAATCCGCGGAACGACGCGAGATTTTATGTCTGTAATTGTGACGAGTAGTCCACCAATCAGACAGGGAAGCACATAAATGGCATATAAAAGGTAGCCCATTTCGTAAGATATAGCATAGAAATCAATTACAAGCAAAACTCTCACGAAATTAACATTTCGATGTGAAAATGCGCATGGGGAGCTCAGAAAATGTTACGTTGGCAAACAGCAGGTGAATCACACGGTGAAGCGCTCGTGGCGATGATTGAAGGATTACCAAGCGGAGTATCAATTACAAGCGACGAAATCAAGAACGCTCTTGCACGCAGACGACTTGGATATGGTCGAGGTGCACGTATGAAATTCGAACAAGATGTCGTACGAGTGCTGACAGGAGTTCGTCACGGACGCACACTGGGGTCGCCAATTGCCATTGAAATTGGCAATACTGAGTGGCCAAAGTGGACAGAAGTTATGAGCTCAGATCCTTTAGCTGAGGATGTTGAATTATCTCAGACTGGTCGTAATGCGCCATTGAGCAATCCTCGTCCAGGACATGCAGACCTTACAGGTATGCGTAAATATGGTTTTAATGATGCGCGTCCAGTCCTAGAACGCTCTTCTGCACGAGAAACAGCATCACGAGTTGCGCTCGGACAGGTAGCTGCGAATTTCTTGCAACAGGTAGCAGGAATAGAAACAGTGTCTCATGTCATATCGATAGGTGGAGAATATGTTCATGACGATTACGCTCTTCCTACACCTCTCGATGTTGAAGCGCTTGATTCTTCAGCTACACGAACTTTGGATGTAGAAGCTGAAGAACGTATGAAAACCCGTATAGATGAAGCTAAGAAATCTGGTAATACTTTAGGTGGTGTTATAGAAGTCATTGCATATAATGTTCCAGCAGGCGTAGGCACATATGTAGAGTCAGATCGTCGACTCGATGCAGCTCTTGCTTCAGCACTCATGGGGATTCAGGCTATTAAGGGAGTTGAAATCGGTGACGGTTTCAAAGAAGCGGATCGTTTGGGGTCTGAAGCACATGATGAAATTGTACGAGAAAATGGACGCATTCATCGCGCTACAAATAGAGCTGGCGGAATTGAAGGTTCAATGTCAAATGGTGAGCCAATTCGCGTTCGAGCTGCGATGAAGCCGATATCTTCACTTCCTCGTGCGCTTCGCACAGTGAATGTTCTCACAGGTGAAGAAGCGACTGCTATTCATCAGCGCTCTGATGCGACCGCTGTCCCAGCTGCTGCTGTTGTAGCGGAAGCTATGGTACGTCTGACATTAGCTCAATATGTTCTCGAGAAATTCGGCGGGGATAGCGTAGAAGAAACCCGCAGAAATATTGAGTCGTATGTGGCAAGCTGGCCGGAATACCTCAAATAAACGTATTCTTTGAAAGGATTGAGATATTTTATGGCACGTATCCCACAAGTCGTATTTATCGGAATGCCGGGCTCGGGTAAAACGCGCATCGGAAAAGAAATAGCAACTTTGATGCGTGCTAAGTTCTATGATTCTGACGAAATCATTGAGCAGCATGAAAATATGTCGGTATCCGAAATTTTTTCTCAACGCGGTGAAAGTACCTTTCGTCGCATAGAGCGAGAAACTATAGCAGAATTGATTGTGCCTACCGATACTAACTTTGAGGACCATACACATAATTCTGTAAGTTCGATGAGCAGCGAGAAAATCACTTTTGATGGAGTCCTATCATTAGGCGGTGGTGCGCCAATGGACCCACAGACTCAAGAAAACTTACGTAAGTATGCTAGGTATGGCGGTCATGTAGTTTATCTCAATGCGAATGCCGACGAGGCAATTGAGCATGCTACTCGCTCGGGAAGTCGTCCGCTTCTTGCACATAATCCTGAAAAAGTGTGGATGGATTTATACGATAAAAGGCATGCGACGTACATGGATTTGGCTACGTACATTATGCCAACTCATGGTAAAACCCCTCGACAGGCAGCGAATACAGTGATTGATTTATTAAATGAGCATGTTATTCATGTTAGCGGAGCAACACCTGAATACGATGTTCGCATTGGTACATCGACTATGAAACACCTTCCAGAAATACTGGGAGAGGATACAGTTCGGGTAGCATTAATTCATTCCACTCGTGTCCAAAGACATAGCGATAAGGCGCGTGCAATTTTAAGACGTGCTGGATATGACGTCACCGAGATAGTTATCCCAGATGCGGAGCAAGGCAAAACGATGTCAGTCGCTGCACGCGTGTGGAATCAACTGGGAGAAATTGGTTTTACTCGTTCTGATGCGATCGTCGGATTAGGAGGAGGAGCGGCCACAGATCTTGCTGGTTTTATAGCCGCGACATGGTTACGTGGAATTCCTTATATTAACTGTCCTACATCGCTACTCGCCATGGTAGATGCATCCACAGGTGGCAAAACAGGTATTAACACAGATGCCGGGAAGAATCTTGTGGGAAGTTTCTATACTCCATTAGCTGTCCTAGCAGATATCGATACATTGCGTACCCTTGATCAACGAATTTTTATAGAGGGACTGGGAGAAGTCATTAAAGCAGGCTTTATTTCAGATCCACAGATTCTACGTATTATTGAAGATAATGCTGACATGTTGAGAAATATCGACCCAAGCCAGATTTCTGATGAAGAGATGACGGTAATCACGGAGCTTATTAGTAGAAGTGTGCGGGTTAAAGAACGTCATGTAAGCGAAGATTTGAGAGAAAAAGGACTTCGAGAGTTTCTTAACTATGGTCATACACTTGGTCATGCAATAGAGAAAATGGAACATTTTAGTTGGCGACATGGTGAGGCAGTTGCTGTAGGGATGGTGTTTGCAGCTGAGCTAGCGAATATTCATAATATTGTTGATGATAAATTTGTAGAATATACGCGAGATATTATTTCATCCGTTGGATTGCCAATTTCATGGTCTGCATACGATGAGCAAGAAGTTTTGCATATCATGCATCGTGATAAGAAGGCACGAGGTAATATGCTCAGGTTCGTTGTGGTAGATGAGATAGGTCACGCGCGACGTCTTGAAGATCCTAGTGAAGACAGCGTGCTGGAGGCGCTTCATCGTATTGGGCGATAGTATTAAGGAATTGGGAAAAATGAAACGTAGTGAAATTACTAAAATTGTTGTAGTTAATGGTCCAAATTTAGGTAGATTAGGAGTACGCGAACCGGAAATTTATGGTTCTGAAACTTTAGAAGACTTGCGGATTGCATGCTCTCAATGGGGATCTGAGCTTGGCATGGATGTCGAAGTTCGCCAAAGCGATGATGAAGCAGAAGTTATCCGTTGGATGCATCAAGCAGTTGACGAGAAAACCCCTATCGTGCTTAACCCGGCTGCTTTCACACACTATTCTTACGGTTTAGCAGATGCTGCTGCCCAGGTAACGGATGAAGGTATCCCATTAATTGAAGTTCATATCTCAAATCCTGCCTCACGAGAATCTTTCCGAAAATATTCCGTAATTTCTCCTATCGCGACAGGCACCATTACCGGAATGGGATTTTGGGGATACAAGCTTGCCATTGACGCTATTAACCATATAGTGGAGGACTAATTCCATGCTCGCATTTCATAATGACTACCATGCTGGAGCTCATCCTGACGTATTACAGGCACTCGTGGAAACAAATGGGGCCGCTCTCAATGGTTATGGCGATGATGAATACACTGTATTAGCTCGAGAGAAAATTAGAGAAGCTATAGAACAGCCGAATGCTGGTGTGTATCTCGTATCTGGTGGAACCCAGACGAATCAAATTGTCATCGATACAATGCTTGAAGCGTGGCAAGGTGTGATTGCAGCACAAACTGGTCATGTCAGTGTTCATGAAGCAGGGGCGATTGAATTTAGCGGACACAAGGTGCTTACTGTACCAAGTTATGATGGGCTGGCACGAGCTGACGATATTCGCAACTACGTGAGTATGTTTTATGATGACCCTAATCATGACCATATGGTCTTCCCAGGAATGGTGTATTTGAGCTATCCTTCTGAATTTGGAACGCTTTATAGTAGAGAAGAACTAATAGAAATCCGTCGTATTTGCGAGGAATTTTCCATGACCTTATTCATAGACGGAGCTCGCTTAGGATACGCGCTGGGTGCTCAGACCGAGCATATTTCACTTCCAGAACTTGCACAAATCGCTGATGTTTTCTATACCGGCGGCACTAAATTAGGCGCACTTTTAGGCGAAGCGATAGTTTTTACCCAAAGATTAGATGGTAAGACATTAGAACCTAAACATTTCATCACGCAGATTAAGCAGCATGGTGCGCTTCTTGCTCAGGGGAGAGTAGTTGGAGTACAATTCAATGCTCTTTTCACTGATAATCTCTATACAAAGATTGGTACACGCGCTAATATGATGGCTCAACGGGTGGTCAATGTCATGAATAAGCATGGTTTTGAGTCGTATATAGTCAGTCCTACGAATCAACAATTTTTTGTCATGGATAAATCTCAGTACGAGCTACTTACCACTGTAGCAACTGTATCGTTATGGGAACCACCACGTAATGGAAAATACATTGTTCGCATGGTAACCAGTTGGGATACTACGGATGAGATGGTTGATACATTAGATGCTCAATTGAATAATTAGAGAGGAACGATACTTGTGGGGGACAAACAGATAATGCCTCAAGATACCCGTTTTGCCGCAATTTGCATGGGATTTTTTGGTGGTGCATTAGATGTCTTTTGTCACATTCGCTTCCACGCTTTGCTTGCGACTCAAACGGGTAATATCGTCCTTCTCATCGCCGATCTTAAGCCAGATAACCTGTATGATACTGTTATAAAGTTGCTTTCGATAGTATTTTTCTCAGTGGGATTTGTAAGTGGTATTTATTTCAAAGCTCATGCGCGTACCGCATACTGGCGAACTTATTTGATCTTACCTACAGTTATATCCGGTGCTATTCTTCCTTTAGTATCGCATAATGCATTTATATGGGTGCCTATTTTAGGCTGGGGTACAGGGCTACTTATGCTCACATTTACAGGCGTTCATATCGAAAACCATGCTGTTACATACATGATGACTTCTGGAAATTATAGAAAAATGCTAGGAGCGTGGTATCACTACTCTCTTGAGGGGAAAAAGGATGGTGATACTAAGCGTCAAGCGATTAACTACACCATCGTTGTTGTCAGTTTCGTTATAGGAGCTCTTAGTGCATCTTTATGTGAGCGTTATATCGGCGATTTTACGATGAGTGTTATATCCGTTTCACTACTACTCGTGGTGATCTATTACACGTATATTGTTCATAGAGATCATTTAGAGAAAACGAATGTGTAAATATTATCTTAAATTGAAGTGTGGCGCTGAATGATTCGAAATTCAGCGCCACACAATTAATTATTCTTCTTCAATTTTGCTTGGTTGACTTTGACGTCGCGAAAGATTGAAACGGATAAATAATAACTGTGCAAGGAAAGTAACAGCCAAAACAATAGAGATGTGAATAAAGTAATTATCGAGGAATAAACATGATACTGAAAGTCCTACAATAAGAATAATGGCAAGAGGCAAGAATTCTTTGATCGAAGGTCGATGAGAGTCTTTATTAAAACGCGTATGAACGAGAACCCCGAGATAAAATAAAGCAAGGCCTAAGGTAAATATTGCGTTCATCATTATAGAATGTTCCAAGTCGATAAAATCATACGCAACGGTAACAAGATTAATGCCAAACCAAATGAGATAATGATAGTAAATCATCCATGTAATCTGGCGGTCCGCGCGGTTTTCATCAATCATGTGGTCAAATTCAACGATATAGAACATAAAAAGATTCACTATAACGATGAAACTTATTAAAGAAAAAATATTTGGAGAACTGAAATATTGCGCTTGTCCCACAATAAGTTCGCCCAAAGTAATAATCGTCAGCAATTGCAAACGTTCTATAAGATGAGGGCCGTTCAAAGGAACAGACATCGCATGGCGAGAAAGTATCGGAGCCAAAAGATACAAAACACATGCGGCGGCAACTATTGCAAGTCCATTAAATCCACCAACGATAGCTCCCACAAGAATGCTAATGCTGCGTCCGGAGAGCATAAGAATGAAAACCATACTCTCACGAGCATCATCAGTGCCTCTCCGTTCTATAGCAATCCATACATATTGGGCTACATCAACGAGAGATAAAGCGAAAAGACCGTATCCAAAGAGTTGGAAATCTTCGTATGATTGAGCATGCGCATGCTGAGCCATAAAAAGCAAAATTGGCATTTGCAGCACAGTCATAGAAATAATATCTTTAAAATTATGCTCACCGAAACGGTTAAAATATACTGTTTGAATATTCCACGAGCTAATAAAACCGATAAATACGGCAATATATAGAAGTAATGTTGTCCCCGTAACTTCATTTTCGCGTAGAGGTTCAAAGACCTCGGTAATTTGAGAGACAGCATATACAAAAACTAAGTCATAGAAGAGCTCAGTAAGGCTAACAGGTTTCTTTAATACTTGTGGCATAAGTTGATATTATAAAAGGCAGCGTATATCACGCGTATATCAGTTTGTGGACTGTACACTAGTGTGTGTTAATTCAGCGTAATTCGTCATGCGAAACTGATACACTTAAATTCCATGGTTAATGAACATGGCAATAATTCTGAACATATCACCAAGCACATTTTTGTCACTGGTGGAGTTGTTTCTTCTCTTGGTAAAGGTCTTACCGCTTCTTCTCTTGGACGACTTCTTCGAAGCCGTGGATTGCGAGTTCTTCAGCAGAAACTTGATCCATATATCAACGTCGATCCTGGCACGATGAATCCATTCCAGCACGGTGAAGTATATGTTACTGAAGACGGTGCTGAAACCGATTTGGACATCGGACACTATGAGCGCTTCTTGGACGTTCCACTGAGCCAAAGTGCAAATGTGACCACTGGACAGATTTATGCAAATGTTCTTCGCAAAGAGCGTGCAGGTGAGTACCTCGGACAGTGCGTTCAGGTCATTCCTCATATCACAAATGAGATTAAAGAACGCATGCGTTCACAAGCAAGTGATGATGTTGATGTCATTATTACTGAAATTGGTGGTACTGTCGGCGATATCGAGTCCCAACCATTCTTGGAAGCTGCTCGTGAGGTTCGTTACGAGCTCGGTGCTACAAACTGCATGTTCGTTCATGTATCACTTGTCCCTTGGATTGCTTCTGCACATGAATTGAAGACTAAGCCAACTCAGCATTCTGTGATGATGCTGCGCCAGCTCGGTATTCGTCCAGATGCGCTAGTTTTGCGTTCTGATCGTCCGCTCAACCAAGGAATTAAGGATAAGATTTCCCTGATGTGCGACGTATCAGAAAATGCAGTAGTTAACTGTGTTGATGTACCAAGCATTTACGAAATTCCAACTATGCTTCACTCTGAGGGCTTAGATACTTACGTTGTCCAGCATCTTGAGCTTTCATGCGGTGATGTCGATTGGGCTGAATGGGAAGATTTGCTTGATCGTGTCCATCATCCAAAGGATGAAGTAACTATCGGTATCGTTGGAAAGTATATCGATTTGCCGGATGCTTATTTGTCTGTGACTGAAGCAATTAAAGCAGGAGGATTCGGTAATCACGTTCGCGCAAAGATTGAGTGGATATCAGCGGATAATTGTGAAACTGATGAAGGTGCACAGCGTTATCTCGGTCACCTTGATGGAATTGTCATTCCTGGAGGATTCGGCATTCGCGGTATCGAGGGCAAGATTAATGCTTTGCGATATGCACGTGAGCATAAGCTTCCTGCGTTGGGTATCTGCCTTGGTATGCAATCTATGGTTATCGAATACGCTCGTAACGTCTTGGGCTATGAAGATGCAAACTCTTCTGAATTTGGCGAAGAGACTACTCATCCAGTTATTGCGACGATGGAGGAGCAGAAGGATATCGTTTCTGGTAACGGTGATATGGGACATACCATGCGTTTGGGCTCGTATCCAGCGATACTCAAAGAGAAGTCATTAGCAGCAGATCTTTATGGCACGACAAAGGTAACAGAACGCCACCGTCATCGTTATGAAGTAGCTGTTGCTGTAAAGCCGGAACTTGAAGCTGCTGGATTATCTATCTGCGGATCAAGTCCAGATGGACAACTTGCTGAATTTGTTGAGCTTCCACGTGAAGTTCATCCGTTCTACATCGGTACGCAGGCACATCCAGAGTTTAAGAGCCGCCCAACGAAGCCACATCCATTGTTTGAAGGCTTGGTTAAGGCAGCAGTAGATCGTAAGCATGCTGCATAGCTGTAGAGTATGCGCATTTATGCTTGACATGAGTAAATCTACTTATATGACAAGCTACTGCCTACAGAAGAAAAACTAGATGTGTATTAAAGCGTTGGAGGTGTGAATATACTCACATCTCCAACGCTTTTTAACTTTGCTGATAGAGAGTTATCACATAGCTTTCTACAATGGAACTGTAAAGAAAACGTTAAACGAAATGAGAAAGAATTTCGGGAGGTGAGCCGTGCCAAACGAAGATGTTGAAATGAATAAATACATTGATGCCCGAGGTGGTGTTAATGAAGAAAAATTACATCAAGATGATGAATTAATTTCGCAATTTGGCGAGTACAACTATGGTTGGCATGATTCCGATGAAGCGGGAAAGGCCGCTAAAAAAGGAATCGATGAAAACGTAGTTCGTGAGATTTCTGCAGATAAAGGCGAACCGCAATGGATGCTTGATATGCGTTTGCGGGGATATAAAGCTTTTGTTGAGAAGCCAATGCCTCAGTGGGGCGTGGATTTATCAGGTTTTGACGCTGATGATTTTAAATACTATGTCAAGCCAATTGATAAGCAAGCTAAGACATGGGAAGAACTTCCTGACGACATACGTAATACCTATGATCGTTTAGGCATTCCTGAAGCTGAAAAGAATCGTCTCGTCTCAGGTGTCGCTGCTCAGTATGAGTCAGAGGTTATTTATAACTCGATTCGTGATGATCTTAAAGAGCAAGGCGTTATCTTCGTCGATACTGATACAGCAGTGCGTGATTATCCTGAGCTCGTTAAGAAGTACTTTGGCACTGTTGTCTCACCTGAAGATAATAAATTTGGTGCATTAAATACAGCCGCATGGTCTGGTGGTTCTTTTGTATACGTTCCAAAGGGTGTGCACGTAGATATTCCGTTGCAAGCATATTTCCGTATTAATACGCCAGCGATGGGCCAGTTTGAACGCACTTTGATTATTGCTGATGAAGGTTCATACGTTCATTATGTAGAAGGATGCACAGCTCCGATTTATTCTGAAGACTCATTACATGCAGCAATTGTTGAAATTATCGTTGAAAAGCATGCACGGGTACGTTATACAACTGTTCAGAATTGGTCGAATAACGTATACAATTTGGTTACCCAACGTGCTTACGTGCGTGAAGGTGGAACCATGGAATGGGTTGATGGAAACATCGGCTCAAAGGCTACTATGAAGTATCCTGCGTGCATTTTAGCTGAGCCATATGCAAAAGCTGAAACTATGTCGCTAGGATTTGCTGGTAAAGGCCAGTACCAAGATACCGGTGCTAAGATGATTCATCTTGCTCCACACACAAGCTCAACTATCGTGGCGAAGTCTATATCTCGTGGGGGAGGACGTTCTGCTTATCGTGGTCTAGTCAAGATTATTGATGGAGCAGAGGGGTCAAGCTCGAACGTCGTTTGTGATGCATTATTGGTTGACGATTTTTCGAGATCTGACACGTATCCTCATGTTGATGTGCGTGAAGATGATGTCTCAATGGCTCATGAGGCGACAGTGTCGAAGGTTTCCGAAGATCAGCTTTTCTACCTGATGAGCCGCGGTATCGAAGAAAAGGAAGCAATGGGCATGATTGTTCGCGGTTTTGTCGAGCCGATTTCACGTGAGCTTCCTATGGAATACGCACTGGAATTGAACCGACTCGTTGAACTGCAGATGGAAGGATCGGTAGGCTAATGGTAGCTCGTAAAGAAATTAGTATTCCTGTAGCAGATCCGAATAATCCGTATGCGATTCCGGCAGCAATGCCTTCGAGCGCTGACCGTAATCCACGATCTTTCGACGTCAACGATTTTGCTATCCCTGCTAAGAATCAGGAAGATTGGCGCTTTACGCCTATCGACCGAATCACTGAATTTACTGAGATCTTCAATCCAGCTCAACAGATTCGTGTAGAGCTTTCTATGATTGATGGAAGCGATGTACCTGAGAGCGTGACATTGCGAGCAGTTGATAAGGGTCAAGCGCCCGTTGGTACTGTCTCTCTACCAAATGATCGTGTGTCAGCGGTTGAATGGCAAAGTTTTAAGACAGCTATGCATGTGCATATTGCTCAAGATTGCAAGACACCTATACTCATTAAGGTTTCAAGTTCAAGCTTTGATTTGGATGCTCTTCATCTAGTAATCACTACTGACGCTTTAGTACATGCGCATGTAGTTGTTGAGCATGAAGGTGATGCTCGATTGGCTGAGGGTGTTGAAATTTCTACGGGTGACTTCTCACAAGTATCAACTACTTTCATCCATGAATGGTCTGATACATCAAAGCATGTCGGAAATCACCGCATCCACGTGGGTAAAGGGGCATCTCTTCGACATAACGTAGTTACACTTGGCGGTCAAGTCGTTCGCATTCGTATGGATCAAGACTTTGGTGGTGAGCAAGGTGAAGTCAATATGCTTGGTATCTATTTTGCTGAGCCAGGTGAACACATTGAGCATCGTACGATGGTTGTTCATAACCATCCAGAGTGCAAATCTCGCGTAATTTATAAAGGCGCGTTGTCAGGTCAAGGAGCACATTCTACATGGGTTGGTAATGCGCTTATCGAGCCAACTGCACCAGGAACTGACTCCTATGAGCTTAATCGTAATCTCATTTTGGTTCCAGGAGCCATCGCTGATTCTGAGCCAAATCTTGAAATTGAAAATGGTAATATCGTCGGCGCTGGTCACGCAAGCTCTGTCGGTCGTTTTGATGACGAAGAACTCTTCTATTTGATGAGTCGAGGAATTCCTGAGAAGGAAGCGCAAAAGCTTGTCGTTGCCGGATTCTTTAACGAATTAATCGAGCAGATTGATATTCCTGCAATTTCAGAGCACTTGATGAACACAGTCAACGCACGTCTTGAAAGGTAATCATGTCCGTTATCGAAATCAAAGATCTCCACGCATCAGTGGAAACAAATGAAGGACGCAAGCAGATCCTTAAGGGAGTTAACCTAACTATTAACTCCAATGAAACTCATGCAATTATGGGACCTAATGGTTCTGGAAAATCAACACTCGCATATACCTTAGCTGGTCATCCAAAGTACGAAGTTGACTCGGGTGAAGTATTGCTCGACGGAGTTGATATCTTGACGATGACTCCTGATGAGCGTGCACAGGCAGGATTATTCCTCGCAATGCAGTATCCGGTTGAAGTGCCAGGTGTCCCTATGACTAACTTCCTGCGCACTGCGAAGACCGCTGTGGATGGGGAGGCTCCTGCTATTCGTCAATGGACGAAAGATCTTACTGCTGCGATGAAGAATTTGCGAATGGATCCGAAATTCGCTACCCGTTCAGTCAATGAGGGTTTTTCTGGTGGTGAGAAGAAGCGTGCGGAGGTATTGCAGCTCGAACTGCTTAAGCCAAAGTTTGCTATTCTTGACGAAACTGATTCTGGGTTGGATGTGGATGCATTGCGCATCGTTTCTGAAGGTGTTAATCGTGCGAAAGCCAATACGGGTCTTGGAATTATGATGGTTACCCATTACACGCGTATCCTTAAGTACATCAAGCCAGATATTGTTCATGTCTTTGCCGATGGACATATTGTTGAGACTGCTGGACCAGAGTTGGCAGATTATTTGGAAGAAAATGGTTACGATAAGTATCTTCCAGAAGGAGCTACTGAGTCAGCACAAGCTTAATCTATCTTAAGAATGTAGTTAAGATAATTTCTAAGCTTATTTAATCGGCGATGCGCTTTGAGAGAATATTTTACTCTGACGGGTTGTATCGCCGATTGTGTTTATAGTAATTGTGTATATGTATCTGTAGAAGAATTATAAGATAAACATCGAGAGGTTTCGTACATGACAGGCATGGTTGATATTGAAAAGATACGTGCTGAGTTTCCTATTCTTGATCAGGAAATTCATGGATATCCATTGGCCTATCTTGATTCAGGAGCAACAGCACAGAAGCCACAAACTGTAATCGATGCCGAATCTCAATTTTACTCGACTATCAATGCTGGTGTTCATCGTGGTGCTCATGAGCTTGCTGCATTGAGCACTGAAGCTTACGAGCAGGGCAGATATTCTGTTGCTCAACTTGTAGGTGCGCACTATGGCGATGGAGATGATGAAATCGTTGTTACTGGTGGGGCAACTGCTGGGCTTAATATGCTTGCTAATGCGTTCGACCATGCATCTTTCGACGGGATTGAGCCGTTTGCGTTACACAGGGGAGACGAAGTAGTCGTCTCTCGTGCTGAACATCATTCTGTCTTACTGTCTTTTCAGGAATTATGCCGACGCACGGGCGCTGTGCTTAAGGCACTCGATTTAGATGATCAAGGTCGTATTATTTCGGATAAAGCTTATCTTGAGTCTGTTATTACACATCGCACAAAGATTGTTGCTTTTACGCATGTGTCCAATGTTACGGGCGCAATTACGAATGTTCCTGCAATCGTGACAAGAGCTCGAGAGGTAGGGGCAGTAGTTGTTCTTGATGCTTGCCAGAGCGTTCCTCATCTAGCTGTTAATTTCCACGATTTAGATGTGGACTTTGCAGTATTTAGCGCTCACAAAATGTACGGACCTACAGGCGTGGGTTTTATGTATGGTAAACGCGACATGCTTGAGAAACTGCCGCCGATGAATTTTGGCGGATCTATGGTTGAGCTTGCATGGATGGATAAGCCAGCTCAATACATGGCTCCTCCAGCGAAATTTGAAGCCGGTACACAGCCTGTGGCTCAGGTAGTGGCTGCAGGAGTAGCTGCTCAGTGGATGATGAATATAGGTCTTGACAATATTGAAGCACATGAGCAGATTCTTGTTCCGGAGCTTCTTAAGCTAGCTGATATCGAACATGTAAAAATTCTTGGACCATTATCATCACAGGATCGTATTGGCACAGTGGCCTTTGAAATCGATGATGTGCATCCGCATGATGTAGGGCAATTTATTGATTCTCGAGGAATTGCTATCCGTGTGGGGCATCATTGTGCACAACCTGTTCATCGACACTTTGGTTACTATGCATCAAATCGTGTTTCACTAGGGATTTATAATACGAGCGAAGAAATTCAACGCTTGTGTTCGGCAGTAGCGGACGTATATGGATTCTTTCATCGTTAATGGGTACAATCTAAACATTAGATTGAGAGCGATAAGTAGGAGCTATGAATGTTTGATGGTATGAGCGATGCTGAATTGGAACAGATGTATCAAGAAGTTATCTTAGAAGCATCTAAATCTCCTCATGGCAAAGAGAAATTCTCTGCGGATATTACAACAGCTGCTGCTGAATCTGATGAATCATCCGCTGGTGCTACGACGACGCTTAGTGCAAACCATGAATATTGTGTTAGCGCGCAGTCTCATCAATTCAACCCTACATGTGGTGACGAAGTAACAGTGCGAGTGGAACTTTCTGATGGTAGCAACGGTGAACCGGTACGCATCGAAAAACTCATATGGGATGGTCAGGGATGCTCTATTTCACAGGCAAGTTTGTCCATTATGTACGATTTAGTGCACGGAAAAACGCTTGAAGAAGCAATGGAACTTTCCCGCACATTTAAGCAGCTTATGGAATCTCGTGGACATGGTCTCGACGATGAACAAGCAGAAGAGTTGCTAGATGATGCCATAGTATTCCAGGGTGTATCGAAGTACCCAATGCGAATTAAATGCGCACTTTTGGGATGGGAAGGTCTCAAGGATTCAGCTGCTTTAGCACTCACTCAGGTAGGAAAGTAAAAAACATGGCACAAGATAATCTCGTACCACAGCCATCTGGTAGCATCCTTGACGCAGTTTCTCGTGCTATAGATGATCCTCAATTAGCTCATCAAATTGCACAAAATCCAACTTCTGCGAGTATGCTAGAAGAATCGTATAAAAAGGCACAAGCCAAGGAGAATTCAGCTATGGCAGATAATGCGAATACACAGGAATTTGAAGGTATTACATTGACTTTCGTAGATGAAATTGGTCGTGTCACGGCTCAAGACGTAAAAGAAGCTCTTCATCAAGTGATGGACCCTGAACTCGGGGTAGATGTGGTAGATCTAGGTTTGGTTTATGGAATTGAAATTGACCATCTAGGTCGAGCAATTTTGACCATGACATTAACTACTCCAGCATGCCCTCTCACTGATTTGATTGAGGATGAGTGTGCAACTGTTCTCGCGGGACTTGTAGAGGAATTCCGAGTGGACTGGACATGGACACCTGCATGGAATGTTGATATGATTACGGAAGATGGTGCTGCACAGCTTGCAGCTCTTGGGTTTAATCTCAATAATTTGCCTCGTGCATACGCATAAACATTTCGTTTTGAGTGCACAAATAAGGAGTATAAATGGGATTTCTCGATTGGATTTTCGGGCGTCGTAATTCTGATGATGCTTCTCTTGAACAAAAGGAATATCAACGTAACACTGATACGAGTATTTCTCATAATGCACAATCGAGCGATAAAAGTTATTCCCGGACATATGTAGTTTCCAACAACGAAAATCCAAATCCTCATACTGTTCACCTCAATATGGATGATTATCCTGTTGAACTTACTCAGGAAGAGGCTCAATTACTAGAGCAAGGGCAAATTCTCCAGGCGATTAAGCTTGTACGTGAACGGTTGGATACTGATTTAGCGACCGCTAAATTTGCTGTTGACGCCTACAAGGACGGGGAAACAGATATAAATCGTGAGCCCACACCGAAGAGGGCAGACGAAGTTGAACTAACGAGCGAGGAAATACGTTTAATTCGTAGTGGGGAAACTGTTCAAGCAATTAAGCTTGTTCATGAAAGGGCAGGGCTGACATTGGTGAACGCAAAACGTATCGTCGATCAATATCGCCAATCAATATAGTGGATAAAGATCGTTGATCTATATCAGCGAGAAGATATCTGCATGTAACCATGAACTACGTGGCGATGCGATACGATGCGTGACATTATGATGTATGAATATTCTATGGCATGTATTATGATGAAGTTTCAACGATATAGTTAAAACGTCCTGAGGAGCTTGAAAAGTTTAAGCCTACCACGGACGTTTTTTCACGAGAGAAAGAGAAAATATGTCGTTGAATTTCACATGGACACTTCATGGTGACGGTAAAAATATTGCACCTGGAGAAGTAATCGAGCCAGAAGAACGTCTTACTATTGCACGTACTGCTAGTGTTGGTGCACAGCATGTTATTGCAATGTTTGGAGCTACATTCCTTGTTCCAATTTTGACAGGGTTTGATCCTTCTACCACATTGTTCTTCACGGCGCTTTCCACAGCTCTATTCCTTCTTATTAATAACAATACGCTACCTAGTTATCTGGGTAGCTCTTTTGGTTTTATAGCCCCAATTGCAGCTGTAACGACTGCACATAAGGGTCTCGGTGTAGCGAGCTTCGGTATTTTATGCACGGGTATCGCATTGGCGCTTGTAGGTGTTATCGTTCATTTTGCTGGTGCACAGTGGATTGATAAAGTTATGCCACCAGTGGTCAACGGTGCAATTGTCGCGATTATTGGTTTTAATTTGGCTCCATCTGCTTGGAACAACTTCAAGGTAGCTCCAGATACTGCGTTGGTTACTTTGCTTGCTGTAATGCTTGTAGCGGTTTTGTTCAAGGGTATGCTTGGCCGTTTGAATATTCTTATCGGTGTGCTTATCGGTTACGTGTATGCAATTGCTCGTGGACAAGTTGATTTTAAGCCAGTTGAGCAGGCAGCATGGGTAGGTCTTCCAAAGTTCCACGCTCCACAAGCTGATTTCTCGATTCTGCTCATGTTCTTGCCAGTAGTGCTCGTACTTATCGCAGAGAATATCGGTCACGTAAAGTCCGTTTCTTTGATGACCGGTCGTGATTACGACGATAAGATTGGTCGCTCACTCTTTGCTGATGGTTTGGGCACTATCTTTGCTGGTCTCGGTGGAGGGTCTGGTACTACGACATATGCAGAAAATATTGGTGTGATGGCAGCAACTAAGGTGTACTCGACATTGGCTTATTGGTTCGCTGCAGGATTTGCATTAATCTTGAGCCTTTGCCCTAAGTTTGGTGCAATTATCAATACCATTCCAGCTGGTGTACTCGGTGGCGTAACCACTTTGCTCTACGGTATGATTGGCATGCTTGGTGTGCGTATCTGGGTCGAAAACAAGGTAGACTTCGGCAAGAATGTCAACATGATGGTAGCAGCAGTCGTGATGATTGTCGGTATCGCAAACTTTACCTTCGCTATCCAAGGTGTCAGCTTCAACGGTATCGCGATTGGCTCTTTCGCAGCCCTTATCGTATTCCATGGATTAAAGGGAATCGGCAAACTGACTGGTGCTGTAGTTGAAGAAGATGATTATATCGAAGAGGGTAAGGATGAGACACCTTACTCAATTCATGAGAAGTAGTCTGATTTTATCAATGTAGTTCGCATACATTGGGGAGCTTGTGGGACGTAAGATTGGTTCCACAAGCTCCCATTATTTATCAGTGGAAAATGAATCAATATAATACTCAATAATACTCATATAAGCGCAGTATTGGATAGCGAGCATCAGTATAAATACTATCTTCCTGAGGATGTTCACTTTTCTTGAAATACTTTTCAGTATTCCTGATAAAAATACGAGAATAAAGCAGTATGAAAGAATAATGAGTTTCCCCAAGTATCTATTCATTTTATCGCTTGACACTATACGAGTAGAAGATGCTATTGATGTGATGATGAAGCAGCCACCCCAACATGCCACCATACATAGCAATGCTCCAGCTGGGTACAGTATATCTGTTAGTTTTTTGTTCATGAGATTGTCTTCAATTATTGGATAGCGATATGTTCTAATCTTTATGAACTATCCGTTGTATTTCTTTAATGAGTATGACTATACCTCGCACGAGCAATGCGCCTGCGCTGATAACGAATACGCCTACTTGAACCACCGGAATTGCTGTTACTACATCATGAATGGCAACAAAACCTAAGAAAGCGCAGAAATGTATGGACAGGAGAACTATATAAACTATACGTATGGTTCTACTGACAGACTGAGCATTGAGCATGAATATAGTTGACAGTAGGGTGCACAGAAAATAAAAGATGAGTGTTGACAGAACCCACATATAAGTGCCAACAGTATAGCTTTCTGGGGTACTATTAAGATTTGCATACCTGATGATGATACAAAGTCCTATCCATTCGCTCCATGTTATAAGTACAGATATAGTTGCAAAACTTGATATGAATTGCAGGATTTTATGAGAAATTATAAGTTTCATTGTGGATCCTTAGTAACAACGCGGAATAGGGTTTTTGTATCTGCTTCTTGATAACTCACTACTGCAGTAAAGTAAACCTCAGCTGTCGCAAGGCAAGTTGCCCGCAAAGGATTTAGAGGGTTTAGTTGGACCCTACAATTCGTCTTAAGATGCTCATGCAATATAGAATCACAACGTCTTGATCGGCAGTGGCTCTTCTCATAACACATATCATGTCGTGCACATGGACCTCGGAAGTCTACTCGTTGTCCCAGTACATTGAATTCATCAGGTGACCACGTGCAGTAGTCATGAAGTCCTCCGTATATTCGAGGGTTATAAATATAGTCCTTTGGAATGTCAATGAAAGACTCTCTGTCGTATGAGGGCAACCATAAATTATCATTCCCTGTTGCGTTGAGATATTCGAGATGAACTTCTCCTGAGATATCTTTATTGAACTTAATTGCTAGAGTATTATCGATAACTTTTATGTTTGCACGAATACGCTCACCGTCATAATTTTGCGCGTATACGTAATCAATCACGCCTACAAGCTTGTCTTCTTTATCGGTAATAATCACCGAGGAATCATTGAAATTACCAGTAAAATTAAAGTCGTTCCACGGTAAAAGATCAAGGAAAATTTCTGAGGAATGATGGATATTTATAGTCTCTGGAAAGGATGGCGTTAGGGGCAGCGCTGCACGCTGAACCACACCGTCTATCGTTTTTATCTTAAAAGAAACATTAGCGGTTGTAGCGATAAGCTTTTTATTCTTTGATATTTTCTCTATGAGACAAGGTTGTTTACTTTCTGAAGGTGCAGATTGTGATGCAAATGCGAGGGGATCATATATAAGTGCTGTGGAGAGAAGCACTATTATAAGTGCCGTTAGATACATATATTTTTGACGTTTCATTTTCTCTCATATTCTCTCTAATTATACGGGTGCTAAGACTACGTTGCCTTAGTATTCGGCTATCGTTCATTGATAGGCGAATAATCTAATTTTACTTAAACATGGTGCTTTACGCAACTAACGCTGGAGATCTTAGCGAGAGATAGGCATTATTTAATGCTTCATATTTTGTCGTTAGGAAGGCGAAAATGATTGATAGGTAGCAGTCCGTATAGTAGTGGTTTGAGCAAGACAAGTATAACTGTAAACTTCTTAAAGCCTCTATATCTCTTGAACAAGAAACTTACATCGTGGCATAAAACGCAACAGCACTTGATGCTGCCACATTCAAGCTATCAACGCCGTGGCTCATAGGAATCTTTACTGTGAGATCAGTAGCAGCAAGAGTATGATGACTTAGACCATCGCCTTCAGTGCCAAAAATGAGAGCTACCTTTTCGATATGAGATGGGTCGTTAATATCACTATGAATTCGCGCACTGAGTTCTTGCATAGAAATGGAATCATCAGTAAGCGCCATCGCAACTGTAGTAAACCCTAGTTCCTTAAGTTCGTTGATTGATGGATTTGGCCAATTTTTACGATTATCTCCGCCAATACGTGTCCATGGTACTTGGAAAACGGTTCCCATAGATACGCGCACCGCTCGTCGATACAACGGGTCTAAACACGATGGGGTAGCAAGGACAGCATCTATACCAAGTGCTGCAGCAGAACGCATGAGAGCACCTACATTAGTGAAATCTACAATATTTTCCATAACGGCTACACGCTTAACATCAGGTCCACCACATAGTTCTTGCACGCTTGGTAGTTCCCAACGTTTCATAGCACACATAGCACCACGATGAAGACGATAGCCAGTCAGCTTCTTGAGTAATTCTTCGGATGCGACGAAGACCGGAATGTCAGATCCCCAATGATTATCCACGTATTCGAAAGTCTGAGACATGCCTTCAAGCCATTGCTCCTCGACAAGAAAGGAGAGTGGTTCTCGATGAGCGGCTAACGCACGGTCAATCACCTTCGGGCTTTCTGCAATGAAAATACCTTCATCTGGCTCTAAACGATTACGCAGCTGAATCTCTGTCAAATTTATATAAGCATTCAGACGTGAATCGTCTAGGGAGTCTACTCGTACAATATGCATAGTGTCTAGGATAGTAGTTGCAGGCGAATGAAGAAACGCCGAGTATCTTTCACGAAGTACAGAGATAAAATTGTACCGTACTGATAATGGCATCGGTACAAGAGTTTCTATGAAGGAGTAGAAATGGATGAAAAAAACAACGCATTAGGCGTAACGCAATATATGGAGCATTAATATCAATAGTTTGTACCATCATGCTCTTTGTCCTATTACAACCACTATCTGCTCAAGCCTTGGGCGGGTCATGCTCAGCATGGATGAGTCATGATATAGGTAGCACCATTGGTGTAGGTGAGTGTCAACGATTCGATAAAGGTAGTGGTGGTCAGGTTACTCTTGACATTGCAGGTGCTCCTGATCGTCATAGTGGATGGTTCCGAGACAATAAAAGACATCAAACAGATAGATGGATAGCAAATGTACAACCTGGATATCCACGTTCTGCTCGAGTAGATTTTGGCGTCTGGAAATAAATAAAACGTTGTGTGGGAATCTACGAATATACGATTCTCACACAACGGACTGTCAAGAGGTGGAGCACATGCGTATAACGATAGAAAATCTAGATTTTAGTTATCAAACTCATAAAGAGGAACGGAGAATTTTTTCACGGCTTAATAAACAATTCGATTCTGGAAATATGTATGCCATAATGGGGCCAAGTGGTTCCGGAAAAACGACTTTACTAAAGTTATTATCGCGTGAACTAGAGATGCAATCGGGAAATATATTTTTCAACGATACTTCGATAAATGACTTACGACGGGATAAATTATTAAGACAATTCATCTCGCGTATTTATCAAGATTATATGCTTGTTCCGTAATTAAGTCCCGTAGATAATGTGCTTTTAGCACGGGAAATTCTCGGTTATCGAATAACACAAACAGAGCGTAACAATGCTTTTGAACTTCTCGAACTTGTAGAACTTTCTCATGTAGTGAATATGCCAGTATCACAATTATCTGGGGGAGAGCAACAACGTGTTGCAATTGCGAGAGCAATTGCGCGTGAAACTACGGTTCTGTTGGCAGATGAGCCTACGGGTGCGTTAGATGAGAGCAATACTATTAAAATTGCTGAACTCTTACACAAAATTGCTTATTCAAAAGATGTGTTGGTTATAGCGTGTACTCACGATGATAGATGCGCTCAATGTGCGGATGCTACTTTTGCGATACAAGATTACAATCTTTAGTTTTTAGCTCGGAGAGATGGAATAATGCGACAGCGTTTTATTTTTGTGGTAAAAGATGCGCAGAATCGTGCAAAAAGTTTATTCTTTATTTTTATAATCACGATGGTTATAGTTGCATCTTTTATTAGTTTTAATATATGCATTAAATCGTATTCAGATGCATATGAATCATATGCAGTATCGAGTTTAGGTGGATTCGTCTATCAGACCGAAGGATATGGTCAGAGTGTTCAAGAGACTCTCAACGAAAAGGTGCGAAATAATGAAGTAGTTGCATATAGATATTCTTCAGCGTTGTTAAAAACAACTAAATATCGTAAGGAAAATAAAAAGACTCCAATCACTTATACATCGGGTAAAACTGAATTTTGGAACCTTGTTGAAGGAAGATACGCTCAAAAGCATAAAGAAGTTGTAATTTCACGAGAACTAAGCCACAATATGGGAATCCATCTTGGAGATCAAATTGAGATATCGGATTATGCTGCGCAAGTTCATACTTCACTCAAAGTTGTGGGAATAATTGTTAATCCGATCCAAGTTCATGAAATCAACGCTATAGTTCTTCTTAATAATGCCGAGTTCTATCGGGAACGTAGTTCATGGTTGTCTAATTCTCCAGTCAATGGAAACAAAGATGATTTAGATAGAGAACGGCTCTATAGTGTACAGAGGAATCATCTTATACATCGAATCGAATATCATTTAGCAAATCGTACATTACAATTCGTTCCTTATGTAAAAGTTGTGCTGTTAGTCACGCTTTTTGGATTAATTTGTGGTTATTTTGTTTACTCTAAAAGTCGAATATTTATCAATAAACAATATCTTGAACTTTTAGGTGATAAGCCTTTCTTTGCGACGTGTTCGATAATTTTCGCAGATGTGCTCGCTCTTGTGCTTGCTTTTATAAGTGCAATAGGCATAGTATTTGTATTCTTTGAAATCAATCATGAAAGAATAGGATATTATTTTAATCAAGCATGGATAATTTTTCCGCTTCAAGAAGCTTGGAAATCGGCATTACTTGCTGCCGGTATCTTGCTCAGTTCCATAATAATCTCTATTTTGGGTTTATCTCGAACACATATGCATACCGAGAGTCTTCATCATATGAGTAATAACATAAGGTGGATTTTATGGTCAGTTTTAGGTGTAATTGTTACTGTTATCTGTATCGTGTTGCGCCAGATCTATCTTTTTCCATATGGCTTCTATGTAGCTATGTTTATAGGTGCGTGGAGTATCCCTACACTGAGCGTAGCGGTGTGTGTGTCTGCTCAACGAGGGGTATTCAAAATTGTGAACGGGCGTTTAGCTTGGATTAAAATTATATGTAATGGTCTGGTATTCGCTTTGAGTTTTTATGCAGCCTTGTATACGTCTGGTTCTGCAAGTCAATATAACTGGTTCAGTTCCCATATCAACTCATCTCGTTCTTGGATTGAGATGGCTTCGATTTCTGAGAATAAGGTACTGGATTTCGAGAATAAATTCCCAAATATTATGGAGACGGCATATGTCTTCATAATGCCAGATCAATCGGGATGGTCGTATAACATAATTTCTCCTGAAGCAGTTAACTGTCCACTTAAATCTTTTAAACAGTATGATTCTACGTGTAACTCAGTTATTTTTAGCAATGTCATTCTTGCTGATAAAGGAACACCAGCAGGTAGATATATTAATAAGACAATCGATACTGCAAGCGATAAAAATCATGAGAGCTTTATATTTGTATCGCGCTCTTTTACGGACGATACAAAAGAGGCGCATATTGAGAAAATTACCGGAACGAACAATGATGAGACCATTGATATGGATATACTCCCAGGTCCACTCTTGAAAATGGGTCACTTGAGGCGCAAGGTTTAGGACTTGAGGCAACTACTATGCGACAGCTTATAGTACTTAACTTTGATAGGTATAGTGAGCAGGAGCGGCAGGAATTTCGTATGGCTCTACTGTCTGCATCTCCATTGGAGCTTCTGCATGAATCGGATTATGCCGAATTTCGAGAGATGGTTAATACAGGAAAGAATTGGTCATTTGTCAGTATTTTTGTCTCGCTTATGGTGATTCTATTCCTGACGGCAATTTCTCTCGAAGATCAAAGATCAATTCGGGAAATAGCTATTGCATCTGAGGCTTCACGATGGTTCTATATTAAGTTGAGTATCTCTACAATTGTTCCATATATGAGTAGCTTAATCTTTGGAGTAATTTCAGGTTTCTTATGTGGCCTTGATCATATACCGTTTACGATGCTGAATAACCCGATCCAGCATGATTATGGTATACAATGGTTGTGGCCATTAACCGCTCTGTTATGTGTGCCGATTGTTCTATGGGTTTTGGAAAGGAAAAAGGATGGGAACAAGTAATAAAATTCTCATCTGTGAAATATAGTGGAGGGGTTGGGACTGACTGTCTTATGATTTGAAATTTATCGATCGACGTTTACTCTGACGATAGAGGGGTATTATTGTCGCGGTTGAGCTCTAATGTGCTCTCTTTTTGAAAGCAGTATGGATTTAGTAATGCGACACTCCGAAATTGCGTGAATAAAACTTCTGTACTATTCTTCTTAAATGTTGCTCAGCAATGAGTGATGTCCGGGTGGCGGAATGGTAGACGCGCTAGCTTGAGGTGCTAGTGCCCATTTTATACGGGCGTGCGGGTTCAAGTCCCGCTCCGGACACTAACAAAATCCCTTCATTGAAAGGGATTTTTTCATATGAGGTAGATTGTAATGTGGCAGTCGATTATGGTATACAATGCACAACTACATAGCAAATACATAGTTGGAGCAGGTTGTTGTTAGTATTCATTTATACTTAATACAACGATTTACGCGGCATTTATTTACCTAAACTATTGAATCTAATTTTACAGCCAGAAGCAGGATAGGAGCATATACCTCGATGTCTAAAACATTAATAGGCAGCATTATGGTCCTTATCGCTGGAATTGCATGGGGCATTTCAGGTGTGAGTGGACAGTACTTGATTCAGCGTGGGATAAGTGTGGGAGCACTAACTTCATTACGTTTACTCATAGCGGGTGGAGTGCTAGTCGCTTGGTGCCTTATTCGTTATCCACATCGCCTCAAGCAAGCGCTAAAGACTCCATCATTTATCAGGCGTGTACTTCTTTTTAGTATTTTTGGCCTTGTAGCAAATCAATTCGCTTATTTACAAGCCATTGGTCATACAAATGCTGGAACCGCAACAGTCCTTCAGTATTTGACTCCCGTTATCGTTGTTATTTATACGTGTCTTAAAGATCGAATCCCGCCTGCACTATTAGAGATTTGCGCGATAATTGCTGCAATCATCGGTACATATTTGCTTGCTTCTCATGGCGACATTCATAATATAGCGTTAAATCCCACAGGTCTTGCATGGGGTATTATTTCGGCATTTACATATGCGGCTTATATTTTGATACCTGTTTCTTTGGTAAAAGAATGGGGAAGTGTCATGTCTGTGGGCGTTTCCATGCTTATTGGTGGCATAATTTTCTCAATGTTTTCCGGCATATGGACTCAGCATTATGACATTGATATACCAATGATTATCGCTTTTATTGGAATCATTGGAATTGGAACAATTATTGCTTACACACTGTTTATCATGGGTACAGCCATGATTGGAGCCGTCCAGGGAAGTCTTCTCGCTTCCATTGAACCAGTAGCATCAGTAATTTTCACCGTTCTGATCTTTCATACACAATTTTATCTAGCAGACATCATTGGTATGATAATCATTCTCATGGCTGCTACAGTTATTTCGCTCAAAGATGTTATTAATAAAATTATCATCCACCGGATAAAGTAGGACTATTATGACTTTACCAATGTTCGTTGTTCGTGAAACGCATGATTTAAAGTTCGCAGATGCTAAACCGCAAACACTATGGACGCTTCCTCAGCCAGTGGCTCAGCATGCTATCAAATCTATGCGATTGAGTGAAGGTGACCAGCTTCAGCTGTGCGATGGCAATGGTACACGTGTGCTTGCTAGTATCGCAGATACTACAAGCGCGTTAGTGCGCGTAGAATCAGTTAGTCATGATGAATCGCCACGTGTAAAGCTTGGGCTCGTACAAGCACTAGCAAAGTCAGGTCGTGACGAACAGGCAATCGAAATGGCCACAGAAATTGGTGTCGATACTGTCATTCCTTGGCAATCACATCGATCGATAGTTCAGTGGAAAGGTAATAAAGCTGAAAAGGCTTTAGGCAAATGGCGTGATATCGTTCTCGCAGCGACTGAGCAATCTCGACGAAGTTTTATGCCTGAAGTTATAGCAATGAAAACTTCGAAGCAATTAGTTTCGTGGGCAGATGAACGTATTAAAGAGAGGGATATTGTTCTCGTTCTTCATCAAGATGCCACAGATACATGGGGCGAGTTTGAGGCCGTGGCTTCACAGGCATCTGAGAACTCAACAATCTGGGTAGTGGTTGGGCCTGAGGGTGGAATTAGTGATGAAGAAGTCGATGCACTGAAAAATGTGGGTGCTCACGTGTGCGTCATCGGTCATAATATTTTACGAGCTTCAAGTGCAGGAAGTGTGGCATTAACTTTGCTCAGTCGCGTGACAGGACGCTACGTATAAACTGTTTATGAATGCGTATAGAATAGTCAATAATACGCGCTACTTATGAGCTTAAAAGGGGATGGACAATGGCACGACATGACAATTGCATATTTTGCAAAATTATTGCCGGTGAAATTCCAAGTACTAAGATTTTTGAAAATGATGATATCTATGCTTTTGCTGATCTCAATCCTCAGGCGAAAGTACATGCTCTTGTAGTACCAAAAGATCATTTCGATGACGTCTCTCAAGTAGCCCATGAACGTCCTGAATTACTTGCTCAGATTGTAGAAGTCGCTAAAACCATCGCAACTGAAAAATACAACGGTCAATTCAGACTTGTTTTTAATACGGGTGAAGATGCAGGACAAACAGTTTTCCATTGCCATGCGCATGTATTAACCGGTGAGAAGTTAGAAGGAGAATAAACTTTTGCCACAATCGAGTACCACAACTCGTACCATTACTATTCCACAGGAGCTTAGTCCTGTTGCAGTTTTCGGTCCTGAAGATCAGATTATTCGCTTAATTGAGAAAGCATACTCTGAGCTTACTTTCGTAATTCGAGGAAATACTGTAGCGATTGTATCCAAATCTGCTAAAACGGAAGCAGATGCGCTTGCAGCGTATGATTTCTTACATGATGTCATTGATACGGCATATACAAGTCCTCTTGCAGTTGATGACGTTGAACGGTTGCTTGCTAATCGTCTCAGTCAAAAAGCAGATCGAAAAGAGCGCAAGATTAAGCCAGCGGCACCACGTTTCCCAGACGAGCGTCCACATTTTATAGGGCGTACACACACTGAGTCTGATATGGGTACATCAGTTAGCGGTATGGCGTCGACACTGGGCGGTAATCGCGTACCTCGTGTTATTACTATGGCTCATGGAATTCCCGTTCGTGCTAAGACTGCTGGTCAGGTAGACTACATTAACGCTATTGAATCACATACGATTACATTTGGCATAGGGCCTGCTGGCACAGGTAAAACATATCTTGCAGTGGCAAAAGCAGTTCGTGCTTTTGAAGATGGGGCCGTGCGCCGAATCATTCTTACTAGACCAGCTGTAGAAGCCGGAGAGAATCTTGGCTTCCTTCCTGGAACTCTGACTGAGAAAGTCGACCCGTATCTTCGACCTTTGTATGATGCGTTATCGGATATGCTTGGAAACGAGCGTATGCAGCGCTATATTGCAGATAACACCATCGAAGTGGCTCCTCTGGCTTATATGCGAGGTCGTACACTCAATGATGCGTATGTCATTCTTGATGAAGCACAAAATACGACACCTCAGCAAATGAAGATGTTCCTTACTCGTCTTGGATTTAATACGAAGATGGTCATCACTGGAGATGTTACTCAGGTTGATTTTGCAGTGAAACGTTCAGGCTTACGTGTTATTGAAGATGTACTTGGACATATCGATGATATTGCTTTTGTTCATCTTGGCTCTGACGATGTCGTTCGACATAACTTAGTTGGGACTATTGTTAGTGCATACGATAAGTATCAAGAAAAGCATTCGAAGGCTTCTGAGGACTTGTCAACACATGCGCATGATCATCTCGTGGTTCCCGCTCAAGATGTTTCCGCTCAAGAAGTTAAAGAGCAGGTGGATGTTAAAGTGGACGAGAAGGTCGATGAACGCCATATATAGAACACCGATATATCCGGTTGGCATACGATTTAAGATGAAGAAACACTATCAAGATGGAATATCAACAATAGAATCGAGAGCACATGAGCGTTGACGTTCTTAACGAAAGTGATTGGCACGTCGATCCTGAACTATTTTCTCATTTGGGACTATGGGTTATGGATCAGATGGGGATAAGTACGCACAGTGATCTGACAATTATCTTCAATGAACCGGATGCAATGGAAGAGCTACATCTGCGCTGGATGAATCTCGAAGGCCCTACCGATGTCATGAGTTTTCCTATGGATGAGCTTCGACCAAGTGATGGTCGTGAACCCGTTGAAGGAATGCTAGGAGATATCGTACTTTGTCCAGCAGTTGCAGCCACTCAGGCGCAAAGTGCAGGACATTCGACCATTGAGGAATTGTTATTACTTACTATTCATGGATGTTTGCATCTTCTAGGTTTTGACCACGGGGAAAAAGATCAGGAACGTGAAATGTTTGCTCTGCAACGACAATTACTCCTGACATTCCTTGCGGCTCAACCTGGTGAACTTGATGAAGTAATTCCTCTTGAGCTAGTGCAGCGAGTGGGTAAGACCGAGCACAATTAAGTAACGATATGCGGGAATGATGACTGCGAATAACGCTTGCGTATAGTGATCGCGTATAGCGATGTAGAGCCGGTTAGTTTAAAAGTATCGACCATATCATCGCTATCGCGAGTTTTAGTGAATTGCATTGCTGGGCTAAGAATACGAAATTATTACTGGACTACTAGTAAATAAATTCATACGTGTGAAAAGGATAGTGAATAAATATGAATACAGCTTCGCTCATAGTGGCGATATGTCTCTATGTCGTATCAGCAGGACTCTTGTGGTTTTCGCTCATTATGGCAGCAAATGAGTCTGCTATCGCACGTGTGACGCGTTCGAATCTGAATAATCTTATGCTTGATGTGAGAACGAATGAAGATTCTGAATTCTTGCGTCGTAAAACTATTGCTCGCATACGGCACGCACAAAATGTCATATTACAGCGCCAACGAGCTGTAATGACATGTACATTTAGCCGTGTCATGTCCAATATCCTCATCGGTGCTTTGGTTGCAATAGCGACGGGTGTTTTTGGAGTAGCGATATGGGCAGAAGTCCTCATCGGCATCGTTGTAGCAGTGATTAGTGCAACAATTGCTGTCCTCATATCTCCACGTTCCTCGAATCAGCGTTCCGTGAATGTCTTATTACAGTACGCGCCGTTTATTGACCGCGCAATGCATATCATGCCGCGCGTCGATATCGAGCGCACACAACAAGTCACGCTTTCCGATGATGAAGAGTTAGAAAAAATTCATCACGACCAGGCGCGTGCAACAATTGATCGCCTTATCGAAGCGCATCTTTTTGATCCTGAAATTTCTGAAATGCTTCGAAATGTTCTCATCCTGACGGATACGTTAACACGTGAAATCATGGTTCCCCGAACAGATATGTTCTCTCTTGAACGGACGACAACACTCAACGATATGCTTAAGGACTGCTCACGCTCAGGATTCTCACGCGTGCCGGTCACCGGAGAATCTGTGGATGATCTTGTAGGAATCGCATATTTGAAAGACGTTGTACGCGCGACAGCTTTTAACCCGGCTGCAGGGGAGCGTGCGATAGAAACAATAATGCGCGAGCCAATGCTTGTGCCTGAGTCCAAGCCTGTCGACGATCTCTTTCACGATATGCAAACCAAGAGGCAGCATGTGGCCATCGTCGTTGATGAATACGGTGGGATCGCGGGACTGGTGACGATTGAGGATGCTTTGGAGCAAATCGTGGGCGAGATGGAGGATGAGCATGATCGTGTACAACGTCACGAACCAGAACGCATGGAAGATGGTGGTTGGAAAGTCCCTGCACGTACATCTATTACTGATATTGAAGAATTATTTGAAATTGATTTAGATGAAGACGATGTCGATACTGCTTATGGCTTACTTACTAAAGCACTTGGCCGTGTACCAATCGTTGGATCGCATGCTCAGACCCGCGGTCTTGATTTGATAGCAGTTGACTCCGCTGGACGACGAAAGAAAGTTTCAACTATCGAAATTCGTCGTAGCGCTGATACAATCAAATCAGAGAATAAAGAATCGTATGACTCATCATCGCAAGAATCATAGAGACTACACGTAAACGCAGAGGACATTAAACATGAATGAAGTAGAGCAGTTAGAAGGCAAAGAATACCGTTCAGGTTTCGTAGCAGTAGTTGGACGACCAAATGTCGGAAAATCGACACTGATTAACTCTATGATGGGTACACAAATCGCTATTACATCATCACGTCCTGAGACCACTCGTAAGGTAATTCGCGCTATTTTGACTACAGACGAGTATCAGATTGTCCTCGTAGATACGCCAGGTATTCACCGTCCTCGTACATTACTTGGTCAGCGCTTGAACGATATGGTTGATGAATCCCTTTCTGATGCGGATGCTATCGCTTTCTTACTACCTGCTGATCAGGAAATCGGCCCAGGTGATAAGCGTATTCTTAGCCGTTTACGCTCTAATTTCTCACACAAGGATGAGAATGGGCATTGGCAGTGGGATAAACCTATTATCGGTGTCTTAACAAAAATTGACGGACTTAATCGTTCTCAATTAGTAGAAAAACTTATAGAGCTTGACCAATTTGGCAATTTCTCAGAAATCGTTCCAGTATCTGCGAAGGAATACGATAACGTTGATGAGGTTCGCTCGGTATTTGCTCAGCAGATGCCGGTAGGACCGCAAATGTATCCAACGAACCAGATTAGCGAAGAGAGTGCTGAAGACACTATCGCTGAGCTTATACGTGGTGCCTTCCTTGAACAATTATCTGATGAACTTCCTCACTCATTGGCAGTTACGATTGATGCAATTGAATATCCGGAAGAAGATGAATCCGAAGGAGAAGGGCGTGCACACGTGTATGCATCAATTTATATCGAACGATCAAGCCAGAAGCCAATCATTCTTGGAAGGGGCGCGGAAAATCTCGTTCGAGTTAAGAAAAAATTACGTACTCCGATTAACCGAATTGTGGGGATGAAGTCTACGTTGATTTTGCATGTCAAAATTGCAAAAGATTGGCAGTCGGATCCAAAGAAGCTCGAAAGACTAGGATTTAACTAAAGTTACAGTTATATCGTATTTTGTTGTACGTCGAAAGGGGAGAACAATGGCGTTCATGACTAATGTAGCAATACTTGGGGCTGGAAAAATTGCTCGTAAGATGGCGGAAACTATCAATCTTATGAGTAAGGATTCTAGGTGGGAGGGGCAAGTCAACCTCTACGCGGTCGCTACTCGAGATTCAATCGAGCGTGCTGAACAATTCGCTCGAGAATTTGAGATTGATGTTGCTTACGGATCGTATCAAGAAATGCTCGACGATCCTGATGTCGATATGGTTTATATCGCAACTCCTCATACATTGCACGCGTCTCAAGCAATTATGTGCATGGAAGCAGGCAAACATGTCCTCGTGGAAAAACCATTAGCAATTAATGCTACACAAGCACAGGCGGTATTTGAAAAGTCACGCGAAACCGGCTTGACCTGTGGCGAGGCGATATGGACACGATATGAGCCGTCACGTCGAATTATTCAAGACATCATTGACTCTGGAATCATTGGTGAGATTACTTCGATGAGTGCTAATTTGTCATATCCTATGATGGCAAAGGAACGTATAATTAAGCCAGAACTTGCTGGCGGGGCTCTCTTGGATGTGGGTATTTATCCGCTTAATTTTGTGTCCATGTTTATGCCAGGAGGCGTCTCGCGTATTGTTTCTTCGGCCCGGTTATCTGAGCAGGGAACTGATGAACTGTCACAAACTACATTGTGGTATGACGATGGGAAGATGGCTGATATTACTACATCATATTGGGAAGTAGGAGATCGCTGCGGTATGATTCGCGGTACCGAAGGTATTATCCGCGTAGAAAATGCTAATAATCCTGAAGAAATTCGAGTATTAAATCGTTCATATGAAACCATTTCTAACCCGGAAATTCCGCATCAGCTTACTGGATTCGAATACGAAGTAGATGAGATGCTTACAGCGATTTCTCAGGGCAACGTAGAACCAGTTTCAATGCCTCATGATGAAACTATGCGAATGATGAGTCTTATGGATAAGATTCGTGAGCAATGGGGGCTGAAGTATCCTGACGAAATGTAATGCGAAACCACTTTAGTCGCGATATGGCCTCTGTATAATTCTCAAATTCTTTTTGTGAACCTTGTATCTTATACTTTGTATGTGGTATTAATCGGCATATATTGCCAATGCGGTCGATAGCAGGCTTTGTCTATGAGGATGGGCCGAAGAAAGGAAGCTATGGTATGGATATTAAAGCAGTTTTTCTGAGTATTCTGCGTATGCTCTTTTTTTAGCATTGGTTTTAGGGTAATCGAAATGATGTTAGCGGGAAACATTTCGATGCTATCTGCATGGCTTAATTATCGACAGTGGATTCCAGCAATTCTCTTCGCTGTAACTGCTGAAGTATTGTATCGATATGATAGAAAACGAATTGGGTAAATTATTTATCGCACAATAGTAACGGGTTGATTCCTGAGTAATTCAGAAATCAACCCGTTACTTTATTGAGGAAAGATAGCTACTTCTTGCGTGGCTTATACATTTGAGTATCAAGCAGCTTTTGGTAACGAGCCAAAACTTTTGGTCGGATGACCTTCATAGACGCCGTAAGCAAACCATTGTCTTGAGAGAATTCTTCAGGAAGGATGATGAACTTACGTACAGATTCAGCACGAGAAACTCCGTCATTTGCCTTATCAACGAATTTTTGAACTTCGGCACGTACAGCAGCATTATTAGCAATTTCCGACATAGTCATATCCGTATTCAAACCTTCGGATTCAATCCATGCACGGGTAGCTGGTTCATCTAGAGTAATGAGAGCTGAGATGAATGGACGCTTATCGCCAAGTACGAGAGCTTGAGAAACAAGAGGACAACGCTTAATCGCTTCTTCAATAGGGGAAGGTGACACATTCTTACCACCAGCAGTAATAATCAAATCCTTCTTACGACCGGTAATATAGAGCAAACCTTCAGGAGTCAAAGCTCCCAAATCGCCGGAAGCAATCCAACCGTCCTCGGTAAAGGTAGAAGCAGTTGCTTCAGGATTCTTATGATACGCCTTAAAAGCGCCAGCACCCTTGATCTGAATTTCTCCGTCTTCAGCTAAGCGAAGAGAGAATCCTGGGAAAGCGATACCGACTGAGCCGGCATGGAATGGCACAGACAATGGTGTGAACGCACATGGAGCTGTTGTTTCAGTCATTCCATAACCTTCATATACAGGTAAACCTGCTCCGCGGAAGAATGCCAAAAGCTGTGGATCAAGTGGAGCGCCACCGCATACAAGCCACTTAGCACGTCCACCAAGAGCCTGACGAAGTGAAGAGTACACAATAGGGTCGAAGCTTGCTCGACGAGCCGTTGCTACTGCGCTAGCATGACCATTTTCAGAAATTTGGTTCATATAATCGCGTGCAGCATTAGCAGCAGCATTGAATACATGCCCCTTAACACCGCGACCAGCTTTCTGAGATGCAGCGTTATATACCTTCTCGAATACACGAGGAACACCAATCATAATAGATGGGCGAGCTACTGCGAGATCAGATAGGAGAGTGCTAATACCTGTAGCGATATAGATATGGATACGACTATTAACTACACCGTAATTAATTGCGCGGGCGAAGACATGGGCCTGTGGGAGGAACATAAGAATAGTGTTCTTCTCATCTTCGAGCAAATCTGGCAGGAACGCGCTAAGATTCATTGCAAAAGCGAGATAATTTTCGTGGGTCATTTCTACACCCTTAGGCGCAGAAGTTGAACCAGAAGTATACACGATAGAGCACAGGTCGCTCTTTCTCAAGCTTGCAATACGCGCGTCAAGTTCCTCATCAGAAATGGAATGACCATAAGCTTGGAGCTCTTCAAGAGCGCCATTTTCCAAGCAGCTAACAAACTTTAGGCTTGGGCAAGCATCAATTGCTCCTTCAGCTTCTTCATACATGTCTCGAGTCTGAACGACAAGTACAGAAGCATCAGAATTATTGACAATCATTCGTATCTGTTCCGATGAATCAGTGTCGTAAATCGTTGCAAGAATACCGCCGACAGCGAGTACCGCAGCATCAAAAATGTCCCATTCATAGCTGGTCTGGCACATGAATGCGATGCAATCGCCTTTCTTCACGCCACGCTTAATTAAGCCTTTTGCGGTGCGACGAATATCAGAGAGCACCTGATTCGCAGTTCGATTTTCCCACTCACCGTGGCGCTTAAATGTATAAAGGATGTCTTCGCCCATATCTTGAGCACGCTTTTCGTACAAGTTATAGACAGACATATTGTCTGGAATATTGCGGACACCTTCGGTTGTAGTCGTTAAAAGACCGGATTCAGGATCGATAAAGGTGGTTGTTGGGAATTCTGGCGAAGACCAGTTCATTATATGTGGATTATTAAAAGCTGACTTATCAAACGCAGTAGGTGAACCAAATGCAACGTGTTGTTCTGTCTCGTTGCTGGTTGTTACGGAGTTTATGGAATTTTTTACAGATTCTACCGTACGGTTAAAAGCTGAAGATACTGAGTCAAGAATGCTCATGAGCTTCCTCTCTAATAGTCTTAAGTATTCTTTAGTTTACGTGTAACGTTGGATACGCGCGTTAGTATGGATGTGATGAAAATACTGATAACTGGTTTTGATCCTTTCGATGGAGAAGATATCAACCCATCGTGGGAGGCAGTACGCCGTGTTCCTGCGGCAATGAAATCTTTCGCTATGCAAGGTAACGTGGGTAGCAGGCACAAAGAAGGAACAGAGGAGTGTCAGATTATTGCATATCAAATTCCTACTGAATTTGATACTTCTGCTAAACTTTTATGGGAAAAGATACAAGAAGTTAAGCCGCAGATTGTGCTGTGTGTCGGACAAGCCGGAGGAAGAGCTGGTATAACGCCCGAACGCATTGCGATAAATATTGATGATGCCCGAATTCCTGATAATCGTGGCAATCAACCTATAGACAGGCGTATACAGTCTGATGGTCAGCCAGCTTACTTTTCAACATTACCGGTTAAAGCAATGGTGGATGAACTTAAGAAGGCTGGAATACACAGTTATCTTTCCAATACTGCTGGTACTTTTGTGTGCAATCACATTATGTATCAAGCCTTATATTATGCTGATAAGAGCGTTCTGCGGAGCCTGGACGAAAATATCGAGACCTATTCTTTCCAAGCTGGTTTCGTGCATGTACCATATATTCATGAACAGGTTAGTGATAAAGAGAATACTTCGCAGTTACCATCTATGAGTGTTGATGAAATAGTGCGTGGCCTGTGTATTTGTATAAGCACAATTATCGATTTATATGGGAAAGAAGATCGTCATATCGTAGGCGGTACAGAATTCTAGCAGCATGCATACAAAATTTGATGAGAAAGCGAAACGCAAAACCGACACTTTTCTCATATTTTAATAAAAATCTTTTGTCGTCTTTCATTTCAGGTTACACTTGGTTGGTATGACCAAATGGCTCAATTGTGGAGTGGCTGCTGTATAGCTGTGTATGTCAGTGATGAAGCAGCGATAGTAGAGTTAAGGAGGACTCGTGTCTGACAAAGATGTGACGGTTATATATGGTGTGCTCAATGAGCGTACCGAACATGAAAAAAGAGCTGCGCTAACGCCTGATATCGTTTCGCGTCTTACAAAAAGCGGCATTCAATGCCTTATGGAATCAGGTGCCGGGTTAGATGCGCATTTTTTGGATAGCGATTATGAAAAAGCAGGAGCACGTATAGCTAGTCGTGATGAGATAATCACAATAGCTGACGTCCTTGCGTTTATAAGTCGTCCAACATCCGAAGTCGTGTCATCGCTGAGAGCTGGTACATGGATAGTAGGCGCGATGAATTCTTTTACAGATGAAGGGTACATCAACATACTTAAGACTTCCGGTGTTACTGCAGTAGCAATGGAGAGACTTCCACGTCAGTTATCTTCCGCTCAATCCATGGATGAAATGACGTCCCAAAATTCGATTACGGGATACAAAGCTGTTCTTAAAGCTGCAGATGCGTATACATCAATTTTACCAATGATGACAACGGCTGCTGGCACAATTCGTCCAGCTAAAGTTTTAGTACTGGGAGCAGGAATCGCAGGACTTCAAGCAATTGGTACAGCAAAGCGTTTTGGCGCAGTCGTTACAGGATATGATGTACGTCCGGCAGCTCAGAGCGAAGTTGAATCTTTAGGCGCAAAATTCCTTGACTTGAATATCGACTTAGGAAAAGATCAGGGCGATGGCGGATATGCGCGTGAATTATCTGACGAGGAGAAAGTACTCCAGCAAGCTGCCGTTGATCAGAAAGCATCGGAATTCGATATTATTATCACCACTGCACAGGTTCCAGGGCGTAAACCACCGGTGCTCTTGACCGCAAAGGGTATAGCATGTCTTAAACGAGGGGCAGTGGTTGTCGATTGCGCTGCAAGTGAATTTGGTGGCAACGTTGAAGGGTCAAAGCCACGAGAAGTAATACGTACAGACAATGGCGTTACCATTCTAGGCTTGCCAGATCTAGCGAGTGATGTTTCTACAACTGCATCCCAGCAAATTTCCCGTAATTTAGCGGATACTGTTCTTCATTTCATGCGCGAGAAAGATGGACAGATAAAGCTCACGGTTGATTTTGATGACGAAATCGATAAGGCGATGATCGTAGCTTATTCGCAAGAAAACGTGAACGAGAATAAGGAGTAATTTTATGCCAAGTTTAGTCATTGCAATTACGTTGTTCATTTTGGCGCTTCTCATTGGCGTTGAAGTCATAGGTAAAGTTCCAGCGACTTTACACACGCCTCTCATGTCGGGAGCAAACTCAATTCATGGAATCATTATTGTTGGTGTGGTTATTGTTGCAGCCCATGCTCACTCTCCATTGGCATATATCTTTATCTTCTTAGCAGCAGTTTTAGGAACTATGAATGTAGTGGGTGGTTATGTCGTCACCGATCGCATGCTCGAAATGTTTAAATCGTCAAAGTCTGACAAAAAGAGCGACTCTCAAGACGATTCTCATAATACTCAGGAGGTTAAGTAAACATGGCTTCAACGCTTGATATCGTAACGTGGTTTGTTTATGTACTTTCTGCGGTCTTATTCGTTATGGGTTTGCACTATATGAATTCGCCGAAAACCGCACGCAAAGGTAACACTGTTTCCGCTGTAGGCATGGTCGTTGCTATAGTTATGGCATTCATCCATATGGCGATGACGGGGGTTGAAAGTCCTATCGCTGTTATCGTACTTGTAGTTGGTATCGCAATTGGAGCGCTCGTAGGCGTGTGGTCTGCTCTCAAAGTTCACATGACTGACATGCCTCAGCTTGTGTCAGTTTTTAACACAGTAGGCGGTGGAGCAGCCGCCTTGGTTGCGTTGAATGATATATTGACCGTTCAAGTAAGTGCATTAACACTTGTGCTGCTTATCACAGCTGGATTAGGCATTATTATTGGTGCTGTCACTTTTACTGGTTCGCTTATCGCCGCTGGAAAACTTCAAGGTATTGTTCCAGGCCGTCCAATTGCTATCAAGGGACAGAATGCGCTCAATACTGTACTCTTGATTGCGACTTTTGCAGCATTCATCATGCTATGCATACAGCCCGAGCAACGCGTACTGTGGAGCATCGTTACAATCGTTTTAGCATGTGCATATGGTGTGTTCTTCGTTCTTCCAATTGGTGGAGCAGATATGCCAGTGGTTATTTCCGTGCTCAATGCATGCACTGGTACAGCTGTGGCCATGAGTGGTTTGGCAATTGACAATGTAGCTCTTATCGTCGCTGGTGCGCTAGTAGGATCTGCTGGCGTTACCTTGTCAGTATTGATGGCTAAAGCCATGAATAGACCATTATCGTCTGTGCTTCTCGGTGGCTTTGGTGACACAGGAACCGA
>NZ_RXLP01000004.1 GCF_004332295.1 Alloscardovia theropitheci
GTCAGTATTGATGGCTAAAGCCATGAATAGACCATTATCGTCTGTGCTTCTCGGTGGCTTTGGTGACACAGGAACCGACAGAGGATCGGGTGAGGGCTCTCAAGGCACTATGCGCGAAACAACTGCTGATGATGTCGCTGTACAGCTTGTATACGCAGATAAGGTTGTTTTTGTACCAGGATTTGGGCTTGCTCAGGCTCAAGCGCAACGTGAGCTAGCAGATTTGGGACAATTACTTGAAGAACGAGGAATTGAAGTATCCTATGCGATTCATCCTGTTGCCGGTCGAATGCCTGGACATATGAATGTGCTTCTTGCTGAGGCGAATGTGCCATATGAGCAACTAGTAGATCTTGATGATATTAATCCTCAATTCCCATCAACATCAGTGTCTCTTGTCGTAGGTGCAAATGATGTCACAAATCCTGCAGCCCGCAAACCGGGAACAGCAGTTTCAGGTATGCCTATTCTTGATGTTGATAAATCTCAAAGCACAGTTGTTATAAAGCGAGGTCGTGGTCGCGGTTATGCGGGCATTGATAACGAATTGTATTTCGATCCTAATACTCAGATGCTTTTTGGTGATGCAAAAGCACAGTTGCAAAGCATTATCGCAGCAGTTAAGGAGCTGATTGCTGAGTAAAATCGCTTTGCGAAGTATGTGAAATAATACATGTGTGGTACGAAAATTAAGTTTAATTTCCGTACCACACATGTTATAAATTGCATAAGTGATATCCTGAGTTTTTATGGTATGAGTTGCTGTTGTTGTTTCATAACTTCTTCGCGGTAGTCAGGTAGCTCAGGAGTTGATAAATCACCTGTTAATCTATTGATTGCATGTGATAATGTGGTATCAGCATTCATCGCGGCTTGTGTAGCCTGATTCATATGAGTTTGTATATCTTCGAATTTTTCTCTTAATAATTCTACTCTAGCCATGTCGGGCTCACTCTCGGCTTCAAATCGTAATGAAAGTTGTGTAGCTCTTAAACCACGATTAGTTATGACTGCATCAATCTCTCCAGAAGACAGGTGAGGTAATTGAGCTTTCATTTGATTAATTGCATCGTTAATAGTTGAAAATATATCTGAGTCGATACGATTTTTAAGATTAGTCATGTCGTTGTGTAAGGTACTTACATCGGCGGCAAGTGCTTGACCAACATACTGAGTCTGTACAAAATCCATAACAAACTTCCCCTGAGCTGAAGTGGCTTCATGAGGATGCCTTTGGCGATATTCATCAATAATATTCTTCATCTGATTAAAATCAGGTCTCGTGGTAGCAAGACTTCCATCATCGTTCCACTGGTAACCACCCCACATATGTTGAGCAAATTCTGCCATTTCTATGGGGTTTACCCAGTGAGAATTTACTATGTGAAGTGTACCAACAACAGATAGAGAATTATCATATCCTTGCACGACGATGTCTTTAAAATCAATGTAATTGTGGATTTTATTATTTAATTTCCGTAAATTCTTCCGTTGAGTATCAGTCAAAGAATTGTAAACGTTTGGACCTTCATATACGTGAGCACTGTCGATACGCGAAGGATCAGCAACGTTAGCTAGCGCATATTGAGCATTCATAGATCCGAGCGAATGACCGTATATATCAAAATGTGCTCGAGGATGGTCGCGCATAATCTTATTGAGCTCGTCAGAAGCGGATTTAAGCTGTGGTGTGACTGCTTTCTTATGAGCACTGATATTCTTTGCTATGGGTAAATCGTTATCAATCCAGTCCTTCTTAGCGTTATCTGTAAAAGAGAAAGGATTCTTAGAACCTTGATAGAGTACTGTGTATTGGTTATCGGCAGTTTTAACGACATACATGTCTAAACCGGTTTTGTCATGGACTACTTTATCGAGAGTACCAAGAGTCTTTTTATCAGCACCTTGACCATATCGAACTAGCTTATGAAGTGAGCTCGGATTATCTAGACGACTTTCATATTCTAATCGTGCAATAAGTACATGATCAAATTCTGACACTTGTTTGTCATTTTGTATCAGCATCCTTGAAAACACCAAGATGAACATAAAGATCATCGGCTTTTGATGATAACCCCATTAAACTGATTTGAAGGTTATTGTCAGTTCCATCCTTAGTAAGAATCATATCCACTTGTAGTTCTGAATCATCATTTAACTCGATGGTGAACATAATACCTCCCATCGGATTGTGCTCAATGGTATTTGCTAATACTTTATATGATTTAATTTGTGCATCCTGGCTAAATGCGTTCGACTCAACAGATTTTAAATCTTGTTTTATAAGGCTTGTGCCTCTTGTGGTCCCATGACGATGCTATACATGTATGTCTGCTCGCTGAGTTGGAAGATGCCCACTGTACTGACCAGTCCTATAATGATGAGAATGATAACGGATAAGACGCGATGATGATGCGCGAAATATTTAAAAGACTGCATTATTACTCGCTTCTGTGATTATTTTTTTAACGTTTATATCTAATATTCTTCATTGTGGGATAACCCTGCAAACGGTATCCTCTTCCCACTTCCTTGAACATGACCCGTTAGCTTAAGTTATCAGATCAAAAATGTACATTTCTAGTCGGTTTTAAGTTGCTTATATAATTTTTCTACCTGAGGATATGTGAATGTTTCACGAACATAAAGTTCGCTCGCCTGGTTGTTCTTTTCAAAAGCAATGCCCATTATCAGGTTTGAATCGTTATTGAGCTCAATCCTCGCCATAATTCCTCCCATAGGGTTGTGTTCTATAGTTTTGGTGAGGACTCGGTATGATTTGATTTTTCCTTGCGGGGTGAATGCGTTGGGGTCGTCATTTTTTAACATGTCTTCGATAAGGCTTGTGCCTTGTGGTCCCATGACGATGCTATACATGTATGTTTGCTCGCTGAGTTGGAAGATGCCCACTGTACTGACCAGTCCTATAATGATGAGAATGATAACGGATAAGACGCGATGATGGTGTGCGAAATGTTTGAAAGCTTTCATTACTTACCGCCTATTCCATCAAAATCTGACAGGTATTTATTGATTTGTTGTTCGAGTTCCTGAGAGAATTTTCCATGAACAGCTTCACTAAGATGTGCTTTATCAGATGAGAGCTGATTCTTTGCGTTGTGGGCAAGCAAATGTGCTTCGGATTTGAATTTTCGAACCCGTGAATTGTAGCAGCGTTCAAGTGTATCTAAATAATATTTCAGAAGTTGGTGTTCTGCTTGAGTTAGCCCTGGTGGGATGTACGAGTTAGAATCATGTTCTGAGGAATCGTGGTTAAGATTAAGCGATGACATATTTACTCCCAACTTGTTGTAGCATGACGTGAATATTTAATTTCTTCTATTTCTCTCAATGAATTACGATAATCTCTCGTAATTTCATCTTCTTCGTCGTCAAGCTCATGAAGTGAGATGTGTATTCGCTTGTAGAGTTCATGCTGTGCCTCAGTAATGAGTCGAGAAACACTTCGTACATTATCAGCGCAATCGTTGTCACCGTATTTGTCGTTAAATGCTGTAAACGCCTCGACCGCAACAGTTAAATCATTGTATGTGCGAAAACGTTCAGCTAACAGAGCATCACGTTTTTCTTCGATAATAGCTTTGCGATTGTGATACTCAGCTTGTATATCGTCTTGAGTAAGCACCAAATCATCTCCTGATATAAACTTCATTCAGTTTATATCAATTGGTTTAATTTTTATAATTTAGTTGTCATTATGCGAACCAGGCAATTATTTTGTAAGTTCCGTACCTTTTGTTATGCTTATACACGTTGCTTTGGCGAGGGGAGAACTCCCGTAATCGACTTGGCCCATCAGAGAATTTCTTATGTTTTTCTCCGCTGGTTTTCGAGTGTCCCAAAGCCAGATTTAAGGAGAATATTATGGCAGATATCACTTTAACTGGTGAAGTTCGTGACGAGTTTGGTAAGGGTGCAGCACGCCGTATGCGCGTAGCAAACCTCATCCCTGCAACTGTTTATGCAGGTGGTGCAGAACCTTCCTTCATTAAGCTTCCTGCAAAGGAAACTACTCTTGCACTTCGCCACACTAACGCTTTGTTTGAGATTAAGTTCGGCAATGAGTCCAAGATGGCAGTTGTTAAGGATATTCAGCGCAACCCAGTTAAGCGTACCGTTGAGCACGTTGACTTCTATGAAGTTAAGGCTGGCGAAAAGATTGTTGTTGATGTACCTGTATTCGTAGAAGGTACTCCAAAGGGTGCAGCTGTTGCATTCGTTGATATTCAGGAAATGTCTATCAAGGCTGATGTAGCAAATCTTCCAGAGAAGATTGTTGTATCTGTAGACGGTCTCGTAGATGGCGATAAGGTTCTTGTTAAGGATGTTGTACTTCCTGAAGGTTCCGAACTTGCTATGGAAGATCTTGAAGAGCCTGTAGTGACACTTTCTGTTCCAGAAGGTGAAGGCGAAGCTGAAGAAGCTGAAGCTCCAGCAGCTGATGCTGAGTAATTAACGTAGTTTTTTTACAGGGCTCACATGGTACGATTTGTAACTTGTGAGCCCTTAACATACGTGACGGCTTATAAGAATCTATTCACTATGTGAAATATAGTGGCATTTACGCATGCAATGTGCGAAAGTAGTTACGGGCGTCACAAGCGCAAGAACAATGAAAAGATTTATCGTAATCGAGTGAAAATGACGAATACAAATCATCACGATTCTGAATATGTTAAAGAGTTGGCAAGCAAATTTACTGTTTTGCCTAATGAAAACCGTGCTGCTGATGCAAAGCGTGAGCAGCTGATTGATAAGCCAGCATTTGGACAGATTTTCTCTGATTCCATGGCACACATGACATGGACTGCAGGCGAAGGCTGGTCAGATCGACGCATTGAGCCATATGGTCCTCTCAAGATGGATCCAGGCGCTTCTGTTTTGCACTATGCCCAAACCGTGTTTGAGGGTTTGAAGACATATCGTCATTCTGATGGATCCTTATGGTTGTTCCGTCCAGATGCGAATGCTGAACGCTTCCAAAATTCTGCTACACGTTTGGAATTGCCGACATTATCTGTTGACGATTTTATTGGCTCCGTGGCAGCCGTAGCTCGCGCAGACCATCAGTGGGTTCCAACACGACATGACTATACGCTTTATATGCGCCCATTCATGTTTGCTTCCGAATCCTTCCTCGGCGTACGTCGCGCTAAAGAAGTGGAATACTGCGTTATAGCATCTCCTTCGGGACCGTATTTCCCTAATGGTGTGAAGCCTGTAAGCATTTGGGTTGAAGACACTTACTTCCGTACGGGTCCTGGTGGTACAGGTTTTGCTAAGTGTGGCGGCAATTACTCTGCATCTCTTGTAGGAGAGTATCGCGGTATCGAACAAGGCTGCGAACAGGTTTGCTTCGTTGATGCTGCAACAAAGACATACTTGGAAGAACTTGGTGGAATGAATGTTTTCGCTGTTCATAAGGACGGTCATCTCGAAACCCCAAGTCTCAACGGAAATATACTTCCAGGCGTAACCCGTCGTTCAATCATCCAGATTGCTCAAGATGAGGGACATGATGTCGTAGAAAAGATGATTAAGCTCGACGACCTGCTTGAGGACATCAAGTCCGGTGAAATTACTGAGGTATTTGCCTGTGGTACTGCAGCAATTGTTACACCAATCGGTCGCTTCAAGTCCGAAAAGTTTGACGTGGAAGTTAACAATCAAGCCGTTGGCGAATATACAGCTCATCTTCGTGAGCATCTCATGGGCATCCAATGGGGTGAAGTCGAAGACAAGTACAACTGGATGTGGAAGATTTCTGACTAATGAGTAGGATATTGAAATAGTTCACGTGCAAATATGGCTAGCTTCGTGATGAAGCTAGCCATATGCATATGTGAGTTCGGATTCATTGGTATAGTAATAGACGATATTAATGAGAGATATACAAAAGATATATATAATCTTTGGGAGATTGACAAGAGTGCAAAAAAGTTTCTCGAAAATTTGTCATACAGTTGCACAAGCTTTTTCCATAGCTGCGTGGAGTTTACAGACCTTCATCTTGTCCATCTTATTTTTCTTGTCGATCTGTTTCACGGTTACATTTAAGCGTCGCGGGCTTCAACTCGACCATATTACTGAGCGAGTTCATTATAATTTTCGCTTTCCATCTCAAATGTTTCTTTTAGGAACGATTGTCTTTGGACTTATACTTATCTTTTTTGCTGGGCAACTGTCTAAATTGCCTCGTCGAAAGATGCTCATCGCCTTGCTTATTTACGTTTTTATCGTCCAAATCATATGGATCTGTGCCCTGGGGCTGATTAGTTATGCATATCAAGATACACGAAGTCTTATTGATGCAGCGACTTTCCTCCTTAAGGGTGATGTAGGCAAATTTGATCCTGCATACTGTCCACAAGGCACTGTCGATTCATCCTGCATAGCTCGACATATTCCAAGCCCTCATCGTTATATGTCGTACTATCCTTTCCAAAGCGGGCCATTGCTATGGTTCGTCCTTGTATTTGCGCTTTTTGGCATCAATAACCTCATAGCATTCCAAATTGTTAACGTTATAGCGATTACAGGTCTTGTAGCTATACTGTGGCGTTTAGGTTCTCATCTGAAACTTAAGAATACTGGCTTTGCGGCGTATAGTCTTCTCGTAGCTACATGTGTTCCATTGCTTATGTTCTGTGCTTTTGTCTACCCAAATGCAGTTGGATTCGCGATTACTGTCGCCGGCATAGGAATAATTGCCGAAGCTGTTCGCATGGAGAAGACATGGAAAAGTCTGCTTACTCTTGCTATTGGATTTGCGATTAGCGGAATTGGTATTGTCTTTAAATCGACTTTCCAGATTATTATATTGGCAGCTATCGCGGCTATGGTGATTACGGTTTTGTATAATCATCGATTCTGGCAATTAGGTGCATCAATTATCTTTGCTGCTGGTTCATTTGGAATATCGAAGCTTCCTACTGTAATCGTTGAACACTGGACCGGACAGAACTTTGGTAAGGGATTACCAATGATTTCTTGGATTGCTATCGGTCTGGGGGAGAAAGAAGATCGAGGAGCAGGATGGTGGACTGGCTTTGCATTACGTGCTTTTAAAGAGACAAATAACAATTATGATGCCCAGGTCCATATTTCACGAGATTTCATTCATCAACGAATCGAACAATTTACATCTCACCCTGACGATGGCTTACGCTTCTTTACAGCTAAATTAAGCTCTGAATGGGCTGAACCAACTTTCATGACAGGATTGTATTCCAAGCAAGGCACGTCATGGCTGGGTTTCCACGGTTTAGCAAACTTTATTCTCACTGGTACGGGGACGCCATATGTAATTGCTTTTGAAAATATTTCGCAAACAGTCGTGTATTTATTTTCGATCATTGGTTGCGCTGCTTTTATGCGATCTCATGTACGTGATTTAACTCAAGGGGCTCGCTTTGCACAGAATAGATTTGTACAGAGCAAAACTACCGAAAATAATAGTAGTCTAATTCAACAGCGCTCTAGTTCAGAAGTCTTTACTCAATCCGTACTTTCTATATCATTTATTGGCGGATTTTTGTGCTTCACTTTGTGGGAAGCTAAAGGTATTTATACGTTACCGTTCTACATTCTTCTTTTCCCAATAGCCGCGCGTGGAATTGAATCATGTATTGATTGGGTGTCGAAAGACAAAATTCCTGAAAAGATTAAGATATCAGAGCATGAGTAACATGCGCATTGTTATTTACGTAGGATTTGATTATATAGGTATTTTTGACGGGTACTAATCGATAATTTTATGTAAGACGATTCTAGCAAGACATAAAAGTTGTCCCTCACACGCCGAATAGGCAAGTGAGGGACAACTTAAAAGCTCTAAGAATGAAGCTTACATTGCGTTGATAGCAAGAGCCAAAGCAGATTTGCGGTTTGCTGCTTGATTCTTGTGGATAACACCATGACCAGCTGCTTTGTCAAGCTTCTGAGCAGCTACTGCGAATGCTGCTTGTGCTGCTGCCTTATCGCCAGCTGCAATTGCTTCGCGGGTAGCGCGAACGGTGCGCTTCAACTGGCTCTTTACAGCCACGTTACGCTTATGTGCCTTCTCATTAGTGAGAACGCGCTTCTTCTGCGACTTAATATTTGCCACTTTTATTTCTCCAAACGTTTATTACACGGCATACAAGCCCTTATCATACCATGAGTCATGTAGAATTAAATGCAGCTAAGGAATAAAACATCAAGGAAGGCCCATATGCCGAACAATATGGCTCACAATCAGCCAGGATCAACAGACCAGTCGTTGATACGTAATTTTTGTATTATCGCCCATATCGACCATGGTAAGTCTACTGTCGCTGATCGTATTTTGCAATTGAGCGGAATCGTTGAGCAACGTGAAATGCGCGATCGTTTTCTTGACCGCATGGACATTGAGCAAGAACGCGGTATTACTATTAAATCGCAGGCAGTTCGCGTACCATGGGTTGTGGATGGAACGGAATATACCCTTGGTATGATTGATACTCCGGGACACGTTGACTTCTCTTACGAAGTTTCACGTTCCTTGGCGGCATGTGAGGGTGCTGTTCTACTTGTAGATGCTACACAAGGTATTGAAGCTCAGACATTGTCGAATCTATATATGGCAATGGATAACGACTTGGCTATTATCCCTGTGCTCAACAAAATTGATTTACCAAGTGCAGAGCCAGACAAACATGCTGATGAGATAGCCGGCCTTCTCGGTATTGATGCTAGTGAAGTTCTTCGCGTATCTGGTAAAACTGGTGAAGGTGTTGATGAGCTGCTTAATCGCATAGTTGCAGAAATCCCAGCGCCTACAGGAATTTCTGAAGATCCAGCACGAGCTCTCATTTTTGATTCCGTATATGATTCATACCGTGGAATTGTTACATACATTCGTATGGTCGATGGTGAGCTCAAGAATCGTCAGAAGATTCGGATGATGGGGTTGGGCACAGTTCATGACCCAATCGAACTCGGTGTTATTAGCCCGGAAATGCAACCAACAAAGGCATTAGGAGCTGGTGAGGTTGGCTATATTATCACTGGTGTAAAGGATGTGAGCCAATCAAAAGTTGGTGATACGATCACGGCAGAGAGCGCTTCAGCGCAACAGCCACTCCCTGGTTATCGAGATCCACAGCCTATGGTGTACGCGGGTCTGTTCCCAATTGATAATGCCCAATTCCCAGATCTAAGAGATGCACTGGATAAACTTAAACTAAACGATGCTGCTTTAGTGTATGAACCAGAAACATCGGTGGCCTTGGGCTTTGGGTTCCGTTGTGGGTTCTTGGGATTGCTCCATATGGAAATCGTATCAGAGCGTTTGCGTCGAGAATTCGGCCTTGACCTTATCTCGACAGCTCCTTCGGTAACCTACGACGTTACAATGGAAGATCGAAGTGAACATCATGTCACTAATCCAAGTGAATTCCCAGAAGGAAAAGTCCGCTCAGTTACAGAACCGATGGTTGCTGCCGATATTATCTTGCCAAAAGAATTCATCGGGGCAGTTATGGAACTTTGTCAAGATCATCGTGGAAACATGGGAACGATGGAATACATCTCGCCTGAACGAGTCGAAATGCATTACACCATGCCGCTGGCGGAAATTGTTTTTGACTTCTTTGATCAGCTGAAGAGTCGCACTAAGGGATACGCTAGTTTGGATTATCACGAATCCGGTGAACAAACTGCCGACCTTGTGAAGGTTGATATCCTTATTCAGGGAGAAACTGTTGATGCTTTTAGTGCAATCGTGCATCGTGATAAAGCGTATTCATATGGTGTCATGATGACGAAGAAGTTACGCGAACTCATTCCGCGTCAGCAGTTTGAAATTCCAATTCAGGCTGCTATTGGATCTCGAATCATTGCTCGCGAAACGATTCGTGCTTTGCGCAAGGACGTTTTAGCTAAATGTTATGGTGGCGATATTACGAGAAAGCGCAAACTTCTTGAAAAGCAAAAAGCCGGTAAGAAGCGCATGAAGATGCTGGGGCATGTGGAAGTTCCGCAAGAAGCATTTATTGCAGCGCTGTCTACTGATGAGCCAACAGATCGCGATACCAAAGATAAGATTCGCGCTGCTCAGAAAGCTAATTAATAGTGAACCATTTCCAGCTTCCTATGGAAGAGAAATCATTGTCATATGGTGTAGAGCAGAAAAAATCTACACCATATGAAGTATACGTACATGTACCATTTTGCTTACGTCGCTGCGGCTACTGCGACTTTAACACTTACACTGCAGTCGACCTCGGCGGTGGTGTAAGCCGAACATCGTATGCGGATATAGTCATACGAGAGATGAACATTGTAAAGCGCTGGCAAGAAGAGCACAATATCTTGGAACCACCTGCGCATACCGTATTTTTTGGGGGTGGCACGCCTACGATACTTCCCGCACATGACCTCGTGCGTATTTTACATGCGATTGATCAACTATGGGGGATTGAGCAGGGTGCGGAGATTACAACAGAGGCAAATCCTGATACAGTCGATGCGGATTATCTTAAGGAAATTTATGATGGCGGTTTTAACCGTGTATCTTTTGGTATGCAATCAGCAGTGCCACATGTGCTGAAAACTCTTGATCGCACGCATGATCAGGAAAATGTTATTTCAAATATTGATGTTGCCAAGCGCATTGGTTTACGGTCAAGTATTGATTTGATTTATGGAACTCCTGGCGAAAGTTTAGTCGACTGGAAAACTTCGGTACGAGCTGCGCTTAATCTTGACATTGACCATATCTCTGCTTATGCTTTGTCACTTGAGCCAAATACAAAAATGGGTCGAATGATCGCGGCAGGAAAATTGGAACAGCCCGATGATGACGATGAAGCCGTTAAATACGAAATTGCGGATGATATGTTTGAATCGTCTGGATTATCATGGTATGAGGTGTCAAATTGGAGCACACCGGGAAACGAATCTCAACATAATTTAGGATATTGGCATAATGTCGACTGGGCAGGGCTCGGTCCAGGTGCGCATTCGCATTATAATAAAGCAAAGATTCGATCATGGGATATAGCGCATCCAAAGATGTGGGGAAATTCCATACAAAATGATGAAATTCCTTGGGCAGATAGTGAACACATTGATGATCAAATGAATATTGAAGAGATGGCGATTTTGGGCTTGCGTTTGCGTGATGGTCTCAATATCGAGCAATTCGAAAGAGCTGCAGGTATGAAGATTCCAGAAGTTACTCTTGATGAACTTCTGCGCGAAGGATTAGCAACTCTATCGCATGGACATCTGATAGCTACAAGACGAGGGCGATTGCTTAACGATTCAATGATAAGTCAAATTTTATCGGCAGTTGGAATTTAAAAATCGCGATTCACGCCATTCGTCAAGGATTAACCGCTATACTAGGTGCAGGTTATTCGTGTAGACACTTGCGACTGAAAGAGCAGTTGTCAACAAAAGGGGAGTAAACATGGCTAACAGAGCAGAACGTCGCGCTCAGGCAAAGCGTCAACGTCGTGGTCAGGCAGAGCCACAGCCAGGAACAACACGCTCACGTGAGGGATTGCTTGATGAACAGTCTCTACAGGAGCGATCCGTGCGTTTGCAGAACAAGTCGAAGGGCGCTTGGGTTCCAACTAGTTCAACGTTACAGGCGGAAGATGACTCAGACGTAATTCCATCTGCAGATCCGAAAGTGCGTGCAGCAAGTAATGAACAACGTGCAACAAAGAAAGAACGCAAACTACGTGAGCGCGCCATGAAAGAACTCTTACGCGAGGAAAAAGAACGTGAAAAGGAAGCAGGTCGTTCTGCATTCGCGCGTTCTCCTCGATGGTGGGGATCTTTATGCGCGTGGGTAGTTGCTGGAATTTCCCTTATTGCTGCGATTGCATTCTTTGTTACTAATCATCATGCTCGTGGTGCTGCAAGCATTGTTGTTTTCGTTATAGCTCTCATTGCTTTGGCTATTATCGCCCGTACTGAGCCAGAGAATGAAATTGAGGAATTAGCTCGCCAAGATCGCATGGATGATATCCGTCAGGCTCAAAATGCTGGTCAGCGTAAAGCACAAGCGCATTCGTTGAGCTGGTGGGTACGTGTATTGAACTGGATATTAATTGTGGTGTCCGCTCTTGCATTTATGTCGTTGCTTTTCTGGACGGCATCTGTATGGGTTATTATGGGTATCGCAATAGCGTTTGGCGTAGGCGTGCTTAATCTGTTTATTGTTGCTCGACCATCTGATGAAAATCCTCATCTTGACCAGTACGGTACTGCGTTATAATATAGCGCAAACAAGCTTGGAGGCTGACGATTAACATCGTCAGCCTTATGTTTATATAACTGAGGCTTAAAACTCCTTTTCGATTTCAATTCATGAGTGAGGAACATATGAGCAATCCTTCAATCGTTACTTTCAGAGATGTCATGTTTCGCAGGCAGCGTCGTACGATTATTGCTGATGTCAATATAGATATCAAGCAAGGCGAGAAATGGATAATCTTTGGTCCAAACGGTATCGGTAAATCAACGATGATTTCGATGATGGCAACTCGTCTTTTCCCAAGTAGTGGAACTGTGGATATTCTTGGGAATCGTTTGGGTAAGGTGAATGTTTTCTCCTATCGACAAAAAATCGGTTTAGCATCTAACTCGCTTAATCGTGCTTTTGACCCCTTAGAAGATCCTCAAGATGCCATAGTGTCTGCTGTTAACGGGCATGTGGGAAATTGGCACAACGAATACACTCAAGAGCAGTATAGGAAAGCGCGCGAATTAATGAGTCGATATGATATCGAGTATTTGGCGGGTAAACAGATGTATAAGCTGTCTGAAGGCGAACGAACACGAGTGGGGATTTGTCGTGCATTGATGGCAGATCCAGAACTGCTTATTCTTGATGAGCCGACAACTGGCTTAGACCTAGGAGGTCGCGAATTAGTAGTGGACGCATTGCATGAATTTGCGCGTCTCGATGATGCGCAAAATTCTAGCGTAAGCCAAACTGCTGTACTCGTAACTCACCGATTGGAAGAAATTCCTCAGAGCTTTACTCATATTGCGATTTTGGGACGTTTAGATGATCAACGCACAGCACAGATAAATGCGGAAATAGGAAAGCCGGAGCAGATGAGTGCAGATGGTTATGAAACGTTTAATCCAAATCCGGGAAGTATCATTTTTACTGGTTCTTTAGAAGAAGGATTGACAGATGAACGGCTAAGTTCACTTTTTGATATGGATTTACACGTGGTTCATGAGAATAATCGGTGGGCAGCTTTTGCTCGTTAAGAAGCTTTGAGAAGTAACTATCCTAATACTTTAATTTATTTATTTAGTTGCATATTTGACGAACTAAATAAATAGGAGTATCTTAATGTCAAGTAAAAGAAAACTTAAGATTGCAAAGAAGAATTATGGATAGACGTCAAATATATACAAACTTGTCGCGTCTTGGTCACCAGCCTTCCTTTATCTTCGCAGCACAATTTGGTGTTAATCGCAACAATAGTATTGCAACTTTGCGGCTGCTCAATGAGAAAGGGAAACTGACTGCTGGGCAGATTGCACAGTCTCTGAGTATCACTCCCGCTAGTGTGACAAATATTATTAAGAAATTGGAGGCTGCTCATGTTGCTCAACGTATTAAGTCTGAAGAGGACTCACGAGTGACCTATGTGGTTATTACTGATTCTGGGAAAAAATTGTTGCGTGATACAAGTGAGGCATCACAGTCTATGACTGACGCGCTTTTTGCAGGTTTTAGCGACAGTGAGATTGATCAGTTGAACAGTTTTCTGGACAGGTTGTACGTGAATATAACTGATGAACAGTTTAGTTCGTTCATAAAATCGATTTTTGTTAGCGATGATCAATGGGATGCTATGGCACAATTGAGCACTCATTTTGAACGCGCTCGTGAAATCATGATGTCGTCACAAGATCAAGTTGAGTTTCGACAGAAGTACTATTCTGAGATGAAAAAATGGCATTCTCAGATAGCGCAAGTAGACGAATAGGCATAAACATTTAGTAAAGATAAGAAAGGTGCACGAATGCTTGCACTATGGAAAAAGTATCTGGGCAGTCATTGGATTGAAGTAAGTCTGCTCGTACTAGTTCAAATTATTCAAACAATTTTGAATCTATATTTGCCAAATCTTCAGGCAGATATTATTAATGACGGAGTTACAGCCGGAGACACCGATAAAGTGTGGAGCATCGGCTGGACCATGATGATAGTCGCTACTATACAAATCGTAGCTAATGTGATAGCGGTATATTACTCGACACGTGTCGCGATGCGTATGGGATATGAAATTAGACGAGATTATTTCTCTTCCGTGGAAAAGCTATCATTGCATGAAATTGAAACATTCTCTGCTGGATCATTAATCACACGAGCGACCAATGACGTACAGCAAGTGCAGCAAACTACAATGCAATCGATGCTTATTATTTTGCAGGCGCCGATTATGTTTGTCGGCGGTATCATTATGGCTGCCCGACAAGATGGCCCATTGACATGGTCTTTCGCTGTAATCGTACCAATTATTCTTATTTTCGTCGGTATTGTTATGAGTCAACTTGGGCCGTTGTTCAAGAAATTGCAAACGCAACTCGATAGCGTTAATAAGCTCATACGTGAACAAATTAGTGGTGTACGAGTAATTCGCGCATTTGTACGAGAAAAGACAGAACATGAGCGTTTCGAGGAAAGTAATAACACGTTATACGGCGTTGTACTGAACTTAGGACGTTGGATGGGTGTGGCCATTCCAATTATGTTCTTCATTATCAACGTTTCAAACGTTGCGATAATGTGGTTTGGCGGACATCGAATCGAATCAGGTGAGATGGGAATTGGTTCTCTTCAAGCATTTATTCAATATCTGATGATTATGCTTATGGGACTCATGATGGCAACTATGATGTCTGCTATGCTTCCACGCGCTGCCGTCTCTGCAAAGCGTATTAATGAAGTTCTTAACTCGCACAGCACAATTACGGCACCTGAGCATCCATATGTGAATGAAGATCCACAAGGAGTTCTGGAATTCAAGAATGTTTCATTCTCCTATCCTGGTGCTGAAGATCCAGTACTGAAAGATATTTCTTTTAGCGCTAGACCTGGTCAGACGGTTGCTTTTATAGGTGCTACCGGTTCAGGAAAGTCGACGATTATTCGACTTGCTTCACGTATGTTTGATGTAACTGATGGAGAAATATTACTGGACGGTCATAATGTGAAAGAGTATGATCCGCTGCAATTAGCTCGTCTATTTGCTCCTGTTCCGCAAAAATCGATTCTTTTTGCTGGTACTATTCGCTCGAATTTGCTCTATGGTAATCCAGATGCAAGTGATGACCAATTATGGGAAGCGCTTCGCATTGCGCAAGCAGAAGACTTCGTCAAAGAAATTCCTGAAGGTCTTGACGCACACGTTGCACAAGGCGGAACGAATTTCTCGGGTGGACAAAAACAAAGATTATGTATCGCTCGAGCTGTAGTACGACGACCATATATCTATTCGTTCGATGATTCATTCTCAGCTTTAGATATGGCGACCGACCGTAGACTTCATGAAGCTTTAGAGCCAATTACACGAAATGCTACACAATTGCTTGTTGCCCAGCGTGCATCATCTATTCGCCATGCGGATGTCATTATTGTGATGGAAGACGGTAGGATAGCAGGTCAGGGTACGCATGAGGAATTAATGCAAAACAATGATATCTATCGCGAAATTGTTGAATCTCAAGGGGGACAAGGTCCAGATATTGAATCCCTCAGTATAGAAGGTGAGGAATAGGATGGCGAGAAATTCTGTATCTCCTGTAGCGAAGAAGGGGCAACGTTCACGCACATTAGGGCGTCTCATTGGATATCTCTTCCATGAATCATGGCGAATGGCAGTTATGATTCTGGCTGGAATTGTCGGAGTTGCTTTAATCGTATTAGCTCCAAAAGTTCTAGCCCGCGGCACTGATGTTCTTTTCTCAGGAATCCTTGGATCGATGCTCAAGAATACGATGCATCTTCCAGATGGAACTCCTATGAGCACCGTTGTAGACATGCTCAAGCAGAACGGCCAAGGCAATCTTGCAACTATGCTGTCAAGCTACAACGTAGAAGTTGGCAAAGGCGTTGATTGGAATGCCTTCCTGCAAATTATTCTGATAACTGTAGGCATTTATGTACTTGGTATAATCTTTAGATTTATTCAAAACTTTACGATGGCTCGCATTACTACAAATGTAGTGTATCGTATGCGCAATGAGATTGCCGAAAAAATTGATCGCCTCCCACTGAGCTACTTCGATCGCGTACCTCGTGGTGAGGTAATGAGCCGAACGACAAACGATGTAGATAACGTGCAGCAGTCGTTGCAACAGATGCTATCAGAGTTCTTTTTCTCAATTTTCCAATTCATCGCAACAGTAATAATGATGCTGACAATCTCACCAATGCTTACCTTGATTGCAATGATTGTCATTCCTGTTTTGCTCCTTGTTATCTCTGGAATTTTGAAGCTCACTCAACCACAATTCGTTAAGCAATGGGATAGCACTGGTAAGGTTAATTCTCACGTAGAAGAAATGTTCTCTGGGCATATGGTAGTACGAGCATATGGTCAAGAGAGCAGAGCTGAAGAAGATTTTGATGAGTACAATAAAGATTTGTATAAGTCGAGTTTCTTTGCTTCATTTATGTCGAGCTTAATGAATCCACTTACTTCTTTTGCTGGAAATGTATCCTTTATTATCGTTGCAGTTTATGGCGGATTACGCGTTATTAACGGACAACTAACATTGGGTGATTTGCAAGCATTTACACAATACTCACGTCAAACTACTCAGCCATTAGGTCAGCTTGCATCTATGGGATCTATGCTTCAATCTGCGATAGCAAGCTCACAGCGTATCTTCGAATTCCTTGATGCCGAAGAAGAACAACAAGAAGATCCACTTACTCCTACACTTGCCTCACGAGTTGCTAAGAGTGGCGGGGTACAAGGACATGTCGAGTTCGATCATGTTGCGTTCTCATACAATGACAAGAACCCACTTATTCAAGATTTGTCTATTGACGCGAAACCAGGTGAGACAATTGCTATTGTAGGTCCAACGGGCGCAGGTAAGACCACTCTTGTAAATCTGCTCATGCGTTTCTATGAGATTAACAGTGGAAGTATTCGACTTGATGGTGTAAAGACGAATGAACTTACTCGTCAAGACTTGCGCAGCCATTTCGGAATGGTTCTTCAAGATACGTGGCTATTCGAAGGCACAATTAGAGATAATCTCTTCTATGGTGTACACGACAAATCCTTACGTACAGAAGATCGACTTCTCGAAGCTGCACGCGCAACTCACGTCGACGAATTCGTACGACGACTTCCAAATGGATATGACACGATTATGAGTGATGATTCATCTGAATTATCACAGGGCGAGAAGCAATTGTTGACTATTTGTCGGGCATATTTATCCGATCCTGATATCTTAATCTTGGATGAAGCTACGAGTTCTGTCGATACACGTACAGAGATGAAAGTACAAACTGCAATGAATACTTTGCGTACAGGACGTACAGCATTTGTTATTGCTCATCGTCTTTCAACAATTCGTGATGCTGACAAGATCCTGGTAGTTAATAAGGGTAATATCGTTGAGCAAGGAAATCATGATGAACTTCTCGCTCAAAACGGTGTGTATGCAAATATGTATAATTCGCAGTTTGCTGGGAAGTCGGAGGACAACTAGTACAGTAATCTGACATGTAAATCGTAAGATTGCAAACTAGACAGTGATAATAAAGGTGTTCTTATTGATAAAACTAAGCACACCTTTTCTTGTATGTATGTTCTTGTATGCATGGTTTTTCTATTCCGTGTCGTGGGAATGTTTTAACTCAGTATCAATAGATACAATGGTCTGAGTATCCTCTCATGTTTTGTCAGAGGAATTGGTTAGATAAGAATATTTTTCATAGAGGGAGCATATATGCCATATAAACGCGGCGTATTTACAGCTGGGGAAAAAGTGCAGCTTACGGATCGTAAAGGCAATATGCTTACTTTTCAGCTCACACCTGATGGAATTACTGATACTGCTCATGGCCAAATTTTTCATGCTGACATCATAGGCAGCGAAGAAGGGGTTAACATCGTCACACGAGTGGGTAGCTCAACTCATTATGCGGATACATATCGTGAGGGGAAACCTTGGAAGGCAAGCAGACGCATTGGAGGCTGGGAATATACCGTTATGAGACCGCGTCTTGCGGATTATATTCTCTCTATGCCTCGAGGTGCTCAGATTATGTATCCCAAAGATATCGCGACTGTTCTTGAACTCGGTGATATACGAGAAGGCATGCGTGTACTCGAATCTGGTGGCGGATCGGGAGCTATGAGCCTGCATATACTCGAATCCATAGGTGACAAAGGTGAACTGACAACTATTGAGCTTCGTACTGATTTTGCGAGAGTTTGTCAAGCAAATGCCACATTATTTTATGGGCAAGAACCACTATGGTGGAATATTATTGTGGGTGATTTTGATAATGAAATCGCGCAATGCGAGGATAATTATTTTGATAGAGTTGTGCTCGACCAGTTAGATCCGTGGAACCGTATTGATGAAGTGCACAGAGTTATTGCACCTGGAGGAGTTCTATCCTGCTACGTGACGACTACTACTCAACTGAGTAGATTGGTAGAAAAATTGGTTGAATCAGGTCAATGGACGAAGCCACATATTCAAGAAAGCATGGAAAGAAGCTGGAAAGTCGATGGTCTTGCTGTTCGTCCTGAACACAGTATGATAGGTCACACTGGATTCCTTGTCTTTTCCAGGGCTATGGCTGATGGTCAAAGTGCATTGAAGAAACATGAAAGACCAAATAAAGACACAACAACCGATATTGATGAGGTCGAACGTGATATTCAAGCACTTGAGTTGCGTGATATGTCAGATAAAAAACTTCGTAAAGTACTTCGCGACCTAGATTCTCAAATAAGCAAACTATAGTGAGAAGAGAGAAGCTGCGAGGCTACGTGAGTTTAGGAAATTTATATAGTATTTCCCACCTTTTGATAGGATAAAAACATGTCTGTGAATCTTACAAAAATTGGTAAAGAAATTCACCATTACGAATATATTCTGATACTGATGCGCCATGCAAAGACTGAGAAAAATGCCGAAAGTGATTCTGATAGAGAACTCACAGATAAGGGTCGTAAGCAAGCTAAAAGAGTCGCAAAAGCTTTAGACGGAATTAATCTTGTACCAGATGTCATGGAAATATCTGGTGCAAAGCGAGCGCGTCAAACAGCTGAACGTATGCTTAAAGTATTCGGTGATAAACCTGATGTAAGTTATCACAAGAAACTGTATACCGATGGTATGGATGAACTAGCACACATCATTCAGTCTCAAAAGAAAAAGCACAAGATTGTCCTTATTGTCGGACACGAGCCAGTGATGAGCGAAGGCGCACAATGGTGGTCGTCACGTGAAAACTCAGATAAAAATGGATTGTACGATGTGCTACAGCTTGGTCTTTCACCAGCAACTTTTGTTATTCTGGGGTCGAATAAGCCTCTTAATCAATGGGATCTTCACGAAGCGGAAGTGCTTGCAGTTGTTTCTCCCAAAGATTGTGAATAAATACTCTGTTAAAAAGTAATCGTATGGCTTGTATGATATGCGCACGATGAAAATACAACTGTAATTATCTAATCTACGTAGGCGAAGGCGAAATAGTATGGAACAGTCGGTAGTATCATCAGCTACACTTATCCGTGCAGGTTTTAATCATATTTCCCGAGCAATTAAAGATGCTGCTCGTCTCAATGATACTCTTGAAACGGCAAGAGCTAACGGATACGATTGTGCATGGTCAGTTACAGATTTCCTTGAATGGTCCCGGTATGCAGCAGATCCGGATAGCGCGTTATGGCATGTAGCTGATATTTCTCACAAGTTATGCTCAACTGAGCATGAAGGAATCGCTCAATTATTTTTTGGTGGGGATGAAGATGAGATATCGCGAGTCATAGCGATTTGTGGGGTTTCTGACTTTTTAGGTCGTTTCTTAACATCTGAAATATCATTACTAGCTGAGGTACTTGAAGGTGCCATGCCTCGTCTTGATATGCCCGTAGATACGCATGCAAAATATGATCAACAGGTTCAAACTCTGCGAATGACGTATTGGCGCAATATTCTCCACATAGTAGCCGATGATGCGATGAGTGCAAATCCATTGGATATACAGCCTGTAGTTTCAAAGCGAATGAGCACTCTTATAGATGCAACTCTACGTTCCGCTTTGATAATAGCTCAACAGAAAGTCCCCAATAGTAACGGATGTAAGTTTGCAGTTTTTGCTATGGGTAAATTAGGAGCTGAAGAGATTAACTATGTGTCGGATGTAGATCTTGTATATCTCGTAGACAAAACTGAAGATTTTTCTGGCGATTTAATAGCAGTAGGTACTCATATTGGATCGACTTTGCAAGCAGTATGCTCAGCAATAATTCCAGGAGTTACCGCGCCATCTTTATGGGATATTGATACCGCCCTTCGTCCAGAAGGAAAAGCAGGTGCTTTGGTGCGTACTGTTGAATCTGCAAAAGTTTATTACACAAACTGGGCTGAAAATTGGGAGTTCCAAGCGCTACTTAAGGCAAGATTCGTTGCAGGCGATGATGATGTAGCGCGTGATTTCGAAAATCTAATACATCCGCTCGTGTGGTCAGCTTCCTCACGGAAAAATTTTGTATATGATTGCCGTGCGATGCGTCGCAGAGTAGAAGAACATATCGCTATGGATCATAAAGACCGCGAGATAAAACTCGGTAAAGGTGGTTTGCGCGATGTTGAATTTACTGTACAGATGCTTCAACTCGTTCATGGTCGAACTGATGAACATCTCCATACTAAGAACACCCTTGAATCATTGAAGGTCTTAGCTCATCGTGGATACGTTAATCGTGAACAAGCACATGACTTATCAGAAGATTATCGTTTTTTGAGAGTTCTCGAGCATCGTCAGCAATTGTGGAATATGCGGCGAACTCATTTGTTCCCAAAGATTTCATCAGGTTCCGACTCTATTGATATATTTACTCGAACACGACGTATCTCAGACATTGAGCTAGCTCAGAATTCTGATATCTTACGTTTGGCGCGCTCGCTATCTCTTACACCACGTCAACTTGTTGAGCGTTTTGATTCTGTACGCCGTCAGGTTCGACAGTTGCATATGGATATTTATTATCGTCCAATGCTTCCAAATATTTCTCAGATGAGTGATGATGACATTACCCTGACTGAGGAAGCGATGCGAGCACGATTTGAATCAGTAGGTTTTGCCGATCCAGAAGCAGCTATGCGCCACGTACACGTTCTTACTTCTGGAATATCTCGTTCAAGTAGAATTAATCAAATATTGCTTCCAACTATTCTTCTATGGATAGGGAATGGACAAAATCCTGATATGGGGCTCATGATGTGGCGGCGATGGGTCGAAACCTATGGGGGATCTGGACCGTACCTTGGATTCTTGCGTGATTCACCGACTGCTTTGAAGAGAATGTGCCATGTATTGGCAAATTCGCGTTATCTTAGCGATGCCATCATGAAATCGCCTGAATCTGTGACATGGCTTGGTGATGAATCATTATTAGCACCACGTAGCAGCGAAAGTTTGCATAAACGTACCGACATGATGCTCCAACGGTTTGCCGATTCACAAACAGAGTTTTCTACTCTGCTCAGAGCTTTAAGAAGACGCGAAATCGAGCGTGTTGGTCTCGGCTGGATGAGCTCAGTCATATCATCTCAAGATGCCTTGAAAGCTATGACACGCGTGTATGATGTCATTATCGATGCGGCTCTTGAATGGGCAACTGCAAAAATTTGTGCTGATGAGCAGCTCGATTTTCCATTGTCACGCATGGCAGTTATCGCGATGGGACGATATGGGGGAGAAGAAATTAACTTTTCTTCTGACGCTGATTTAATGCTCGTGTATGAAGCACATGAGGGGTCAGAAGATATCGAAGCGCGCCAATTTGCACAAAAGCAAGCCGAATTACTACGTGAAGTCTTATCTGGATTTGCTGGAACCGAACAAAAACTTGATCTTGATATGGATCTTCGCCCTGAGGGTAAGAATGGTCCTATAGTCCGTTCATATGCTTCGTATAGCGAGTATTACGCGTCGTGGTCGCAAACTTGGGAAAAGCAGGCCCTCCTTCGTGCACGTTTTGCTGCCGGGGATAAAGAGCTCGGACAAAGATTTATTAATGATATCGCTAATCCAATTCGATATAACTGCGGTAAATTAACTGAGCAAGAAATCAATAGTATCCAAAAACTCAAGGCACGCATGGAATCCGAGAGATTGCCTCGTGGCGTGAGAAATGATCGCCATATTAAGTTAGGAAAAGGCGGTTTGTCCGACGTAGAATGGACTGTCCAGCTTCTTCAGCTCCAATACGCTTATCAATGGGAAGAGTTACAAACAACGCATACTCTTGATGCTTTGGACATTTTAGAAAGACGAGAAGTGCTGTGCCAGCATGATGCGAAAATACTTCGACATACGTGGAAACTGTGCACAGACCTGCGCAATGCTTCATTCTTGTGGTCGGGAAGAGTTTCACAAGCAGATATCATTCCTGATGATTATTTTGACATGGGCGGTATTGCTGTATGCCTCGGGCACAGTGCTCATCGCGGTCTCCAATTTATGGACGACATTATCAGAACTATGCGAAAGTGTCGTGAGGTAGTGAACCGCTTATTCTATGGAGCATAAGAGTTAAACGAATGTGCTCTATATACGATGTGGTGCTGCTTAAAATTACGGTTAAGCAGCACCACATTTCACTTCGCTAAAAATGCTGTGAAAGATTATAGACCGGAATCAGATTGCATAATAAATACATTGTGACGCATAGAACGAGCCTGATCGCGTGTAATTTCTTGATTATCAAGCATCGTTCTAATGGTTTCGAGCTCAATAGCATATGCTTGGGAAAGAACACTATTGAATTCGTGAAGCATAGCATCTGGATTTGGCATATTTGGGTTAGCAATAGACGGAGTTTGCAAACTTTGGATAAGAGAGCGTAATTCACTGACTAAAGTCGAACCTACAATCGGTGAGACCTGATCGTAATTGATAAGTGTAAACTCGTGATGGATTGCATCTTGGAACATTTGAAGCTGAATACGTGTTATGAGTGAACGTCTATACTCCATGTTTTCAGAACGTGTTGTTACGGAAAGAGTACGTTTCCATGTAAAACGTACAGTAGCACGTGCAGAGCGCAACCACCCTACGAGTTTGAGTCTTAAGAAGTAAGCGCGTGTATGGATACGTTGTTTCCATCCCGAGCCTTCATATGACAATGCGAATTCAATTGGTGCAAGTAAACGCTCACACACATCTCTGTATTCTGGATGATTTTTAGCATAATTTTCAAGCCACAGACTTTGCCATTGACGCATTTCCATACGAGCAGCGTGAAGATGATTGAGCTCATCTTTAGTCATTACTGTTCCGCGTTGACGTGCGATACGTGAATAATATGAGCGCATAACAGCTTCAATAGCTACATGCTGTTCTGGGTTAGCCTTGTGCATGCGAGAAATTGCCATTAATGTACGGTTGAGCATCTCTAAGTTTGCGAGCGCGAACTTGTGTCCATCTTCATCTTCTTCAGGAGGAGCAAGAATTGGGACAACTATATTTGCTAAAAGTAGCGAAATTATGATGTACAGAGCAGCAATGAATAACGACGCTGTTCGTACGGGAAAACCGGTCATGGTATCAAGTTGAGATGGAAGGCTGAATGCCAAGATAAGAGAAATTGTTCCCTTAGCTCCACCAAACGTCATGACTGCAGCTGAATGCCAGCGCTCTTTTGTCATCTTTCGACGTTTACCACTATCTTGAGATTTGGTAAGCCTGAGCATAGCGGCTATCCATATAAAACGAAGAGCCAGAAGCACAATGCATAGGATGATAGCGGTGACCACAAGAGCCCAAGTGTTGATACGTTCGCTTAAAAGAGTCTGACGCATTGCGAGAGGAAGCTCAATTCCAAGCAAAACGAAAACTGAACCGTTCAGCACGAAGGTGAATACTTCCCATACTGCAGAAGACACACGATTAATTTCAGCTAAATCTTCCCCCACACCAACTCGATGATATGCAGCAATTAGTCCAGCGACAACGACAGCAATAACGCCTGAAACATGAATCTCTTCGCCGACCCAGTATACGAAGAACGGGATCATTAATTCTATGAGAATGCGGTTTGTTGTCGTTTCAAGACGAACTCGTCGCATCCAGAAAATAAGACGGTTGAAAAGAACCCCAAAAATGGTTCCTAAAAGTGCTCCGCCTAAGAAGCTATATATAACGTTACCCGTAAAAGCGACAGGGGAGAATTGACCAGTGAGGAGCGCAGCGATCGCAAATTGGAAGCTTACGATGCTCGCTGCATCATTAAAAAGACTTTCAGTGGATAAGACAGCATGCTGTCTAGGAGTTAATTGAGCTTCAGATCCAAGCTGGGCAACTGCTACAGCGTCAGTTGGTCCTAATGCAGCACCCAAAGCAAAGCCAGCAGCTAGTGGAATGACAGCGAGAAATAGTTGAAGAGTGTAACCCGAAATAAGAACAGAAAGAAGAACTAAACCAACTGCAAGCGATAAACTAACACCTAAATTATTGCGCAAACTTGAACGCGATGTCTGAACAGCTTCACGATACAAAAGAGGGGCAATGAACAGCAGTAGAAAGAGCTCAGAATCAATATTAATAACAGGTAAGCCGGGTACGAAGAACCAAATAACACCAAGAAGAATTTGCACAAGCGGCATTGAAACACGCGGTATATATGGACTTAACAAAGATGAGATAACGACAGCAATGCCAATTTCAAGTATGAGCAAAAGTGACTGCATAAGGTGAGGGTTTCTTTCCACATTAAGCTTATGTTTTCCTCTCTAATGATAAAGGACAAAATGACAATACGCTCTCAAAAAACACGGTAAATGATAGATATGTCGTATTTTTGCTTTAAACTTGTTAAGGTCACAGCAAAAAAGCAGTGCCCTTCGTATATCGGAAAGGCGTGCCAATGTCTGCACAACTCAGTTCTTCCCTTAAAGGGATGAGCATCGTAACTCTCGATGATTTATCTGTTCCGCAACTTAACGATTTAATATTAAAAGCTCTTTATATTGATGGGCATAGAAAAGAAGTGGCACATACATGCGATGGTCGTGTATTGGCCACTTTATTTTATGAGCCATCAACGCGAACTCGTTTGAGCTTTGAAACGGCGATGCTTCGATTAGGTGGTCAGGTTATCGGCTTCGCAGGTGCAAGCCAGTCCTCAGCTGCTAAAGGCGAAACTATTGCTGATACGCTTAAAACGGTTTCTAATTATGTCGATGTTGTCGCTATGCGCCACCCTAAGGAGGGTGCTGCATTGGTCGCCTCTCAGGCGGTAGACACTCCTGTGATTAACGCTGGTGACGGTGGGCATATGCATCCAACACAAACATTGGCAGATATTTCAACAATTTTCAATCGCTTCGGACGATTGGATAATCTCACTGTCGGTTTGTGCGGCGATCTTACTTTTGGTCGCACAGTTCATTCATTGATTGAAACATTGTGCCGTTTTGGAAATATTAACTTTGTACTCATCTCACCAGATGAATTGCGTACACCTCAGTACGTTCTTGATCGTATTAACGATACGCCATCATGCTCATATGTTGAAGTTCGAGATATGACCGAGGTTATCGGCGACTTAGACGTACTGTATATGACTCGCGTACAGCAGGAACGCTTCTTTAACGAAGATGATTACTTGCGCTTACGTGACACATATATTCTTGACATGGAAAAACTATCTGCTGGTAAGGAAAGCCTTGCAGTTCTTCATCCATTGCCACGTGTAAACGAAATCGCTGTGGATGTTGACGATGATCCACGTGCAGCATACTTTGAACAAGTTAAAAATGGCATGCTTATGCGTATGGCTTTGCAATGCTCTGTTATTGGCGATGAATTGCCAGGATATGATGCAGATAAGATGGAAGAAGAGGTGAACAACTAATGCAAGTTACAAGTATTACTCACGGTATTATTATCGACCACGTACCAGCTGGACGCGCACTGAAAGTTCTCGACTTCCTTGGAATAGATCCACGAAAGACACGCCTTGCTTTGATTATGAATGCTGAAAGCCAAAGCTTTGGTTCAAAAGATATCATTAAGATTGAAGGCGATGTCGTAGTAGATCTTAATATTCTGGCATTAGTTGCACCAAGCGCAACTGTTAATATCGTTCGCGACAGCGTCATCGTTTCTAAGGAAAAGCCAACGCTACCTCTTCACGTTACTAATGTGATTAAGTGTTCAAATCCTCGTTGCGTAACTTCAACAGAACGTGGCATTAAGCAACAATTCCATCTTGTGCGTGGACATGAAGATGCTCGAGGAATGCAATATCGTTGTGATTACTGCGATGAAGGAGCAAAGCTGTAATTGATATTTTTGAAAATTTCGAAAGTATCAATTATGTAAATATATAAATTAAAGTCTGCCGATACGTGCGCTGGCATACCACTGGCATAATTATGGGAGAGATTCTATGACAGTAGTTTTGAATGATATTCGTATTTGGGATACACAAGAACATATTACGGTTCGTATTCCAGACGGAAATGAGGATGAACTTATTTTAGATGCCAGCGCATGGCAGATTGCTCCGGGATTTGCTGACCCACACGTTCATTTCCGCGATCCTGGTCAGACTGATAAAGAAACTATGGAAAGCGGCGCATTAGCTGCAGCTCATGGCGGATATACAAATGTTCTTATTATGCCTAATACTATTCCGGCATTAGATGGTATTAGTTATGATGGTGTAAACGCCCTTGAAGAATTAGAAAACCGACACAATCTTCCTGTTCGTTATGCGTTGTGTGCATCGGCATCGAAAGAACGTAATGGTGAAAAGCCAAGCGAATATGATGATTGGAAGGACGCTCTTCGAGGAGGAGCCGCTGGGTATAAACATCCCGTAATTGCGGTATCTGATGATGGCTCGGCAGTGACAAATTCTACGCTTGATACTGTTGTTCGCAATTGCATTCAAGCAAACATTCCTTTCATCGATCATTGCGAACATCATACAACTGGTGTAATGAATGAAGGTGCCATCTCCCGAAAACTTTGCCTTCCAGGAATTCCTGCCGAAACTGAACTTAATATTGTTGAACGCGATATCCAAAAATGCCGTGCTACAGGTGTTCATTTACATCTGCAGCATGTTTCTACTGCAGCAGCTTTCGAAGCGGTGCGTCAGGCAAAGAGTGAAGGAATTAACATTACATGTGAAACGGCACCTCACTATCTTGCCTTGGATGATAGCGCTGTAGAAGAATATGGCACGTATGCAAAGATGAATCCTCCTTTGCGCTCAGCTGCGGATAGGCTTGCAACACTTGAAGCAGTGTGTGATGGGACAGTGGACCTCATTGCTACTGATCATGCTCCGCATACAGTGGAAGAAAAAGCAGCTGGCTCTCTTGATGCAATGATGAGTGCTCCCAATGGAATCATTGGTTTGGAGACTGCGTATCCTGTACTTAGACATGTACTTGTAGAAACTGGATATATTGATGATGCGCGACTTATCGAGCTCTTATCGGTGGAACCTAATCGTCTAATGGGTGCACAAAGTTTCGATATCGCTGATTTTGCACATTCTCATGATGGAATTATCGATTTTGATTCGGCCGATATTCATATGATGAAGACTCCTGAATTATCACAAACAGATATAGAGGGGGAGCATCCGGATGTCGTTATCTTAGCTCCTGATGAGTCTTGGACTATTGATTCATCTGAATTTGCATCTCAAGCCCGAAATACACCTTTTAATGGCTGGGATGTGCGCGGACGAGTTGTAGCAACAATTTGCAATGGTGAACTCACATATTCGCGCTTTGATAGCTATAGTGATTAAGGAAATTTTTCATGCGACAACTCATTGAAGCAATTACCCGTACCTCAAATCCAAGTGTTGTAGGACTTGATCCTAAGCCATCACTTCTTCCAAAAATTCTTCTTCGCAATGCGAAGAGCCCGCAGGATGTAGCCCAAGCGTATTTTTCTTTTAACACGGCGATTATTGATGCAGTCTACGATATCGTTCCTGCTGTGAAGCCGCAGATCGCGATGTATGAGTCATGGGGCGAAGCTGGTATTAATGCTTATACTCGAACGAATGAGTATGCGCGTTCACGTGGGCTTTATGTGCTGGGCGATATCAAGCGCGGAGATATAGGGAGCACCGCTCAAGCGTATGCGTCGCATCTCAATGGAACACCGAAAATTGAAGGTATGGAACCTGTAGATGTGTGGCATGAAGATGCTGTTACCGTTAATCCTTATCTTGGAATTGATGGCATTGAGCCTTTCATTGAAGCCGCACAAGAATGTGATAAAGATATTTTTGTGCTTGCTAAGACGAGCAATCCAAGCTCAGCAGACTTACAAGATCTCACTATCGCTAACACGAACTTGACGCTTTCCGAACATGTAGCTCTCTTACTCGAACAATGGGGAGAGACAACTCGAGACTCTCAGTATGGATACTCTCGAGTTGGCGCGGTTGTGGGAGCAACGCATCCAGTTATCGGAGCCAAATTACGTGAACTCATGCCACATACTTTCTTTCTCGTTCCGGGATATGGTGCGCAAGGAGGAACAGCTCGCGATTTACGCGGTCTATTTGACAGTAATGGTATGGGTGCACTCGTAAATTCATCCCGTGGAATTATAGCTGCATGGCAAAAAGCTGAGGATATTCCTGAATTTAGCAGTACCGAGCAAGCATTAGATTTTGTTGCACATTATGCGCGTGAAGCAGCGCTCGCTATGAAAAACGATATTACCAATGCCTTGTCTTAATTCAAGGAGAATAATGCAATCCGAAACGATGAATACGACTTTTATAAAGACGAATCCAGAAGGTAAAAACTACCGACCATCAAGACGAACAGTCGAAATTGTAGGACATGAGCTCTTAACACAGGATATCGTACGGTTAACTATTAGCGATGAGTACACCGCACAACAAGGTCAAGCAGGGCAATTCGTAAATCTCTACAGCAAAAATCCTTTGCAAATGTCACCTCGCCCGTTTGGTATTAGCGAAATTCACGGCGACAAAGTTAGCTTTATTTTCGCTGTAGTAGGACGTGGTACTGCAGAATTTCGAGATATGAGTGTGGGCGATAGAATTGATATCCTCGGTCCACTTGGAAAACCGTTCGATGTAAGCAAGACCGGCAGATATTTATTAGTTGCTGGTGGACTTGGCATTCCTCCAATTTTGCATGCCGCTCAGAAACTTTCTCAGCGAGATGACGCGCAAGTAACCACAATGTTTGGATATCGAAATGAACATTTTGCCGATTCTTATGTAGATCAGTATTGTGATGATACAAGAAGTATTGATAACGCGCAGGGTAATGTTATCGATTTATTAAATACTTGGATACAAGAGAACGACGTAAAAGATCTCAAGAGTAGAGCAGAAGATATTCATATCCTGACATGCGGTCCTGAGCCAATGATGAAAGCTGTGGCTGCATGGGCATGTGAACATAATATCGATACGCAATTAAGTCTCGAAGAGCGTATGGGCTGCGGATACGGAACTTGCGTAGTATGCATTACGCCAACAATTCACGGTAATCAGAAGGTATGCATTGAGGGGCCGGTATTTACTCGCGAAGAATTGGGGTGGAAATAGTGTTTGATGCAACGCAAGAATACACGTTTACGCATGGAACGGTAGTTGCCGGAGTTCAATGGAAAAGTCCGATTGGTACGGCAGCTGGTACCTATAATCTTGATGCCTGCTCGGTTTATTACAATCCTGCGGCCCTTGGGTCAGTATGTACTAAAGGTGTCTCACCTGTGCCATGGGAGGGCAACCCTGCTCCACGTACTGCGGAAACGCCTGCTGGGACGGTTAATTCCGTAGGCTTGCAAAATCCTGGAGTAGACCATTATCTAGAAGATGATCTTCCTCGTCTTAAAGCTATGGGGACTACAGTTATATCGAATGTTGCCGGACATAGTGCTGAAGACTTTGCATATGTAGTAGAAAAGCTCGCGAAGACAAATGTAGATATGCTTGAAATTAATGTGAGCTGTCCAAATGTTAAAGCGGGAACATCGTTTGCGAAAGACCCAGTGGCACTCGCGAGTCTTGTCCGTCAGCTTCGACCATTGACTGATAAGCCGATGATTTTTAAACTTTCGCCAAATGTCAGTGATATAGTTCCCGTTGCTCAAGCAGTAGTAGAATCTGGAGCAGATGCTGTTTCATTAATTAATACATTCGTAGGCATGCGAATCGATACTCGAACAGGTAAACCGATTCTTGCCAATGTAACGGGCGGCGTATCAGGACCAGCTATTCATCCTATGGCAGTTGGTATGGTCTATAAGATTCGTCAAGCTTTCCACGATTTCCCAATTATTGCAATGGGCGGAACCTCTAGCGGGGAAGATGCATTGGAGTTTCTTTATGCTGGTGCAAATGCTGTAGAAGTGGGATCTGCGGCTCTTGTCGATCCTGCTGCTCCCGTGCGTATTGCATGTGAACTGGAAAGTTTACTTGATGAGCGTCCTGAATTAAGTGAAGCCCTTTCCGTAGGCAAAAATTGGATTAATCGTAACGAATAATAAACGAGAATTTTGTATCAACTAAGGAGTTCTACGATGTCTTTAACCCATGATTTTACAAAGTTTCTACTTGAGTGTGAAGCATTAAAATTTGGTAGCTTCACATTGAAATCGGGTCGTCAATCACCATACTTCATTAATGCAGGCTCATTTAATGATGGCACTCGCATATCTGCTCTTGGAAAGTTCTACGCTCATACTATTGTTGCTGCTCAAGAAGTCGGTAAGTTAGGGGACTTCGATACAGTTTTTGGACCTGCATATAAGGGGATTCCACTTGCTGTTACTACTTCAATGGCCTTAAGTGAAGAATCTGGCGTACCGATGGGGTATACCTTTGACCGTAAAGAGGTGAAGGACCACGGCGACGGTGGCATGTTCGTTGGCACTCAACTACGTGATGGAATGAAAGTTTTGCTCGTTGATGATGTTATGACAGCTGGGACTGCTGTTCGAGAAGTTGTTCCTAAGCTAAAGGCTGCTGCGGACGTAGAAATTGTCGGTCTTGTGCTTTCCGTCGATCGCATGGAGAAAACGAAAGACTCTGATAAGTCAGCGGTACAAGCTGTGGAAGAAGAATTTGGCTTCCCTGTGCTTTCAATCGCGAATATACACGATATCATCGAGGCCGCTCGTGAACTAAGAAACGATGATGGTAGTGCTCTCATAGATGAGGAACGGAACGCGCATATCGAAGAATATTTTGCGAAGTACGGTGCATAAATAACTTCAGTATTATATCTAACTTTTGTGTGGTGAATATATTAATTTATATTCACCACTTGGTTTATATGGCACCATTTTCTGTGTATATGTATTTCCAAGTCTTGTTTTTCCCTTGTGAAACTAATGCGTAGTATCGCTTTCTCGATGAAGAACTTATACCGGTTGATGGTGAAGGAGAATAACGTTCGAATATAGAAATTGCTGCTATATTCTTGTCACCATATTGGTTAGCAGCTTTAGCTAGCTGATAGGTGTTTTCGTCGATATGCTCAATTTGAGCAGTTCTTCTGTAATAGGCTATGTCACTTTGAGCTATGCTAGCGCTAAAGGATATGTCTACTTCAAAGTCTTGAGGTTGAAAACCGCTATGATAAGGATCTCTTATTTCGGGTAAGGCATTGATTTGTTCACGAGTAAAATGCGATGATTCAGAAATGGATACATGAATCTCTGGTTTGGGAAAGGATAATTCATAGGGGAAAAATAGACGTGCCAGAAGAAATAGCAAGTATATACATATACAGACAAGAACGCTAACGAAGATTTTCCTCGTTACGTTTAGCCAAGAACTCACTTTTAATGAAAAGTAATGGTTGCTCATAACAGTCCTCAACACTTTCGTTGTGCTAATAGCTAGTATGGTACAGCATGGGGGGGGAGTAACACTCATATATGTGGTAGCGATAAATAGCTTCTATGAATAGTATGAAAACGTGGGAAATAGAAGACTATACATGCTTTATGCATCAATGATCATGAGAAAACTACTTTGTTTATAGGCTTAACTAGAGTAGTTTAAACGAATATTCAAAGGAAACATGAGTTTTTCTATCGAGAGAAGCGAACAATTATGACAGACAATATAGTAGGGATTCTGGTAGTTATTTTCATTGTTATCGATTTAGCAGTATCTGTTCCTTGGTTTATTATCATGCTAAATCGAACTAAGAAAAATAAGAAAATACTTGATGCATCTCGTGATGAAAAAGCAATTGTGAAGGTTTTAAATCCTGAGGGGTTGAGAATAAACGATTTAATCTTTCGAAAGTACCCATATACTTTGGAAGTGGCCGATAATCAATCAGCGCAGGATAATTCTAACTCGGTTCTTACTGTTGCCCTGGATGAAGGAACATACTCAATAGTTGGGAATTTTACAACCCAAAAACAAGACGATTCTGAGACGCCAGTTCGGGTCCTTGGTATGGGGATTGAATGTTCATTAGAAAAGGGGCACGAATATTGGACTGAATTATATCTTGAATCCACAACAGAACGTCGCAAGAGGCATAACGATACTCGCGAAGTCATCGGCGTCGACGAGCTATCTTTCGAAATGAACGACAAGAACCTAACAGCTTATCTTATTATGTACAAGGAGAAATAATTCCTCATTTATGTGGTCTAATAGGTTTTATGTGATTTGGGGTATCTCATAGAGATACCCCAAATCACATTCATAACGATACTAAGCCTCAATCGTCGTATATCCGTGTTTAATAACGACTTCTTTCAGCTTCTCTAAGTAAGTTTGTGCAGCATGTGAAAGATTAGCACGTTCATTCGTAATCCAGCCGACGAGCATTTTCTCATCGGTATCGAGTGGGACGGTAACAATTTTTTCAGTGTTCAAATCTTCGTTGTCGATTCCTGAAGAAATTGTATAACCATTTAATCCAACGATGAAATTCAAATTAGTAGCACGGTCAGTTACATTAATTTGTTTGGAAGCATACTGTGGCCACATAGCTTCCTCAGCAAAGTAGAAGCTTCCTTCTTCACCCTGCTCGAATTGGATGAATGGGTATGGTTCCAAATCCTTCATGGTCAGACGTTCACGGGATGCAAGAGGATTTTCACGGGAAATAAAGACATGCAAGTTAGCGTTGAAAAGTGGGTGGAATTCCAAGTGCTTTTCTCGCAGAAGTTTATTGATAACGTTTCGATTGAAATCTGAAGTATAGATAATACCAATCTCTGAACGCATGTTTGCGACAGATTCAATGATTTCGCGAGTACGATCTTCTCGAATCGAGAATTCATATTCATCTGAATCAGCGGAATTAATCATCTCGACAAAAGCTTCTACAGCAAACATATAATGCTGAGTAGATACCTGGCACAACTGCTTGCGTGGCTTTGTATGCTTATATCGCTGAGTCATAAGCTCAGTTTGATCGAGAATCTGACGAGCGTACTGTAAGAATTCCACGCCGTCAACGGTCAATGCAATACCTTGAGAAGAGCGAGTAAAAATTTCAATGCCCATCTCTTTTTCGAGATCTTTAACAGCAGAGCTTAAGGCTGGTTGTGAAATATACAATGCGTGAGATGCTTCATTCATCGATCCGCATTCGACGATTTTAACAATATATTGAAGCTGTAAAAGAGTCATAAGTAAAGGATACCAACCATTTCTTACAAGTAATCGCTATGATTATTTCAGTATGGTGTTACTCCAACGCTACCAAATCCAAATACGAGTCATTCCACAAATCTTCATCACCATCAGGAAGAAGTAAAACTCGTTCAGGATTTAGCGCTTGGACTGCACCCTCATCGTGTGTAACAAGTACGATTGCGCCTTCGTATTTAGAAATTGCATTAAGAATTTCGTCACGCGACGCTGGATCGAGATTATTCGTAGGCTCATCAAGCAAAAGCACATTTGCCTTAGAAGATACAAGAGTTGCGAGCGCGAGTCTTGTCTTTTCGCCACCTGAAAGAACACGCGTAGGCTTATATACATCGTCGCCAGAGAATAAGAAGCTGCCTAAAATTGTGCGAATCTGAGTATCATCCAGTTCAGGAGCTACGTGCTGCATGTTTTCCAAAAGCGTCGCATCGTTGTCAAGAGTGTCATGCTCTTGAGCAAAATATCCGACTTTCGCACCATGCCCAAAAATGACTTCACCAGTATCTGGCTGATCCTGACCAGCGAGAATACGCAGGGTAGTAGTTTTACCAGCGCCGTTATATCCGAGAATTACCACGCGCGAGCCTTTATCCACAGCAAGATTAATCCCAGCAAAAACGATGTTAGAACCGAATGCTTTAGAAATATCCGTAGCTTGAATAGGAGTTCTACCACATGGAGCAGGAGTTGGGAAACGCAAATCCGCAACTTTTTCTTTCTTCTGCATCGGTTCGGTAGATTCCAAGAGCTTTTCTGCACGACGAATCATGTTTTGAGCTGCAACTGCTTTGGTAGCCTTAGCATGAAGACGAATACCTTGCTGCATTAATCTCTCAGCCTTCTTTTGAGCTACTTCGCGCTCGCGACGACGACGTTCTTCATCTACTGCTCTCTGCTTAAGATATGCTGCCCATCCAAGAGAGTACATATCAATTTGTGTACGTTGTGCATCCAAATGCCATACCTTATTAACAGTTTCACCGAGAAGTTCGGTGGAGTGGGATATCACAAGGAATCCACCTGCATAGCTTTTAAGATATTTCTTAAGCCATTCAATAGAGTCAGCATCAAGGTGGTTAGTAGGCTCATCAAGAATGAGTGTATCTGCATCTGAGAAGAGAATGCGTGCTAATTCAATTCGACGACGCTGCCCACCTGAAAGTGTGCCAAGCTGACGTGGAAGAACTTCCTGATCAATGCCTAAGCTTTCTGCCATAACGGTTGCATCTGATTGCGCTGAGTATCCATCGGCATTTTCAAAATCCTGCATAGCCTTGTCATAGCGGCGCATCGCTTTTTCCATGATGTCAGGATCTGGATTAGTCATATCGCGCTCAGCTTTACGGATACGACTGACGATGGCAGCAATGTCACGTGCGGACATAATACGGTCTAAAGCTGTTTGCTCGGGGTCTGCCGCATGAGTGTCCTGAGGAAGATAGCCTAGCTTGCCCGAATAGCTAACTTTTCCAGCAGATGGAAGCATATCCCCAGTAATAACACGTGTAAGAGTTGTCTTACCTGCACCATTACGACCAACCAAACCAATACGATCGCCCGCGGATACGTGAAAATCTGTAGGGGCAAGAAGCTGTCTTGCTCCAATACGAATTTCTAAGCCCTGTGCTGAAATTGCCATAAAACCTCACTTAAAACTGATTCGATAGTAATAGAAACACACGAAAATGGTTAATCATTGTGAAATCTTTCATGAGAAATACTATTTCTACGCTATTCGAAAATTTGTTCGAATAGATTGATACGATAGATTTTATAAAAATGAGCATGTAAAGAAGGAATACCGTGGGAAAGACGACTGAAACCGATACTAAACGTGCGACGCTCACAGGGAAGAATGCAATGCAAGACACTATTATTGAAGATCTTCATGATTTGCCTCTTGATCATAAAATAGTTATTCAAGGTGCACGTGAGCATAATCTAAAGAATGTTGATTTAGAAATCCCACGCAACAAAATGGTCGTCTTTACTGGATTATCAGGTTCAGGAAAATCGTCCCTAGCTTTCGACACTCTTTTTGCTGAAGGTCAGCGTCGATATGTGGAATCATTGTCTGCTTATGCACGCCAATTCCTTGGACAGATGGATAAGCCCGATGTCGATATGATTGATGGACTGAGTCCAGCCGTATCCATTGACCAGAAGACCACTAATCGTAATCCACGTTCTACAGTAGGAACTATTACAGAGGTTTATGATTATCTACGTTTACTCTTCGCTCGAACTGGCATTCCACATTGTCCAGTGTGCGGTGAGCTCATTTCTGAACAGACTCCACAGCAGATAGTGGACTCTTTAATGAGCCGTCCAGAGGGCACGCGTTTTCAGCTTCTAGCCCCTGTAGTTAAGGGACGCAAAGGCGAGTTTGTTGAGCTCATTGAGACATTGAGATCAGATGGTTATGCTCGCGCAATTATCGATGGTAAATTACAACAGCTCAATTCAGAAATCAGCCTGAAGAAGCAAAACAAACATACTATTGAAGTAGTTATTGATCGTCTTGCGGTAAAAGAGGGGATGCGCCAGCGATTAACGGATTCAGTAGAAACTGCTTTACGTCTCGCTCATGGAGTAGTTATCGCTGATTTTGTTGATTTGGATGAGAAGGATCCGGATAGACGTAAGCCATTTTCTGAGAATAGAAGCTGCCCAAATTCGCATGAGCTTGAGTTGGATGAAATTGAACCACGTACGTTCTCATTTAACGCTCCGTACGGGGCATGCCCAGAGTGTACAGGAATCGGTTTTAAGCTTGAAATCGACCCTGAACTCATAGTCCCAGACCCTTCAAAATCACTTCGCGAAGGAGCAATAGAGCCGTGGAATGGTTCCAAAACTCAAACACAGTATTATCAGCATTTGCTTGAAGGACTCTCTGACGAACTCGGCTTTAGCATGGATACTCCGTGGGAGAAACTTGATAAAGATGTTCGTCATGCGGTCATGTATGGTCACGATTTCAAAGTCAAAGTAAGCTATCGAAATCGGTGGGGTCGCATGCGAGAGTATACCTCTGGCTTCGAGGGAGTCGTAAGAGCTCTCATGCGACGTCATGATGAGACTGATTCCGAAGCCATGAAGCAATATTACGAAGCATACATGCGCGAAGTCCCATGCCAAGTATGCCAAGGACGACGACTTAAGCCAGAAGTTCTAGCTGTGACCGTCGGTGATGAATCCATCATCGATGTGTGTGATATGCCAATCGTGCGCTCGCTTGCATGGGTAAAAAATCTTAAACTTGAAGGATCAGCAGCGCAAATTGCTACAGAAATTCTCAAAGAAATTCGTGCGCGCTTAGGCTTCCTTAACGATGTGGGCTTGTCTTATCTTACGCTATCTCGAGCAGCAGCAACACTTTCCGGTGGGGAAGCACAGCGCATTCGATTAGCAACTCAAATTGGTTCAGGTCTTGTTGGTGTAATGTACGTTCTAGACGAACCGTCTATCGGTTTACACCAGCGCGATAATGAAAGACTCATTGGTACACTTCATAATCTACGTGATTTAGGCAACACCTTGATTGTTGTCGAACATGATGAAGATACAATCAAGACAGCTGACTGGCTTGTAGACATTGGTCCAGGAGCAGGCGAACACGGTGGAGAAATTATATTCTCTGGTCATGCGGACCGAATTACTCAAGCTCAGCGTTCCATTACAGGTGCTTATATCAGCGGGAAACGTAAGATCGCTGTCCCAACTAAACGTAGGCGCGTGTACAAGACGAAGAACCTTGAAGTCATTGGCGCTCGGGAGAATAACCTCAAGAATATCAACGTCAAGTTCCCGCTCGGTGTGCTCACAGCGGTCACAGGCGTCTCGGGCTCAGGAAAATCGACTCTCGTCAACTCCATCCTCTACCCAGTGCTAGCAGATAAGCTCAACGGCGCTCGAATCGTTCCGGGTAAGCATACCCGTGTCGAGGGAGTGGATCAGGTTAAAAAGGTGATTCATGTCGATCAGAATCCTATCGGCCGTACACCACGATCCAATCCTGCAACATATACAGGTGTGTGGGATAAGATTCGTACTCTTTTGGCAAAAACTCCAGAAGCACAGGTTCGCGGATACGGTCCTGGCCGATTCTCCTTTAATGTCAAGGGTGGAAGGTGTGAAGCCTGCCATGGTGATGGAACAATTAAGATTGAGATGAACTTCTTACCTGACGTTTATGTTGATTGTGAAGTGTGTCATGGAAAACGATACAACCGCGAAACTCTTGAAGTGAAGTATAACGGCAAATCAGTGGCGGATATCTTGAACATGCCTATTGAAGAAGCAGCACGTTTTTTCAAATCCTATCCGTCAATTTCTCGCTATTTGCAAACTCTAGTAGATGTGGGTCTTGGATATATTCGTTTGGGACAGCCAGCACCTACACTATCCGGTGGTGAAAGTCAGCGTGTCAAGCTTGCTACAGAGTTACAGAAGCGCTCAGATGGTAAAACCGTTTACATCTTGGATGAGCCAACAACAGGTCTTCACTTTGAAGATGTGAACAAACTCATGACTGTACTTCAAGGATTAGTAGACAAGGGTAATACGGTAATTGTCATCGAGCATAATCTTGACGTAGTGAAGTGCGCTGATTGGATTATCGATATGGGTCCTGAAGGAGGAGACGGTGGCGGTACAGTCGTCGTAGAAGGTACACCAGAGTCAGTGGCAGCAGACTCCGACAGTTGGACTGGAAAATTCTTGCGACCGATGCTGACACGGTAAAAGACACGCGCATGATGTACGACTTCGCGTAAACCTATCTGTCTTCACGTGCTCGAATCAACTTAAACACGTGCTCGGATTTACGCGAAGTACTTTACGTGCAGAACGAAACAACACGTTATAGGTAATTGGTAATTGATGATTTGTAAGGGGTGAGTGCTGGTGAGTTCGATGATTGAAAAACATTCGCCGAATCAATGGCGAAAGACTGCTCGAAAAATGGTAGAAGACTATCATTCTTCTGCAGAAAATGAGATTAATAGCTTAGATTCGACTTCGCAGCATTTGACTGCACAGCGTTCATTTTCACAGCAATCACCTTCAACGCATACACCTATAAAAAATCCGCATTTAACAGAAACGGACGATTCTTTAGATAGTATGCCGCTTAGTAATGGATATATCTCGAATAATAAGAGTGATAATCAGACTACTAGCTTCATTCGTACAGAGGAATCAAGTACTAAAGCGGTTAATGTAAACGGCGCTCCTTTACTAGGAGATAGTAGAGATCTCTTCCGCCCTAAAACATCAGATATTCCAACCAATCCTGGAGTTTACAAATGGCGAGATGGGGAAGGGCGTGTTATTTACGTTGGTAAGGCTAAGAACCTACGTAATAGACTTACTAATTATTTTCAACCATTAGAGCGCTTACATCCGCGAACTCAAAATATGGTCCTGACTGCACGAAGTCTTGAATGGACTGTAGTTGGTACCGAACTAGAATCATTGACTCTAGAATACACATGGATTAAAGAATTTGATCCACGATTCAATGTAGTTTTCCGAGATGATAAGACTTACCCATATGTTGCTATTTCGGTCAAAGAAGAAATCCCACGCGTATGGGTAACTCGCAACAAAAATAATCGTAAAGCTCGCTATTTCGGACCGTACGCCAAAGTATGGAATATGCGTCAAACATTGGATTCCATGTTACGTGCATATCCTGTACGTACCTGCAGCCCATCAGTTTTAAAGAAGGCACAGGAGACGAATAGACCATGCTTGCTCGGCCATATCGGTAAATGCGCAGCTCCATGCGTGGGGCGTATTTCTGTTGAAGAACACCGAAAGATGAGTGAACAACTGGTTGCAATTCTTACAGGACGGCTTGGCTCATCATTTCGTAAACAGCTCGAAGAGCAAATGAAACAGGCTAGTTCTGATCTTGAATTTGAGCAAGCGGCTAAATTGCGCGACCGTATACAAGCTCTAGATTCCGTACTTGAACAAAATGCTGTCGTTTTCTCAACGGATGTTGACGCAGATATTATCGGAATTGAAACTGATGAACTTGAAGCGAGCGTCCATACTTTCTTTGTACGCGCTGGAACTATACGTGGTGAAAGAGGATGGTCAGTTGAACGAGTAGAAGATATTTCTGACGCTGAATTACTTGCTGACCTCATTACACAGGTATATTCCGCAGCTATTGAAGAAAATGCAACCGAAGACGATACAGTAGTTTCGTCAGATTTAACAAATACACAAGCTGTGAACATTACAGAAGATACGTCAGAAAGCAGTTCTCCGCGCCAAAACAAAGAAATCGATGACGGCATTTATGAGGAACAGAGCAAAACTGCTGATACCAGCAGAGAAACTGCTCGTGCAACGGTAGGCTTTACCGATGAAAGCACCATAACTTCTGGCTCTTCTTCCATCTCCGTCTCACAAAGTCGAAATGCATTAGCGCCGACTCAGCAAGTCACAGCACGAGATTCTGTGAGCAGAGCTCAGGCAACGCGCTCTCGACATGAACGTGAGGATACTACAGGCAGAAATGATCTTCTTTCTCCTATATCGCCTATTCCTCGTGAAATTATCGTACCTTTTGCTCCCGCCCGCCAAAATGAACTCGAACGATGGCTTTCCGATATTCGCGGATCTATAGTCACGATTCGAGTTGCAGAGAGGGGAGAGAAGCGAACTCTGCTCGAGCGAGCGCTTGCGAATGCGAAGCAAAGCCTTCAGCGCTCTAAGCTTAGTCGTGTTACTGATTTAGCCGCACGATCTCAAGCCTTGAATGATATTGCAGATGCTTTGATGCTTGATAAAGCTCCTCTTCGTATCGAGTGTTACGATATTTCAAATGCTACCGGCGGATCATACCAAGTCGCGTCCATGGTTGTATTTGAAGATGGAATCGCAAAGAAGAATTTTTATCGTCATTTTGCTATTCGCGGCGATGACGGCAAAGGTGCAATTGATGATACTTCTGCGATTTACGAGACTCTTACTCGGCGCTTTAAGCATGGCAATGTTTCTGGAGATACAGGTGACAGTATCGAGGATGAGGAACGCCTGAAAAATGTAGGCGATACAGTCTTGTCTCAGAATGCGCAAGAAATCGTACAACAAGATACCAATCGGCGTCGGTTCGCGTATAAGCCAAATCTGATAGTTGTAGATGGTGGACAGCCACAAGTTAAAGCAGCACAAAGAGCACTTGAAGATAGTGGTGTAACAGATGTTGCTGTATGCGGATTAGCGAAGAAGCTTGAAGAAGTGTGGGTTCCTGATGATGATTATCCTATAATTCTCAAGCGTCAGTCTGAAGGTATGTATTTACTACAACGAGTACGTGACGAGTCACACCGCTTTGCAATTACGTATCATCGTAAAGTCAGACGTAAAGGAGCACTACGTTCTGCACTTGATGAGATTCCAGGAATTGGCCCGAATTTCCAAAAGAAACTCTTGAACCATTTCGGGTCTGTGCGTGCTATGCGTGAAGCAAGCTACGAAGATTTCTTAGAAGTATCAGGAATTGGCGAATCCAAGGCAAAGATACTCTTTGAAAGCTTGCACAACCAACCTCAAAAGGATACAAAATCGGATAGTAACTAATAAACTGTACTTATTGGCTACGCCCCTCACCATGCTGCCTAGAGTTTCACACATCAAAAAGTGATTCAGGATAATGAGACAGTAGTGTGAATACCTCTAAGAAATGGTATCCTTACTTGGTAAGCATATTGAATAGAATGCAAACAGAAGACTACAGTAAAGATAAGCTAGAAATATGACTAATCATCATGCAGCAGTATTAGGTTACCCTATTGGGCATTCACTTTCACCTGTGCTCCATAACGCAGCTTACGAAGCACTAGGCTTAAGAAATTGGTCTTATGATAAGATTTCTGTCACCGAAAATGAACTGCACGGTTTTTTTGAAAGTCTTGATAATTCCTGGGCGGGCGTGAGTATGACTATGCCACTCAAACAGGAGGCTCTGAGCTTTGGAGATATGGGTGACCTTCATGTTCAACATTTAGGTGTAGCAAATACAGCTGTATTTGATTGGAATATGAAGAATGGTTCTCATAAGAACATGCCACATATAACGTTGTATAACACCGATGTTGATGGCATATCAATGACATTTGCTGATGAATTCAGACTCGTTGATCTTACTCATAAACGTGTATTAATTCTTGGATCAGGTTCTACTGCAATGTCTGCGCTTGAGGCATGTATCGAAATGAACGCGACTCACATTACTCTGTGCGCGCGTGATATTAATCGAGCGCAAGAGAAGGTCAATACCATCATCTCCATGTATCCTCAAGAAATAAGTGTAAGCATTCGACCGTGGGAATATGCATCTCAAGAGTGCGTTGCAGCAAATGTAATTATCTCCGCAGTCACCGCTCACGCTACTGATGATATCGCGAAAGAATTAATTTGGCTGCCGTATAGGCGTATTTTTAATAAAACGTATCTGCTTGACGTTATCTATGATCCGCGGCCTACAGCACTTATGACAGTTATTTCGGCTGACGGGGGACACGTACGTGGCGGAGAACATATGCTATTGAGACAGGCAGTGGCTCAAGTCGCATATATGACTCATACAACTGTTCAAGATGTGATGAATATCGCGTTTACAGCGATGAAAAAAGCTCTTTTTGAGAAGCTCTAGAGATAAGCTATAACTATGGAAAAAATCGATGCCATTGCTCATACAAGTGGTAATGAAGGTAACCGTACCGAGGATTTTGAAGTTCTTCTGATTACGGGAATGTCTGGAGCAGGTCGTTCGCGTGCTGCGGACAGTATCGAAGATATCGGATGGTATGTTGTTGATAATTTGCCTCCAAAACTACTCATTCCGCTTGTTGATATGATGACATCCTCAGGGTCAAAAGTTCATAAACTCGCTGCTGTGATTGATGTACGTTCACGATCATATTTTGACGATCTATCGCAAGTTTTAGCACATCTTGATGATTTGGGTGTGAAAACGCGAATCATTTTTCTTGATGCTAGCGATGATGTTCTTGTCAAACGCTATGAATCAGTTCGTCGTCCGCATCCTTTACAAAATGGTCGCCGTTTAATTGATGGTATTACGGAAGAGCGTGAACTTCTTAAAATTTTGAAGGATCGTGCCGATGTCATTATTGACACTTCGCGAACGAGTATTCATCAATTATCAACGCAATTATATGAATCACTTGTAGGAACTGGTCCGACTACCGTAAACGTCCACATTTTTAGTTTTGGGTTCAAACACGGCGTACCATCGGATGCTGATTTTGTGCTTGATGTGCGCTTTTTACCAAATCCGTATTGGGTTGCCGAGCTCAGAAATCTCACTGGTCTAGATAAAGCGGTGAGTGAATATGTGCTTAATAGTAGCGGAGCGCGCGAGTTTCTTGATGCATATGAAAAAGCGTTAACAATTGCTATTGAAGGATATGCTCGCGAAGATAAACACTTTGTAACAATTGCAGTTGGTTGTACCGGAGGACAGCATCGATCAGTTGCGATGAGCCATGAACTTGCGCGAAGGCTGAAATCTCATAATCTGACTGTTACGGTATCAGCTCGCGAATTAGAACGAATGACTCACAATTAAGACATTTACGTGGATTATTTTACGTGGATTATTATGTAAAATTTTAGCTGATGGAATTATTCTTTCACTCTATCCACGGCTATCGTTAGACTAAAAACTCGGATATTCTGCTTTCACAGCTTCAAAAGGAGGCGCCGTGTCACTGCTCGACGAGGTCAAAAACGAACTCGTATCTATTACTGATGACTCTTCACTTGCTAAGCAAGCTCAGGTTTCTACTATGCTTCGCTTTGGTGGAGGGATTCAGGTAGTCAAGAACATTCCGATTGTTTTTGGACAGTTCACTAGTAAATCAGCGGCGCAATGGCTCCAATCAACGATTCACGAGCTGTGGGGGTATGACGCTGAATTGCGTCAAGCATCGTCATCATTGCCTTCAGGTGAATCGGTAGAATATTTCTTGGTTGCTGTCACTCGTGATGGTAAACGTTTAGCTTTGCAGACGGGGCTTCTTGATCAGCGTTCACGCGAAGTACCAGGTATCGCACCTGCACATGTACAGGGAAATATCGCACAGGTTAAAGCTGCTTGGCGCGGAGCCTTCTTAGCTAAAGGTCGCCTAAGCAATCCAGGAAAATCAAGTCTTATGGAGATTGTGTGCCCTAGTGTAGAAGCTGTAAACGATTTAATTCTTGCAGCACGCCGTCTTGGTATTACAGCTAAGCCACACCGCGTCAATAGTTCTGTCCGAGTTCGACTAACCGACCCTGATGTTATCGAACGTATGCTTATACTCATGGGTGCTACGACGACTGCTCGTGAATGGAGCGGTAAGCGTGTAGAAGGCGAAACGCGTGGAAAAGCAAATCGTCTTGCTAATTTTGATGATGCGAATATGCGTCGTAGCGCTAAAGCAGCAGTAGAAGCGAGCCAAAAGGTACGTAAGGCATTTGAAATTTTGGGAGATGACATTCCAGAAAATCTTCGCGCGGCAGGTCAGCTTCGACTTGATCATGGTGATGCAAGCCTTGAAGAGCTTGGTCGTCTTGCCGATCCTCCAATTACAAAGGATGCAATCGCTGGCAGAATTCGACGTTTGCTGCAATTAGCAACAAAAGTTGAGAAACAGCGCGCGGCAGCTGCAGAAAAGAACTAAACTTCATAAGTGGTGGAAAAAGAAAGGAAGCTAATGAAGACTCTTAAAGATTTGGGAAATGTAAGCGGCAAGCGTGTGCTCGTCCGTGCTGATTTTAATGTCCCACTGGATGGAACTACAATCACCGACGATGGTCGTATCCGTGCAGCTTTACCTACAATTAATGCATTGCGTGAAGCAGGTGCCAAGGTGATTCTTATGGCTCATCTTGGTCGACCAAAGGGGCAGGTTGTACCAGAACTCAGCCTCGCACCAGTAGCTGCTCGTTTGAGTGAGCTTATCGATGCACCAGTAGTTTTGGCATCTGATACTTATGGCGAAGATGCACAAGCCAAGGTTGCTGCTATGAAGGACGGCGACGTAGTTCTTCTTGAAAACGTTCGCTTCAATCCAGAAGAGACATCTAAGGATGCTGAAGAACGTGCTGCTTATGCGAAGAAGATTGCTGCTCTTGGTGAAGCATTCGTGTCTGATGGTTTCGGTGTAGTTCACCGCGCACAGGGTTCAAACTATGATGTAGCAACTGACCTTCCAGCCGTAGCTGGTTTGCTCGTAGAGAAGGAAGTAACTGCACTCTCTAAGACAAATGATCCTGAGCGTCCATTGACAGTAGTTCTCGGTGGTTCTAAGGTTTCAGACAAGCTCGGAGTTATCGCTAATTTGCTCAACAAGGCAGATCGCCTCGTTATCGGTGGCGGTATGGTCTTTACCTTCCTCAAGGCTAAGGGTTATGAAGTAGGTAAGTCCTTGCTTGAAGAGGATCAGATTGAGACAGTAAAGGGATATCTCGCCACTGCAGAAGAAAAGGGCGTAGAAATCGTTTTGCCTGTTGATATTCTTGCAGCAGATACATTTGCTGCGGATAGCCCATATGAGGTTGTGCCTGCAGATGCAATTCCAGCTGATAAGATTGGTCTTGATATCGGTCCAGAATCTCAGAAGCTCTTCCACGATAAGATTGTCGATTCCAAGACGGTCGTATGGAATGGCCCTATGGGCGTATTTGAGTTTGAGAACTTCGCAGGTGGTACTCGTGCAGTAGCACAGGGCTTAATTGACGCTACAGCAGAAAATGGTGCATTCTCAATCGTCGGTGGTGGAGATTCTGCATCCGCAGTACGTAACCTCGGATTTGATGAGAGCAAGTTCTCTCACATCTCCACAGGTGGCGGTGCTTCTCTCGAATTCCTCGAAGGCAAGACACTTCCTGGCTTGAGCGTTCTCGACTAGGTTCACGGCGTAGTCTTTACTAAGGATTACTCGATTAAGATATTAATAATAGAAGGCAGTTTCTTTGTTCGCGCAAATCTTGTGCAGCGGGATAACTGCCTTCTTTCATGACTCCTCGGCAAGAGAATCATTGTATAACGGTATATATGTACTGTTAATCTTGGTTTTAGGAATAAAGAAATGAGTGGTGAACAATGTCGCAGCGAATGCCATTAGTGGTGGGTAATTGGAAGATGAATTTAAACCACCGAGAAGCTACTTACTTTTTACAGAAATTAGCATGGTTACTTCGTGATGCACATTTTGATTATAAAGAGTGCGAAATCGCAATCCTTCCACCATTTACCTCAATTCGAAGTGTACAAGTCCTTGTAGAGGCTGATAGGCTCAATATCAATTACGGTGCGCAAACAGTTTCTGTGACCGCTCAGGGGGCGTTTACAGGCGATGTGTCTGCAGATATGCTCTCATCGTTGGGATGTAAGTACGTTTTAGTTGGTCATTCAGAGCGACGTCGTTATTATGCAGACGACGATGCTAATCTAGTGGATCAGGTTCGTGCAGTATTAACGGCAGGCATGACTCCTATCTTGTGTGTAGGCGAAGGATATGAAGAACGTAGAGAGGGGATAGAGCTCGACTATGCTGTAGGGCAAGTCGATGATATTACCCGAGACATCTCTGAAGAAGATGCTCAAAAAATGATTATCGCTTATGAGCCAGTATGGGCAATTGGCACCGGGCTTGTTGCAACACCTCAGTCAGCCGAAGATGCTGCGCAAGCTATCCGAACGCACTTGACACGTGTTTATTCAAAGGAAACAGCTAATAAGGTCAGAATTCTCTATGGCGGATCTGTTACCGCCTCAAATGCTACATTACTGATGAATGAAGCACGAAATATGGATGGATTCCTCGTCGGAGGAGCTAGCCTCGAACCTGAAGAATTCGCTACCATTATTCGATTAGCAAGTAAAGCCGCTAAGAATAGATGACAAATTCGTGTCTAGAAAACTTTAACTTTTCGCTAGCTTAAGGTATTCTTTAAATAGCTTTTATGGGAGGTGTAATGAACTGGTTGTTCGTTCTCAAGGTAACGCTCGAAGTCTTCGTAGTACTTTTGAGCATCATGCTTACAGCTCTTATTCTTATGCATAAGGGTAAGGGTGGCGGTTTATCCGACATGTTTGGTGGCGGAATTTCTGCAAATGCTGGTACATCTGGTGTTGCAGAGCGAAATTTGAACCGCATCACGGTGGTAGTTGCATTGTTGTGGATTGCAATTATCATCGGTCTTGACTTCATGGTCAAGTATGGCTTAGGTGCATAAGGGCACCAATAAAAACTTTATATGAGAACTGCGGCTTAGCGCCTGATGCTAAGCCGCAGTTCTCATATAAGAAAAGAAATATAATAATTCGTGATATTAGTCTAATTATGGAAAAGTAAAAGTCACGATTAAAGCAATTGCCTAGATAAGAGTATAAGCATTCCTCAAGTTGACTTAGGAATTTTTCACGTATGATAGTTATCACTTTTATAAACGGGTATTTAAATTTTCTTTACCCGGCCGGAACCACGATAAGAGCGTTACTCGATATATTATTAGGTCTTTAATTAGGTCTTTTATTTCGATACGAAAACCTTGAGATTTTGCCCATTTTAAGGATAAAGTAAAGGTTGGCTATCTTCACGGGGAAGAAAAGCCAACCTTTACTTTATCCTGTTGTATTTTGCCTTATCTGAGTCGAGACTACGCAGACCTGACCACAAATAAAACGTGATACACGCTATGCATTCACGCGGTCGATACCAGCCTGAACATCAGCGATTACGGAATCCCAAGACTTGATGAATGCAGCAACACCGTCAGCCTCAAGCTTGTCAGTTACCTGCTTGATGTCGATGCCAAGCTCAGCAAGCTTGTTCATTACTGCGTGGGATTCTTCGTAGGTGCCCTTAATAGAAGGAGCGCCGTTACCCTGTTCTGCGAGAGCGTCAAGGGTCTTTTCAGGCATAGTGTTTACTACGTCTTCAGCTACGAGTTCGTCAACATACTTAGATGGGGAGTATGCTGGGTTCTTTGTACCTGTGGAAGCCCAGAGTGGACGCTGACGCTTTGCGCCTGCTGCTTCGAGCTCTGCCCATGCTGGATCATTTGCGAACTTGTTTTCGAAGAGTTCATATGCGATGCGTGCGTTTGCAACAGCAGCCTTACCTTCGAGAGCCTTAGCTTCTTCAGAGCCGTTCTCTTCGAGGAGCTTGTCTACTGCAGAATCAACGCGAGATACGAAGAAGGATGCAACAGAAGCAATCTTAGTCAAATCATGACCATTTGCATGTGCCTGCTTAATACCTTCGATATAAGCATCAATTACCTGCTCGTAACGCTCAATAGAGAAGATCAAGGTTACGTTTACAGAGATACCCTTAGCGAGAGTAGCAGTAATTGCTGGCAAACCTTCAAGAGTTGCAGGAATCTTAATCATTGCGTTTGGACGGTTTACCTTTTCCCACAATTCTATTGCCTGCTTTTCAGTGTTCTCAGTATCGTGTGCAAGACGAGGGTCAACTTCAATAGAAACGCGACCGTTAACGTAATCAGTAGCTTCTGCAATCTCGCGGAAGATATCTGTTGCATTACGTACATCGGTGGTAGTGAGCTCGCGGATAGCGGTCTCTACATCTACCTTGCCGAGCTCCTTAAGCTGTGCATCGTAAGGACCTACCTGGCTCAAAGCCTTCTGGAAGATAGATGGGTTAGTAGTAACACCTACAACGTTCTTGTGAGCGATGAGGTCCTGCAAAGAGCCAGACTCGATACGAGTACGGCTCAAATCGTCGAGCCAAATAGAAACGCCAGAGTCGCTGGTCTTCTGAGTGTGCACATTCTGTGTCATTATTTTCCCCTTTATTGTGGAGTTAATTAAAAGGGCGGCAGTACAAACTTACCGCCCTAAAACTTGAGTTAAGCGCGAGCTGCAGCGATAGAAGCCTTAGCTTCTTCAACTACGTGCTCAGGAGTGATTCCAAGAGCAACCATGTTCTCAGCGCCGCCGCCCTGAAGGCCGAAGGACTCAATAGAAACAGCCTTACCATAAGAACCAAGGTACTTGTACCAAGAAAGGGCAAGACCAGCTTCTACAGATACGCGAGCCTTAACAGCTGCTGGGAGTACAGATTCCTTGTACTCATCAGTCTGCTGCTCGAACCATTCCATAGATGGAACAGAAACAACGCGTGCCTTAATACCTTCAGATGCCAAAGTCTTAGCAGCTTCAACAGCATGCTGAACTTCCGAACCAGATCCCATAAGGATTACATCTGGTGTACCGTCGGTATCTACGAGAACGTAAGCACCACGCTTTACGCCATCCTTTGCCTTTTCAATTGTTTCAGCAAGGGTAGGAACGTTTTGACGAGTCAAAATCATTGCTACAGGTGCAGTGGATTCACGCTCAAAGTTGTAGCGGTATGCTTCAGCAGTTTCGAACTCATCTGCAGGTCGTACAACTTCCAAGTTAGGAATAGCACGCATAGAAGCAAGATTTTCTACAGGCTGGTGAGTAGGACCATCTTCACCTACAGCAACAGAATCATGAGTCCATACATAGAGGTTAGGAATATTCATCAAAGCTGCAAGACGAACGGTTGGGCGCTCATAGTCGGAGAACATAAAGAATGTTCCATTGAATGGGCGAGTATGAGAACCAAGGATAATACCGTTAGTGATAGCACCCATAGCAAGTTCGCGTACACCGAAGTGAAGGACGCGACCGCCTTCGGATACGTTTGGCCAAGTCTTGGTAGCAAACTCAGCAGGCAAGAAGGAAGGAGCTCCCTTAATAGTGGTGTTGTTTGATCCACCCAAATCAGCGGAGCCGCCCCAAAGTTCTGGCATTACAGCTGCAATTGCGTTAATTGCTGCACCAGATGCCTTACGTGTTGCAACTGAAGCACCAGCAGTAATACCTGCTTCGAGCTCATCAATTGCCTTATTAAAATCTGCTGGAAGATCGCCAGCAGCGAGACGATCGTAAAGCGCAGCCTTATCAGGGTTTGCAGCACGCCAAGCATTGAACTTTTCGTTCCACTCTTCGTGTGCCTGTGCACCACGATCAGCTACCTTACGAGCGTGAGCGAGAGCTTCGTCATCAGCTGGGAATGCAACTTCAGGATCGAAGCCAAGTACCTTCTTAAGCCCTGCAACTGCTTCAGAACCAAGCTTAGAACCGTGAGAAGATTCATCGTTGGTCTTGCCTGGAGTAGGCCAAGCAATCAAAGTGTCAACCTTGATAAAGTGAGGACGATCAGTTACCTGTTCAGCCTTGTGCAAAGCAGCAGCAAGAGCTTCAGTATCTTCCTTGTAAGAACCATCAGGCTGTACGAAGGAAACTTCGTCGGTGTACCAACCCTGAGCCTCAAAACGCTTCAAAATATCTTCAGAGAAGGTCAAGTTAGTGTCGCCTTCAATCTGAATGTGGTTAGCATCGAAAATAACTGTCAAGTTACCGAGCTTCTGACCACCAGCAATAGATGCTGCTTCAGCAGAGATGCCTTCCTCGACATCACCTTCACCGCAGATAACCCATACCTTATGGTCGAATGGAGAAGTACCTGCTGGAGCTTCTGCATCAAGAAGATTACGCTGATAGCGCTGACCCATAGCAAAACCAACTGCAGAAGCAAGACCCTGACCAAGAGGTCCTGTAGTCATCTCAATACCAGGAGTCAAGCCATACTCAGGGTGACCAGGAGTGCGAGTACCCATAGTACGGAACTTCTTCAAGTCATCAAGAGTCAAATCATAACCAGAGAAGTACAACTGTACATACTGGGTCAAAGAAGCGTGACCGCCAGAAAGGATGAAACGATCGCGACCTTCCCAGTTAGGATCCTTTGGATCATGCTTGATGAAATGCTGATAAAGAGTGTAAGCAATTGGAGCCAAGGACACAGGTGAACCTGGGTGACCAGAGCCTGCCTTCTCAACTGCATCTGCTGAAAGAACCTTAGCGAGCTTTACTGCACGCTCGTCAAGTTCAGTCCATGTGAAATCGGACATGTAGACCAACTTTCCTTCCATTAGGTAAAGTTGCTTCACGCTCAACATAGTGCGATTAGCAACCCGTTTACGCATTTCATAGTAATAAGGCATAAAGACCTTTGCTGGCTTATTTCAGCCATTCGGCGCGCATACCCTTCATATTTATTCCGACGATTATTATTCTGTATTACTTACTAATAGCTGCTTCGTCATATTCGAGATTTCTCAAGACTAGATATCAAAAAGATACTCAATCTTAACGTAGAAACCTCATCCTACGTTCATTACCAGCGATAATACCCTCGTAGTGCTTAAATTAGGTGTTAGAAATCCTATTTTGATCAAGACAAGGTAGAAATAGATGGCAGATTATTACGAGACTCTTGGCGTTTCTCGTAACGCAACAGATGATGAAATAAAAAAAGCATATCGTAAGCTTAGCCGTAAGTATCATCCAGATATTGCAGGTCCGGAATTTGAGGATAAATTCAAAGAAGTAAATACTGCTTACGATGTCTTGAGTGACCCCGAAAAACGTTCAATGTTTGATCAAGGCGTTGATCCTATGTCGCCTAATGCAGGTGCAGGGGCTGGTTTTGGTTCAGCAGATTTTGGCGATATCTTTAGCACATTCTTTGGTGGTGGTTTCGGATCCGGTTCAGGACCAATTCCACGTACCCAACCAGGACGCGATTCGCTTGCTAGCCTTAATGTGGAGCTTAAAACAGCTGTTTTCGGTAATCGTGAAAAGCTTAATGTCACTATGTATGCTGTCTGCGATACGTGTCATGGAAATGGTAGTGCTGATGGAAGTGCTCCAGTAACATGTCCTCAATGTAATGGAAGCGGATCAGTACAGCGAGTTGTCCGTACGATGCTCGGTCAGATGATGTCTAGTCAGCCATGCGAACGTTGCGAAGGACACGGTACTATCATTGAAAATCCGTGCGCATCATGTCTTGGGCAAGGGCGTGTCCGTAAGCAGCGCACTATCACCGTTTCAGTTCCAGCAGGTGTGGAAGATGGCACCCGTTTGCGTTTGCAAGGTCAGGGGGAAGTCGGAGAAGGTGGCGGTTCTGCGGGAGACTTGTACGTTGATATCTCTGTTCGTCCAGACGAAACTTTCACACGCGATGGAAGTAACTTGCATTGTTGGATTCGTGTGCCAATGACGTGGGCTGTGCTTGGTCATGAGACTCATATCTCCACATTCGATGGAGACCGTACATTATCTATTCCAGCTGGATCACAACCTGAAGATACCATTACGCTCGATAATTTAGGTGTAACAAAGCTTAATCGCGAGGAACGTGGAAACCTTATCGTCCACCTTGAGGTGAGTATCCCGAAGAAGTTGAGTAATCAAGAAAAGAAGTTAATTTCTGACTTTGAAGGGCTCAATAAAGAATCACAGCTCAAAGATAAGCCACAACAATCTTCAAAGAGCATTAAGCAAAATCGTGGCTTCTTTGAAAAACTACGTCACGCTTTTTCGTAAACTGCATGAAATGTAGATACTGACAGATATAGAAGGTTGCTGTTTAAGAAAGCTGGTGGAATCCCTAGAGCATAAGGATTCCACCAGCTTTCTTTAACGAGACTATATTTATAGAACTTTATAGAAAAGAGTTATAGAGAGGTAAGCAACTGTTTGCACATTGACCTATATTGACTTATATACCCTCCGCCGAAAAATACACAATGTCCTGCAATTGGGTAGAGCTGCCAAAGCGTACGTCGTTCTTCGAATCCTTTCTTAAGTGGATGAACTGTTTGGTATCCACGAAGTATGTCACTCATAAAACTCATACCAAACAGAGACAACATAGACAAGTCTTCTTCGCGGTGTCCACCATGAGCAGCAGGATCGATGAGTACTGCCTCAACACTATCCAGAGGAGTTCCATCACTTGCAGTACTAGTCCACATGACATTGCCGCTCCACAAATCTCCATGGACACGTGCAGGCTTATCCTGTCCAGCCGATCCAAGCAAATCAGGAAGGGCATTAGACACACGTTCAGTTAATTCTAAGTCAGCAGAAGTTAAAAGTCCTCGCGAAATTCCAAGCTTAACCATAGGAATTAGCCGTCCTTGTGCAAAATAATCGACTACATTATTCCATTGTCCGGTATCCATAACGACCGGATCTTGCAAAGGACCAAAATAGCACTTACCAGTGTAATGATCAGGAGCTTGCCCAAAATAGTCTGCCCCAAAATCATGCATATGAGCTAAGTCTCGACCAAATTGATACGCAGCATCTGGGGTGGCGCTAACAGCTGAAATTCTTTCGATATCGAGAAAATCTGATCCACATGATTCAACGTCTACAACGCGTGGACCTCCGTGAACTTGCGCTTCCTTAAGCCACATAAGTCCCTTAGCTTCACATTCGAAAAAACCTTCAGGAGCGAAGACTCGTGTCTTACGATGTATAGCTTTGCTACTCATAACAGTATTTCTCCTTTGCGTTCCTATTTCTTTATATTCTATAGCACAAAGGCGGTTTTAGTGTTTGTTATCACACTTGATGGTTATGTTAATGATTGCAGCGACTACTAGAAACCGTCAATCGCATAGGGGGGGGGAGGTAGAATGAAAATACTAAATAAACGAAAGCGTGTCATCTATCCGTAACAAAAAATGCGATACGTGGAAACATTTAGAAGCGTACTGTAAAGCACGCAATTAAATATTAGAAAATAAATATATCGAAAAATCAAAGAAACGAGGAGCAGGACATGAATGCACGCGAAATACTCAACGATCCCTTCTTGAATAAAGGTACTGCATTTACCCAAGATGAACGTGAACAGCTCGGTCTCGTAGGTATGCTTCCTCCTCAGGTGCAAACGATTGATGAGCAGTCTGCTCAGGCTTATGCGCAAATGAAGACAAAGACCAGCGATCTTGAAAAGCGCTTATTCTTGATGGAAATTTTCAACACGAATCGCACATTGTTCTATCACATGTTCTCTCAGCATGTTGAAGAGTTCAACCCAATTGTTTATGATCCAACAATTGCTGAAACTATTGAAAACTATAGCAAGCTTTTCATCGATCCTCAGTATGCAGGCTATCTTGATGTCAATCACCCAGAAAATATTGAAGCAACGCTAAAGAATGCAGCAGGAGATCGCGATATTCGCCTTATTGTTGTTACCGATGCAGAAGGTATTCTCGGAATTGGCGATTGGGGCACAAATGGTGTTGACATCTCAGTCGGAAAACTTATGGTTTATACTGCGGCCGCAGGAATTGATCCAGCAACTGTTCTGCCACTTGTCATTGATGCCGGTACAAACCGTCAAGAATTGCTTGATGATCCTCAGTATCTAGGCAATCATCATGAACGTATTCGTGGTGAGAAATATTACGATTTCATTGATAAGTTCGTACAAACAGCCGAAAATCTTTTCCCTAAGCTTTATCTACACTGGGAAGACTTTGGTCGTGGAAATGCTGCAAATATTCTTGAAAAGTATCGCACTCAGATTCCTACATTTAACGATGATATTCAGGGGACTGGTATCGTAACTCTCGGTGGAATTTTCGGTGCTTTGGATATTACTGGCGAAAAGCTTACTGATCAAGTGTACCTGTGCTATGGCGGTGGTACCGCAGGTGCGGGTATTGCCTCTCGTGTTCTTCGTGAAATGATGAGCGAGGGTTTGTCTGAGGAAGAGGCATACAAGCGTTTCTTCATGGTTGATAAGCAAGGTCTGCTCTTTGACGATATGGATGATTTGACCCCACAACAGCGTCCATTTGCTAAGAAGCGTTCCGACTATGACAATGCAGACAAACTCACAGATCTTCTTGAGGTTGTTAAGACAGTAAAGCCAACCATTCTTGTTGGCACCTCGACACAGCCAAATTCCTTTACAAAGGAAATCGTTGAGGAAATGCTTAAGATTACCGAACGTCCAATTATTTTCCCAATTAGCAATCCTACTAAGCTTGCAGAAGCCAGTGCAGAAGATCTCATCGCATGGTCTGACGGTAAGGCATTCGTTGCAACAGGTATCCCTGCAGGAACTGTTTCATATAACGGTGTCGATTACATTATCGGTCAGGCAAATAATGCTTTGATATACCCAGGACTAGGTCTCGGTATGCTTGCCTCTGAGGCATCATTGCTTACTGATGAAATGATCGGCGCTGCAGCTCATTCCTTGAGTGGCATTGTAAATCCTGGCGAGCCAGGAGCACCGGTCTTGCCGCCTTTCAAGTATGTCGCTGATGTATCCATCAAAGTTGCTGAAGCTGTTGCTAAGAAGGCTCAAGAACAGGGATTGGCTCGAGCTGAAGAAAAGGATATGGCGAAGGCTGTACGCGACTTCAAGTGGTATCCAGAATATAAGTAAATCGTTGATGTAACACTTAGCACCATTAATGCGTCACGTAGAAAAAACTTTCGTTTTAATCTCTATACGTGGCGCTTTATGGTGTAATCACAACTCTTTAAAGCGTTTATCGCTTTTACCTACTTAATTTATACCAGTAGATTTTCGAAAGAGGCATCATGAATATCGATGTGCTATTAACCTCTATTCAAAGCATTATTCCTATTATTGTTATTATTGTGCTCGGATATTTCCTCCAAGCTCGTGGTTGGTTTGGTGAGGAATTTGCTCCAAATCTTTCACGTCTTATTATGAATGTAGCTTTGCCTGCATCAATCTTCGTATCCGTATTGAAATATTTAACCCTTGATAAGTTAGTTAGCTTATCAAGCGGCTTGGTATACGTGTTTGCTGCCTTTGTGGGTACATATATTCTTGCTTTCCTTGCTGTATGGATTTTCAAAGTTCAACCAGGACGCCGAGGAACAATGATTAATACGTTCGCTAATGCGAATACTATCTTTATTGGCCTGCCACTTAATATTGCATTATTTGGCGATAACGCTCTTCCATTCTTCCTCGTGTATTACATCATGAATACGATATCTACGTGGACACTCGGTGTTTATCTGATGACTTCTGATAGTAAATCTGGTAAGAAGCAACAGACAAAGTTTAATTGGAAGAAACTTTTACCGGCTCCTCTGGTAGGCTTCCTTATTGCTCTAGTATTCCTTCTCGCACGTATACCAGTCCCTGACTTCGCAACTAATACACTGACCTATATAGGTAACTTGGTAACACCATTGTCATTAATTTACATTGGGATTACTTTACAAAAAGCAGGTTTAAAGACTATTCGTTTCGATCGCGATACTATTATTACTCTTGTTGGTCGATTCATCTTGGCACCAGCATTAATGTTTAGTTTGCTTTACTTTACAGCTCATGGTATGCCTACCACTGAATTTAACACCTTTGTCATTCAGTCAGCTGCACCAGCTCTTGCTGTTCTGCCAATCTTGGCAAACCAGGGTGATGGTGATGTAGAGCTCTCCACAAATATTGTCACGATTAGCACGATTTTGTTCGTTATTGTAGTACCAATTGTTATGACTTTATTGGGCTAAACATTACAGGACCAGCGTATTATACAGTGGTATAGGTTTTACTATTATTTCGAACTTATACCCATATGTGTCTTTTCAGTTATGGTCACCGCGTTAATCATTATCTCAATATGAAGGAGAGTTCTCTTTGCGATGCTATTTTTTTATCATGCATATAATCTAAATAAAAGCGTGTTTTAAAATATTTAAAACTATACTGTGTTATATAGCTATGGCAGCTATATAACACAGTATAAAGAGGGTTACAATGAAGAATTTGCGAAACCAAATTGTGAAGGTAAGCGCATTTCTCTCAGCAGTGGTGCTGTGCGCCTGCGCTGTTACGTTTAGTCAAGTTGCGTATGCACAAAAGATATCTGATGACGAATACGTAACCATAGTTAATGATTTACGCAGATCATTCGGATATATGTATTCGTTTGATGATTTAGATTCACAAATTAGGCAGGTTACTAAGGAAACAGGGAGACCGAAATTATCTGTGGCCCAAGAAGCACTTACATTGTCTCGAAAATATGAAACTGGCAATGTTGGCTCAGACACCGATAGAGAACAGAATAGTAGTAAGCATAATGATCTCGATATCGCGCATAATCCAGGGGATGTATTTGTCTCAGAAGGGAATAATACATTTGGTTGGAATCATGGACATGCCGGGATTTTTGTCAGAAGAGAAACCATAATCGAAGCTGTTGACCGTGATCACAATGCTCATGAAGTGAGTCGGAAGAAATCAGTTGCATGCGGTCGAGCTCATCTACAGTCTGTTAGAACTTCGCAAGCAAATAGAGATAAAGCCGTCAGAAGAGCACGCAGTTACATTGGTCGTGGGTACAACACCGACGTAATTCATACAAATCGAAATGATTGGGGAGAACTCAATTGTAGCCAACTAGTCTGGGCAGCCTACATGTATGGAGCAGCTATAGATTTAGCACCAAAGGATAACTTTGTGTTCCCATATAGCATACGTGATTCATATCTGACAACTACATATAGAACTATCAACGTTTGATGTCGCTGGGGTGGATATGAAGACGACACGTTCATTTAATGTTATTGTATCCGTTTTTATCGCCTTCTCTATGCTCACTGGGTGTTCTAAGGCAGTAGAGAGGACACTTTTGGGAGGTAGAGAAGACGGATATAGTGTGGCGTATAACGTGGACGGAGCTGCTCTTAATGGTAAGAAAGTTGACTTATCACAAGTAGTAGCAATAATACCACTCTATGAGATTGCAAATAGTTCAGCATATGCCAAAGACCGATCGCAACTCGTGTTCGTTTTCAAAGATGGTTCTTATAAAATTCAAGACAATCATTATATGTTCTTAAAGCAAATCGCTTGGACCGATAAAGGAGTGTTCTATTCCGATAGGAAAAATGATTATTTTATCGATGCGACGACGAATATAATACACGTCACAAAGCATGAAAAGACAGATTTCGAGTACACTACCTATGCATTAGATGATACTCATTCCATGACCATGTACAACAAAGGCTTAGGAGTGAAAAATGATGGTATTCTCAGCGTAGCATCATCACATGGAGATTTTCAAGAAATTACCTATGATACAGGAGATCACTCAGGTTTGGGAGATAATGTTGCTCTATGTGAGAATGGTAATTCATATGAAGTAAGTAACAATAGTTGGACAACCCATCGCGATACTACTGTTATGTACCAATTATCGGAAAAGCATATGCCTGTGTATAAGAAGGTACAAGAAATCACGAGAGTTTCCGCGCGAGATTTTGAAAACTCATCTGACATACTAGCGATAACGCATAATGATCCCGCAATCGAAATCCATGGAGAGGGGAGCCACACGACTGTTTGCAAGGATAACTGGATATATAGCACTATTCAAATTGGTCATGATCTTACTAGCTACTTAAATATGCCGAAAGGATTTCCACTCGGAATTCTTAAATGGAACGCCGTAACCGGAGAACATATCATAATAGTATTACGGGATGAAGAAGGGAATCTTCTGCGTACGCCTTATGGTGATCAGTGGAATTGTATACAACAATCACGAGGGTCTCTATATCGCAACTCGTTTATCATCATGAGTTGCGATAGTGGAACTATCGCGGATGTAGATTTAAGCACTGGAAAGACACGAGAAATTATTACGGGTCTTGTGCCTAAGGAAAAAATGCCAGCTGGCCGCTTTTATCTTGAATGTACGGATAAATATGTTTACCGATCATGGATTCCAATTAATGATAATTTAGGAAAACAGTCTAGTATCACCAAATATTCCAGATATACAAAGGCTGTAATGGAAAAGATAAATATAGACGACAAATTCACGCAGTACGAGCAAACAGACACGGTGCAACCAGGGTACGTAGCTTTCAACCCGAAACTACTTAAGTAAGAATGTGTCGAAAGATGCCATAAAAGATATCATTATTTGTCAGCAAATCCGCGTAAGAATTTTTCCGTTTCTGTAATCAACTCAGAAGCTGCATCAGGGGAAAACGCATTGATTTTTTCCTGATTGTCATAGTACTTTTCCATCGTTGATATATAGTCAGTGATCTCAGAATTAATTGAAGCAACCATATCTGCTTTCGTTTGCCATTTCAAAGAAAGAACTGGTAATGACCCTACTTCTAATGGTTCACCAATATAACGTGATAATTCATCAAGAACACGCAAAATAGCCATCGGATTATCTTGAGAATCAATATATTGCGCATATGAGGGAAGAGAAATCCATAAAGCTCGTGTAGGGAATCCGTATTCTACCGCAGAATAATTAATCATGCTTGTAATTCCAATTGGACCCTCATAAGAATGATCAGTTGCTGTATTGTCGGACACGTCATTGAAATATACAGGTAGTGGTCGCGTATGCGTACAATCAGCAAACATTGATCCGATGGTTATGATTTCGTCAACCTCACGTTCTTCCGCAATAGCCATAGTTTGTTGAGTAAATTCAGTCCAACGGAAATTTGGCTCAGGACCTATTTGAATAAGTAATGTAAGAGAATCACTCACTTCAATTTCCGTAAAAGTATTCTCTGGCCACATGATTTTTCGTTTACCGTCAACATTGAGTATGACCGGGCGCGTAACTGTATAATCGTAGAAACTTCCGCAGCAAATATGATTGACCTCTCGAGATTTTTCTGAATAAACATTAATCAGGTGCTTCAACGTCTGAGTTGACACCTGAGATGCGTCATTCCATCCTTCAAATGCGCACAGCATTACAGTACGATGTGGGGTAGCGGGAATACCCTCATTAGTAAAAATCTCTTCAAATTCACTCATGTTTTAAGAATAAAAGATAATATATGATTTCAGAGTTGTTTCTCGCCACCGGCATATTTTTATGCTCACGATGAATACCTACTAAGAATCTTAATGCCATCGACCAACACGCCGTGACTTGACCCTTAGCATACTGACCGTTATAGTTATATCTCGTGCTCAGCAAGAAGGTTGACTTCAAGCAGAAGCATTGCGGACATAGCTTAGTTGGTAAAGCGCGACCTTGCCAAGGTCGAGACCGCGGGTTCGAGTCCCGTTGTCCGCTCGGTCAGTCGAGTTGACCTCTTACGGTGAGTTAGCCAAGCGGTTAGGCAGCGGCCTGCAAAGCCGTATAGACGAGTTCGACTCTCGTACTCACCTCTCTTATATTTGGGCGGTTGGCGCAGGGGCTAGCGCACTTCCCTGACACGGAAGGGGTCACAGGTTCAAATCCTGTATCGCCCACAATACGTGTTTAATTTCAGTTTAAATTTTTAGAATACTCGTAGTCAACACTCTATTAATCTCGATCAGCACTTCGTGACAACGTATATTTATATAAGTCCTCTCATACTCATAGTCTGTTATTGAACAAACAAGCGGTCTGCACCTGTAACGCGGACCCACGATTGAAAAGGATAAAGACTGTGTCAACAGCTTCTCTTCATATCACCGTTAATGGTGAACCTCAAGAAATTGAATCTCATGTAACTGGTACTGAACTATTCTCCGATAATAAAGACATTATCGCAGTTCGCATCAATGGTAATCCTCGCGATTTGTATGCTCCTTTGTCTGAGGGCGATAATGTCGAGCCGATTTCGATTGACAGCGAAGATGGTTTGGCGATTATGCGTCATTCCGCAACTCACGTTATGGCTCAAGCGGTTCAGCAAATTCGTCCAGATGCAAAGCTGGGCATTGGACCTGTTATTAAAGACGGCTTCTACTACGATTTTGATGTAGATGAACCATTTACTCCTGATGAGCTCAAAGAGATTGAAAAGCGCATGCAGCGCATCATTAAGGAGAGCCAACGTTTCGTTCGTCGCGTAGTAACCGAAGAGGAAGCACGAGCTGAAGAAGCTGACCAGCCATACAAGTTAGAACTTATCGGTGCTGCTGAAGATCAAATTAGCGCTGAGGAAGCTGTAGAAGTTTCTCAAGGAGAACTAAGCTTCTATGACAACGTAGACCGCGATGGTAATGTAGTATGGAAAGATCTATGCCACGGTCCACATCTGCCAAATACTCGTTTTATTAAGGCATTTAAGATTCAGCGTGCAGCAGCTGCGTACTGGCGCGGAAACGAGCATAATCCTATGCTTCAGCGAATTTACGGTACCGCTTGGGCTTCCAAGGATGATTTGAAGTTGTATCTTAATCGTCTTGAAGAAGCTGCTAAGCGTGATCATCGCAAGCTCGGCGCTGAAATGGATCTGTTCTCATTCCCAGATGAGATTGGCTCTGGCTTAGCAGTATTCCACCCAAAGGGTGCTGCGATTATCAACGCTATGAAGGAATATTCTACTGAACTTCACAAGCGTCACGATTATTCATTCGTACAAACGCCTCATATTACTAAGGGTGGCTTGTATGAAACTTCCGGTCATTTGCAATGGTATAAGGATGGTATGTATCCACCAATGCATTTGGATGAGGAACGTGACGAGCAGGGCAACATTACTAAGGAAGGCTTTGATTACTACCTCAAGCCGATGAATTGCCCAATGCACAATTTGATCTTCAAGTCACGTCAGCGTTCTTATCGCGAACTTCCATTACGACTGTTTGAGTTTGGAACGGTTTATCGCTACGAAAAGTCTGGTGTTGTACATGGTCTAACTCGTGTACGCGGTTTGACTCAGGATGATTCTCATATCTACTGCACACGAGAACAGATGCGCGATGAGCTTAAGAGCTTGTTGAACTTCGTATTGAATTTGCTTCGTGATTTCGGTCTTAACGACTTCTACCTCGAGCTTTCAACCAAGGACGAGCATAAGTATGTCGGTTCTGACGAGATTTGGGAAGAGGCTACGAATACTTTAGCTTCTGTAGCAAAAGAATCAGGTCTTGAGCTTGTAGATGACCCAGCAGGTGCAGCTTTCTACGGTCCAAAGATTTCCGTTCAAGCACGCGATGCTCTAGGACGTACCTGGCAGGTATCGACCATTCAGCTCGACTTCAACTTGCCTGAGCGTTTTGACCTTGAATACATTGCCGCAGATGGCACACGCCAGCGCCCAGTAATGATTCACCGTGCGTTGTTCGGTTCTATTGAACGTTTCTTTGCAATTCTTCTTGAGCATTACTCAGGGGCATTCCCAGCATGGCTTGCACCTGTTCAGGTACTTGGTGTCCCAGTTGCTGAAAATTGCTTAGATCATCTTTATTCTGTTATCGAAAAACTCGATAAGAATATGGTTCGTACAGAAGTTGACGCATCAAATGATCGCTTCGGCAAGAAGATTCGCAATGCTTCAAAGTCGAAGGTACCTTTCATTCTTATCGTGGGTGAGGAGGATATGAACAATAATGCAGTATCCTTCCGATTCCGTGATGGAAGCCAGCTCAATGGAGTTAATGTTGAGACAGCTGTCGAATGGATTAATCAGGCTCTTCAATCTCATGGTCTTATTAATTCAGTAGAGGATTTTGCTCAATTCACTGATGCTGAAGTACCACAAGCATCTGTCGAAGACAAGTAAATTTATCCGTACAGTGCGAATTTTAAATATATAGTAAATATATATAGTAAAGACCTTGATTGTATGTATGCAGTCAAGGTCTTTTACTATGCGTAGAGTTCTGTATGTATAGGGTTGAAGGAAGGCGTGTATTTATGTCAAGTAATGATTCTGATGGTATTCGCATTGATGATCCGCATAATTTTCCTCCTCAAGAGGATCACTATGAACGTTTATGGACACCTCAACGAATGAGCTACGTGTTACGCGATAAATCAGAAGAAGATAGGGGCAATAACAATCAGAATGATTCAGCCAATACTAAATCATGTCCATTTTGTGATGCTCTTACGAAAACCGATGAAGACGGTCTTATCGTTTGGCGCGGAAAGAATGTTTTTATCATAATGAATCTTTATCCATACAACAGTGGTCATGTTATGGTGTGTCCTAAGGAACACGTTGCGATGCTTACCGACCTGCATGATGATGTAGTAATTCTTGAATTTGAGAAGGCAACTCAGTTAGCTATGACTGTTATGCGTAATGTCTCTCGTCCCGACGGCTTTAATCTTGGCGTAAATCAGGGTGAAGCTGGGGGAGCAGGTGTTGCTACACATTTGCATCAGCACATCGTACCTCGTTGGAATGGCGATTCGAATTTTATGCCAATTGTTGCCCAAACACGAACCATGCCGATTTTACTGGAAAATCAACGTGTTGCGTATGCTCAAGAGGCAGCACGTATTGCTAACGAATTTGGTCTATAGCTTTTATAGAGCTTCTAGGGATTCTTATGCTTGAAAATTTGCGCGCACCATTTAAAAAAATAATTAATCCGATAGCACGATTCCTCGTGAGGATGCATCTTACTGCCGATTTGATTACTATTATCGGCGCTTTCGGAACAAGCATTTCCATAATACTAACTGCGATATCTGGTCATCTTTTTATTGGCGTCCTGATTAGCACGTTATTTGTTCTTTTTGATTCGCTTGATGGTTCAGTTGCAGCTATTACTACAGGAGGAACGACATTCGGCGCATTTCTTGATTCTACATTGGATCGAATTGCTGATTGGGCAATCATGTGTGCCGTTGCCTTGTATTTCGTATTACATTGCAATCTTACTGATATATGGAGCATCATTGGAATTGTAGCGACGATGGTTGCTATGATGACTTCATTTGTCACTCCGTATGCACGAGCTCGTGCCGAGTCAGTCGGCTATGAGGCGAAGAATGGAATCGCTACAAGGTCTGACCGTATACTCATCACATTTGTAGGTATGGGCATAACTGGATTAGGACTTCCTTATCTTGTTTTGAGCATTTTCATGGTAGTGCTAGCAGTACTTGGAATAATTACTATATGTCAACGTATACATACCGTGTACTGCCAAGCGCAAGAGAGCAAAGCCTTTCTTGAAAAGTGAAGTTGTGAACCAGATTTCATAGCATTTCGCATTTAGAATATCATGTGTCTGAAGGGGCACATAAAATATCAAACGGTTTAATTTGTCACAGTAACGAGGAGAGTCATGTCAGGACATTCCAAGTGGGCTACCACGAAGCATAAGAAAGCAGCTATTGATGCCAAGCGCGGTAAGCTCTTCGCAAAGCTCGTAAAGAACATCGAAATTGCAGCACGTAATGGCGGTGGAGACCCAGATGGTAATCCAGCACTTTACGATGCAATTACTAAGGCAAAGAAGAATTCTCTTCCAGCTGATAACATCACACGTGCTGTAAAGCGTGGTTCAGGTGAAGAAGCTGGTGGCGCAAACTATGAAGAGATTACTTATGAAGGTTATGCTCCAGGTGGAATTGGCCTTATTATTAATTGCTTAACTGATAATCGTAATCGTGCTGCAGCAGACGTTCGCTCTACCTTGTCCAAGAATGGCGGTTCCTTAGCTGAAAATGGTTCTGTTTCCTTTAACTTCGAGCGCAAAGGACAAATTGTAGTACCAGCAGAGGGTGTAGATTTCGATGCACTCTTTGAAGTTGCTGCTGAAGCTGGTGCTGAGGATGTTGTAGATGATGAAGATGTATTTACAATCACCACACAGCCAAGCGATGTCGTAGCTGTTCGTAAAGCAATCCAGGATGCAGGTTTTGATTACGATTCCGCAGAATCGACTCTTCTTCCATTGAATGAAGTAGAGCTTGATTATGATTCTGCAGTCAAGGTAAATCGTCTTATCGATGCATTAGATGAACTTGATGATGTTCAGGATATCTTTGCAAACTGGACAGCTTCCGATGAAGTCATGGCACAGTTAGACGAAGAATAAATGATTATTCTAGGAGTTGACCCCGGGCTTACACGCTGCGGAGTCGGCGTTATAGAAGCCGGCCGTTCGCGCCGGCTTTCTTTTATGCACGTCGATGTCATTCGTACACAGCCAAATACACCACAGGACGCTCGTCTTCTTACCATTTTTAATGGACTGTGTGCAAAACTTGACGAATTTGCGCCCGATATTGTCTCTATTGAGCGCGTTTTTGCTCAGGAAAATCGCAATACAGTTTTAGGTACTGCACAGGCAGCGGGGCTTGCCATGGTTGCTGCTGCTCAGCGTGGAATTCCAGTTGCACTGCATACGCCTACTGAGGCGAAACTCGCTGTTACTGGCAACGGTCAGGCTAGCAAAATTCAAGTCCAAACCATGGTTACGAAAATCCTTGGTCTTAATACCATTGTTAATCCACCGGATGCCGCTGATGCTTTAGGTATCGCAATTTGTCATGCCCTTCGTCCAGCCGGAGCTATCGAGGGTGGTGAGCGTGAGCAACATTTAACCACTGCTCAAAAGCAATGGGCTGATGCGCAACGCAAGGCAAGACCTGGTCGAGGTGTCCGTAGAGATATGTAAAGTTATATTCGAACAGATGTTCGAATAATGAATAACTGTTCGAATATCGTATGAGTAGTTTATCGATAATTGAAGGGGCAAAATGATAGCGAGCTTACGTGGCGAAGTGATTGCCATAGACGCTGCTCAAGCCATTATTGAAGTGAGCGGCGTAGGTTATAGCGTTCGCATGTCCAGCAAAGATTTAAATCAGTTGCACCAGGGCAGAGAGGTCTTCGTGCTTACCACGATGACTATGTCACAGGATGCAGTAGCTCTCTATGGTTTTCTGCATAAAACTACTCAAGATTTATTTTCCCAATTACAGAAAGTAAGTGGTATTGGCCCAAAAGTTGCTATGGCAATCTTATCTACTCTTTCTGGAGACGAATTAGCACACGCAATTCGCGAAAATAATGTAACCGCTTTAACGCGTGCTCCAGGTCTTGGTAAAAAAGGTGCTCAGAAAATAATTGTCGAATTAAGCGGCTCGGTGAACTTAGCCTCAATCATCTCTGATAAAGACGGTACTAATTCTGTTAATTCAACCTCCGCATCTCTTGATGTAGATGCGAATGTATATCAAGTGATACAAGGTCTTGTATCATTAGGATGGCAGCAGCATGATGCACAGCGTGCGGTTGATCAATCTATCGCAGATTTACATATAGATATTCCTATGAGTTCCGACTTGGTCCCGACTGTGTTGCGTCATGCACTTTCGAGGTTAGATAGGGGACGCTAATGCCACAATTATTCAATGATGCGAATGAAGAATCACTTCGCATGGTCTCTGCCGAGCCTCAAAGTAATGAGCAAGTCAGCGATGAAGAATTGCGTCCTGATACGTTAGAGACGTTCATCGGGCAACCTCATTTGAAAGCGCAAATGAAGCTCTTCCTCGACGCTGCACAGCTGAGAGGCGTTCCACCAGATCACATTCTTCTCGCGGGGCCTCCGGGACTTGGTAAAACAACGCTATCTATGATTGTTGCACATGAATTAGGCGTACCGATTCGTGTAACATCTGGTCCAGCTATTCAGCACGCAGGCGATTTGGCGTCCATTGTTTCTTCTCTTGACGAAGGTGAAGTTCTTTTTATTGATGAGATACATCGTTTGCCACGTGCGGCCGAAGAATTACTATATATAGCGATGGAAGATTTCCGAGTCGATGTTATGGTTGGGAAGGGCCCAGGGGCTTCATCAATTCCTCTCACTTTGCCTCGGTTCACGGTTATAGGTGCGACTACGAGGGAAGGGATGCTCCCTTCTCCTTTGCGCGCTCGTTTTGGTTTTACCGCGCATCTTGACTATTATCCACATAGCGAATTAGAACGATTAATTCTTCGTTCAGCAGACGTATTAGGAATTACCGTGGACAAAGACGCAGCGTATGAGCTATCGGTACGTTCACGAGGAACACCACGTGTTGCTAATAGATTGCTACGACGAGTTCGAGATTGGGCGATTGTACATAGTCTATCTCGTGTAAGTTCTGAGGCCGTGTTAGATGCACTTGAACTATATCAAATTGATTCCGAGGGACTAGATCGTCTTGATATTGCAGTGCTTACTGCTATGTGTAAGCAGTTTGCCGGTGGACCTGTAGGATTGAACAATCTTTCTGCGATGGTAGGAGAAGAAGCCGAAACAGTGGAAACCGTTTGCGAACCTTATCTTGTTCGTGAAGGCTTTATGGCTCGTACACCTCGTGGTCGTATAGCAACATCAAAAGCATGGAATCATTTGGGTCTTACACCACCTGATGATGTCACATCGCTGTTCTAAACTCAATAGAGTCTTATATATTTCAAGGAGCCACCCATGCCAAATATCATCATGCTTGTCCTCTTAGTTGTCCTTATTGGTTTTACCTTCTGGTCTACTCGTAATCAGCGTAAGCAACAAGAAAAAATTAATGATTTTAGAAATAATCTTGCACCGGGCACTGAGGTTGCAACACATTCTGGCCTACTAGGCACGATTGAGTCTGTTGATTTAGATCACGATTTTGTTATTCTCAATTCGGAAGGAAGCCTGTCAAAGTGGCGTATTCAAGCAATCACTGAGCCTCCAGTGATTCCAGCATATGTCAGTGATGACGAAGTTGATGAGAATGGAAATCCACTAGACCAAAAAGATCTTGACACTGCTGATGAAAATTCAGCTGGTGATAATGCTGCAGAGAATAAATAATAACGTTTTAAGCTTGTACGTCTGAAAAAGAATAGAGTTTATTCCATATGACTTCCGATATCATGCTCTCTGATAGTACCTTACTTCCACATGATGATGCCCAGTATTTATGCTCGCTTATCCGCAGTATTCCTGGCTTCCCTCAAGAGAATATTTTATTCCGCGATTTTATGCCAGTTTTTGCTGATCCTCGTGGACTTGATTTACTAATACAAGGACTAGTTAACGCTTTACCTGTCAAACCAAGTGAATTTGACTATATTGCAGGCCTTGAGGCTCGCGGATTTCTTATAGGTATAGCGCTTGCACAGAAACTTAATAAGGGCTTCATCGCGGTTCGCAAAGCTGGTAAGCTTCCACCTCCTGTTGTCTCGCAAAGTTATGACTTGGAATACGGCTCAGCGACGATGGAGATTGAAAAGGACTTAGTCCCATCACACTCGCGTATTTTAATCGTCGATGACCTTATCGCAACAGGTGGAACTGCATGGGCTGCGATGAAACTCTTTGAGAGCATAGATTGCACTGTTTCAGGTTTTAGTTTTGTTATGAAACTTGACGGGCTTGATGGATTAGCAAAACTCGAAAATCATCCTACATCAACCATGATGGTTATGCCGGCTTAGGAGCTTTACATGGACTTATATGAGTATCAAGCACGCGAACTTCTTCAGGAGAAAGATGTACCAATTCCTGAGGGGATATTTGCCTCAACTGTAGAGGAAGCTGTTCAAGCAGCTAATACAATTGGCTATCCATGCGTTCTTAAAGCTCAAGTACGTATAGGTCATAGGGGACAAGCAGGCGGAGTAAAGATCGTTCATGACGAGGACGAAGCTCGCTTTATGTCTGAACATATTCTAGGCATGACAATTCATGGTCATAAGGTTCGTGGTCTTCTCGTTGTTGAAGCGGCATCTATTCTTCATGAATACTATGTTTCAATATCTGTAGATAGATCTTCGCGCGATTATGACGTTCTGGCTACTGCAGCAGGTGGTACCGAGGTTGAGGAGATAGCGAAAGAACACCCAGAATTTGTTAAGCGTCTTCATATCAATCCTCTTGATGATTTTGATATTAATGCTGCTGAGAAAATGGCCCAAGAAATTGGTTTCCATCATGCTGATACTTCACAAGCGGCGCACATTTTACTTGAAATGTGGAAGGTATTTATTGAGAATGATGCAACACTCGTCGAAATCAATCCTCTAGCTAAGGTCGGAATTCCAGATGACGAGGCATCTAAACATTTAATGGCACTCGATGCGAAAATTTCTCTTGATTCCAATGCCGCATTCAGACATGATGGATGGTCACGTTTTGCAACGTCGTATGGACACGACGAACTTGAAGCACAAGCTGCGCAATTAGGTTTGCACTATGTTCATTTAGATGGAAATGTCGGTGTCATTGGTAATGGCGCAGGACTAGTTATGAGCTCGATTGATGCTGTTGCTGATGCTGGTCAGGATTTTGATCCAAAAATTAAACCAGCAAACTTCTTAGATATTGGTGGTGGAGCTTCTGCACAATTAATGGCTCAAAGCCTCGATATCGTTATGTCTGATCCGCAGGTCAAGTCCGTATTCATCAATGTGTACGGCGGAATTACATCTTGCAAGCAAGTTGCACAAGGCATTATTGAAGCTGTCGATAAGCTTATACAGAACGGTACAACACTATGCGACATCGTTGTTCGTTTCGATGGAAATGAAGCAACAGAAGGTCTAACGATACTCGATAATGCTCATCATGACAATATTCATGTAGCACAAACAATGGATTCAGCCGCAGAAGAAGCAGTGAATATTGCTGCACGTATTTTAAACTGTGAGAGCAAGTAGAGGAAAATTGTATGAGTTTTATCAACCCGAATGCTCCAGTAATTGTACAAGGTATGACAGGCCATCAAGGAATGACTCATACCGCACGCATGCTTAAAGCAGGTACAAATATCGTAGGTGGGGTAAATCCACGAAAAGGCGGACAGACACTCACTTTTGATGACATTCCAGACGCAGATGGATTAGGTACAAAGTCTCGAGAAGTTCCTATCTACGCAACGTGTTCTCAAGCCAAAGAAGCAACAAATGCTCAGGCAAGTGTTATTTTTGTTCCTCCACGCTTTGCAAAGTCTGCAATGGTCGAAGCAATTGAGGCACGAATTCCGCTGATTGTAGTAATAACAGAAGGAATTCCAGTCGCTGACACTGCATATTGCGTAGCCTTAGCTCAAAAGCAAGGTATCCGAATTGTCGGACCTAACTGTCCAGGATTATGCACATACACCTCACATGATGAGCAAAATAGTGGAATACGCGGTGTTAACCTTGGTATTATTCCTGACGATATTGTAGGTTATGGTTCTCTTGGTCTTGTTTCTAAATCCGGCACATTAACCTACCAGTTGATGTCAGAATTATCAGATTATGGCTTCGCAGCAGCTATCGGCGTAGGCGGAGACCCAATCGTAGGTACTACACAGCAAGAAGCACTTGAAATACTCAATGATGACCCACGTGTTAAAGCCTGTGTCATTATTGGTGAAATCGGTGGTAGCGCGGAACAGGAACTTGCTTTGTGGGCAAAGGATCATATGACGAAGCCTGTTGTCGCTTATATCGCTGGTTATAGCGCTCCCGAAGGAAAACAAATGGGACATGCTGGAGCTATTGTCTCAGGTGGTAGCGGTACTGCACAGGGTAAAAAGGAAGCACTTGAGAAATGCGGCATAAAAGTTGGTCGAAATCCTAGTGAAACGGCTCAACTCATGCGCGAAATTATGGAGACATTATAGATATATGGCACGAGGACGTTCGATTTCATCAGCTTCAATTACCCCCGGAGAGGAAAACGCTTCCAAGTCTTCTTCTGCGAGTCAGCGGATTGTGCTCATAAATCGTGGTCGTGATTTCTTACGTGGGATACTCACAGCCATTTTCGCTATGGGACTTTATGCCCTGTCGTTGCTCCTGTTCGTTTCCTTGTTCATACTTGTAGCCTCGATGGAGACCGGAGTAGATTTAAGTACTGTGAATTACAGTTTTACTGCTGTTCTCATAGTGCTTTCTCAGGGGATTTCGATACAGACAGATGCACTAGCCATTTCCATTATTCCACTTGGATTGACTGTTTATAGTGTAATTATTCTTAGATTACTCATGATACGTAGACGAACTCAGCTCTTGGGATATGTGGCTACAGCAGTCGTATGGGTATCCCTTGTAGCCGGTATTTCGTACGTTATTCGTGACTTTATCACGTCGTCAATAGTAGAGATAATTGTTCATCCTCTTATAGTCTTTGCAGTTGCTTTCGTATTATCGTGTACCCGAGACTCCATTGTGTATCAAGCAATTCGTAAGAAAATAACTACGTATTGGTCAGCAAGCATTCAAAAAAATATTTCTCTTGGATTGCGTACTTCACGTAGGCTTATTCTTACTTATTGCGGTATTGCCTTAATAACTGCTGTGGTCTGGATTGTCCGTGGTTTTGCATCGATGCAAGCCGTATTCGCCATGACTCATATGGGCATTGGTGCTCAAATAATGAGTTCGATTTTAACCCTGGCATGGCTTCCAAATCTTCTAATCTGGGCATTAGCTTGGACACTCGGAGCCACGCTTAATATTGGAACACTTGGAACCTTCAACTTATGGATTGGACAATCGAACAATCTTCCTCCGATACCGGTATTTGGCCTTTTCCCTGAACCAATTACGTCCTCAATAGCTAGAACAGTAACTCTTGTTGTCCCTATCATCATAGTTGCTTGTATCGGTCTGTATTGTCTCGTGCGGAAGAATGAATATGGACTGCTTAAACCTGAACATTCAGTACAAGGTGTTTTAGCATATATCTATCCAATCGGTTCATTTATTATCAGTGTAATCGTCACTATAATCGTTTCTGCTTTCGCCATAACTCTTTCATCAGGTTCCCTTGGCTCCAAAAATCTCTCTCACCTTGGTTTAACAGTCTCTTCTAGCCTCAATAATTTCGGCAGACCTGTCCAATGGGGATTGCTCGCTGCATGGCTAATAATAATAGTTGTAGGATTGGCTCAATTTTCTATTTCGTATTTGCGATCATATTTCATTCATCGGGTCGAATTAAACAATGAATTAGATGATGAATTAGACACTAATCCTGAAAATGACCTAGAAGAAACTGATATTTCCACAACGCATCACGACAGAACAACCGTTTCTGTTGACAGCGAAGAAACAGTTTTATCCGATCAATCCACCACAAAACCGGAGGAAAACCATGAGTGAAACCACCTCACGTCCAATCAAGCGTGCGCTTGTATCCGTCTTCCACAAGGAAGGCCTCGAAGTTCTTGCTGCCGCCTTTAAACAAGCTGGAACGACTGTCGTTTCTACTGGATCCACTGCAAAATTCCTTGAGAATCTTGGTGTAAACGTCACTACAGCCGAGCAAGTAACTGGATTTCCTGAGTGTCTAGAAGGTCGTGTAAAAACGCTTGATCCACATATTCATGCGGGGATTTTAGCCGATATGACTAATCCTGATCATGTTGCACAACTCGACAAGCTTGGGATTGCACCTTTCGATGCTGTAGTCGTTAATCTCTATCCATTCGCAGATACCGTAAGAGCTGGAGCCTCCGAACCTGACATTATCGAAAAAATCGACATCGGTGGCCCGTCAATGGTCCGAGGTGCCGCTAAAAATGCCGCAACAGTTGCAGTTATCACAGATCCTCAGGATTATTCGGTGCTTGCAGAGCGTATCGTCAACGGCGAAGGTTTCACTCTTCCTGAACGACGTTATTTAGCAGCAAAAGCATTTGCTCATACAGCATCGTATGATGCAACAATTATTGAGTGGGCTTCACATCATTGGACGAAGCCTGAGAGCCTAAATAGTGACGATGCCTCTGCTACGTATACTCGCACTTGGGACAAAGCTGCCGTGTTGCGTTACGGAGAGAATTCTCATCAAAATGCAACCTTGTTCGTAGACCCATTGTCCTCTGGCGATTTTGCACATGTTGAGCAACTCGGCGGCAAGCCTATGAGCTACAACAACTATGTCGATGCAGACTCTGCGTGGCGTAGTGTATGGGATTTCAAGAATGAGATAGCGGTAGCCGTTGTAAAGCATTCTAATCCATGTGGTTTAGCTATTGGGGATACTGTTGCACAAGCACATAAGAAAGCTCATGCATGTGATCCTATGAGTGCATACGGTGGAGTTATTGCTGCGAATGCTACAGTAACACTCGAAATGGCACAGTCGGTTAAACCTATTTTTACCGAGGTTATCGTCGCGCCAGACTACGATGACGATGCACTTGAACTATTACAGACAAAGAAAAACCTTCGAATTCTTAAAGTTCCTGTACCACCAGCATCACATGAACAGTTCCGCCAAATTGATGGAGGGATTCTTGTGCAGGACATGGATGTTTTCCAATCTGAAGGAGATAATCCAGATAACTGGACGCTCGTAGCCGGGAAGCCTGCTGATGAAGAGACTTTCAAGGATCTTCAATTCGCATGGAAAGCGGTTCGAAGCGTAAAATCAAACGCTATTCTTATCGCTCATGATGGCGCAACTGTCGGTATTGGCATGGGGCAAGTCAATCGAGTTGATTCATCACATCTTGCTGTAGAACGTGCAAATACCTTAGCCAATGGTGAAAATCGCACACAAAATGCTGTTGCTGCTTCCGACGCATTCTTCCCATTTGCTGATGGTATGAAGATTCTCACAGATGCAGGAGTAAAGGCTACCGTTCACCCAGGCGGATCAATCCGAGATAACGAAGTATTTGAAGCTGCAAAAGAAGCTGGCATAACAATGTATGTCACAGGCACTCGTCACTTCTTCCACTAAACAAGAATAATCATTATCCGATGCGCCCTACAATTTGATTAATCATAATCCACTCACTAGGAGAGCGCATCGGATGATGTATCAAGTACTATCACAGTTATTTTGGAATCAGATCGGACAGTAATGCCAAAATCACAGCCACATCATATACAACCTATTTGGCCAAGTTTGACAACTGTAGTTATACTCATAGTTTGTTCAGTTCTAGCTTGGTTCGGTTTTGTTGACATTGCGACGTATCTTATTGCAGCTTATGCGTTGGTCATGGGAATAGCTCGAGTAATTTTACGAGATAAATCCCCATGGAAAGTACGTTCTGTTATATTTGATTCAATTATTAGCTTCGGGTTAGCAATAGGCTTAGTAGTAACGTATATCAGTATTATTCTCATCTGAAATACGTTACAACACATAAAAAAGTTGGGCCTCACCAGTAGCTTTTAACTGGTGAGGCCCAACTCTTAGCTCTAGTTCAAATCTATCTATTCTTTTGATTGACTATCTTTATCTGTACTAGATTCATTGATGGTATCAGTTTCAATAATTACTTCAGGTAATTCTTGTTCATCAATATCGTCATTTTCATCTACCGATTCGGAATCGATATCATCATCCTCTTCAAGAGCAGCAGCTTCTTGCTCTAAACGCAATGCAGCTACTGCAGCCTCTGTCTCAGCACGCTGAGCTTGAACTGAGTCGCGAATAATGAAACCAAATGCCACAAGAGCAGCAGCTACAAAAGGCGCGACCCAAAATACCCAAAGCTGAGTGAGTGGGTCAACTTTCATAGAACCAAAATGCCCGATGATGGCAATACCAGTTGAACGAGCAGGGTTCATACCGGCTCCATCAAGAAGGAAGCTTGCCATTGCACCGATACCATAGGCACCTGCAATAGCGATACTATGATTCTTGTGAGCAGAGCCATTAGAACGTACGGTTGCAAAGAATGCAGCAACCACAATTATGGTGAATATAATCTCAACAGCTACTGCTGCACGAATTCCAAATGTCAAACCAGTATTTTGACCAAGAAGAGCAGAAGCTGGATTATTTGAATCGAATCCATTTACTCCTAATGTGAGCCATGTGCTCATCTGGATTTGTTGTGATGTAGGTGTGAGAAGGTACCAAACGCCTGCACCAGCAAGAGCACCCAAAATTTGAACAACAATGTACAAGATGCCATCAAGCCAGTTAGTGACGCCAGTAAGAATGCCTGCAAAGGAAATGGCTGGGTTGAAGTGGCCGCCCGAAGCTCTTCCAAAAGTAAGAGAAGCCACACCATAAGCAAGAGCAGTTCCTACACCTACAACTAGAAGGATTGAATTTGAATTGATAATCGTTCCCCAAGTACTCAAAGCATAAATCGCAAAAGTGATGAAAGCTGTACCAGCAAATTCTGCTGCAACTCGCACCAGTCGATTTGGGCTCAACATATGAGAAGCCTTAGGAGACTGAGATGTATACACTAAGTTATCTGTCATAATACCTCGCTTTTAGTGAACTTAGTTATTCTATCAAGGGCTACACCTATAATGAATATGTTCATATTCAATATATAGGCCACGTTGGGAGAACGATGCCACATCCATATTCCCGCGCTAAGAAAGCGCATGAAGAAACAAATTCCGGAATTCGCTTACAAAAGGTACTTGCTCAAGCAGGCTTTGGTTCTCGTCGTAAATGCGAAACAATGATTACTGATGGAAGAGTTGAAGTAGATGGCGAATTAATTACTGAATTAGGTACACGTGTTGATCCTCAAAAACAGGAAATTCGCGTCGACGGTTCACGTATACGTTTAACGAATAAGCACATCACTATGGCGTTAAATAAGCCAAAAAGAGTGCTATCAGCAATGGACGATAAAAAAGGTCGCTGGACTCTTCGAGATATCATCGGGGACGGGTATGAAAGAGTATTCCACATGGGAAGACTCGATTATGATTCCGAAGGTCTTATCCTTATGACGGACGATGGAGAGCTCGCTCAGCATGTTATGCATCCGAAGTACGAGGTTGCAAAGACATATATCGTCACGGTTGAAGGACACATTGGTGGAAATGTAGCTCGTCGTCTTGTCACTACAGGTGTTCAACTTGACGATGGTTGGATTAAGCTTGATCAATGCACTGTCTTAGATCAGTCACGTGAATTTTCTATGCTACGCGTAGTTTTGCACTCGGGTAGGAACCGAATTGTACGTCGTATTTTCGGCGCACTTGGTTTCCCAGTAGTAAGACTCGTGCGTACACAGATTGGCCCAATCAAGCTTGGCGAAGTAAAACCCGGCTCGTATCGTATCCTTTCTAAAGCTGAAGTTGATTCTTTGTCTAAGGCGGTGGGGCTATGATTACCGTTGCAATTGATGGACCATCTGGTGTAGGAAAGTCAAGCACTTCTCGAGCGCTAGCTCAACATTTTGGCTATGCTTATCTTGATACAGGGGCCATGTATCGTGCATGTGCATGGTGGTGCATGGACCACGGTGAAGCTCTTGATATGACTGATACCGATAGTCAGACAGAGCATCGGTTAACTGAGCTCGTTGCTCAATTCTTTACTGACGATCATTTTGATATTTCTCTTGATCCGTCCCATCCAGGAGTTTTCTGTGATGGCAAGGATTTGAGCGAAGTAATACGTTCTGATGAAGTAGCTCAGCATGTTTCTGCAGTATCATCAATTATTCCTATCCGTAATCTGCTTATTGCTGCGCAAAGAGCGTATATTGCTGGCGAAGAAAATCCTCAAGGATTTTCTAATGGGGCAGGAATAGTCGTTGAAGGACGTGATATCACATCTGTCGTTGCTCCTGATGCTGAAGTTCGTGTATTGCTAACAGCCCGAGAAGATGTTCGTCAGCAACGCAGAAATAAGCAGAATAGCGAGAAGACCGTAACCTCGTCTGATACGCTATCTGCAACGTCAGCTATTTCCGGAGATGATGTAGCTGCTCGTGATGCAAAAGACTCACAAGTAACATCATTCCTCGAAGCTGGTGACGGCGTAACAACTGTCGACAATTCCGATATGAGCTTCGAACAAACTCTCCAAGTACTCATCGATATGGTTGACAATGCTATTGATGAGCAGCTCTTCGGCACATATGTTGATAACCTCAACGAGTACGAGTTGGAAGAGGGAGATGAAGCCTACCTTACCGGTGACGAGCTTGAGGAACACGATAACGATGACGCCATAGATAATACAGTAGGAGTTCTTGCTGTAGTTGGCCGTCCAAACGTTGGTAAATCAACATTAGTAAATCGTATATTGGGACGTCGTGCTGCGATTGTAGAAGACACTCCTGGTGTTACCCGCGATCGTGTCACATATGAGGCTGAATGGTCAGGTACTCGTTTCCAGCTGGTCGATACAGGTGGTTGGGAGGCCGATGTAGAGGGCATTGATTCAGCTATTGCTTCACAGGCTCAAATTGCTGTTCAACTCGCTGACGCGGTTTTGCTCGTTGTTGATGGAATTGTTGGTTTAACAGCGAGTGATGAAAGAATCGTTTCTATGCTTCGCGCTGCTGGTAAACCTGTAGTCGTCGCAGTAAATAAGCTTGATACTCAGATGCTTGAGTACCAAGCTGCTGAATTCTGGAATCTCGGATTAGGTGAGCCGTACGCTATATCTGCTATGCATGGTCGCGGTGTTGGTGATTTGCTGGACGTTGCTTTGAAGAAATTAGCGCAAGCAGAAAAGACTTCAGGACTACTTACACCAACTCATCTTCGCCGAGTGGCATTAGTTGGACGTCCAAATGTAGGTAAATCATCATTGCTCAATCAGCTATCCGGTGAGAATCGTGCGGTTGTCAGCGATATAGCGGGAACTACAAGAGATCCTGTGGATGAAGTTGTAAATGTCGGTGGGGAAGACTGGCTCTTCATAGATACTGCTGGTATTAAGCGTCGCCTTCATAAGCAATCCGGCGCTGATTACTATTCGAGTTTACGTACTCAGGCGGCTATCGAACGTTCTGAACTCGCTTTGGTTCTTTTCGACGTATCACAGCCAATTTCTGATCAAGACTTAAAGGTCATGAGCCAAGCAGTTGATGCTGGTCGAGCTGTTGTCCTCGTGTTCAATAAGTGGGATTTGCTCGATGATTTTGGTCGTCAACGTATTGAGCGTTTGTGGGCTACTGAGTTCAATCGCGTTACTTGGGCGCAGCGTATTAACTTATCGGCGCTTACCGGGTGGCATACGAACCGTTTGAAGTTAGCAATGGATACTGCATTAGAGAACTGGGAAAAGCGTATTTCCACTGGTCGCTTAAATTCCTTCCTTGGCCAGCTTCAAGCAGCTCATCCACATCCACTTCGTGGAGGAAAGCAGCCTAGAATCTTGTTCGCTACTCAAGCATCAAGTCGTCCGCCACGTTTCGTTATTTTTACGACCGGATTCTTGGATCATAGTTATCGACGCTTTATCGAGCATTCTTTACGTGATGAATTTGGTTTCGAAGGTACGCCAATTCAGATTTCGATTAACGTTCGAGAGAAGAAAAAGCGTAAGTAATTCTTCAAGAAATAGAGGATGATCACGTTTCCTAATGATGGGGCTAAGCATGTAATTGTTTAGCCCCTCGTCTTATATACCCGTAGCGTTCATACACTTAAAAGACATATTTCTCTGTACTAAAAACGACACGCAGAATTTCACAGTACGGTGAAACGTCCACACAAAGTGCATTTTTGCGAAAAGTACTCTATAATGAATGTGTTATTGAGAATTTATACTAAACGCGAGGACTGATGGCTGAAGGATCTTCTCACGGAAGGCGACGTTTTTCTGATAAGTGGGGAAAGCACGAGTTAGATGTATTAGCAGTGCTTTCATCTGCATTCCCACAATGGTTAACATCTCGTCAAATTGCACAGCGAGTTAAAGCATACGCAGATTCATATGGAGAGCTTGCGGATCAGGCTGCAAAAGCAGCTTTCGCAAAGCAATTCCAAAGAGATCGTGCAAAGTTAACAGCAATGGGAATTGCAATTGAATCGAGGCAACCAGAGTATTCATCAAAATCTGAAGGACAGGATTTTGCATCATACCGGTTGCAATTAGGGGATGAACCACGCACCCGTATGCATTTTGAAGCTGAAGAGTTACCAATTCTGGCAGCAGCTAATTATTTAGCACGCTCGTTGGCCATGTCAGCTAAGCCTACAGACAAGAAAAGCGACGATAAGCGTGCGCATAAGACATCACGTACTCAACCGCATGTAGCTCAAACGCCAACGCCTGGTCTTGGTCTTGATTCCATTGCTCCAGGTATTGGAACTCAATCAATTCCTGAGAATCTCATTCGTGTCGTTGATTCGCGACGTTTTACGGCTACAGTTATGGTTGATGGCGAAAGCATTAATGTAGCGTATACTGATTCAGACGATTTGGCATCATACGTTCTAGAACATCCCGGAGCTACGATTGTTAGCCCTCAAGAAGCCGTAGATGCTTTCGTGCGACGATTGAACTCTGCAGTGGCATTCAAAGAAGCGGATGTCAAACCATCCAAGAAGAGCGCATTGATACCAGTGGATCAGTTACAAAAGCAGTTAGATTCGCAGGCTTCTGACGAGGATTCGGATTCAAAGTCTGATCGCAAAACATCAACTTTCCAAACTGGATCTGAGGTTGACCGTCGTTTACGTTTGATGCTCTTCCTGTCTGCACACTTGGGAGAAGAATATCTTTTAAGTGAATTGGCGGAAAGGTTTATAGCTGTTCCAAAGACCCCTGAAGAGGAAAAGAAGAACGTACAAACTATCCGCAAGGATATTGGTACGTTGACAACTGTTTCAGATGACGGCGAGCTGGCTGGAAGTCAGTTCTTCGATATTGATTGGTCTTTGCTTGAAGCTGAAGGAATTGTATCCGCAACAAATTCCTTAGGTCTTGAACGACTCGCTGGTGTTTCGCCACAGTATCTAAGTCTGCTGACGGCATCAATTAGTTATCTTGCGCATTCTCCATTAATGTCAGATGAATATCGCAAGAGTGCCGATGATTTGTATGATCGATTACTTGAAGAAACAACCGCTCCAAGCGACGCCCCTTGGCTAAGTCTTACCGGATATGAGTTAGAACCAGCAAGTTATCAAGTTGTTAATGATGCCATTTCACGTGGTAATTTGCTTGATATGGACTACACTGACGGAGCTGGACGCACTCGCCATAAGCTCGTTGCACCTGCACGAATTTACGTTGATGAAGGCGTGTATTACGCAGCCGTATGGACTGGGGTAACTGACGAGGATCGAAAGTATCCGAGTGATCGTGCGTATGATGCTGATGTACCACGTCATACGCCACTTCGTAATGAGAAATCTGCTCAATGGCAGACATTACGCCTTGCGCGCATTGGCCGTGTTGAAAGCGTAGAACCAAGTCATGCTATAGACATCCCGGATGTGCCATTGGCAGAACTTCGTGAGTGGAATTTTGAAAACGGTACACCTGCCGTATTCGTAACTGATGAAAAGAACCTCCCATTTATCTTCGGTCTTCAAGATGCGAAGGTAGAAGATTATGAGAACGGCCAGAAGATTCATTTGACTGTTTCTTCTGACTCATGGTTTGTTGCTTTCTGTATTGCCCATGCACGTCATATCACTGCTGTAGGTCCTGCTACTTTGCAGTCCATGTGCGTTGCACGTGCGGAGCATGAGCTTAGTTTGAATACGGAGAATTAACGCATGGTACCAGTCTGGGTATGGATTCTTCTGTGGATTTTTTTGTTCGCTAATTTCAGTTTTGGCGTATATTATGTTATCCGTCATGGACTTGATGCCCTCACAAAAGCAGGGAAAACAGGCTCTGAAATTAGCGATATTCTTTCTCGTATGGAAGACAAGGACTCTAGCATAGAGCCCGAAGATGCTTCACCATACTTCACCCGTCCTCTTAGCGACGTCGCAGATAGATATACACGTACTCGGCAAAGGGTAGAAGAACGTCATAAGAAGCGCGATATCCGATACGCTCGCATACGTGAGCGTTGGAATGATTATTCCCACAATGATCTTGAAGATATCGCACAATCTATAGAATCTACCGCTCAAAACAGCGATAACCGCGCACAAGAAGCTTAAAGCGAACTGTAATTACATTATATGACTTTTGAAGAGAATCTTAGCCCATCTCAAAGATATGCCGCTTTTCGTAAGCGACGAGCTCAAGAAAAGAGCATTGTAGGCATTTTTTCTGAATCTTTACCTTTCGAGATGGATGACTTCCAAAGAGATGCCTGTTCAGCACTGAGTAACGGGCATAATATTCTCGTCGCTGCTCCAACCGGAGCTGGTAAAACAGTTATTGCTGATTTTGCTATTTATCTGGCGCAGTATGAGAATGTTAAAGCATTCTATACTACTCCTATAAAGGCTTTAAGCAACCAAAAGTATCACGAGCTAGTTGATCTTTACGGTAATGATAGGGTAGGTCTTCTCACCGGGGACATGTCTATCACCCCTGATGCAGACATTATCGTAATGACGACAGAAGTTTTACGTAACATGCTTTATGAGCGTTCAACTACACTCGATGCATTACGATACGTCATTTTAGATGAAGTTCATTATCTTGCTGATCGCATGCGTGGACAGGTGTGGGAAGAAGTTATCATCCATCTTCCACAAACTGTAAAGATTATTGGATTATCAGCAACAGTTTCAAATGTTGAAGATTTCAGTGCATGGATTCGTTCTGTACGCGGAGACACCACACTTGTTATGACGGAGAAACGTCCTGTCGAGCTTCTTCAGCATGTGATGATTCAGGAGAGTCCACGCAAAGAACCTGAGATTTTTGATTTATATCGTTCGCCGAACTCTGAGAAAATTAATCCTTCGCTTATTCAGGCTCTTAATAATCTGGATCAGATAGCACGTAGCAAATCAAAAAAACTAGAGGGAAAGCCTTTCGGATACACTAAGAAAGGCCGCAAGCGTGTCTCTCGACAAAATATCGGTCCGATAAGGCACAATACGCCTAAGCGCTGGGCGGTAATCGACGAACTCGATTTTCTCGATATGCTTCCAGGTATTTACTTTATCTTTTCCCGAAATGGATGTGATAAAGCAGTTTCGCAATGTCTCCAAGCTGGTTTGGAACTTACAACTGAAGATGAAGTTCGCCAAATTCGTCATATTGTAAATGAAATGATTGATGGCCAGCTCACGCCAGACGAGATGAAGGCCTTACATTTTCCGCAATTTTTAGCGTCTCTTGAGCTTGGTTTTGCCTCTCATCATGCCGGAATGATTACACTCTTTAGGCATATCGTTGAGGCATTGTTTGAGAAAGGGCTTATAAAAGTCGTTTTCGCTACCGAGACGCTTGCTTTAGGCATTAATATGCCTGCGCGCACGGTAATTGTGGAAAAGCTTGAAAAATATAATGGGGTAGGACATGTCTCTCTAACTCCTGGAGAATTTACCCAGCTTACAGGACGTGCTGGCAGACGCGGAATAGACACGATTGGTCATGCACTAGTTGTAGATCATAACGGTTTTGAACCGTCTGCCATGGCTAATTTGGCTTCGAAACGTGTCTATCCTTTACATTCAAGCTTTGCTCCGTCATTTAATACGGCGGTAAATCTTCTCCATACTCACACTCTTGAGGAAACACATGCCACCCTTGATAAATCGTTTGCTCAATGGGAAGCTAATGCTTCTGCAGACAGTTTATATGGAATGATTGAAGATACTCATCGTATAGTTTCTGACTATGAGCGTGCAATGCATTGTAGTCGTGGAAATTTTGCTGAATTCATGCGCATTCGTATGAAAATTTCTGATATTGAAAAGCGGGATAGACGAGTCCTCAAAACACGAGTTTTTACTTCTGATAAAGCTCGTAAAAAAGCATTCGCAGAACTTGATAAACGTCTATCAGCCTTGCGCTCAAAGGAACATAATCATCCTTGTAAGGCGTGCCCTGATTTTGCTGAACATATACGATGGGGACATCGATGGGCACGGCAAACGAGGGAATTAGAGCGTCTAGAAAATCGTTTTGCTTCACGTACACAGTCTGTTTCACGCCATTTTGATCGCATATGTGACGTTTTAGAGCATATGGGCTATATAACCAGAGATGATGATTTTGCGTATACTGGTTATCTTACTTCTAAACCTTACCAATACGATGCCTCTGCATATAGCAATCAGCACAAAGCGCAGGGGGAGAAGCGTACAGAACTTGTCCTCACTGAGAAGGGTGAGGTGTTACGACACATTTATAGTGAGAATGATATTCTCCTTGCTCAGTGCATAATGGATGGCATCTTCGATAACCTTACTGCTGAGGAATGTGCCGCAGTGATGTCTGCGTTTATCTATGAATCTCGACATGATTCGCCAAGCGAGCCGGCTCATCTTCCGGGAGGAGCTAAAGGAACGATAGCAAACGCTATTAGTTCTATCAAATCTCATGATATACGTATACATCTTATTTTCGAATCATTCGATCTGGATACACCATCAACTATCGATTATGGTTTAGTAGAGATAATGTTTAATTGGGTTACTGATAAACCGCTTACTGAAATTCTACGCTCGAGTGATTTAACAGCTGGTGATTTTGTACGTGCTTGTAAACGCGAAACTGACGTCCTTCGTCAGATTGCAAATATCGCACAATTACGCGGTAACACACAACTTAAAGATATCGTCCTTCAAGCAAGTGACCTGGTAAACCACGGAATTGTGGCGCTTAATCCGTTAGATTAATGCTTATAACTGAATAGTATAAAGAACAGGAATAATACTTCCGTCTGCTGTGTTTTGTACGGTAGATAGTAAAAGAAAACAAGGAGAAAAAGGTCATGGCAGAACGCAGCCTTCGTGGTATGAGTATCGGTGCCAAGTCTCTCGAATCTGACGATAACGTTGAGTTCGCAGAGCGCACTGAAGTGGCATATATTTGCCCTCTCGGACATAAAACAATTTTGCCTTTATCAGCTGAGGTTGATCCTCCAGCAGAATGGGAATGTCGTTGCGGACGAACCGCAAAAATTGAAAATGGTGAGAATGAAGAGGCTGATGAAATTACAAAGCCAACTCGTACTCACTGGGATATGCTTCTTGAACGTCGTTCAGAAGAAGAACTTAAGCAATTGCTGGACAAGCGTCTACAGATGAAGCGTGAAGGATGGTTCCCAGATTATGAGTAATCGTCGTATTGTTTTACTTGATTTAGATGGAACAACTGTAGAGTCAGATCCAGGTATTTTAGCATCGGTTAAGCTTACTTTTGAGCATTTTGGAAAAGAATTACCATCTGCCGATGAACTTCAAACCTTTATCGGGCCACCTTTACTTGATTCATTTAGTACCCACGGTTTTGAAGATAATGCACAGGATGCAGTTGATTTCTTCCGTGAATCGTACACAAAGCCTTATTTTGATGACCCACAAAGTCCTGGACAGCTTATCCCGGGATTGTACCTTAGTCGTATGTATTTTGGCTATCTAGGACAGCTTCAAAAGTTACGTGAGGCAGGATATGTACTTGCCGTGGCTACGGCTAAGCCTCAGACAGAAGCTATCAGATTGTGTCAGCATATTGATATGGAATATTTAGTTACTGGCATTTACGGAGCTTCTGAAGGATCTGATACAAGCCGTCTGCACAAGTCTGAAGTCATCGCTTATGCATTTGAGAAGCTCAATTACGATGAATCAGCTGGAGACCGAGCTGTTATGGTTGGCGATCGTTGGACTGATATTGACGGTGCTCACGACAATAATATTCCTGCAATCGGTGCCGGTTGGGGTTATGCAGCTCCAGGTGAATTTGAAGAGCATAACTGTGATGCTATTGCGCAAACAGTTGATGATTTACTTGATACAGTGAACGATGTATTCGCAAAAATGGATTAGACGTCATATTATTCGATAATATACAGTTAGCCGATAATGTACGTTATGTCAGATTTGATGTAGTATAAAAATATCCGGTGTATGATCTTCATATACACCGGATATTTTATTATTTACAAACTCATACTCTACTTTATAGATACTAAATTATCTGAGCTTGATTCATTGCTCGTCTTTGCAATTCCAGCTTTCTCTTCATACGACGCTCTGCAAGTTCATCAATATTGTATACAGTCGATTGAATTTGCGATTTCTCAGAATTGCTCTCAGAAGATTCTTCGTTTTTCAGCGCTTCAGAAATTTTATGCCAAATCACGCCGACAGAAAGACCATAAACAGCGCAACCATTTTTCATTAAATCAAGCATCTCACGTTCGCTTGTACATTCATAAATATTAATACCGTCGGAAAGGATAATAATATCTTCCAATGAGCGTGTGCTACGCTGCAACAAGAAGCTTAAAGCTACAGTGACATTATTCAAATTCACGCCTGTATCCAAAAGCTTTTTAGCGACAGCTAAAATAACGATGTCTTTAAAAGAATATAGACGACGTGAACCAGAACCTGAAGATGGAGTAATACTCGGCTCTACTATATGCTTGCGTGCCCAGTAATCGAGCTGACGATAGGTTATTCCAGCTACTTTCGATGCTACAACTCCCCTATATCCTACTTCGCTATAGTCGGAGTCAAATTCGAAAAGCTCTCCTTGAATAGCATTATCGCTACCTAAATCGCTACGATCCGCTAAACGAACATGCAGGCTCAGCTGCGGACGTTCCATATCTCCAGACATTCTCTCACCTTCTGACTTAATCTATTAGTTATTTTAGGAGGTGAATTGTGTCGATTTTGTCACTAGCACATTTTACATCAGTATAGCGTGGCGCAATTATGCAGAAATAGCTGACTTAGTAAAGAAAACAAAGCGGAACCGGCCGATTATTATTTCATCTCCGCTCTTAAGAACTACGTCATCAACACGTTCTCGGTTTACATAAGTGCCATTAAGGCTACCAGCATCAACAACATGGAAAATACCGTCAACACGTTTAAAAATCGTATGTTCACGAGAAACAGTATTATCGTCGAGCAAAATATCACTCTTTGAATCTCGTCCAGCAGTTATTAAGTCAGCGTCAAGGAGATATCGAGCACCATTTGCACCACGTGTGGCAATAAGCAAAGCTGCTTGATCACCAATATGTGCTATTGTATCGATATCTTCCTGAGTAAGTGGCCTCTCACCAGTTGCCGTAATAGGAACGGTAACGGCTGGCATACCAATAATTGTTGTCTCTCCTGCGGTTGGTATTGAAATTTCCATACTTTTATTCTACTGTCTGTGTGTACTTATATTCAAAGGTGTTTGCTACTGCAGTAATTTCCACATCATTACTTTGTCTCACGCTCACGCGAGCTCCATAATTAACGCGCAATGATGACCCCACTCCTCCACTGATGTCTACAGCATTTTGAAGATTAGATTTATCGCCAATAGCCTTAATAAGATATGGAGATTCGAGATATTTTCCGTCACTCATTAATCCTGAAGATGTATCAATGACATACGTTGATGTAATAACACGGACATCGCCAATTTGTATGACCTCAGCACCTGCATTGCGCAACTCTTCAATTAGTGTAAACAGAATTGCTGCTGAAATATCGCGCTTCGAGCCCTGTGAAATTGTTATCTCTACACCCTGACCATATGCAGGCACACGCCCGCTTATAATATCGTTCGCATCCCGATTTTCTTGAGCTACGCGTTCGATTTCCTGTTGCTTATCAGCTGCAGTCTGGATAGACGATAGCTGCTGATTCAGCTGTGAGCGTTGCGTTTCCAATCGGGAAATTTGATTATTTGTTTCATCAAGGAGGGTTACTAATTCAGATTCACTTAGTGCTGCATACGAAGTGTCTGTAATACGCTGTTGAGCCATGAATCCATACCCCAGTAACGCTCCAAGAATAACCAGAACTATTGAGCTTATAAAACTCTTTGTATGCCTGCTATGTCGCAAAGTCTGAACAAAATCGCTCCACGTATGAATCGCACGATCTGCTCTTTGACTAATACGTTCAGGGGTAATTTGTGGGAAAATACCTGTCTGAGTATCATCTGCAACGGTATGCTTAATTGCTACTTCTTCAGACGTAACTTTACTGTTCTTAATTGAAGATTCAGATTCTTTTCGTATACGTTGTAGCTTTTTTCTAACCATCGTTTCCTCTTAAGAACTAAAAATAAAACGACGGATAGCAGAAACATTCGAGAAAATACGAATTCCCAAAACCACGATTACTGCTGTGGTAAGTTGCGAGCTTACGCCAAGTAAAGTGCCAATATACACGAGTAAAACTGCAATGACGACATTCGATAAGAAGGAAATGACGAAAACACGATCAGAAAAGTTTCGTTCAAAGAATGCACGCGCTGCTCCGAGAAGTGCATCAAGCGCTGCAACTACCATAATAGGAAGATACGGTTGTAGCCATACTGGGATATCAGTATGCACAAAAAGCCCGATAACGACACCAACAATAATGCCTAGAACTGCTGCCATTATTCTTTTTCCTTTCGTGCATAATCATTTACTAATGTACTCGCAGCCGGCAACTGAAGTCCACCTCTATGTGCAAAAGTAATACCTATGCCTGCAGAACGCAGCATTTGTTCCGTACGTCCTCGTGCTCGGCTGGCAGATTCCATCTGGCTTGCATCTCCTATAGCTTGTATAGTATAAGGGCTTTGAATCCCCGTAACTCCTATAAGAATAGTATCTCCTGCTGCTCGAACAGATGTTTGTGGCCCCAAGCGTAAATCGTTAACGCTTATGGCTTCAGCACCGCCAGCCCATAACAGTGAAATGATATATTGCAATTGATTATCCGTAACTTTGGTGTTATTTTGACCATCAGTTACTCGTCCTTGGGGCGAAGAATCATTCGCGGAGACTGAATCCGTCAATGTCACTACTAATCCGTCTCCGACTACAGCACTTTGTGCTGTAGTGATATTTGTATTTTGCAATTTCTCAACAGTTTCCGCTTCACTTTGCGATTGCCGTGTAAGCCGCGATAGTTCTGAACGCTGTTGCCTAACACTATTTTCCAAACGCTGTGCATCTTGCGTAGCACTTGTAACTTGCGATGCAAGCTCCGTACGTACTTTTTCTCGAGAATCTCCTTGTAGGTTTCGCACTACTTGAGTCCCTGCTATTCCTACAGCTACACAAATCAGAAATGAGAAAAACTGCGTTATATAGCGTCGTACAGGAGTAATCGTATGAGCTGTCAATGTGGCATCTTCGAACATCGGATCCAAAGGATGCTGCATGAGGTCTTCAAGAAGCTGAGAGGAACTACGAGTACGATATCGCTTCGAACTTTCTCTCTGCTTGTCATCTGTAACAGAACGATGAGGCGAATCAATACGGTGGCGTCCAAGCTTAGTAGCCCCTGACGAAAATGCGGAACGCACACGTGTAGGCGATTCTTCCGATGCCGGAGGAATAATATGCGGAGCAGTTGAAGTATGTGAGGATTCTTCTGTCATTTGTCAGTCCCTCGCCTGTTTTCTAGCTGGGCTGCTTGTACAGAGTTCGTCGCTTTATCTCCCTGAGAAAGAGCTGAATGTTGATTCTTAATCTCGTGCCGAATAAGACGGACTCCTTGACGAATATAAATTAGTCCAGCTACCCAATACAGCGCAATGCCCCACACTGCCATAGCAATGCCAATATGCCCAATTACTTGAAATAGTGGCGACGTGCCCATCCTAGAAATCATGAGAATCGGTACATCACACATAATCATTGCAGTAGCAGTTTTCCCTACAAAATGAACAGGTAAAGGACCATAATCATACTGAGCAAGGATAAAAACGAGAACCGCAAGAACAGCTTCACGAGAAGCGACAACGATAATAAACCACCATGGAATAATATTCGCAAATCCAAGAGCTAAAATTGAAAAAACTATTAAAAGTCTGTCAGCTAGTGGATCAAGAATTTGCCCAAGCTTTGTTATTTGATTAAGCGTACGAGCTAAATAACCATCGAGAGCATCAGAAAGTGCTGATATCGCAAGAACTACAAGACCAGCAAATAGGTGTCCTTTATCAATAAGTAATGCGATAACTGGAATCGTAAGAAGCCGTATTAAGCTCACAAAATTTGGCCAAGTAATAATCTTGTTACTCGGCTTGAGTTTAAGCGTTAATTCATCTTCCTCAGTAATTTGTTCGTCCATTACACTCTATTGTACGTTCAACCTCTACAAATGGATACATTAGACAAGAATATGTCGTCAGATTAGCCAATTTTATTTAAAAGTTGCTCTTGTATCTTATAAATGTGTCCGTAACTCAATAATAAATTCCCATATATGAACACTACTTATGCATATTCATAAGCACTATCCATACATGGGAATTGAAAAAACTATGCTCTGAAAGCCTTCTCAGCTTCTTGACGAATGGATGCAATTGCTTGTGCTGGATCGTCAGCTCCATAAACAGCAGAACCAGCTACCAATACGTCAGCACCTGCTGCAGCTACAATAGCTGCAGTTGATGGGCTTACTCCCCCATCAACTTGAATCTTAGTTTTCAAACCACGACGAGTAATTTCATCGCGAAGACGACGAACCTTATTCATCTGGTTATCAAGGAACTTCTGTCCTCCAAATCCAGGCTCTACCGTCATGATGAGAATCATGTAGAATTCGTCCAAGATATCAAAAATTGGTTCAACTGGCTCAGCTGGACGTACAGCAAAGCATGCACGAGTACCCATATCATGGAGCTGGCGTGCTAAGCGCACAGGTGCATGAGCTGCTCCCATGTGGAATGTAACAGAGTCAGCGCCGGCCTTTGCAAATTCAGGAGCCCAACGGTCAGGATCTTCAATCATTAAGTGCGCGTCTACTGGAATAGGACTTACTTCACAAATTCGCTTGACGATTGGCTCCCCTAAAGTCAAGTTTGGAACGAAATGATGGTCCATAACATCTACATGAACTAAATCAGCCGTCGAGATGGCTTTGAGCTCGCGTTCAAGATTAACGAAATCCGCAGATAAAATACTTGGTGCAATTTGAATAGTCATAGTACATCATATTAAACTTTATTGCCGACTGAATTGATTTTCAGTCGGCAATAATATCAATTTCATGAGAACTTTAAATTCCTACGATACTACTCGTTAGATGTCTTGTCATCCTTCTCGTCTGTATCAACTGCACCATCTGATTCAGCATTCACCGTTTGCTCCCTGCGAGCCTTTGTCACAAGTCGCTTAGCTTCCTCATACAGGGCTTTTTCAGACTCTTGCTGTTCCTTCTGAGCATGCTTTGCTTGTGAACGCTGCTTCTTTACAGTTTCTCGTTCTTGAGATTCTTCCTCATTGAGCACAACTCTGAGCTGATGAGAGGTCATCGTTCCCTCTGTAACCTGTGCTTCGAGAGCACTTACGTGAGTCAAATGGTCACTTAACTCAGCGGTCGATTCGCTCATACGCTGGACTAATACGAATGCTACCACCGCAAGCATGAAAACTAGTAAAGATACCCAGACATTTACACGAAGACCCAGAATTTCATGTGCGCGATCAATGCGTAACATTTCAATCCAAGCTCGGCCAGCTGTATACCACATCACATACAAAACAAAAATTGTCCCAGCTTTAAATCTTTTAATAATAATCTTGCCAAGTACGATGAGCAACGCTGCACCGATGAAGTTCCAGATCATTTCATACAAGAAAGTCGGATGATAAAGTACACCCGACGGGCATGAAGAACCGTCATAGCATGCTTCGGACGCCCCAATTGCTGATGCATTATCATTAAGTCGCAATCCCCATGGCAATGTGGTTGGAGAACCATAAAGTTCCTGATTGAACCAATTTCCAAGACGACCGATTCCTTGAGCAATAAGAAGTCCTGGAGCAACTGCGTCAAGGAGTAAGGCGATAGGATACTTCTTATAACGGCACCATCCCCATACAGCAAGTGCCCCAACGGTTACAGCACCCCAGATTCCCAGACCACCATTCCAGATACGGAAAATGTCGCCGAAGTTTCCACTAGGACCGAAATATAGTTCTGGCGTAGTAATGACGTGATACAAACGCGCGCCAATTATTCCAGTAGGAACAGCAACTATAGTTACATCAAGAATTTGGTCAAACGTACCGCCTACTCGTTTCCATCGTAGACTTGTCGTATATACTGCGACACAGATCCCGACGAGTATCGCTAAAGCATAAAAACGAATTGTTAACGGACCTAAATTAAAGCTAGAAATCGACGGTGACGGAATATACGCCAAATTCATAGTACCTCCTCATTACTTTATGGTAATAAGATTATGCATTCGATACTCATAATCTTATTACCACTAATCTTCTATGATTTTATGATCGTTGTACAAGATTTTCTGCTAATTCTTTTGCTGCTAATTGTCCGCATGCACCATCTATATCGCTACCGCGCGTATCGCGAAGGGTCGCAGAAATTCCAGCATTTCGCAAAATCTCGATGAACCGTTGCTCATCTTCGGGCTTAGATGCAGTCCAAGGAGAACCTTCAATCGGGTTAAGCGGTATCGGGTTAACATGTACCCAATCATCCCCGTAATGGTTTAAGCGCTTTGCCAGCAGCTGCGCATGTTCAGCCTGGTCATTAATACCTTTCATCAACGCATACTCAATACTGACACGACGTTTTGAGCTCAAATAATAATCATGAGCAGCATCAAGTACTTGGGTCGTGTTAAAACGACGATTCATCGGTACGAGTTCATCGCGGAGTTTATCGCTTGGGGCATGTAATGATACAGCTAAGCGAATAGGGATATGCTCGTTGATAAGTTTGCGTATTCCCGGAACTACTCCAACCGTCGAGAGTGTAATATTGCGAGCCGAAATTCCGAATCCTTCTGGAGGCAATGCACTGATTTGTCTGATAGCTTTCATCATTGCTTTGTAATTTCCAAGGGCTTCACCCATGCCCATGAAAACTATATTGCTTAAACGTGTAGGCCCTCCTGGCAAACGCCCTGTTTCACATTGTAAAGCCGCGATACGCACCTGTTCTAGTATTTCACCAGCAGACATGTTTCGTGTCAGTCCTAAACGACCGGTCGCACAAAATGGGCAATCCATGCCACATCCAACTTGGCTGGAAATACATAATGTCGTTCGTGTTGGATACTTCATCAAAACAGATTCGATACGTGAATCGTCGAACAATCGCCAAAGCGTTTTAATTGTTTCGCCGTTATCTGCTTCTTGTTCGAGAATTGGTTCGATGAGAGTTGGGAAAAACTTCTCTTGGGCAATATCAGCAAATTTGCTTGGGAAATCAGAATAACCGCTCACATTAGTATCCCAATGTGCAAAATAGTGCTGTGCTAATTGTTTAACGCGAAAAGCCGGCATGCCAAGTTCTTTTGCCAGTTCCTTGCGTTCTTGATCATCCATATCTACGAAATGTAGTGGTGCTTTACCACGACGAGCATGCTTTGTGGATAGTACATCGCGGAATGCGCCTTGCGTACCGCCTTCAGTAATACCGCTTTCTGGTTCCTCGTGATGAGTAGATACCATAGCTCGTTGCCTTTCTGTTCAAGAAGTATTTAGTATGCCACTGTATAGCACAGTACTAATACAGAGACTCAACACTCAACATACAATGCGTTACGTGTCAAATTATCGAATTTATTGTTTAATACTCATATCTTTCGGCTACTAGAGTCCAAAAGCCATCACAAACATACATATAACAGGTGCACACATCAAAATCGAATCTACGCGGTCAAGAACACCGCCGTGTCCTGCGAGTATATGCCCCATATCTTTGAGACCCATATCACGTTTAAGCATTGAAGCACACAAATCACCAAAGAGACCTACTATGCCAACACAGATGCCCATTAGAACCAGAACAAAAGCATGCTGGATAAAATGATTAACATCATATGTAAACCAGCCAATTGCAATTACACCAATTACTGAAAACAGAATGGATCCGAGTAATCCTTCTACGCTCTTCTTTGGAGAAATACGGGGAGATAACTTGTGTTTACCAAATGCAGCACCAAAAATTAACCCGCCGATATCTCCAAGCGATGGAAGAAAAATAATCATAAATTCAAACGCGACCGGGTGTGATCTTGTCAGAGGCAGAACAATGAAGCTAGCTAAACATGTAACATAAAATACTGCTAATAATGATGCACCTACGTGTGTAAGTCTCAATGGCTCAGATTCTTGGTGAACATCGAAATCTACTTTATCCGATGCATTACCGGAAACTGATTTGTTCAATTTCTTTTTTACTGCGCGCTCGACTCTTTCATGATTAGAACGACGAATAGTGGAGACAAGAGCAACAACTGCTGCAGTAAGAACTACGCCAATTGCCGCGACAACCGAATGAGATGAACGAACTGGTACATAATAAATCGCAAGGAATGTAGCGACAGTCATAATCCACAATGCAACGATAGGAATACGAATACCAATCGTCGCAAAATCAACACGCAGTTCCCATAACGCGACACAAACAAAAGCAATTATAAGCCAGAGGAAAATTTGCGTGTTAAAGATAAGGCTTGCTACAACTATAAATACAAGAAGAGCACCTGTGAGCACAGCCTGAACCATATTGCGTCCTGTTCGCTTATTAATCGCGTCCATACGTTGACTAATATGTGTCCACAATGAGCTGTCTTCCATAGGTGCCCTCCCTACATAAAGTTGTAATCGTATTAATATTCTAAGAATGCAGATTCTAAAATTCCAGAACTCAGAAAGTTAGAATCAGACAGAAAGAATTTCTTTTTCCTTTGATGCAAGCATGGAATCGATTTCATCAGAAATCTTCTTCGTCAAGTCATCTAATTCCTTGAGTAGACGCTTGCCTTCATCCTCACCGTATTCTCCGTCCTTGATGGAAGCGTCAATACCTTCTTTAGTCTTGCGGCGGATATTGCGCACAGCGACCTTTCCATCTTCTGCCTTGGTACGAGCAATCTTAACGTAGTCTTTACGACGCTCTTCTGTAAGCTCAGGCATAGTGATGTGAATGACATTACCATCACGACGAGGGTTCACACCCAAATCAGAGTCACGGATAGCCTTTTCCACTGCATTAGCTTGAGATGCATCAAATGGTGTTACTGCCAAAGTACGCGCATCTGGAACGCCAATAGTTGCCAATGACTTCAATGGTGTTGGAGATCCGTAGTAATCAACTACGATGGAATTCAAGAAACCTGGATTTGCACGTCCGGTACGAATTCCAGAGAAGTTTTCCTGTGTGGATTCCACAGTTTTCTTCATTTGCTCTCGAGCTTGATCAATTACTGTTGCCATTATTTCTCCTGTATAAGTGGATTATTAATGTCTAATAAATCCTCTATGAATTTTTTACTTATTTAGTCTTCGTTAGATACTAATGTACCCAATTTTTCACCAATAATTGCAGCTGTTACATTACCAGCACCTTCGAGTCCAAATACTCGGATATGCATGTTGTTATCACGTGCCATGGAAAGTGCGGAAGCATCCATTACAGCCAAATTATCGACAAGAGCACGCTTATAGGAAACCCTTTCAAGTAATGTAGCATTTTCGTCTTTACGAGGATCGGCAGTATATACGCCATCAACGCCGTTCTTCCCCATAAGAACTTCTTCACAGCCGATTTCAAGAGCACGCTGAATAGACACAGTGTCAGTAGAGAAATATGGCATACCAGCTCCAGCGCCAAAAATAACCACTCGGCCTTTTTCCATGTGTCGAATTGCTTTTAATGGAATATATGGTTCTGCTACCTGTCCCATTGTGATTGCTGTTTGCACTCGTGTAGGCTGTCCTTCTTGTTCAAGGAAGTCCTGTAATGCTAAGCAATTCATAACCGTTCCAAGCATACCCATATAGTCTGCACGACTTCTTTCGAGACCTGCTTGGCTTAGTTGTGCACCACGGAAGAAATTACCCCCACCAACAACGATACCAACCTGTACACCTTGATTTACAGCGGCATGAATCTCTTGCGATATGCGACGGATAACTTGTGTATCTATTCCGATAGAGCCCCCACCAAAGGCTTCACCCGAAAGCTTCAACAAAACGCGACGCTGTGCACTCACTATGACGTTCCTTTCGTCAGGCTACAAATTGCTTTAAGTTTACCTTTTTGACCATACAATGCCCAAGACCTCGGGTCGTCAACTGTTTATCTTATAAAGTATCAGTGTTCCATTTCGATGGAAATCTTTACACGAAAGAGGGTAGATATACGATGTATATCTACCCTGTGAAAGTTTAAGCAATATCATAGCGATTGATGGCTATAATCTTAAATTTACATCCAACTATGTGCCGTGATATGCTTCAGCTTTGATTTTACTTTGTTAGTAGCACCACTATAAAGCAGAGCGACCTAAGTAAAACTACTCAGCGTCAGAATTCTTGCCAACCTCGATACGAGTGTATGCAAGTACCTGACCGCCAACCTGCTTCAGGAGATCGCCAATAGTCTTGGATGGATCCTTAACAAACGCCTGCTCTACAAGAACAACTTCCTTGTAGAAAGCATTCATACGACCAGCAACAATCTTAGGAACGATTGCTTCTGGCTTTCCTTCTGCAAGAGACTTCTCGGTAGCTACGCGTTCTTCAGATGCAACTACGTCTGCAGGAACATCTTCGCGGGTGAGCCACTTTGGAGACATTGCAGAAATCTGCAATGCTACATCATGAGCCACCTCTGCTCCAGCTTCATCAGTTGCAACCATAGCAACAATGGAAGGTGGAAGTTCAACGGACTTACGGTGAGCATAAATCTCAACGCGAGGACCGCTTACTGTAGTTACCTTGCCAAGCTTAACGTGCTCGTGGAAGAGTGCGCCAGCCTCGTCGATGGTGTCCTTAACAGTATCTTCTGCAGTTGCTGCAGCAAGAACTGCATCTACATCCTTAGCGTCAGCTGCAACAACAGCAGCTACAACCTTGTCACCAAGCTCAACGAAAGCATCCGTCTTAGCAACGAAGTCGGTCTCAGAATTAAGCTCAACTGCATAACCTGTCTGACCTTCAGCAGTATCAGCAACGGTAGATGCAATAAGACCTTCTTCAGCAGCGCGACCTTCACGTGCACCAGCAGCCTTAATACCACTAGCACGAATGATTTCCTTTGCGCGTGCGATGTCACCTTCAGCTTCAGTCAAAGCCTTCTTAACATCCATCATGCCTGCGCCGGTAGCCTCGCGTACTTCCTTAATAAGAGCAGCAGTAATCTGTGCCATTTTATTCTCCTAAAAACGTGGAATCGCTAATTACTTAGCTGGTTCTTCCTCAACGACAACAGTTTCTTCTACTTCTGCTGGAGCGTCTGCCTTCAAGAGTTCGGTTTCCCACTCTGCAAGTGGCTGATCTGCAGCAGCTGCAGCCCCCTTGCCACCACGAGCAAGCAAACCGTCTGCAACAGCATCTGCCATCAAAGCAGTAAGAAGTTCGATTGCGCGAATTGCGTCGTCATTTGCTGGGATTGGGTAATCAACCAAGTCTGGATCGCTATTAGTATCAACAAGAGCTACTACAGGAATTCCCAACTTGTGAGCTTCTTCTACTGCAAGAGCTTCCTTGTTAATGTCTACAACAAACATTGCAGATGGAGTACGATCCATATTGCGGATACCGCCAAGCTGCTTTACAAGCTTTTCCTTTTCGCGCTCAAGAAGAAGAAGTTCCTTCTTGGTCAAGCCGCTCGCACGTACATCATCGAAGTCCATCTCTTCGAGTTCCTTCATACGCACTACACGCTTAGAAACTGTTTGGAAGTTGGTAAGCATACCACCCAACCAACGTTCAGAAACGTATGGCATGTTAACTCGGGAAGCTTCAGAAGAGATTGCCTGTGCAGCCTGCTTCTTGGTACCTACGAAAAGTACAGTACCGTTATGTGCTACAGTCTGCTTGATGAAGTCATATGCTTGATCAATAAGATCAAGAGACTTGAACAAGTTAATGATGTGAATGCCGTTGCGTTCCATCAAGATGTATTGCTTCATCTTTGGGTTCCAACGACGGGTCTGATGACCAAAATGAACGCCAGCCTTGAGCATCTGGCTCATGGTAATTTCTGCCATGATATACCTTTCTGTCGGTTCTTGCCTGGCTATGCAAATTCGTATGCAACGGTTGTACATAAGTACGTACCATCGACCGACACGAATTGTCGCACACATAGCGCGTTTTACATATCAATAGACAACAAAACTTCACGAAGTATTCGTGCGAATATACTCCTTGAAAAAGCGATATGCGGGTTCTAATATACAAGAACCCGCATACAATAATGCCATATATGACCATGGTAAAGAACGATATTTACACGTTCAATCTTAAGACTGATGTGCACGCATATATCTCAAGGCTTCGCGCCTCTCTTCTTTTTCCAAACGATCGAGATAAACATGTCCATCTAGGTGATCACATTCATGCTGAAGCATACGCCCCATAAGACCAGTGCCTTCTAGAATAATCCGTTCACCTTGAAGATTAATACCTTCTACCTTCGCATAATCGCTTCGACGTGTTTTATACCATAGTCCGGGAACTGATAAACAACCCTCATCGCCGTATTGCTCGCCGGATTGTTCAACTAAAACAGGATTGAGAATATATCCTACTTCCCCGTCGATGTTATACGAAAATGCACGCAAGCTAACTCCAATTTGATTTGCAGAAAGTCCAGCTCGACCAGGGTCATTGACCGTATCTAGTAAATCTTGTACTAGACGTTCCACTGCTGGAGTAATCTCTGTAATTTCATCACAGGCTGTGCGTAAAACTGGATCAGGTACTACACGAATATCGCGTAATGCCATATTTAGTTCTCCTTATTATCGTTTAGTGCGCGAATATCTCGCAAATACCACTTCATTTAATTCTTTTCGGTATGTTCCTCTGATTCTTCATTACGAGAATTCTTTTCAGCGTTCTTCTCGGACGCCTTTTCAGCATTAAGAACACTATTTTGAGCATCTACCAAGCTACGTTTAACATTTTCGACTGCTTTGTTGTACATAGGTTCGAGATGCTCACGTGCGGCTTTGACTGTTGGTTGCATTTGCTTGTTAAGCTGAAGAGCTGCTTGCTCTGCTGCCATCATAATTTTTGCAGTAGCTGCATCTGACATACCAGTTGGCTTCGGAGCGTACAAAACTTTATCAATAACTTCGCGGTACTGATCGATAATACGCGCACGGACAATCTTCATACTTGGAGTCAAAGTACCAGCTTCTTGCGTAAATTCAGCAGGTAATACAACGAATTTACGTACTGATTCAGCACGCGAAACAGATGCATTAGCGCGATCAATATACTCTTGGATGAAAGCACGGACAGCTTCATTTTCTGCTGCCTCAAGTGGGGTCATCTCGGAGTCGAGGCCACGACCTTCTAACCACTGACGCAACATCTCTGGTTCAAGTGTGATAAGAGCACCAATGAAAGGCTTATTATCACCGACAACAATAGCGTGTGAGACAATCGGGCATGTCGAGATAACATCTTCGAGCGGCGCAGGTGATACGTTCTTACCTCCCGCAGTAATAATGAGATCTTTCTTACGCCCTGTAATATAGATATACCCATCATCGTCAATCGCTGCTAAATCACCAGTGCGGAACCAGCCATCGTCGAAAACTTCTTTAGTTTGTTCTGGATTATTGTAGTATCCCAAGAACACACTTGGTCCCTTAATTTCTAGTTCATCATCTTCGTCAGTTAAACGAACGCTAAACCCTGGAGCGATACGTCCGACTGAGCCCACTCGATTCATGGCTTCAAAGTTCACAACGCATGGCGCAGCAGTTTCTGTCAAACCATATCCTTGGATAAACGTCAAATCATCGATTCCATTGAAGAAATGAGCCAAGTCTTCGTTCATTGGCGCGCCACCGCATGCCATGAATTTCATACCGTTACCCATAGCAGAATGAATTGATGAGCCCACGGCGCTCATGAAGAAATTATGTTGAAGCTTCTCACTCCAGCTATGCTTCTTACCATCTTGCTCATCCTTGCTCCATTTAACAAAATGTTTGAATGCTGAAGCAAAGATACGACCTTTAATCCCATTTCCAGCCTTCTGAGAAGCGGCATTATAAACTTTTTCATATACACGAGGAACAGCAAGCATATACGATGGTTTAAAGCCTCGAAGATCTGCGAGCAAATGCTTTGTATCGGACAAATATCCGATAATACCGTGTGCGCCTACAGCGCAGTACTGTATGTAACGTGCAAATGCATGTGCCAATGGCAAGAACATAAGAAGTCTTGTCGGATTAGCTGCAAGCATATTTGGTAGAACTTCCCAGCCGTTCTTTGCTGTATGAACGAAGTTACGGTTTGAGATAAGCGCGCCTTTTGGTTTGCCCGTTGAGCCTGAAGTAAAGATAATAGTTAATGGATCGTCAGCTGTCACATTGTCAATAGCTGCATCCAATGTCTCATCCGAAATATCTTTTCCCCAGTCAGCAACTGCTTTTAATCCATTTGTCTGAATATTAAATGAATATTCAACAGAATTATCATCAGACTGACGAAGCCCCTCAAGGACGAGAGAACGTTCTTCTCCACCTGCAAAAGCAACTACAGGAGAGGTTGCAGACACAATTTGAGCAACTTGCTTAGGCGAATCAGTGTCGTATACAGGAACTGAGATAGCGCCGATAGCTGCACACGCAAAATCGATAACTCCCCATTCATATGAGGTTGGTGCATAGATAAGAACAGTATCGCCCTTATCTACTCCCATTGCAATAAGCCCTTTCGCAACTTCACGGACTGTAGAAAGCATCTGAGCAGCTGTAATGTCTGTCCACTGACGACGTGGTACTCGTAAAGCCTGAGCAATTACACTTTCAGGTTCACGGGTGGCACGATCCTTGAGGAGCTTGAAGACTGTATCATCATCAGTTGTTGAATAAATAATATCCGTTGAATATTCGCGTAACATACTTTAAGTATATTGTGCACGCCTAACAATGTAACTAATTAGCTAAGCGCCTAGGTGTGATATAGACACGAGGCATCATGTTAAATTTCGCTAATCGTATACGGCGTACACGCGTGAAATTCACCAGAAATCACAACTCGTGCATACCCATTTTCGACCATTAAAGCGAAAAACGACGTATGCCCAACACGGTTTCCCTGCGAGCATAAGTCCCACATTCGCGTTAAATCTGACGGGTGAAACGGCAAAACCATTGAATGTTCGAATTATTATCGGTAAATGTTTGCACGCTCGATCCGCCCATACAATCTGTGAACTGCCGTTTTCTTCGCACAAAAGCACAGATAGAGAGTTAAGACGGCTGATGACTTTCGGATGCGCCAATGAATTGAGCATATTAAATCCGAGTCTGCCTCGTACAACATCGATAGCAAGACATGCCATGTTGCATGAGCTATACGCTAATTTAATACATGTTTGCTTGTCGATGTCACCATTGACACATTGGGCAATATGAAATTTTATATTTTCTTTTTTAGTTCCTATGTGATAATACGTGTCAAAAGTAAGCTCGCTATTATCAATCATGATAGTGTTCCTTCACTATCACCCTCTTACAATTGAGCGATGGAAAGCGCTCGCTACAAGAAAACCTGCAGTATGTCTTAGTATACTGCAGGTTTTCATATAACTGGACGATATCGTCACATTATTTTCTAAAAATCATCGTAAACAATTGTATTAGAAAATTATGCTCCGTATGGTGTTGCAATAACTGGGCAGTCCTGGAAATGACGCAAGTTCGTATATCCAGTTGATGCCATAGCCCGCTTAAGAGCGCCGATATAATTCATTGAACCGTCAGCGCGGGTGCTAGGACCAGTCAGAATCTGTTCCATAGTTCCTACTTGTTCAAGAGATACTCGACGTCCACGTGGCAAACTCTTATGAGTAGCTTCACGTCCCCAATGTGTCCCCTGTCCTGGAGCCTCGTATGCGCGCGCCAAAGCGCTACCCATCATCACAGCGTCAGCTCCCATAGCGAATGACTTGACAAAGTTACCCGTGGTTCCCAATCCACCATCGACTATCACAGGAACATAACGTCCATCAGACTCTTCCATATAGTCTTTTCGAGCAGCTGCGATATCCGCGATTGCTGTAGCCATAGGAACGTGCATGCCCAAGATTGTACGAGAGGAAGATACAGCCGATCCACCTGCACCTACAAGTACACCTGCAGCACCGGTTCGCATAAGGTGCATGGCAGCACGATACGTTCCAGCGCCACCTACAATGACTGGAACATCTAATTCGTAGATAAATTTCTTTAAATTCAATGGTTCATGTGATTGAGAAATATGCTCAGCAGAAACAGCAGTTCCACGAATTACGAATAAATCGACACCAGCATCAACAACTGTCGAATAGAATTCCTGCGTACGTTGAGGAGTTAAGGCTCCAGCAACAGTGACACCAGCATCACGAATTTGCTTAATACGTGCAGTAATAAGCTCTGGCTTAATCGGTTCAGCATAAAGCTTCTGTAGTAAGACAGTGGCTTCATCATCGCGAGCTTGAGCAATCATACGTAGCTGAGGAGTTGGATCTTCATATCGCGTCCATAAGCCCTCTAGGTCAAGTACACCAAGACCACCTAGCTTTCCAAGCTCGATAACAGTATCAGGACTCATTGAGGAATCCATTGGTGCTCCAATAACTGGAATTCCAAACTGATACGCATCGACTTGCCACGTTGTATCAACATCTTGTGGGTCACGAGTACGTCGAGAAGGCACGATTGCAACATCATCGAGCGCATAACACATGCGACCTGACTTACCCATACCGATTTCAATTTCCTGTGTCATGTTTATAAGATTAAACCGCGCATATGACGTACGCACAATCACCTGTTACAGGCGCAAAATTACCAACTAGAATCGCAATAGATTATTCGTTTCATTTCGCTTCCTGTGTCTCATTTAGCCGACGCTACATTATTCTTAGAGCACTTGCGGTAATATTCTATGTAATTACTCATCACACTATGAGATACTAATGCGATAACTTTTGGAGGGAATTGACGTGCATTTCAAAGTAGGCAAAATTTCTTTGAAGATTTTTTTACAGCGAATTTTATCTCGGTGGATTCCAGCCTGTGTAATGGCACTTGCACTGTGTACATGTGCGTCATGCAGCCCTCGTACAGCATCAAGTAATTCTCAAGCTTCTTCCCTCACTGGAACTGTCGATATCGTTACACCTACTGGTAATTCTGCGATGAGTTCGAATTTACCCCTAAATAACTGGGAAAGCATCCGATCTTCACTTGTGAAATCATTAAAAACTCACGGCTTTGTAGATTCTCAAATTTCTGAATCACATTATTCTGATCTTTCCGCTCAGATTAATCAAATTAAAAGAATAACAAATACATATAAGGCAGAAAAAGATAAGCACCCTCATACGCTCATTTTCGCACCGCATCAGCCAATTAAAACTTCGTATGCAACCGCTATAGCTCAACGTTTCGGTGATACTGTTACACAAAATACGCTCAACAACGATGAGCTTGAATTCGATAATCTTTCTGACAGTCAGCAAGATGAATATACGAGTCTTCATAAGCAGCTTGCTAGTGCTCTCAAGGATGCACAAGACAATGGAATTACTGTCGTGCTCATGTCGCATAAGGTTCCAGATTTTTCCGAAAACTATTTTATTTCTTTCGCTACTGCTCAATCTATTGCAAGAATACAAACGGATAATCTGGTCAGAAAATTACAGCTTGACAAGGCTACTATTAAGAATCCACAAGCAATTGAAATTATTATTCCTCTCAATGTAGGCGCACAATTTGCTCAGCAACTTTTTAGTGCCTCATGGAAGATTCTTAAACCGTATTACACAACTGGCGTCGCTTTTAGTCCTTCTGGTCTCCTTGATGCTAACTCGACAGAAGATGATTGGCGCAATGTATCTGTTCCTGATGATTCAGCTGATTCAATATCATCGGCGCTGAAAGTGCGTTTAACTTCTTCAGATGAATCAAGTAATAATGCGATTGTTAATGTTGACGGAATCTTGGCTTTTAATGATTATATCGCTCAAGGAGCAGTATCTGCTCTTACGGAGTTAGGTTTTACTGGATCAAGTGCACAGGTGAATCCAGATGTCACATTAGATAGCATTATCAAGAAACTCTCTGACAACGTAGATGTTCATAAACAACGTGTGCCACAACCAAATAATTCTTCTACCGATGATACGAATACTACTGATAGTAATTCACAAGATTCACAAAGCACTCCATACAAAAAGCGCAATCCTCAGCCGAATCATACGATTTTAACCTGGCCTATAGTAACGGGTTTTGGTACTTATATTGATGCCATAGCTGATATTGTGAATGGAAAAATTTGGATTTCAAGCGCTGAAGAACGAAATAGTGTTGTGTCCTCTATTGCCGCATTAAGTCGTGCGATTTGCGAGAAAAAGACCTCTCCATCTCAGCTTGAAAAGTCCGTCCCAAATATACAAAATAACACTGTAACTGCCCCTTTGTTTGCAGTTAATTCTGATAATTTGAAGAAGACGTTGCTTGATACAGGTTATATTACTCCTGCGGAAGCTGGATTGTAATTCGCCGTGCTTTAACCATTCGTGATGGATTGAGATATTGAGTATGCGTGATGCGACGACGCGCAGCACGGCTATCGCTGTGCTGAATGCTAATCCGCTTAATCCCCCAATGTACACACGAGTTTGAGCAATGGTCACTTTTCCCCGATGAGCGCGTGGCAAACTGCTGTCCACGCGCTACTTTTTGCCCTTTTTCTAGACGTGTAGTTGCGGGTTCAAAGGTGCTACGAATGCCATACGCATGCATAAGCACAACAACATCTTTTTCGGCAACTTTTCCTGCAAAAAATATTTTCCCATCGGCAGGAGCTAAAAGTTTAGTTCCTTCGCCTGCGTCAAGGTCCACTCCTCGATGTCCTGCTAGCCATGGTTTACCCGGAGGATCGAACTCCCGAATTACCCGCACATTTTCTAAGGGCCATGACATCAGAGATATGCAACGTGAATCTATGGGCGTACGGTCAAGTGCAAACGCCGGTATATTCGTGATGATAACGGTGTGGATAATCATAAATACCGTTACCCATACAGTGCAGGAATGCTTTATTGTCCTCATGCATTTATCGTTCCATAAGTATCTCCGTTCAAGCTACTTTTAAAGGACTTGTGAACAAATGTGAAAAACCGTACTCGCACCATCAATCTGCTGGGGCATCCATGCCATCATAAGAAAACAAAAAAGCCGAGGTATTAACCTCGGCGATTGCTCCCCGTGCTGGACTTGAACCAGCGACATTCTGATTAACAGTCAGACGCTCTGCCAACTGAGCTAACGGGGAATGTAAGCTACTGTGTAGTTGCTGTGTGCTGTGCACAAGACATATATAGTAGCGATGTTTATATCGTTGCGCAAGCCAAGGGCGTGTCGCAAGTGTTTTAGCGTTATTACCACACTCTCTACTTGTTTGCACGTTACCTGCACGCTCTCTTCGAAGCTTATTTGATTTTAGGCATATGCATGAAAAAAGCATTAACTTTCCACGACCGTCATAACGTCATCCACGCTAGCTCTGGATGGAACGAAGGTATTAATATCATCTTTACTAGCGTATCCTAAGCCGATTCCGATAACAAGAAGCTCGTCCTCCGGAATATTTGCGATAGTACGGACAACTTCAGGATAGATAACTGTCGCATATGCGGCTATCGAATCCACACCAAGACTTTTCGCTGCTAACATTAATGTATTGCTATATGCTCCAGCATCGAAAATAGCCCAGTCAAAGATTCCCTTAGGGATAGTAATAAAAGCGAATACAGGAGCATTAAATAGCGTTTTCTGGGCATGGTTGAAATGTACCTGTCCAGGTTCAAATTGCTTCTTAAATTCGATGGTCCATCGACCCATTATGTTCTGATTGCGTTCTGGCCATTTCTCGCGAGGCATTGGTTCTATATCGCTATGCGCCGGCTCGTTATCATTAATTCGCTTTTCATACTCATGCCGAAGTCTTAACGCAGCATCTTTGGTTACAAAATACACTTTTGCCGGCTGCTCGTTAACCCATGTCGGTGTTTTCTGCGCCAACTGAGTAATTTGACGTAACACATCTACTGGGATTTCTTCTTGAGTAAAATCCCTCACTGAATGACGCTCATTAACGACTGTAGCGAATTCCATTTTCTCTCCTTTGAGTTAGATAAACCATAAATTCAGTTCATTACCATCTATTGTAGTTCGAGTTGCGCGGAATCATGTCCCTGAACCACCTGTTCATCTATAACTACGCGCAATACGTCATCTCGATCGGGAATAACATACATAGACTCTTCCAAGATATTCTCCATAATAGAGCGCAAACCTCGTGCCCCCGTTCCGCGTTCTAATGCGAGATGAGCTATTGCATGTAAAGCTTCATCAGTAAACACTAGTTCTGTGCCTTCTGCAGCAAATAACTTTTGATATTGCTTTACCAATGCGTTGCGCGGTTTAGTTAGTATATCTATCAAATCATTTTCGTTCAGCGAATTAAGAGACGCTACGACAGGCATTCGACCGACGAATTCTGGTAATAAGCCGAAATCTGCTAAATCTTGTGCTGTTACATGTTCAAGCAATTGTTCGTCACTCATCTCACTAACTGTCCAGTCAGCGCCGAATCCTAAAGCATGCTTGCCTAGTCGTTTACGAACTATATCTTCCAATCCAACAAAAGCTCCAGCACAAATAAAAAGAATACCTTGAGTGTCGATTTGCACCATTTCTTGCTCTTCGTGTTTACGGGTGCCCTTAAGAGGCACAGTAGCTCTTGTACCTTCGATGAGTTTAAGAAGAGCCTGCTGCACTCCCTCCCCACTCACGTCACGTGTTATAGAGGTATTTTCTCCCGATTTACGCGCTATCTTATCGATTTCATCGATATAGATAATTCCTCGTTCAGCTCTTTCAATATTTCCATCTGCCGCATTGAGTAACCGCTGAAGAACAGTTTCAACGTCATCGCCTACATAGCCAGCCTCAGTAAGAGTTGTTGCATCAACAATGGTAAATGGTACGTTCATAATTCGAGCTAAAGTTTGCGCGAGATACGTTTTACCCGTACCTGTTGGACCGAGCAGTAGGACATTTGATTTTGAAATTTCTACCTCAGCGAGTAAATCATCAGAGGCCTTGATAGCATGAGAAAGCTTGTTAGCACCATCGACTATCTGCATATTGACTCGCTTATAGTGGTTGTACACTGCTACAGCAAGCGTTCTTTTTGCATGTGCTTGACCTACGACATAGTTGTCTAGGAAAGAAGTAATTCGACTTGGTGAGATGAGTTTAACGCTGTCATGGTCAGCTTGAGTAAGTCTATCTTCAGAGATTATGTCAACACATAATTCAATACATTCATCGCAAATGGCAACATTAGATCCTGTAACAAGTTTATGCACTTGATCTTCTGTCTTGCCACAAAAACTGCAGCGTGGAACATCGTCGTAATAGCTGACAACTTCGCTCATTGCACTCCTAAGATAATAAAAACGCATCTCTAGTCTAACAAACCAGAGATGCGCAATACAGATTGTAGTGTTGAATTTTATCTAACACATCACATTTTTATCGCATGAATGCTCAGACATGAATTCAACTCAGATATAAATTTCACTACTCGCGCTTTCCTAATACAGCATCAACCATGCCGTATTCAAGAGCCTGAGGAGCTGTAAGAATTGTATCCGTCTCGATATCCTTGTGGATTCTTTCGATATCTTGGCCAGTATGATGTGCCAAAGTTTCCTCCAGCCATGTACGCATACGCTCCAATTCGCGTGCCTGAATCTCGATTTCAGTAGCCTTACCGAAATCTTGTCCCATAGCAGGCTGATGAATCAATACGCGCGCATTTGGAAGCATCAGTCGCTTTCCATGAGTTCCTGCTGCAAGAAGAACTGCAGCTGCCGATGCAGCTTGACCAAGACATACTGTTTGAACATCTGGCTTAATGTATTGCATCGTGTCATATACTGCCGTCATTGCAGTCATAGAACCACCAGGCGAATTAATATACATCATGACGTCGCGATTCGGATCTTGACTTTCAAGAACCAAAAGCTGAGCCATAATATCATCTGCAGACGCATCATCAACTTGAACGCCCATGAATATAATACGATCTTCAAACAGACGGCTATATGGATCAGAACGTTTAAATCCATATGCCGTTTTCTCCTCGAACTGAGGCATTACATAACGAGCCTGTGGGCCAGCAAGACGTTCAGCTCGAGCAATAAATTGTGCTTCTTGAGATGCCATGCTCTCCCCTTTCTAGTTCATGCTTTCTGGAGTGTCAACGATTTTATCTACAAAGCCATAATCTAGGGCTTGCTGTGCAGTAAACCAATGATCATATTCGTTATCACGATAAATTTCTTCGACAGTATGTCCAGTTTGCTGTGCAGTTAATTCAGACAAGGTCTTCTTCATGTCCATGATCAACTCTGCATTAATACGTACTTCGCTAGCTGTGCCGCCCACACCGCCGGATGGCTGATGCATGAGGACACGAGCATGCTTAGTAATATAACGCTTTCCTGGCGTACCGCTGGACAACAGGAACTGTCCCATTGAAGCCGCCATACCAACTGCTACGGTAGCAACATCTGGCTTAATCAGTTGCATTGTGTCGTAAATAGCCATGCCAGCTGTAATAGATCCACCTGGGGAATTGATATACAGCCATATATCTTTATCTGGATCTTCAGCGGCAAGCATCAGCATTTGAGCGCATATCACATTTGCATTGGAATCTTTTACTTCGTCGCCCAACCAGATAATACGGTCTTTAAGCAAGCGAGAAAAAATCGGATCTCCCGCCATAGCTGCTTCACCCTCTGCCATGATTGGCATCTGTGGTGTCGAAAGTGCCATAAGTATCTCCTTTATTTCTTATAACTTCGACAATACAGGTTTTGCTTGACCAAGCAATGTATTTGCGCACTCAGCGCAACTTTTCACTCTGAGAAAAGCCATTATGAAGTTGTACTTGCTGTTCCATTTTATCCAGTGTCATAGAAACAAGAACAGATAATGCTACAGCTACACCCACAGCTACCATCGTATTGACGGAACTATGGCTAAGCTCAATCATCAGACATGAAGCCATTAACGGTGCTTTTTGACTCGTAGCCAAGAAAGCAGCCGAAGCAATTAAAGCAATAATCGATATATTTAATCCCGGTAAAAAGGTTGTACATAGAATGGCGATAATTGCACCTAATGCACCTCCGACCGCAATTGCCGGTGTCAAAACTCCCCCAGAAGCTCCGCTACGGATAGTCATAACTGTAACAACCCATTTAACGCTTGCTAGAAGCAAGAGTATACCGACAGCTTGTAAACCGACTGAATTATACGAAAATTGCGCTAAGGCGCGACCATTTCCCATGATTTGAGGAGCAAAATACGCAATCGCAGCAGTAACTGCCCCCATAAGAGGAAGTTGCCATACGATATACACATTATGAGTTTGCTTCGATGATGCCCACGATGTCGTTCTCCTAAAGAAATACGCAATCGCTCCCATAAGCGGACCGATTATAAGGCACAGAAGCATTGTTTGCCATGAGACTTCCACGTTTGCAACATTGTAAAAAGCCTTATGCCCTTTTATTAGACCTGCTGTGAAAGCCGCAACCGCACTTGTGCCGAAGGATAACATAACGATATACATGCTCACATTAGCAAGCAAAATTTCAACGGCAAAAAACATTCCGGCTAACGGTGCATCATAGACACCAGCAAAGCCCGCTCCCGCCGCCACTGCAGTAATAAGCGAAATATCTTTGTCCGTAAGTTTAAGAAAATTTCCTAGTCTCTGTCCGAAAAGCGAACCTAATTCACGAGGAGCTGTTTCGCGGCCAACCGACATACCAGCACCAACGATAAAAATTTGGAGAACAACGTGGACAAGCGTTGCAAGGAAAGGCATTTTTTCGCCTTTAACTGCTTTGCTGACGGATGGAACATGTGCTTTCGCTCGCAAAACCCACCATACAACTGCAGCTATAATACTTGCCAGAATTATACTTGCCACTCTACGCCATGGATTTCCAGCACCGGATGGATTTGAGACACTTTCAGTTGCACCTAAAAGATGAGATTGGACTTCTTCAAGCAGTAAAGATAGAAGTGCAGCACCCAAACCGATAATAGCCCCAAGACCAAATATGATGACAATTGCGATGAGAATTTTAGTACGAGGTTTTTTATCGTTGAATGCGGTGGTTTCTTGAGGCATTGTGGTTTTCCTGCATATCCTGAATTTAAATATTTAATACAATGAGAAGATACTAAAGTCGAATAGCCGTGGTGTGAGATAGTTATGTATAATTTTCGCGTATCGCTGTTCTATTTATTTTATCAATTTAGTATTCTGAATTCGCTTATTCTCATTGCAATATTTTATGCCCAATATTGATGTCATATAGTCATATATACGTGTGGGCCTCGAATATCGAGACCCACACGTATCTGGATTAAGAGCAAGCCGATCAGGGATGCCCGTTATCGCAGTAGAATTAATTACTGAGCTTACTTAGCTTCATTAGCAACTTCGTCAGCTACTTCAGCAGCTGCACTTGCTGCAGCAACGCTCTGATTCTCGTCTGTTTCGTCGCTACCGAGGAAACGAGAAAGGTCTACTACGTTGCCTTCAGGATCCTTGAAAGTTACCTGACGCATTGCAGTAAGCATACCCTTAGAGCGTGCAACTTCCTGTACAGCTGATGGAAGCTGGCCACCCTGAATGATGGAGTTGATGAAGTTGTTTGGATCCATGCCGTACTGCTGTGCGACAGAAGCCAAGAAGTTCATAACATCAGACTGGGAAACCTGAACATCCATGGTTTCTGCCAATGTATCGAGAAGAATCTGGTCGCGCAATTCTTTTTCAGCAGACTCTGCTGCTTCCTTCTTCTCATCTGCAGTTGCAGTTTCAGCAGTCTTGCCAATGTTACGCAAATGCTCATCGGTATGATTTGCAAGCAATCCCTTTGGTACAGGAATTTCAATGCCCTCTACTACCTGAGCGAGGAATGCATCACGTGCAGCATTTGCCTGACGACCTTCTGCATCGAGTTCTGCCTGCTTCTTGATATCTTCCTTCAACTCATCAAGAGTATCGAATTCAGAAGCATCCTGTGCAAAATCATCATCAAGTTCAGGAAGCTGCATTTCCTTAACGGAGTTCAAGGTTACCTTGATTTCAGCTTCTTCACCTTCATGTTCGCCTGCAGCAAGCTTGGACTTGAATGTAGTCTTTTCACCAGCAGAAAGACCGATCAATGCTTCATCGATACCGTCAAGCATGTTTCCAGCACCGATTTCATAGCTAACGCCATCTTGAGAATCAACAGTTTCGTCATTGATGACAGCTTCAAGGCTGATGTTTGCATAGTCACCCTGTGCTGCCGGACGGTCAACACTTACGAGTGTACCAAAGCGTTGCTGAAGAGCTTCAAGACGAGCATTGATATCTTCTTCAGTTACTTCAGGCTTTGCAACTTCAACAGTCATACCATCAAGTGCAGGGAGCTCGAACTGTGGGCGAACTTCTACTTCAGCTGTGAACTTAAGCTTTACGCCATCGTCCTTTGCCTGTGGAACATCCTTCAAATCAAGGGTAGGTTGATCCATTGGACGCAAGTTCTTTTCTTCAATTGCATCATTGTAGAACTGTGGAACAGCTTCATTAATTGCTTCGCCAACAACTGCTGCATAGCCTACGCGCTGATCAACAATCTTTCCAGGAATATGCCCCTTGCGGAAACCTGGCACATTAATCTGGTTTGCAATAGACTTACGAGCCTCATCCAAATGAGGGTTGAGTTCTTCCTGATCTACAGTGATGGTGAGCCTTACCTTAGTTGGCTCGAGATTCCTCACGCTAATCTTCACGTGGCACTCCCATTCATACTAGTCTTACCTAGCCTTGTCCGCGATAATAAGGACGAGGCAACCTTTATATAATAACTTTACTTAGGGACGGAGCAAGTAATTCCACTTGCCAGTTACGTACCCCTTGCTTAGTTAAAAATTCTGATATTGATTCTAAATCTTCTTTTATATCGTCTTGCCAGCATAAATTGCGCAATACTTGTGGCTTCAGCAAAATTTCAACAGGAGTATGAGTATCCTGACTTATCTGACCAATAATCCCTTTTGCATTCTTTAGACGCTCAAATCTATCTGGATGATGTTCACGCCAATACTTCATTGAGCGTGGAGCACTTGTCCCCTCTTTTTCGATTTGCTGTGTGTCATGAAGAACGTCGCGATAAGGCTTATCTAATGCTCTCTCTATCGCATCTTTCCAAACCTTTGGTTTAACCTGTCGCTGGACAGCAGCATAGCGCTCGAACATTTTTGCTCGGTCAGGGTCAGTTTGTACACGTACACGGTCATTTAATAATTTAATTTTGCTAAATTCTTTAGTGTTTTTTGGCTTTCTAACAGCAGCTTCAATAATACCAGCATCGCTAAGTAACAATGTCGGAGCAATATCAAGCTCTTGTGCTAATTTTTCGCGCTCTGTCCATAACTCCTGTACGATTGCAAGACCACGTGCATCATTGCTCAAACGAGTTATATGTGAAACTTTTCTCCATGGTTGTGGATGGGGTTCTTTTTCTTTGAGTCCCTTAGCTCGAAGATATTCAAAATCCTCGTATGCCCACTCTAGCTTTCCTGTTTGTTTCAAATCATGAATAAGAGCTTCACGTAGCTCAATCAATATTTCAACATCCAAAGCTGCATAGTTACGCAAATCTCTATTCAACGGCCGATAGGACCAATCAGCAGCAGAATGCTCTTTAGCTAGAGTCACATGTAAATAATGTTCGGTAACCGCAGAAAGTCCAAATCTTTTAAGCCCTAATAAACGCGCAGCATGCTCCGTGTCAAAAAGCTTATCAATTGAAAAACCAATTTCTTTAAATCCGGGAATATCTTGAAGGCTATCGTGAATAATCCATTCATCTCCGCAAATCAATGCATTAAAAGCCTGCCAATCAACCCGTTCCTCCTGTAATGCAATCGGGTCAAGAAGAGCAATTGGAGCTCCTGCGCGTTTAAATTGCACGAGATAATCACGATGACCATAACGAAAACCCGAAGCTCGCTCAGCATCAGCAGCCAACGGACCGTAACTATCCTCATAGCTGTGAATAAACGTATCAAACTGCTGGCGAGTACGAATTACATCAGGTACTCCCCCGGCAGGCTCAGCAAGTAAACGGATATCGTCATTTTTTTCACTCATAGCACGAAAAAGTCTAACACTGAGGACGGAACGTACAATTCAACGTTTCTCTGGCGATAAATATAGGACCTAGTACACCACGAATCCGTGTGATTCGAATTGCTCCGTCACGCGTTTTTTCAGAGCAGCGGATGGCCCCTTTGCATCTTCGAGTGGGTACGGTATACGCATTTCATGCCACTTTGGTCGACCAAGTTGATGGAATCCAAGTACATCGATATGTTCTACAGCCTCACCAAATTGTTCGCAGATTTGAGCTACTTGTTCGACATTTTCTTCCGAATCTGTCAATCCTGGTACGAGAACAAAGCGTACCCAAATTTTCTTATTCTGCGCCGCTAAGCGTTTACCAAACTCGATTGTAGGAGCTAGCGTTCCACCGGTGACTTCTTTATATGTCTCTTCATTACCGGATTTAACATCAAGCAAGCATAAATCAATGTCGTCTATCTGATCATCTGTGTAATTTCTTCCCAAAAAACCGGAAGTATCAAGGCAGGTATGCACGCCCATCTCTTTAGCCGCACGAAATACTCGCGATACGAATGCTGGTTGCATCATGGATTCGCCGCCAGAAAAAGTGATACCACCACCGGTTGCTTTAAACAAATCTTTATAACGCTCTACCTTTTTTACCATCGCATCGAGGTAGACAGGCTGCCCATCGCGCATTTTCCAGGTATCAGGATTTTGGCAATACTGACAACGAAGCGGGCACCCACTCATAAAGACGGTCATACGTGTACCTGGACCATCAACAGATGTGTTAATATCCCATGAATGCACAAATCCAATGTCACCAGATTTTAATGCTTGTAAACGGTCTCTTCTGTCGAGACCTATAGGAGACTCAAAACCAGACAGGCCACCCATAAGCGTCTGACTCGCGTATTCCTTTGATTCGCGAAGCATGTGAGCTGTCGTGCTACGAAAAGCTGGCATCTAAAGTCTCCTTTGACTCTTGTACTGTCATGAGTACAATCAGGAATCTAATATTTTAATAATTTCTTATACGAAGGGGCGAGGTATTGCCTCGCCCCTCTTGAGGATTAACCTATTCGGTTAGTGTAGTTCTTAGTCAGAAACTGCACCTGCATGGAAGGTACGAGAAATGACGTCGAGCTGCTGTTCCTTTGTAAGCTTGACGAAGTTTACAGCATAACCAGATACACGCACTGTCAAGTGAGGATACTTCTCTGGGTTCTCAACTGCGTCTTCAAGCTGTTCCTTGCGCAAAACGTTGATGTTTGCATGGTACAAACCGTGTCCATTACCAGCATCAAGAATGCCTACAAGGTTGTTGATACGCTCAAGTTCATCGCGGCCAAGACCATCCGGAGTGATGGTGTTAGTCAAGGAGATGCCGTCGAGAGCATCATCGTAGTCAATCTTGCCGACTGAGAACATTGATGGGAGCATACCGTGAGAATCCATACCGTTCTCAGGGTTTGCACCTGGAGCAAATGGGGTGCCCTTCTTGTGACCTGATGGGAAGGAACCTGTGTTCTTACCATACTCAACGTTCGAAGTGATTGTAAGAACGGACTGGGTAGGTACAGCGCCACGGTATACAGGCAGGCGGCGAACCTGACCCATAACTGTGGAAACAACCCACTTTGCAAGGTCATCAGCACGATCATCATCGTTACCGTATACAGGGAATTCACCCTCTGTACGGAAGTTAACAATCAAATCATCTGGTGCACCTTCTACGTATTCAGGAGTGCCTTGTGCATCCTTGTTGTAGATTGGGAATACCTTTGCATACTTAACAGCAGCCAAGGAATCAGCAGCAATTGACAGACCAGACATACCGCAACCAAGAGTACGGTATACTTCCTTGTCGTGTAGAGCCATTTCGATGGACTCATATGCATACTTATCATGCATGTAATGAATAATGTTCAATGCTTCTACGTATGTATCAGACAACCATTCAAGAGCCTTCTCATAGTTTGCCTGAACAGATTCGAAGTTCAAGGAACCATCTTCGTTGAACTTGACTGGATCGATAACGCCTTCATCGATAACGCGCATACCGCTCATCTCGTCGCGTCCATCATTCAAAGCATAGAGGAATGCCTTTGCGGTGTTCACACGAGCTGCGAAGAACTGCATCTGCTTACCAACACGCATTGGGGATACGCAGCATGCGATTGCTGCGTCATCGCCCCAGTGAGAACGGATATCCTTATCTGATTCGTACTGGATTGCAGAAGTATCGATAGAAATCTTTGCGCAGAAGCGCTTGTATCCTTCAGGAAGCTTTGGATCCCAGAAGATAGTAATATTTGGCTCTGGACCAGGTCCAAGATGCTCAAGAGTCAAAGTGTTGAGCAAACGGAAGGAAGTCTTTGTAACCAAAGTACGACCATCATCACCGAAGCCTGCATCAGACCAAGTAGCCCAGTAAGGATCACCAGAGAAGATGTTGTCATAATCCTTGGTACGCAAGAAGCGGACGATACGAAGCTTCATAACGATATTGTCGATGATTTCCTGTGCTTCTGTTTCAGTCAAGGTACCGCGCTGGAAATCACGCTCGATATAAGCATCAAAGAATGCAGACAAGCGACCGATGGACATAGCTGCACCATCTTGGCTCTTAACGGAAGCAAGGTAGCCCATATAAGTCCACTGTACAGCTTCCTTAGCGTTCATTGCTGGACGAGAAAGATCAAGACCATATTCCTTACCAAGTACGATGAGCTTCTTCAAAGCCTTGATTTGCTCATCATGTTCTTCACGGAAACGAATCCAATGTTCAATTTCGGTCTCGGTAAAATCATTACGGTAAGGGATGGAATCCTTATCGCGCTTCTTGAACTCAATAAGAGTATTAACACCGTAGAGTGCTACACGACGATAATCGCCGATGATACGTCCGCGACCATATGCATCTGGAAGACCGGTAAGAATCTTTGCGTGACGTGCGCGCTTAATACGTGGAGTATATACACCGAATACACCATCATTATGTGTCTTACGGTACTTAGTGAAGATCTTCTTTACTTCAGGATCTGGCTCTTTACCAGCTTCGATGATAGCCTGCTCAACCATACGCCATCCACCATTTGGCATCATAGCGCGCTTGCAAGGAACATCAGTTTGGAGACCTACGATTACATCGTCTTGGTCATCAATATAGCCAGCAGGGAATGCATCAATATCTGCAGGAGTGTGAGTATCTACGTCATACACGCGCTGCTTGCGTTCGACTGCGAGGTATTCGTCATCAAGCTTCTTCCACAGATGCTTAGTCTTATCAGTTGCGTCTGCTAAGAAGGATTCGTCACCTTCGTATGGGGTGTAGTTCTTCTGGATGAAGTCACGAACGTCAATGTCAGACTTCCAATTACCGTCTGCGAAGCCTTCCCATGCCTGAGCTTGGAGCTCTTCAACGGAAACAGCATTTGTATCTACAGCTGCCATTATTTCTCCTTGTGGTTGCTTTACAGCTGAGGATTTTATTCCTCGCTGAACACTTTCTAGTGTAATCTAGTTTTTCGTAGAAAAGACCAAAAATAAAGTGAGGTTGCTCACACTCGCAACCTCACCACATAGATTCTACCTCAATTTATTGAACATATATTTTACTCACGGAACGCATTTGTCACCGGCAAACGTCTATCGCGTCCGAATGCTAGCGCCGTAACCTTTGGACCTAGAGGATATTGACGACGTTTCCATTCAGCACGATCAACTAAGCGCATTACAGTATCAACCGTTTTCTCATCAAAGCCATCTGCAAGTAGATCTGCGCGACCATGAGCTTTTTCGATATATGCTTCCAATACAGCGTCGAGAAGTTCATATTCAGGTAATGAATCCGAATCTTTCTGACCTGGTCTCAATTCCGCACTTGGCGGTTTAATAATCGAATTTTCAGGGATTGGTGGCACTTGACCATTTTCTATGGCGAAAGAGTTACGCCATCGCGCTAATTGCCACACACGGGTCTTGAGCAAATCTTTGATAGGCGCATAACCACCCACAGCATCGCCGTAAATCGTTGAATAACCACATGCACACTCAGACTTATTACCTGTTGCTAATGCCAATAATCCATGAGAATTCGAATAAGCCATGACGATTACACCGCGAATTCGCGCCTGAAGATTTTCTTGTGCAATTCCTTCTAAATTAAGTTGCTCTTGATAGCTCGTAAAGATTGGCTCGATTGGTTGAATTTCATAATGTGCACCAATATTTTGAGCAAGGTCAGCAGCATCATCTTTAGATCCATCTGACGAATACATGCTCGGCATAGAGATTCCCCATACATTCTCGCCACCACAGGCATCAGCGGCCATTGCAGCAACAAGAGCGGAGTCAATTCCACCAGAAAGTCCTAAGACTACGCCCTTGAAACCGTTCTTTCGCATGTAGTCTTCAAGTCCTAATACGCACGCACGATACACTTTCTCATCCGTGTCCATTTCACGCGCTAACTCATCCGCTGTACTTGTCCCATCGGCATGAAGAGTCCATGTGCGCATATCTTGATCAAACTGGTTTAACCGAGCAAGAACAGTACCTTCCTTACTCACGACAAAGCTTCCCCCATCAAACACCAGATCATCTTGTCCACCGACCTGGTTCACATACACAACAGGAGCATTAACTTCTTGCGCTCGCTTTATACACAGATCCAAACGAACACTATCTTTATTCTCTTCAAATGGAGAACCATTAATGGTTACCAAGGCATCAAGATCCGCGTCTGCTAGTTGCTGTGCCGGTCCGTTATCTTGCCAAATATCCTCGCAAATAGCAAACCCTAAACGATATCCATCAATTTGCATTGTAAGAGTACGATGTCCTGGCGTAAAAATTCGGAATTCATCAAATACGCCATAATTAGGCAAAAATTGCTTATCGTACGAATGAATAACTTCGCCATCGTGCAGGACAAGCAAAGTATTAGTTGGCAGTTCAACTCCTTGAGCGCTGCGTGCATCGTGAGATGTGCCCACTGTCCCTACAACTACGAAAAGATCGCCATACCCGTTATTCTTGAGCTTGCGAGCGATAGCAGAAGCTGAATCCTCAGCAGCTTTTCTAAATGTTGCGCGCAAAGCTAAATCTTCTATAGGATAGCCCGTCAACGTCATCTCAGGAAATACAACGATATGTGCTCCCTGCTCGTAAGCACGAGAAGCATAGTCGAAAATCACACGTGAATTGGATTCAATATCCCCCACACTGGTATTAACTTGTGCTAATGCGAAAGTTAAAGATTCTGCCTTAGTCATGGTCATTCTCCTCATGCGATTTGTTGTTAGAGCTATTTTCCTTAGTATTATTCCTATCGTACTGCCGAGTATTGAGGTCTGTATGAGAATCATGAGCACGACCCGCGTGAAGTATGGATCGAATTCGTTCTACTCTCGGACCTACTTCTCGTTCATATCCTCTATCTGTAGGATGGTAATACTCTCTGTCGCGTAGTACTTCTGGTAAATATTCCTGTGTTGCTACCGCTCCTGGCACATCGTGGGCATAAATATAACCTTTATGATTGCCAAATTCTTCCATAAGCTTAGTCGGAGCATTCCTCAAATGTAAAGGAACTTCGCCAACGTTTCCCGATGCAACGTCTTGCAATGCTGCATTAATTGCGTTATAACTTGCGTTGGATTTTGGCGCCGTCGCAACTGCTAAAACAGCTTCGCCAAGAATTATACGTGCTTCAGGCATGCCTACTAAAGCAACCGCCTGAGCTGCAGCAACAGTTACTTGCAAAATTTGTGGTGCTGCCATTCCAACTTCTTCGGCTGCAGCAATCATAATTCTTCGTGCGATGAAGCGTGGATCTTCGCCAGCATGGAGCATTCGCGCCAAATAATGCAATGCAGCATCCGAATCAGAACCACGCATGGATTTAATAAAAGCGCTAGCGACATCATAATGATTATCACCGGATTTATCATAATTAAGTTGCGCAATATCGAGAACAGACGCAACTACAACCGTATCAACGAGTGGCCGGCGCTCCCCTTTTTTTCGTTGTCTTTCGATAGCCACAGAGCCAGCAGCTGCTTCTAAAATCGTTAACGACTTTCGAGCATCCCCTCCGGACAGGCGTGCTATGTCTGATATTGCTTCATCCGTAACGCGAACTTCATCATTCAAACCATTACTTGAATGGATAGCACGACGAAGGACTTCCTCAATATCTTTAGATTCGAGTGAATTGAGTTTAACGACAACAGAACGCGAGATAAGCGGAGATATTATCGAAAAACTCGGGTTCTCAGTAGTCGCTGCGATAAATGTAACATCACGATTTTCCACACTTGGCAAAAGTGCATCTTGCTGAGATTTGGAAAAACGGTGAACCTCATCAATAAATAAAACAGTTTCTTGACCAGTTGTTACAAGCCTTTCATGAGCGCGTGTTAAAACCTCACGAATATCTTTAACTCCAGAGGTAACAGCTGACAATTCTTCAAATGCCCGACCAGACTGCTGAGCAACAATGTACGCTAAAGTTGTTTTCCCAACTCCAGGAGGACCAAAAAGGATAATTGACGTTGGCGCCGTACGTGTCTTTGAAACTGGTGCAGCAACACGACGAAGAGGCGAACCATCAACCAGTACGTGCTTTTGTCCTATGACCTCATCTAGTGTCGTAGGCCTCATTCGTACAGCTAAAGGGCGCACTAACGCATCATCTGCTGAAGTTGCAGAGAATAAATCATCAACCATGATATTCCTATCGAGCTTGCCACACCGGTAAATCTTCTACTACGTTTACATCATAGCTTTCAAATGAAACTTCCCCATCATCAAGTGTGGCATCCAAATCGACCACACCATCAATTGCCCAATCATAGTCACCCTCAAGATCGCATAAAATTTGTCGCACACGCCAACGATGATGAGTTTTTTCTTGCGAATCATCAAGCATAAAGAATTTGGAAGAACGTGCCTCATTATTTGTAAGCAAACCTTCATGGTCTTCATAAAAGTCATCCAACGCGTCTTCCCATTCGTGAACAGGCATACCCCATGCAGAATCGAGCTGCCCTAGTTGTTCTGGTTCATCCAAATCAATAAGCTGCACGCGGGTAAACAACGCATTGCGCACTAAGGTTATAAGCCCACTCTTGTGTGCGAGAATCTCATCGACAGCTGGAGGTGCTGCCTGTGCATTAAGCATCTGTACATCAAGATCAGAATCATTTTCACTCAATTGTGCAAGTCCAGCAGCAGCTTCCCATTCATCAACCAACGAAGAATCCACTGTACGGACGACTACAGCTAGCCAATCGATAATAGCTCGCAATTGATCATTTTTCTTAACATCTGGAACTGTGCGATCAAGAGCACGGTAGGCATCTGATAAGTACCGTAGCAATGTTCCTTCACTACGTGCTATAGACAATGAGGTGACGTAGCTTGTAAAAGAACTCGCCGTTTCGACCATGTCACGTACCACAGATTTGCAGTTTAATTCGTAATCCGCAGCCCAAGGAACGTCCGTTCGATATTGAATAAACGCCGGAAGAAGCAAATCTTCTAGAGGTTTTGGATACGTCACATCCTGCAAACGTTCCATACGCTCGTCGTACTCAATTCCCTCATCTTTCATAGCTAGCATTACTTTATCACGTGCACGCCGTTGCTGCACACGTAAAACTGGATACGGATTTTCCAATGTTGCTTCTACTACGGAAATAACATCTAACGCATACGTATCAGACTGTGGGTCGAGCAATTCAAGTGCCGCAATAAGGAATGGAGACAATGGCTGATCGAGTGCCAAATCATCAGGCATATCAATAGTCAGAGAATAATCCATAGAGCCGTCATCAAGTTCCCATTTTTCAACTATCTTTGTATCCATCAATGTTTGGAAAATCTCTGCAGCACGCTGCTTTAGAGCTTCTTGCTGTTGTTCATTAACTTGACTATGCTTTATGAGCTCTCGAATGCGCTTCCATGCATCGCCACCTTGAGCTACTTCATTAAGAATCATTGAATGCGTAATTTGCATATGCGGTGTCAGAATTTCAGGCTCAGATTCAATAAGTTTGAGGAAAGTAGGCTCACCCCAATTGACAAATCCCTCAGGTGCCTTCTTACGATGGATTTTCTTCAATTTCTTTGGATCACCGTTTGCTTTAGCAATAGCCTTTGCATTTTCAATTTCATGCTCTGGTGCTAACGCAATAACAAGCCCTTCTGAATCAAAGCCACTTCTACCCGCGCGGCCTGCAATCTGGTGGAATTCGCGCGAGCGTAAACGCCGTTGCTTGAATCCATCATACTTTGTTAACGCGGTAAAAATAACTGTATGAATAGGAACATTAATTCCTACTCCCAAAGTATCCGTACCACAAATAACCGGCAGTAAACCTTCTTGAGCGAGATTTTCGACAAGTCGACGATAGCGTGGGAGCATCCCCGCATGATGTACGCCTACACCAGTCAGCAACATACGTTTAAGCGTCTTACCAAAATACGAAGTAAAACGTGTCCCTTCAAGAGCTTTTTTGATAGCTTCACGTTGAGAACTTGATGCAACGCCCAAATTAGCAAGATTTTGCGCAGTCTCAACAGCAGCTTCTTGTGCAAAATGAACTACATAAATAGGGGCATCGCCTTTTTGTATATGCTTCGAAATCACCGAATGCAAATCATCGACGACATATTCATAGGACAAAGGAACAGGACGCTGAACACTCGAAATAATACTGACAGACCTATCAGTGCTTTCTTCTAATGACTGACATATCCCACTCATATCTCCCAACGTGGCACTCATGAGCACAAATTGAGTTTGTGGAAGTGTAATCAGTGGTACCTGCCATGCCCATCCACGATGAGGGTCTGCATAAAAATGAAATTCATCCACTGCTACACAGCTCACATCTGCTTTCTCACCTTCTCGAAGAGCTTGATTTGCAAGTATCTCAGCCGTGCAGCAAATGATAAGTGCATGTGGGTTAATCTGTGAGTCGCCCGTTATCATTCCAACATTTTTTGCACCGAATACGGACACAAGTTCAAAGAATTTTTCCGACACAAGAGCTTTAATTGGAGCCGTATAATATGAACGCTTCCCATGAGCAAGTGCCATGAAATGCATTCCTAGAGCAATAAGCGACTTGCCTGATCCAGTTGGCGTATTCACAATAGTATGATCACCACTAAGAATCGCCAAAATTGCTTCTTCTTGATGTGGCCACAAATTTATTCCACGTGTTTCATGCACCCATTGGGAGAAGATATCGAAAAGGTCAGCATCATCTAGAGCAGTATCGCGTTCTGAATTTTCCGGATCTTTCCCTATCTTTTTGGCCACATATCCCAAACTTGCAGGCGTTGATGACCAATTCTCTTTCAAATTTAAATCTTCGATACTCATATATTTCTACTGCTCTCAACTCTAACGTTTTCATCTACAAAGCATTCTTTAGCTTATTATGCCACGACCACAGCTATAAGCTTCACATCTTTGAAGAATTCGAAGTATTCATTTTATCTGTACTCTGTGTAGTTAAGGAAACTATTATATGATTTTAATAAGGTTTTGTTTGCTTAGGATTATTGGCGTGCACTCTCTGTTTATCGTTCTCCTTGTATGAGTTCACGCTGGCTTTTGAGAAACTATAATCTGTGAAAATTTTACTCTTCGTGCACTTTGCGAGATAGTATGCAATTACGCGTTACTAAACATCTCGCAATGCAAAATGGTGTGTACATCTTTATCGATGTACACACCATAAAACTTGATAGCGGATTTACCTAGACGACTAACTAAGCAAAATCTACTCTTCGTCCTCTTCTGGATCGTAGTCAACGCCTGTTTCGGCGCGTTGTTCATCAGAAATAGGAGCTGGAGCCCCAGTCAGTGGATCAGTACCGCCACCTGCCTTAGGGAATGCAATGACATCGCGGATAGAGTCTTCGCCAGCAAGGATAGAAGCACAGCGATCCCAACCAAACGCAATACCTGCATGAGGAGGAGCACCATACTTAAATGCCTCAAGGAGGAAGCCGAACTTATCCTCAGCTTCTTCTGCACCGATTCCTAGAACATTAAGTACGCGATCTTGGATGTCATCACGGTGGATACGCACAGAGCCACCACCGATTTCATTACCGTTGCACACAATGTCGTACGAATCAGACATAGCATGACCTGGGTCCTGATCAAACTTATCAATCCACTCGGCACTTGGCATCGTAAATGGATGATGAACTGAAGTCCACTTGGAATGACCAACTGCTACATCGTCATCATCTGCTTCAAGAGTCTTAAACAATGGGAAATCAACAACCCATGTGAATGCGAACTCGTCCTTCTTCAAGATACCCTCGCGTTTTGCGATTTCGACGCGAGCAGCGCCCAGCAAAGTCTGAGAAGCTTCACGAGCACCAGCTGCGAAGAAGACGGCATCTCCATCCTGAGCACCAGTTGCAGCCTTCAAACCTTCACGTTCTGCATCTGATAGGTTCTTAGCAACTGGTCCCTTAAGCTCACCATCCGTGCCGAACTGCACATACGCTAAGCCCTTTGCGCCGCGCTGTCGAGCCCATTCCTGCCATCCGTCGAACTGACGACGTGGCAGATCCGCAGCACCCGAATAAACGACGGCACCAACGTAATCGGCCTGGAATACACGGAATGGAGTGTCCTTAAAGTAGTCTGTAAGCTCAACGATTTCATTACCGAAACGCAAATCTGGCTTATCAGAACCATACTTATCCATTGCATCCTTATAGGTAATGCGTTGGAATGGAATCTGAATTTCGTAGCCAGCTGAAGCCCATACATCTTTCAAGACACGCTCAGCCATAGCGATAACATCTTCTTGACCAACAAAGGCCATTTCCATATCGAGCTGTGTAAATTCAGGCTGACGGTCTGCACGGAAGTCTTCATCGCGATAGCATCGTGCAAGCTGGTAGTAGCGCTCAATTCCTGAGACCATAAGCAGCTGCTTCAAAAGCTGTGGAGACTGTGGCAACGCATACCATGAACCTGGGTTCAGTCGAGAAGGTACAAGGAAGTCACGCGCACCTTCAGGAGTTGATTTGATGAATGTAGGGGTTTCTACTTCAGTAAAGCCCATCTCATCCAAAGCTTTGCGTGCTGCTTTAGACATTGCAGAGCGCATAAGCAAATTGTTATGCATCTGTGGTCGACGCAAGTCAAGATAACGATACTTCAAACGAACTTCGTCACTTGGAAGCTGTGTTTCTGATTCGTTCTCCAAAGATGTAGAAACTTGGAATGGCAATGCCGCAGACTTTGCCAAGATCTCAATATTTTCGGCAACAATTTCGACGTTGCCAGTAGCAAGATGAGCGTTCTCATTACCTTCTGGACGCTGGCGTACCAAACCAGTTACAGAAATAACAAATTCGCTGCGAAGTGGACGAGCCATTTCTTCGTCGTTGATAACAACCTGGACAAGTCCAGATGCATCACGTAGATCAACGAACGCAACGCCGCCGTGATCACGACGACGATCTACCCAACCAGAAATGGTCACGGTAGAACCGATAAGTTCCTCAGTAATGTCCTGAGCATGATGAGTTCTATAAGCTGTCTGAGACACTGTATTCCTCGATTTACTGTATGGATTTTCTAGGGCAAGGATAGCAACACCACTCTACGTCACTTTTGTTCTTCGTCACGCAAAGCTGCAATTGCGAATCCTAGGCCGCAAAGCTCTAAGTGAGCACACGTAAGCACGCTAACTATTTAACTTTATCGTCTAAAAGTATGTATGTTTTTTTAATTATGAGCAAGGATAACGGTTCGTTGAGCAAAATCATCAGCAGGAACCCAGGTCGACGCATCAGCTTCAAGCTGCTCACCAGTAACGATATTCTTCACTTCTTGTGGAGTCGTCTCGCCGTTTTCCTCTGTTACCGATGGAATCCATACATAAGGGATTCCAAGTTTATCTGCATATTTAATTTGCTTACCAAGCTTTGCAGCTGTCGGAGCGACATCTGCAGCGATACCGCGAGCTCGTAATGTCCTCGCAATGTCGTTAGAAATGTTACGGTCGTTTTCATTCCATACAGCTACAAGCACAGCAGCTGGAGAAATGCGTGATGCATTTGCTTTCACGGTATGAAGCATGTACGCCACTAAACGCGACAATCCAATCGATAATCCAACACCTGGGTACTTTTTCTTTCCCTGAGTTGCAAGATTGTCATAGCGACCACCCGAGCATACAGATCCTAAGGAGCTCGCTCCTTCAAGGAAGGTCTCATACACAGATCCTGTGTAATAATCAAGACCACGGGCAATCTTCAAATCTGCGATAACTGCACCCGGACGGATAAGAGCAGCCTGATCAACAATCATTGCAAGAGTTTCAAGACCGTCTTGAGCTAATGTATAAGCATCACCGTTCATATCAATACCGTGAGCCTTGCATAAATCATCGAACTTTTCTCGCAATTGCTGGCCATTCTCAGCGCTTAGCTCGGCTAGTTCGAGACATGCTTGTGCTTGCTCTTGAGTTGCTCCACATTCAGAAATAAGTAGACGTGCCACTTCGTCAGCACCAATTTTGTCAAGTTTGTCAATTTCACGAAGAACGCCCTCAATATCGCTCAATCCAATGCCACGATAGAAACCTTCAGAAAGTTTACGATTATTTGCATGAACTGTAGCCTTTGGAAGCCCTAGCTCGCGAAGTTTCTCTAAAGCTTCGACCATAACGAGTGGGACATCTACCTCATAATGACTTGGTAAGTCCCCATTGCCGACAACGTCGATATCCGCTTGAACGAATTCACGGAAGCGGCCTTCTTGCGGTCTCTCACCACGCCAGACCTTCTGAATTTGCCAGCGTTTGAATGGGAACACAACATCACCGGAATTTTCTACCACATATCGCGATAGAGGAACCGTCAAATCGAAGTGAAGTCCCAAACGATCTTCTATTGGCGTGTCGTTTTCATTGCCCACATCTTGAAGTCGAGACAGAAGATAAATCTCTTTACTTGTCTCACCTTTTTTCAATAAACTTGAGCCTTGTTCGACCGCACGGGTTTCAATTCCAAGGAAACCGTGGAGTTCGAAAATAGAACGAAGAGTGTCTATAACGTGCTGTTCTACGACACGTTCTTGTGGAAGCCACTCTGGAAAACCTGATAATGATGCACCTTTAGCCATGTTTCCTTATAATAGGTTATGTCACGGAAAATTTGCAAAATTTTCCACCTGCTTACTGAAGTTACTATCGAGGAGGGCTTATGTCTCAAGATAATGCCACTACATCCGCTACCCCATCCATGTTTGCTGCTCATAACAAGCCAACAGCAACATCCTCTCTTTCATCAGCCGTATATGGCGATGCTGATTTAGCAACCGCAAAGACCTTTGGTCGTGTGGCTGAAGATGGGACAGTTTTTGTCAATGATGACGGTACTGAGCGTGAAATCGGTCAGTACGCAAGCGCAAAGGCAGATGAAGCTCTCGATCTTTACGCACGTCGTTATCTTGATTTGAAGGCGAAAATTAGCCATGCACGTGCACGTTTTGAATCGTTATCTATCAAGCCTCGTGAAATAGATGAGACCCTCGCTTCTTTGAAGGAAGAAGTAAAACTTCCTTCAATGGTCGGCGATTTGAATGCCGTTCGAAAGGCAGTTGAAGAGCTGGGCGAACTTGGTGAAAGTGTTAAGGATAAACTTGCTAAGGCTCATGAAGAAGCAATCAAAGCTGCTGTATCAAAGCGCACTGCAATCGTCGAAGAAGCTGAAGCACTTGCCGGACAACTAGGCGAATCTACAAATTGGCGAAATACTAGCGATAAATTCAAGCAACTTTTCAATCAATGGCAAGATGCGCAAAAGCATGGTACTCGAATTCAGAAGGATGTTGCTGATGAACTTTGGGGACGTTTCTCAAAAGCTCGTGCGACATTTAATGAAGCTCATCGAGCTTGGATTTCTGCACGCGATGAGGCACGAAACGCTGCACGCAGTGCTAAGCAAAACATCATCTCTCGTGCTCAAGAGCTTAAGGACTCTACCGAATGGGCAGAAACTTCCCGTAAGTTTACTGCTCTTATGAACGAGTGGAAGAAAGCCGGAAACGTTGGACGTAACGAGGACGATGCATTGTGGAAGCAATTTAGAGCTGCCGCTGATGTCTTCTTCAACGCACGTCAAGCAGATCGAGATCGCATGAACGATTCCGAAAAGGAAAATCTTTCCAAGAAGGAAGAGTTACTCACAAAGGCTGAAGCTCTCGTACCTGTGGCCGACGCAAAGGCAGCAAAGGCGGCACGTGTCGCCCTCAGCGCGATTCAAGATGAGTGGGATGCTATCGGTCGTGTACCACGTGCCGACGTGTCTCGAATTGAAGCCCGTATGGATGCTGTCGAAAAGCAAATTAAAGAAGTCGAAGAAGCAGAATGGTCTCGTACCGATCCAGAAGCTAATGCTCGTAAGTCTTCATTTACCCAGCAACTTGAGCAGCAGCTGGCGGAACTCGATTCTAAGATCGCTGCAGAAGCTGACGCTGCGAAGAAGGCCGCTCTTCAAGCTGAACGTGACGCAAAAGCACAATGGTTGAGTGTGGTGAAGTAATTGCTTGAGTTTCAATTAGTACTAGTATCAATTAGTACTATGAGGTAAACGATAGTAGTTTAGCAGTAGTAAGAAGCGCTGGTATGCAGTATAAAGATGCATATCAGCGCTTAATATTTACCATAACATTTACTATAAATACGATGTATCAATCTAGAAATCGTATCGTTATAGTTTTTATAGCTCTCTGAGTAATCGTCAGCCTACTGTACGTATCAAGTTCGAACTTTCTTTTTTCTAGACTGTTACTCCATCTGACGTAAACGCGGTTTTGAATCATCCTTAGTACCCGTGAGACGATAAACATCAAATACCCCATCAATCTTACGGATAGACGCCAAAAGCTGGTTGAGATGGTTCAAATCTGCCATTTCGAAACTGTACTGACTTGTAGCAACTCGATCATCTCCGGTAGCAATTGTTCCCGCGATGATATTGACACCCGCATCAGAAAGAACGCGCGCAATATCTGAGAGTAATCGCCCACGGTCAAGTGCTTCGACTTGAATTTTAACTAAGAATGTACCTTGTTCGCTGGTCCATTCCACATGAACCATACGCTCAGGCTGATTTTCTCTAAGATTTGCTACATTAACGCAATCACTACGATGAACCGATACGCCAGCACCACGAGTTATAAAGCCAACGATATCGTCTCCAGGTACTGGAGTACAGCACTTCGCAAGTTTTACCCAGACATCATCGACGCCTTTGACAGATACCCCTACATTCTTAGTACGACGAATGTTGCCAGAACGGCGTCTCAGCGGCATGACATTTTGTTCAGCGCTTTCTTCTACCTCATCATCTCCCATAGCACGCACGATATGAGTAATAACATTTTGGGTAGAAACTTGCCCCTCACCGATTGCCGCATAGAGAGCATCGATATCACCATAGCCAAGTTCACCTGCGATACCAATTAATAGTTCAGCACGAGTGAAGTTATGAGTGGATAGGTTACGTTTGCGCAAAGCCCGCGCAAGCTCATCCTTGCCTTCTTCGATATTTTCGCTACGACGCTCTTTTGTAAACCATTGACGTATCTTATTGCGAGCCTTAGGAGATTTGACAAAGTTAAGCCAGTCATGCGATGGTCCGCCGTTATCACCTTTCGAGGTAATAATTTCGACAGTATCACCGTTTTCGAGTTCAGTATCAAGTGGCATCAACCGCCCATTAATACGAGCACCCATTGTATGATGCCCTACTTCAGTATGGACAGCATACGCAAAATCAACTGGCGTACCTCCACGCGGCACATCAACAATCTTTCCTTGTGGAGTGAATACATATACCTGACGAGCACCCAAATCATCTTTAAGTGAGCCGAGGAACTCATCAGAATCAGGAACTTCACTTTGCCAGTCAGCTAATTGCTTTATCCATTGTAAATTATCGTGTTCTGACAAATCGCTGTTATCAGAACTGATCTTTTTCTCGCGGTCAGTATCTTGCCTATCTGGAGTCGATAGCGCGCGACCTGCTTGACCGTTTGCCTTATATTTCCAATGTGCCGCAATACCATACTCCGCACGACGATGCATATCCCACGTACGAATCTGAATTTCTACAGGCTTACCACCCGGACCGATAACTGTCGTGTGCAAAGACTGATACATATTGAGCTTAGGCATAGCAATGTAATCTTTGAATCGGCCTGGCACAGGATTCCATCTCGCATGTACAGCACCTAGTACTGCATAGCAATCTCGAATAGAATCTACGATGACCCGAACGCCCATGAGATCATAAATATCAGAAAAATCATGCCCGCGAACAATCATTTTCTGATAAATGCTGTAATAATCTTTTGGACGTCCCTTCACACTCGCATCGATATTTTGTTCGTCTAAATCTTCGTGAATTTCGGCAAGGATTTGCTGCAAATAAACTTCACGCTGACCAGCACGATTATGTACAAGCTCAACTATCTCGTTATAAATTTTTGGTTGGAGTGTCTTAAAACTTAATTCCTCAAGCTCTGTTTTAATGGCATTCATGCCCAAACGATTTGCGAGAGGAGCGTATACATCAATAGTTTCCTGCGCTTTTTTCTGTGCGCTTGTCGGCTTAACATATCGCCATGTGCGTGCGTTATGAACGCGATCAGCTAATTTAATAACTAAAACTCGAACATCGCGACTCATAGCCACAATCATTTTGCGTATTGTCTCTGCCTGAGCAGAATCGCCTACATCCATTTTTGTAAGCTTTGTAACTCCATCAACAAGCCCGGCTATTGTATCGCCAAATTCTTGTCGGCATTGCTCTAGAGAATATTCCGTATCTTCAACGGTATCATGAAGCAATCCGGCTGCAATAACTGTAGGACTCATGCCTAAATCAGCTAATATCTGGGCAACTGCTATGGGATGGATAATATACGGTTCACCTGAGCGACGACGTTGTGACGAATGTAAACGTACTGCAGTTTCATATGCTCTTGTCAAAAGTTCGATGTCTGCATCAGGATGATGGTATTGAGTTACCTGAATAATCGGCAACAATGGATTCAGCGGATCACTACTAATTTCTCCGCCTAGAACTCGTGACGTAAACGATTGCGCATCTTGCTGATTGATGTGTTGTGTATGAGCCATATCGTCGCCTACTTCTTCAAACTCTTACCGAATATTCGTACTATGTAGCAGGTAATTCACAGCTACATAGTACGTAATGCATAATCAGTGTGAAACTCCAGTGGAACCGAAACCACGCTCAGAGCGATCCGAATCAGGAAGAGTCTGCGCTTCAATAAAATGTGCTTCAACATATCGTTGAATTACTAGCTGAGCAATTCTATCCCCTGGTTCAAAATGCGCAGTATGTTGAGGATCAAGATTAATCATCGGTACTTTAATTTCCCCGCGATAACCTGCATCAATGGTTCCTGGTGCATTTACGACAGAAATTCCCTGTTTGATAGATAATCCTGAACGAGGATGTACAAGTCCTACATATCCTGCTGGTAATGCGATCGCAATTCCTGTCGGTGCCAGAAAACGCTCAAAAGGCTTGAGGTCGAAAGCAACGGTTGTACGCAAATCAACACCAGCATCACCCGCATGCGCATAATATAAGCCAGCCTCTTTAACGTTCTCATCAAGATATTTAATAAGGACGTCAAGGCTTTCCGGTTCGTTATACATCTCATCGTATGCCACTATGCAGCACACTCCTTGCATACAGGCTGACCATCGTCAGTGTAATAAGCAAGCTGAGAACGATGCTTCACTAAGAAACATTCGCTACACACGAATTCATCGCCTTGCATCGGGATAACGGTAACACTTGCGTCTTCGTTACTTAAATCACTTCCCGGAAGTTCGTAACCCTCTGCAAGAGCATTTTCGTCATCATCTAAATCAACGTTTTGATTCTGACGGGAGCTGTTGCCTAATGCTTCAATCGATTCTTCGTCCTCATCTTTTGAACGTGGAGTATCGTAATCCTGAGCCATAGTTGCTCCTTTCTTGAAATTTGCTCCTATGCGAATGAGGATACTACATTTTTCGTATGTAGCAAGTTACGGCACGTTAAAATTAGCTTTTTGAGCATAATTTTTGCCACAAGCACACAATATTGTGCAACATTTTTGGGGTTTATATGGCTTGCCCTCACCTTACTATGGTGTGTAGCATGATGCTGATAGTACTTTCAAGGGGCTTCATATGGCAGATAATTCAAGTAGCTTATTGAGTTTTACGCATACAGATGATAACGGTAATCTAATCTTGCGAGATCCATTGACACATGCCACCTATGCTCTTGAAGTTAGTGACGAGTTAGAGCAAGGGATAATTGCTGCAAAGCAAATAAAACGCGATCTTGAGGGTGCTCCTCTTCCTCATACTGAGAAAGTGCTTCCGCTTTCTCAAATCCAAGCTCTTGTTCGTGCTGGGCACACTCCCGAAGATATTTCACACGACTATGGCGTCGCTGTTGCGTTGGTTCGACGTTTTGCAGCTCCTGTTGAAACTGAAAAGAAATTCGCAATATCTCAATTTCTTGACACCACGCTTAATAATGATGATAGTCCTATCAAAGTCAAAGAGGTTATTACTTCATCTATGGCATCGTTAGCCGGCGATTACTCGTCTATTGAATGGAACGTAACTCGCGATGGAAACTCACCTTGGCGTATCCAGGCAACGTATGATACTGCGCGTAGCCGAGAGACAGCTGAATGGATGTTTACCCCACGTGAGCATTCGGTTGTATGCGTCAATCTACCTGCAAAGCGTTTACTAGGAGAAATTTCGACTGTTACTTCTCCTGTAGATAAGGAACTCTTTAGCACGGATGCTGTCCCAGTCATCACTGCGAATATCCCTGCGCCTTCAGATGCTGTATCCATGACTACAGGCTCATTTGACAGCGTATCTATGAATTCGATGCGGTCTAATTCACATATGAGCACAGGCGCTTTTAGCGCTATCGTCAATGGTTCTTCTGCTCCCGCAGAATCTATTGAGCCTGATGTATTCGAACCTCATATCAAACGAAGCCATCACACCCCAACCGCTCACACCTCAACTGCGCAGGCACCTTCCGAGGAATCCTCCGCCACTAGCCCAACTGTGAATGGTGAGAACGGTAAAAGTACAAATACTCATGAGTTTTCTCAAGATTCTCATACGTCTGAGGTCATCACTGCATCACAAGATTCACTTGATTTAGGTGATATTGATACGGATAAGACTGCTCCTGTTGATACTTCAGAAGATTCAGCAAAACTTACTTCGCCTTCTCAGCTACCAAAGCGTAAACGCTCAGCAATTCCTGCGTGGGATGACATTTTGTTCGGATCGCGTTCAGACGATTAGGTGAATCTTAAGAAACGTGTATAATATTTCTTAGTAATTAAGTAGAAACAATTGAAATGTGCGACCGTGGTTGATATGGCTCCCACGGTCGCTTTTCTTTTGTGGTGAATCCCGTCTTATCTGCTCCAATTGCCACTGAACACAGATTTTTCCAGTGTCGATTTCACCAGCTGTAAATATACCGTGCTAAACGAAGTCTTTAGAGCATACAGGTCTAAAGAACGTCTACGAAGAACGGGATATCTAGTTCAGCCTTTGTCAGAGATCCGTGAACAGATGGCAATCGTGTGGCTTGGTCACTTTGGGTTCGTGAATCAATTAAAGTAGTATCATCACATGCAATCGCAATGACGTCCCCTAAATATGGTTTGACTTCATCACTTACGGGTCCATAAATTCCCGAGTCCACTGCATCATCACGAGTCATAATGAGCGCACGATTTCCTAGCCGAGCTTTCCAGCGTTCAGCTATATCGTTTGGATTTTCTCCCTCGCATGCATACAGTGCAACTGCACGAGGTTCTCCGCCTACCTGTTCAACACCTTGTATCAAACTCTCATCTTCACTAATATCAATGCGCGTACTCGGATTTGAATTAATCATTCCATGATCAGCTGTAATAACAATCAATGTCCCTGGCGCGCAACGACTTGCCAAAGTACGCAATTGGGAATCAATATTTTCAAAAACACCAATCCAATGCTCATCATCCCAACCGTACTGGTGTCCCATTTTGTCTGCGTCTCGAATATATAGGTACGTTAGCCCCGGCATATGCGATGCTTTTATAGCAGCTTCAAGACGATGCGCAGCAGTATTTCCTGAGATATATAGAGTACCTCGCAGTGCAGCTCGAGTCAATGCTGATTTTTTAAACTGAGGCATGCCGCATGTAGTTACCCGCACTCCTTGCTCACTTAATTTTTCAAAAATTGTGGGTTGGGTCTGAACGTCTTCTGGAACTAGTCCTCCCGTGAATTTTATCATTTGAGATAATTCACGCGTTGCTGGATTAATTTGTGAGTAACCTGTCATACCAGTTAGACCAGGGCATGTTCCGGTGCCAAAAACTCCCATTGCAGCCACAGTCGTACTTGGGAAACATGTCGATATAGGTCTATCATTATTATTTCGCGATAATAAATTTCGCAGATAAGGGGCATGCCCTTTACGCTCGACAACATTCCAATATCCAAGGCCATCGATGAGAACAACTATTGCTGATGTAACATTTGGAAGACCTAAATCGTGTTGGAGCTGCTCTGGGTTATCATGGATTGCTGTTGAAATCGGGGTGCCAATAGCTGAAGAAATAGCTGGAAGCACAGCACTAAGATGACGAGCTGCACCACGTCCCTGATTATTAAGTTCATTGTAATGCACTATATCTTGCATGTGTAATAGCTGTGAATCATTCTCGTATGAAAACCCCATAAATTCATTCAATCACACGCCTTGCATATAATAGACAGGAATGCGTTAAAAGGAGATTCATGGCACGCAAGCGCACTAATGCTGCAACGTACGATCCTCGAACTATTAAAGAGAATATCGTAGATACACCGCTTAACGAGGAAATGAGCAAATCCTTCCTCGAGTATGCGTACTCAGTTATCTATGCTCGCGCTCTTCCTGACGCTCGAGATGGTATGAAGCCTGTTCAAAGGCGTATTATTTATCAGATGGGTCAGATGGGCTTGTCCCCTGACAAACCATATATGAAGTCTGCTCGAGTCGTAGGCGAAGTAATGGGTAAGCTCCATCCTCATGGTGATTCTGCGATCTATGAGGCTATGGTTCGTCTAGCGCAACCTTTTGCAATGAGACTTCCACTTGTTGATGGACACGGAAACTTTGGATCTCTTGATGATGGTCCTGCAGCATCCCGTTACACTGAAGCGCGTCTTGCGCCATCTGCTTTTGGTATGAATGATTCTATCGGTGAGGAAACCGTTGATTTTACACCGAATTACGATAATAAGCTTGAAGAACCGACTGTACTTCCTGCTGCTTTTCCAAATCTCTTGGTCAATGGGGCATCAGGTATTGCTGTAGGCATGGCGACGAATATGGTTACCCACAATCTGCACGAAGTTGTAGAAGGTGCTAAATATCTTATTCGTCATCCTGAAGCAAGCCTTGATGATTTAATGCATTATATCCCTGGACCAGATTTACCTGGTGGCGGTATTATTATGGGGCGTTCAGGAATTCGTGAAGCATACGAAACAGGGCGCGGTAGCTTTACGACTCGTTCGCAAACTCATATCGAAAATGTTACTGCTCGTAAAAAAGCAATCGTTGTCACTGAGCTACCTTATATGGTCGGCCCTGAAAAGGTTCTTGAGCGTATATCAGACGGCGTAAAATCAAAGAAATTAGATGGCATTTCTGGTGCTATTGATTTAACCGATCGTCATAATGGCACTCGCATAGTTATAGAAATTAAAACTGGTTTTGATCCTCAAGCTGTCCTGACTCAACTGTTCAAGTACACACCTTTGCAAGATAATTTCACGATTAACAATGTAGCGCTGGTCAATGGACGTCCTCATACGATGGGCTTAAAAGAGCTTCTCGAAGTGTGGATTGAGCATCGTCGAAATGTCATCCGTAATCGTTCGATTTATAGAAAACGTAAGGCTCAAGAACGTCTTCACCTTGTTGAAGGTCTGTTATTAGCGTTAATTGATATTGATGAAGTCATCGAAGTCATTCGATCATCCGATGATGCAGATAGTGCTAAGACCCGCTTAATGGCTGTCTTTGATCTTGATGAGGTTCAAGCTCAGTATATTCTCGATTTGCGACTGCGACGTTTGACTCGCATGAGTCGAATGGAGCTCGAATCTGAGCGTGATGATCTTAAACGTCGTATTGAAGAGCTTAACGAGATTCTTGGATCAGCTGAAATCTTGGATAACGTCGTCATTCAAACCATGGATGAGGCAGTCGCTCAATGGGCTGATCCGCGTCGTACAATTCTTCTCGATGAAAATGAAGAAGGCGGCTACGTACCAGTTGCAGCTGCAATTTCACAGGCATCTTCGTCCGCAGGCGCACCGGCCACTGTACTCGGCGTCGGTGGCGGAACATCCTCAGCTCAAACTTTGGCTGCTGTCAACGCTCAAGTCGAAGCAAGTTCTGCATTAGGATCGTTAAGAGGGCCTGCAAGCTCAGGCGTTCTTGAACTTGAAGACGTTCCATGTACAATTGTTTTAAGTTCTTCAGGTTTAATTGCTCGTATGTCCGAAACTGCATGGGATGTTTATCAATCTCGAAGTGCTACTACCCCACGCACAACTGGGGATACGATTGCCACAATTATTAAATCTTCCACTCGTTCAACCTATGGATTAATTACATCAGCAGGTCGTTTGGTAACAGCACATACCTCAGATTTGCCTCAACTCTCAGTCTCTGAATCGCTCAATGTTTCTGGAGGAGTGCAAGCTGATGAGCTTCTCGTAGGTACACAAAGCACTGACCCAATTGACGGAGAACATACCATTAGCGTCATCGCTCTATCTGATGATGAGACAACTACGGTCGCCATGGGAACGCGCTTAGGAGTTGTTAAACGATGGAATCGTGAATCTCCAACGACTATGGATTCGTGGTCTATCATCGATCTGAAAGATAATGACAGCATTATTTTTGCAGCCCCTGCTCTTGACGAGGATAGGATTGTATTTGTCTCTTCTGACGCGCATTTGCTCACCTATGAAGCATCAAATGTTCGCCCGCAAGGACGCAATGCTGGAGGTATGGCTGGTATTAAGCTAAGCGAAAACAGTACTGTAGTAAGTTTCAGCGTCATCCCGGCTGGAAAACTGGCATGGGTTTATGACGACAATGATGAGGGAATGACGAGCCAATCAGGTGCTGTTGTTCTCACTATTGCTGGTGATGCCGATGCACTCCCAGGAACAGATACCGGTTCGTGCAAGATTACTCCTCTTGAGCAATTCCCTGTAAAGGGACGCGCCACCGGAGGCGTTCGAGTTCAACGTTTCTTGCGTGGTCAAAACACGATTATTCAAGCAACTGCAGCAGCTTGGCCAGTGTACGCAGCCAGCGATACACAACGTCCAGTTGATTTACCTGCAATTGATATGCGACGCGATGGTTCCGGTACGGAATTAAGTACTTCAGTTGAGTATTTATCTCGTGTGTAGTAAGTGCCTCGTATAGGTGAATCTTACGGAATTGGTTGTATGAATTTCCTTCATACAACCAATTTTTTATTAATACGTAGACGCTTATATTAGCATTTACTTGGACTGTATTGAACGTTTTCTCTGAATATACTCATGCATTGTAATCATGAGGACAAAGAATACAAGCATGTACAGTGGCATCCATAAAGCAGAACTTGCACGGGCGATTAAACCAAATACGGGTACGACGACGAGATAACCAATATATGCGCTTGCCATTTGAACCCCAATAATTGCTTGGGATTTATCCTCGCCAAATATTGCAGGTGTCGAATGGATAATGCTTGGATAAATAGGAGCACAACCTACACCAATAAGGATCAAACCAATCATCGTAATAAAGGTCCAAGGTGTTGGATTCACAGTGACCAGAATACCTATTCCTAAGATTAATGCTCCAAGGCGAATCATTCTCGCATCGTTTAACTTATCGGCGATAAATCCACTCGCTAAACGCCCTCCTGTAATACCAAGGAAGAAATAACTTGCCCATGTAGCAGCATCTTCAGCAGAGATTCCGCGCGATTGCATAGCATAGGTACTTGCCCACAAGCCGGCTGTCCCTTCCAAACCGCAATAGCACAAGAACATTATCATCACTTCTTTAGCCATCGGAAGACTAATCGTTTGAATAAGGCTCAACGGTTTGGCTGTCTCCTTATGATTAGGATCATCCTCTGTATTCGTTTCTGAATTATTTCTCTTAATCCACAGTGGGAGTGATGCGACGATGAGGAGCGAAATACCTATCTGTATAAACGATACGTAACGATAGCCTAATTGCCACTGGTGCTGATGTACTAGTGCATACGCCATGATATTTGGACTAATAACTGTTCCCACGCCCCACATTGCATGGAGCCAACTCATATGTCGACTACTGTAATGAAGTGCCACATAGTTATTCAGTGCCGCGTCGATTGCTCCTGCTCCTAAACCATATGGGATTGCCCATAGTGCGAGCACCCAAAATGATGGTGAGAAAGAAAAGCCAAGTAAGGCTACTGCGGTCATAGCGACAGATATCGCAGTTACTTTACCCGCACCGAGTTTGAATGTAATTCGATCACTGAGCAGTGACGAAACAATTGTTCCGGCTGTAATAATGAATTGTACGATACCTGCATACGATACGGGAACATTAAATTGAGGGTACATGGTCGGCCATGCAGATCCCATGAGAGAGTCTGGAAGTCCTAGCGAGATAAAGGCTAAGTAAATGACAGCCAAAAGCAAATTTGCCATAGTATTTTCCTCTTAATTTCATCCGATATTATGTATTGTTCATACACCAACCCGATATTGTCGTTCCGCGATATTTTATTCTAATGCTAGGTAGGACACCAAGACGAACTGCTTTCGTTTCTGTAATTAAGTTATTGTAATCGTTAAATTCAATACCCCAAGAAGCCTCTTCTTTCCTCATTGAATTATTTGACAAGTCATATTACAATTTCCTATATCTCAGCTTGTATTACAAAGTATCGAGAAGCCATAAACATAGACGTTTAAGAAGCACAATGAAATCAAAAATATCACGGTTATTAGGAATAACCTTTATGTTACTCGGAATTCTTATTCCCGTTCAAGCAAATGCGTTGCCTTCTTCTGATATCAAAAACTCGCAGATATCTTTTTTCTGAATATCAATATGTTGCTAATCATCTCTCAGCGCATGAGTTCTATCAATTAGTTACTGCTTTTGAAACAAGCTCACGCGCTAAGGATTCCAGAATTCATACCGAAGACCGTAGTGCAGGTAAACGGCGATTAAGGCTGCTCTCAAATATGCGTTAAAGAATAAAAGAGCTATCATCAAATCTGCTGAACAGTGGATTGGAAAGGCTATTGAATGGGCTTCTCCGTTCTAGAGAGAGATTGTTAAATGACCGGAATGTATGATGATCGTTTCTACGAAGAGCTTCGCACGGGGATTTCATGGTTATCAGAAGCTATCGCTTTCTTGAGTGAAGCGAACGGTGTTGAATCGTATGAAATCTGTTTGCTAAAAAATAAAGTTGAGCCAGAAGAAGCGAAAGCGATTGAAAATGCGTTCTTCTTAAATGCACGTAATGCGAATTCTCTCGTCGACGCTGAGATAGAAAGAATCGTTATAGACACGTTCACGAAAGAAAATCCTCGCTTTTCATGGCGTATGTCCCGCGATGTACTCATGGAATTATGGACATATCAAGTACAGCGCTATGATGCATTGAAATCTAGCAAAGATTAGTTCACAACGATAAAAGTGCGGTAGAGGCTGATCTAACATCCACCCTCTACCGCATAATGACATAGGTATACGTTTTCAGCTACGCGTCAATCTTTGTACGGTCAAAATCGTCAGCATTCTCAATGATAAATTGCTTTCGAGGTGGTACCTCATCACCCATTAATAAGCTGAAAATTTCTGACGCCTGCGCAGCATCTTCGAGACGAATACGACGTAGCATTCGTGTGCGAGGATCCATAGTTGTGTCTGCAAGCTGATCTGCATCCATTTCGCCAAGACCCTTATATCGTTGAATATCTTCGTTATACGCAATTCCCTGCTCTCTCAGCTTTGCAAGGCGGATACCAAGCTCTTCCTCAGAATACGTATAGATATATTCGCCCTTATGTTTTCCTGCTAACGCAATTCTATGCAGTGGAGGCACAGCAGCATAGACATGTCCTTCAGTTATCAGTGGACGCATATAACGATAAAAAAGTGTAAGCAGCAACGTACGAATATGAGCACCATCGACATCAGCATCAGTCATCATGACGACCTTGTTGTATCGGGATTGCTTCACATCGAATGTTGATCCAGAACCAGCACCCACTACCTGGATAATGGATGAACACTCTTTATTCGCTAAGATTTGAGCAGTTGATGCTTTTTGTACGTTAAGAATTTTACCGCGGATAGGAAGAAGTGCTTGGAACATCGAATTTCGAGCGGCCTTAGCTGTACCTAAAGCCGAGTCACCCTCAACGATAAAGAGCTCAGCGATGTCATCATTGCCCGGTTGACAATCTGATAGCTTTGCTGGCATAGAAGCTGATTCCAAAGCATTCTTACGTCGAGTAACTTCCTTAGTTTTACGTGCCTGAATACGTGCATGCATTTCGCCGACAATTTTTTCAAGCACACGCATGGATTGTTCTTTAAATCCACGCTTTGATCCAGAAATCATTTCACCGAACTGCTGGTCACTCATCTTCGTGACGATTGGCTTAACCGGAGCCGTCCCCAATACATCCTTGGTCTGACCTTGGAATTGTGGCTCTGCAATGCGTACAGTTACGACAGCTACCAGACCAGACATTACGTCATCGCGCTCGACCTTTGTATTAGAATCTTTAGCACTAATCTTGAGCTTTCGAGCATTTGCTTCGACGTTTTTACGCACCTGTTTGGTAATAGAATTCAAGAAGCCATCAACATGCATTCCACCACCGGGTGTTTCTACAACGTTCACAAAGCTACGAACAATGGTTTCATAATCATTAACCCAGCGCAACGCAATATCTACATCACAGGTACGCTCAATCATTTGAGCATGAAGATCCCCATTGGCTCCTACAACTTGAGTCTCTTCCTCGTAGGTATCTTGACCTGTAATATGCCAAATATCACTTATGTCCTCACCACGAGACAAGAAATCAACATAGTCAACGATTCCACCTTCGTGATGGAATACTTGAACTCGCGGATGAATATTTTTCTTAGCTTGTCGCAACGCAGTTTCGCGAGCTGCCTCTTGTGCTGCTGAACTTTCTATATCAAAATCTTCGTCTGCCTCAGTATCCTCAGCTTCGTCGATTTCAATTTCTTCTAGTTCAGATTCATCATGTACTGCTGTCGACTTTTCGCCATCATCGGCATATGCACTATCCTCAGCAGTGTCCGAAGCCTCAGAATCGGCTATATTTACTGCAAGTGTATCTGTATCCGATGTAATCGAATCTTCTTCAACAACAATGCTGCGCTCACCGTCTGAATCTGGTACAGCCTCATCGATAACGCTAATCTTCAGCCCTGGAACCAAGAAAGATGTCTGGCGAACGCGGTCTACTAATTGTTGATAATCAAATTTTGCGGTCGAATTAAAAATCTCATGATCGAGCCAGTAACGAATGCGCGTTCCTGTATGCTTATCGGCATACTTTCCGACAATGCGCAACTCAGTTGCTTTTCGTTTAGCTGTAGCTTTAAAAGGCGACTGTGGTGAAGGAGCGCTAGGATCTGCATCTGTATAAATTCCAGGGTGCCCCTGATGAAATTCCATACGATATGTATTTCCATCACGATCAACTTCAACATCTAAACGCTCGCTTAACGCATTTACCACTGAAGAGCCAACACCGTGAAGACCACCTACAGCGTTATAAGATGAGTTGCCAAATTTAGCGCCGGCGTGAAGCTTAGTAAGAACAACCTCAACACCTGACAATCCCGTCTTGGATTCCTTATCAATAGGAATACCACGGCCATTATCCTCAACGGTAATAGAGCCATCCGTATGCAAAGTAACGGTTATCTCAGTGCAAGCACCCGCAAGAGCTTCATCCACTGAGTTATCAATAATTTCCCATAAACAATGCATAAGACCTTGGCTATCGGTGGTTCCGATATACATGCCTGGTCGTTTGCGAACAGCGTCAAGACCTTCCAATACGGAAAGACTATCTGCGTTGTACTCCTCTTTTGCTGTTTTTTTAGCAGCCATTAACTATGCCTCTTAGCCATAAACGTGTGGATGATATTGCGACTTTTCACTGTGTGCAATATCATCCATGATGTTGGTATAAATTACTCTTCGTATTACGCCTCACGTATTACGAATTAGCACGAGTAACTATTTACTCTTGCTCCAAGAAGTCACGGAGAGTCTGTGAACGTGATGGATGACGTAGCTTCGCCATAGTTTTTGATTCAATCTGACGAATACGCTCACGAGTAACTCCATAAACATGACCGATGTCGTCCAATGTCTTTGGTTGTCCATCTTCCAGACCGTAACGCATCTTGATAACGCCAGCTTCACGCGGGCTGAGCGTTTCAAGAACTTGACGGAACTGCTCCTGCAATAGGGAGAAAGCCACTGATTCTGATGGAGCAATCGCGTCGGAATCTTCAATCAAATCTCCGAATTCCGAATCTCCATCTTCGCCCAATGGTGTATGCAAGGAAATAGGTTCACGGCCATACTTTTGTACTTCTTGAACCTTTTCAACAGGCATATCTAATTCACGTGCGAGCTCATCAAGAGTTGGTTCACGTCCCAAATCTTGAAGCATCTGACGTTGAACACGAGAAAGCTTATTAATGACTTCAACCATATGGACCGGTACGCGAATTGTACGCGCTTGATCCGCCATAGCACGTGTAATAGCCTGGCGAATCCACCATGTTGCATACGTAGAGAACTTAAAGCCCTTCTTCCAGTCGAACTTCTCCACCGCTCGAATAAGTCCGAGGTTTCCTTCCTGAATCAGATCTAGGAAAAGCATTCCACGACCGGTATATCGTTTTGCAAGAGAAACAACTAAGCGAAGGTTTGCTTCAAGCAAGTGATCTTTTGCTTTCTTACCATCACTTGCTGCCCATTTAAGCTCACGCTTTTGCTTAAAAGTCATTTCCTCGATGTTTTCAGTATCGATAATATGCTGAGCATAGAGACCTGCTTCAATTCGTTCAGACAAATCTACTTCTTGATCTGCAGTCAACAAATTAACGCGACCGATTTGCTTAAGATAATCCTTTACTGGATCAGCAGTTGCACCTGTAGCGATAACACGACGTTTAGGATTGCCGGAAGGTGTGAGATTTTCATCATCTTCCTTAGACTCGTTCAGGATGAATGCACCTTCTTCTTTTGGCTCTTCAACCTGTTCTTCGTCCTCGCCGTCATCATCATTTTCAGGCTCTGGATCGTCCATGCGCTCTTCACCCAAATCATCGTCGTCATCTACAATTGGGTCTCCATTTTCATCCAATTCAATGGAATCATCAAGCTCAGGATCCTTATCCACATCCTGATCATTTAAATCATCTACATCAATGTCTTCATCATTTGGGTCAGTTGATTCTGTCTCATCTTCCAGAAGGTTATCATCAGTAAGTGGCTGATTCTTATCAATTTTGGTCTCAGCCTTCTTACTGGTCGCCTTCTTCGATGTCCTCTTGCGAGTTGTCCTCTTAGACTGCTCCTGCTCGATAACTTCAACAGATACTTCTACGGATTCAACGATAACCGACTCATTACTTTGCACAGACGATTCATCCTGTGTACTCTTCTTCGTAGAACCCTTCCTAGCTGTGGTCTTAGCGGATGTACTCTTAGCTCTCTTCGCTCCTTTAGCAGCCGAGCTCTTAGTTGTAGATTTAGACGAAGTCTTCTTGGCAGATGTTGTAGTTTTCTTTGCGGTAGCCTTCTTCTGTGGTGTTGCCGAAATAGCTTCTTCCTGCTCAGATACATTCACTGGTGCAGTGTCTTTCGCTGTGGCCAACATGTCCTCCTTGTGCTTTTACGCATTCATAACCGTAAAAGGGCGCACTTATGGCAAGTGCAAGTGTTTCTACTATGAAAGACAACCATAAAAGCCAGACAATTATTCCCTTTACGCAACACAATTATTGCTATAAGATTAATAGTTCGAGCTTCTGCTACGGCATTCACTGTACCTGTTATCTTGCTGTCGTCTTAATATTTGCTTTCCATTGTCGACAAGCTTTCAGGAGGATTTTTCGTCAGATGCTTTATCGCTGGTAGTTACAGTTTTCCTTAGTCTCTCACGACACCATGCTGGGTAAATATCATGTTCTAACGCACTAAATATGATGCGCGATAGCGGATATTTATCATCTATCGATAATGCTTCCATATTAACTTTCCAGGCTTCATTTATTCTCCCTAGCCACCAGAGCCAATACGCTTTCATTGAAAGCAGTCCTGCACTAAAACTTTGAGGTGTTATCTTCTCAAGGTCTGAAATAATATGTATAGCGCACATCACGCGCTCTATGTCTGGACGAACAGAATTATCTTCAAAAACCTCTAGAAGTGTCATTCGTACTAATTCACTGCTATTTCGAGTCATAGGTTCCGTGATAAGAGTTATGAGGCTTTCCATCGGGATCTCTCGCATCGCGGATAAAATCAATGCATCTCGCAACGATAGATGCGTATTAAGGCCGACAAGCAACTGATATAACTGATCATGCGTCCATCGAATATGATTGTCATAATTATTTAGCGCCTCGTTCCATACGACACACACTTGTGAGAACCAGACATCAAATATTAATGAGAGATCCCTCTTGTGCGCGTTGCGCTCATCTTTATACCTTGTTTGAAATTGAACGAGCTCATTCTCATCAATATCAACAGCTAATTTTGTATCATTCGTTTTTATATCGTTATTCATACTCCCATTGTGCGTTGCACAAATTCGATCAACAATTTCTACAAGCAATGTGAACGGATGTGGAAAACCCTATTTATACCTCGTCATTTACACTGGAATAGTGACGAATTTGACGCAACATGATATTGACAAACGCCTTGAGGAAATTGTTAGTGCTGCCTGGGCTCATAACATGCAGCACTTCCCTGCTGTTACTGTGTCCGAGGTATCTAAAGTATTAGAATATGTTGGAAAACAGGCAGTTACGTCAAGTCGCGGAGGAAAGAGACTACGTGCTTTGCTTCTCCACGAAACCGCACACACCTTTGCTGAGAACACGCGCGATGTTATTTTCACGCAGGAGCATGAGCGGGCAATAATTGATCTCGCTGTAGCCATCGAAATATTCCAAACTGCTGCTCTTATCCACGATGACATTATTGATGATGCCGATACACGTCGAGGCAAACCCTCCGCGCATCGAGCACTTGAAACGCATATGTCTAATAACCATCAAGGTTCAGGACTTGCTCTTATGCTAGGCGATTTATTAGCAACATTGAGTATCCGTACCGCTCACACAAGCAGTGATATTTTTTCTCAATCTTCCACTATCTTCCAAACGTTCCTTGATATGCACGATCAAGTAGAACTTGGACAAATTATGGATGTGTCCATGGAATCTCTTGATTTGGACCACTGCGATAAATTAGAAGAGTCAATTACCGCCACTTATATCAATAAAACAGCGAGTTATACTACGGTAGCACCATTAGAAATTGGCTTGCTTGCTAGTGAGAGTTTGCAAGGCATCGAATCCGCCCATTCTGTAGCTTTAAGTGCTGGTCAAAAACTTGGAATTGCATTCCAAATACACGATGATTTGATTGATCTGATTTCGAATCCTGAGCAAACAGGAAAACCCGTTGGCGGTGATATTCGTGAGGGCAAGCGCACGTATATACTTGCTCAAGCTCTCAAATTAGCTAATTCAACTCAACGCGATTATCTCATTCACAGCTATCTTGATAATGAAATTCGTACTCAGAGTCAGATTGACCATATACGCGATATCTTTATCTCCTCGGGTGCTATTGAAGCAAGTATCACTGCAGTTGATGAATTATGGAATAGTGCTGCTCAAGAAATTCTTGCATTATGTATGGCATGCGATATATCGCCAGAAATGACACAGAATTACCTTCACACATGTCAACGTTTCGTCGCGTGAGGTTAGACTAATCATTATGGCATCATCAACCGTCGGATTCATTCACCAAACTCTAGATAACCGCTATTTCATCAATCATAAAATTGCCGAGGGCGGCATGGCTAGTGTGTATGAGGCCACCGATCAACGCTTGAACAAACGTGTAGCAATTAAGATAATGCATACTTCTCTTGCATTTTCTCGAAACAGTGAGCAGTATATTGAGCGTTTTCATCGTGAAGCATTATCTGCCGCATCTCTTGATAACCCACATATTGTTCATGTCTACGATGCCGGCGATATTGATGCAATTGGCTATATCGTTATGGAATACGTCGATGGCACTAACCTTCGCTCAGTGATGAATGAGAAAAAGTATTTTAGTGTTAACGATACTATCCGCATTATTTCACAGATTCTTGATGGTCTCGCTGATGCGCATGATCATAATATTATTCATCGTGATATTAAGCCAGAAAATATCATGATTAATACTCGTGGTGAAGTTCAAATCGCCGATTTTGGTTTAGCTAAGCATACTGATAACGCAACTGTTGCTCCTACGGGTATGTTCATGGGAACAACCACGTATATAGCTCCAGAAACTGCTTCAGATAACACGTCCTTGCCTGCTTCCGATTTGTACTCGGTGGGACTTATCGCATGGGAAATGCTTATGGGCAGGCCTCCTTTTGCTTCTGATAATCCAGTAGCTGAAGTTTTTAAGCACGTTAACGAAGACGTGCCTACACTCAGATCCGTTACATCTATCTTTCCGCAGCAATTGAGCGATTTTATCTCTGAGCTTACTCAGCGAAATTATTCTAAACGCCCGTCGACAGCTCGCATAGCTCTGGATAATCTGACTCGTATATCCAACTCTTTATCTGATGCCCAGAAATCCATAACTTTGGATGATACGCATCTACCAGCTTCTCGCATGGTACGAAGTTCATCTCATACATACAAAGATGGAAACGTTCCACCCCCACCTATTAGCACACATACTACTGCAAAATCACCAATCCTCAGATGGTTTAAAAATCATCAGTTAACGGCGTTAGTCACAGCTGTAATCGCGGTTATCCTAGTTATTGCCGGTGGCGTCGCTTGGTGGAATTCTTTTGGACCCGGGAGCTATTATGAATTACCTCAAGCTCACGATGTCACATGTACTGAAAGCACTCCTTGTACTGTAACAAATGCAGACGCGGCTGCCTATCAAAAGCAGCTTGCTGATGCTGATATTCCGTTTACTACGCAAGTTTCATACAGTGACACTGTGAAAAAAGGTAAAATCATATCGACAACGCCATCGGTTGTAGGTAGTCACATCTCAAAATCGAATGGTTCCGTATCCATTATTATTTCTTCTGGAATTGAAAAGATACGTATACCATCCGATATTCTTGATTCATCTACCAATAATGGGAAGCAACCACTCAAAGCGCTAAAGAATGCTGGATTTATCAATGTGAAGCATTCTGCAGATAATGACCAATATTCTCTGACTGTGCCTCAAGGCTCAGCTATTTCCATAAATCCAAAGCCTGGAACTCGTGTGAATCACAATGCGGAAATAACGGTAATCCTTTCACAAGGCTTAAAACCGGTAACTATGCCTGATGTTACAGGCCTTAGCCGAGCTGATGCTTTATCATCTCTTAATGAGCTCAATCTCAAGGTCACCGTTCGTGAAGAATATTCATCATCCGTAGATGCAGGCAAGGTTATCTCTCAATCAGAAGAAGATGGTACAAAGCTTCATTGGAATGATAAGGTGCTTATTACGATTTCAAAGGGCGCCCGATCTGTAACAATTCCTGACGTTCGCGGTATGACATTATCTCGCGCTCGTACCACTTTGGAGGATTTAGGACTAAAAGTCTCTGTAACTGAGCGTGGCGGTGACACCGTTGATAAACAGTCACTCTCTCCAGGCGAGATAATCTCTGTTATTGATGAAAAGGGCAACCATACACGGATTACCCTTACGACGACAAAACGTTAATGTAATTAAGAATTACTCGATTATCAATTAATTCTTAATTATTTTCCACGGTTGCCCCTCCCTCGTTATCGCTCTCTTTCTGCGCAAGAAGTTTCTTCGCTTCCTGAGCGTACATATCAACGTATTCTTGACCACTAAGCATTTGAATACGCTTCATGAGTTCATCTGTCAATTCACGAATTTCTTCGCGGGTTATATCCGTAATATCTTTTTTCTCAACGTTTATTGGCTCACCGTATACACATGTAACGCTTCCCTTTTGCGGAATTACCTGACCAGGTTTTTGAAGTTCGCGAGTTCCAATAAGAGCCGTAGGGATAATTGGGCTTCCGGTTTCTAAGGCAAGACGAGCGATTCCTGTATGCCCACGATACAAACGACCATCAGGACTACGAGTTCCTTCAGGATGAATGCCGAACACCTTGCCAGACTCGAGAATTTCTTTCGCGGTTTCCATTGCTCCAGTAGCTTTATCGCCTCCAGAACGATCAACTGGAAATACTCCAACTGATGTAAACCACCATTTCTTAAACCAGCCTTTGAAGCCCTTGCCAGTGAAGTAATCAGACTTCCCCATGAAATGAACCATGCGGGGGCTCGTCATAGGAATGACAGCATCATCAATAACAGCCAAGTGATTCGCTGCAATGATTGCGGCACCAGTTTGAGGAATATTATCAGTTCCGATAGCAATCGGATTGAATCGTCTACGTGCAATCCAGCCAAGACCTTTAACAAAAAACCAATACAACATGCAGGGCTCACAATCTCGTAGAATGGATATATGACTAATGATAACCTTAGCAAATCTCATGACGACGCGTGGAACGATTTCATAAATGGACACGATGAAGAACTTTCGTCTATAGAAAACTCTCGTGCGGCCAAAAAATTCGAGAGGAAGGCTCAACGTGCCGATGCCAAAGTTAGACGTGATGAAGAAAAACGGATTAGAACAGAAGAAAAATTCGCAGTAAGCGATTTTGATAAGAGTGTTTTTGGAAAATCACAATCCAATCCTCGCGGTTTTTCTTCTTCTTGGCTAGATGTTGATGAGGCGAGCAATCATTTTCAACCTCCTCAGTTTGAAGAATCTCCAATCCCTAGGAGTACCGTCATAGGCGCTCTCCTTTTCATAATCGGAATTGTCGGAGTATTCGTATCCTTATTTTTCCTTAGTTTCAATGGTTTTGTCGGTATGCTAAGTTTCATTGTTCTCCTTGTAGGCTTAGCCATACTACTTTCTGTACGTAGTCCTCGCGCAGCTGGGAACTCGAATGGCTCTTCTCATACGAATTTCCCGGATAGAGCTCAAATTTAGGATAAACAGCGCATTCTTGCTAATCGCTATACCATATGGTTGTGGGGTGTTATCTCGATGGATAACACCCCACAACCATGTACACAATAGTACGAATTATAAATCGCTAGTCTTCACTACTTCTGGTACTCATCCTTATAGAAACGTAGAGCAAGATTAGCTGCACCAATTAAGCCAGCATCCTGACCTGCCGTCGCCGCCACAATTGGTGGATGAGGACGGTAAGCGCTTGCTTGCAGGAAACGAGAATAGTTATAGCGAGCAGGATCAAGAAGGATATCTCCTACAGCAACTACTCCACCACCGATAACGTAAATATCTGGATCCAGTACAGCACTAATAGCAGCCATCGTGCGGCCTAACCATTCACCAATCTTATTGAAGGCATACAAACTAATCGCATCGCCCTCTTCAGCTGCTTTAGATACCATCTTTCCACGCAATTCGTAAATATCTCCACCACACATATCGAGAAGACGCTTTGCATCTTGTGGACGACGACGAATTGCTGAACGCGCGAAACGTTCAAGAGCATTTCCAGATGTATAACGCTCAGCACAACCACGCAAACCGCATCCACAAGTATCGCCATCAGATACCATAGGCAAATGACCAAGTTCAGCAGCCATACCATATGAGCCACGGAAAAGCTCACCATCGATAACGATTGCTCCACCAAGACCTGTTCCTACGGTCAAAGCAACCATATTCTTGTGTCCCTTGCCAGCACCATGGACGAACTCGCCCCAGCCTGCACAGTTTGCATCATTTTCTACTACTACTGGTGCTTTGTGATCGATAAGAGCTTCAATACGGTCAGCAAGCGGATAATTTACCCATCCACTAATATTTGCTGCGAAGCTAATAGTACGATGGTCTTCCTTCACATTACCTGCTGCAGAAATACCAATAGCAACGATATCATTAAAAGATTTTGAGGCTTCAAGATAAAGATTCGCAATGTGCTCATCAATGAGTTCTGCTTCACCTGGGGTTGGTACTGTCCACTGGCGTACGATTACATCATTATCATCGCACACGCCTACAGCGATTTTTGTACCACCGATATCTACTGCCAAAGAATGCATTCTTCCTCCGTTCAATAGGCTTTTCGCCATACTCACAAAACTTTAACACGAATACTAGGCTTACGACACGTTGCTCATGCTAATTTACGCTATTTTCGGCATTTATGACTTTAATTTACTTATAATTGATTTTATTTTCGCTCTAGCCCATTTCTATCTCATTACATTTAGATGCGACGGGACTAATCACACGGGACAAATATCTTCATAAAATATATAAAGGAAGAAGCGGAGAAACTAGCTTCTTCCTTTATATATCAAGCTATGCCATTACATCAGTAAGCAGTATATTACTTCTCATTCTTTCCATGGCACATCTTGTACTTACGACCAGAACCGCAAGGGCAAGGAGCATTCTTAGGTGTGCCTTCGAATACGCGACCGTCAGACCATGGACTATGCAGTTCTTCGCTCTTAGGACGCTTATTAGCAGGAACCTTACCCTCTGCGTGGCTAATTGGGGCAGCACCAGTTACATGACCTTCGTAAGAGCGAGAAACAGATTCCTCACCATCAGCATCTTCAGAAGAGTCATTGTCACCGTCTTGATCATCTAATTCTTCATCTGCGTCGTCATCTGATTCAGCAATGCTTCGAGCATCGCCAGATTCATCTGGTGCTGAATAACTCAAAGTCTGCTCAGATTGAGCTTCTTCTTCGCTAGCTTCGCGCGCAATCTGCTCCAAATCAATATTGAAGAGAAGTTGTACAACGTCTTCCTTAATTGATTCAACCATCGAGTTATACATTTGGTATCCCTCGCGTTGATATTCAACTAATGGATCACGCTGTCCCATTCCACGCAGACCGATACCGTCCTTGAGATAATCCATTTCATACAAATGTTCACGCCACTTGCGATCCATAACCGCAAGAACAACACGCCTTTCGATTGAACGCATAGCGTGTGCGCCAACAAGTTTTTCGTTCTCATCATAGAGGGCATCTAGACGCTCAGAAATCAATTCCACAAGCTTCGTGCGAGCCTTATCACCTTTAAGCTTGCCGAGTTTCTCCAAAATTTCTGATTCATCAAAATCGACATCAACAATTGAAGACAAAGCTTTCCACAAATCTTTAAGATCCCACTTCGCTGGTGAATCTACACCCTTAGTAGCACCTGCGACATATGAATTCACGACATCATGAATGAATCGCTTCACGTCATCAGAGATGTCAGCACCCTTAAGAACTGCCTGACGTTCAGAATAGACAACAGTACGCTGCTTATTCATAACGTCGTCATACTTCAAAACATTCTTACGAGTTTCGAAGTTGCGAGATTCAACAGACTTTTGAGCAGTGCGGACACCATTTGACACACTTCGAGCCTCAATTGGTTCGCCCTCTGGATATCCAGCTGCCATGACTCGAGCAACAAGCTGGGTATTGAACAATCGCATCAACTGATCTTCAAGAGACAAGTAGAAACGAGACTCACCTGGGTCACCCTGACGACCCGAACGTCCACGAAGCTGATTATCAATACGACGTGACTCATGGCGTTCAGTACCGAGCACATACAGCCCGCCAAGTTCCTTAACTTCCTCGTGCTCATCCTTAGCCTGCTTACGCATTTCTTCGAGAGTTTCAGGCCATAGACGTTCATAATCTTCAGGTGTATCTTCAGGTGAATAGCCTTGTGCCTTCAGCTTTGCATCAGCAAGGAATTCGACGTTTCCACCCAGCATAATATCTGTACCGCGGCCAGCCATATTAGTAGCAACAGTAACTGCTCCCTTACGACCAGCTACTGCAACAACCGCAGCTTCAGCTTCGTTATGCTTCGCATTAAGAACCTTGTGAGGAATCTTAACCTGATCGAGCAATGTTGATACAAGTTCTGAAGATTCTACCGAAGATGTACCAAGCAAAATAGGCTGTCCCTTTTCATGACGTTCAGCAACGTCACGAACAATTGCAACCAACTTTTCTTTTTGTGTACGGAAAATCAAATCATCCTGATCCTTACGAATCATTGGACGATTTGTAGGAATTGGGATAACGCCCAACTTATACGTATTCATAAACTCTGCAGCTTCAGTTTCTGCAGTACCAGTCATACCAGCAAGCTTGTCATACATGCGGAAGTAATTTTGCAAAGTAATCGTTGCAAATGTCTGATTCTCAGCTTGGACTTCAACGCCTTCTTTAGCTTCAATTGCTTGATGTAGACCCTCATTGTAACGACGACCATGAAGCATACGACCAGTATGTTCATCGACAATCAAGACTTCTCCACCTTGTACTACGTAATCCTTATCACGTACGAAAAGTTCTTTCGCGCGGATTGCGTTATTGAGGTAACCGATAAGAGCCGTGTTTGCTGGTTCATAAAGATTATCAATTCCAAGGAAGTCTTCAATCTTCGCGATACCAGAGTCGAGAATACCGATTACTTTCTTCTTCTCATCGACGTCATAGTCCTCATCACGATTGAGCTTCAATACGAGCTTGGCGAACTCACGATACCAGCGAGTAACATCGCCTTCTGCAGGGCCAGAGATAATCAATGGTGTACGAGCTTCATCGATAAGGATAGAATCAACCTCATCGACAATCGCGAAATAATGCTCACGTTGTACGAGATCAGCCTTATTCCATGCCATGTTATCGCGCAAATAGTCGAAGCCAAATTCATTATTGGTGCCGTATGTGATATCAGCGTTGTACTGCTTACGACGTTCAGCTGGACTTTGATCAGTAAGAATGCATCCGACCTTCATGTCAAGGGCGCGGAAAACACGACCCATCAATTCAGACTGGTAATTAGCCAAATAATCGTTAACAGTAACAACATGAACGCCTTTACCTGCTAAAGCATTAAGATAGCTTGGCAGTGTTGCAACAAGGGTTTTTCCTTCACCAGTTCGCATTTCAGCAATGTTGCCCCAATGCAACGCAGCACCACCCATAAGCTGAACATCGAAGTGGCGTTGTCCCAGAACTCGTTTTGCAGCTTCGCGAACAGTTGCAAACGCTTCAGGCATTAAATCATCTAGTGACTCACCATCAGCATAACGAGCCTTAAATTTCGCTGTTTGAGCTTTGAGCTCGGCGTCTGTAAGAGCGCTAATCTCTCCCTCAAGATCATTTACCTTATCAGCCACAGCCTTGAGCTTTCGCAACTGTGCGCCTTCACCCATTCGCAAAGCTTTTTCAAGAATTGCCACGTGTACTCTCCTATTTTCCACAATGTGGTTACGTTACAAACTTATCCAATAGTACGATAACGCAACGATAACAACGCCTATGTTCAGCGTTAAACACAAAAATGAGGGGATACTCATGGAGAGTATCCCCACTTTTTGACTATCAGTTACAGATTTTTAGCGCGCTCAATTTCGAATACGCCATAACTCCAACCGTGACGACGGTATACAACCGATGGTCGATTCGTCTCACTATTAACGAACAGGAAGAAATCATGACCAATTAATTCCATTTCATACAATGCTTCATCAATGGTCATTGGCTCCGCGATATGTAGCTTACGACGAATAACAATTGGTGAGTCGCCAACCTGAACCTCAACAGATTCGCCCGGCTCAAGGTCACCAGCAACCGCTTGAGAAGCTGTCTGAGGAACATATTCTTCCTCTTCGTGCACTTCTGGTTCAGCCTCTCCCAAATCTACAGGCTGAATTGATTCATAACCACGACGATGATCCTTACGGCGATCTCGTGTACGACGCAAACGCAAAGTCAGCTTATCGAGAGCCAAATCTAATGCACTCAAATCATCAATGCTAGAAGCTTCAGCACGAACCACTGTACTTCCAGCAATAACGGTGAGTTCCACACGCATCGCAGTATCAGCCAATCGAGGATTTCCCTCATGAGAAAGAACCACCTGAATACGCTGAGTATCTGGTGCGATAGCAGTAACTCGATTCATTTTGCTTTCTACCACGTCACGGAACTTCTGCTTGATTTGTGTATGACGACCAGTTACCACGATTTCCATGGCGACCTCCTTAAAATGAACCGCTAGACGTTAACTTCCTTGCTAACGTACTTAAATTTTAACTCATAAAACTGAAAAATGCATTGCATTTCGCTGTGGATTTACTGAAAAAACCGTGGTAGCATTGAAGTTTGTGAGACCTTTGGGTGGCCGCGGTTTTATTTTATAATTCTGAGGAACTTCCGGGCTCCGTAGAGCACGATGGCGGATAACGTCCGCCCAGGGTAACCTGAGAGATAGCGCAACAGAGAATAGACCGCTCCATAATGCTTTGGATTTTGGAGTAAGGGTGAAACGGCGGTGTAAGAGACCACCGGATTGTTGGTAACATCAATCGCATGGCAAGCCTCATCGGGAGCAAGGTCAAGTAGAATACATTGAAGCTGCTCGCTTAAGTATTCGGGTAGACTGCTAGAGCTTAATGGCAACATTAAGTCGAGATGGATGGTCACCCCTAGCGCATATATGCTTTTGCCTATATGACTGCTATCAAGCCGCTAGGACAGAACCCGGGGTATATAAGGTCTCACTTTATTTATCTTTAGTCTTTAATATTTAGCGTCGTATGCTATTAGATTATCGTGCTGCATCACACTTATGATTTTCTCCGTTTAGCGATACTAGGCACGCATATCATATTATTATTATCGATTTGAGTAGCTGATTATCACATGCACGCGTACTACGTGTATGCATGTGCTGAAAGTTTTACTCTGAAAATCTTAGCCCTCATCAAATTCTTCGGCAGTAAAAACATCATATTGCGCTTGCTTAATCAAATCAGACGAATGTCCTTTACGACCAGCTGCAGACCATAAGCGCCTTAGCCGTACCTGTTTATCAAGCCCACGGGTGCGACGTGCTACATATTCCACAAGAGCGTATGCCGATTCTATGAAAGCTCCATCTTCTCTAGCATCGTCAACAGCTTTGCGTGCGATATGTGTCTCCACACCTTTACGTCTCAGCTCTTGGTATGTACCAATCTCCCCCATGCGCCGAGAAAGACAGTATCGCACAGCACTCTTTGCGTATGCCTCGTCATCAAGTATTCCTAGTGCAAGGAGCCTATTAATAACAACGTCTATGACATCATCATTAAAATCTTTTGTCTGTAGCCTCTCGCGAAGAGCTCCAGATGAACGCGCTGATGCATCTAAGAGACGTAAAGCAGACTCTTGACAGCGATTCTCCTCATCGCTACGGCGAAGTGAACCTTGTATACTATCAGGCGATGATATTGCTTCTTTTAATACATTTACGTCGCCGCTTGTATCTTCTACGTCTGTCGGATGGACAAGCTCATTAGTATGTCGATGAGCTTGCCCAATATCATTACTTGTCTCGTCAATAATAGGCAAAGGTCGATTTCGCAAGAAATCGTCAGCAGATATGACCATTCATCTATGCTTCCTGAACGGAATCATCTGTTGTTAATTGCGTTTCTTGTCCCTCACCGTCAACTGGTTTCGGGATAAGACCATATTCCATTTTGACACGGTTTTCGATTTCCTTCGTAAGCTGCGGATTATCAATCAAGAATTGGCGTACCTTTTCACGACCTTGGCCAAGTTGATCACCATCATAGGTAAACCATGATCCAGACTTCTTAACTACACCTACTTGAAGTCCCATATCAATAACAGAGCCTTCTCGTGACACTCCTTCACCATAGAGAATGTCAAATTCAGCTGACTTAAATGGTGGAGCCATTTTGTTCTTGACTACTTTAACGCGAGTACGATTTCCAACCGCCTCATCGCCATTTTTCAATGTTTGTACGCGTCTGATATCCATGCGTACTGATGCATAAAACTTCAGCGCTTTACCACCTGTGGTTGTCTCAGGATTACCAAAGAAGACGCCAATCTTCTCACGAAGCTGGTTAATGAAGATAGCCGTTGTATTTGCCTGGTTGAGCGCACCAGTCATTTTGCGTAATGCCTGACTCATCAAGCGCGCTTGCAAGCCGACATGACTGTCGCCCATTTCACCTTCAATTTCTGCCTTTGGAACCAAAGCAGCTACCGAGTCGATGACGATAATGTCAAGAGCACCAGAACGAATAAGCATATCCGCAATTTCTAGAGCTTGTTCACCATTATCTGGCTGAGAAACGATAAGTGAATCAGTATCCACGCCCAGATGTCGCGCATATTCCGGATCCAACGCATGCTCTGCATCAATAAAAGCTGCAACTCCGCCCTTGCGCTGAGCACTTGCCACAGCTTGTAATGCAATAGTTGTCTTACCAGAAGACTCAGGTCCATAAATTTCTACGATACGACCGCGTGGCAATCCACCAATTCCAAGAGCCATATCAAGTGCCAATGAACCGGTAGGAATGACTTCAACATTTTCAATCGGCTTATCACCCAATCGCATTGCTGAGCCTTTGCCAAAATTCTTTTCCACCTGTGCCAAAGCAGTATCCAGTGCCTCTTGGCGCCTATCTTTTGTAGTGGCTGCATCTTTCTTTGCAGTTGCCATAACTACTCCTTAAATATGAAGAATAGCTTCACAGTAGCTCAATACTGCTGAGGTATTCAAGCTTTAAAAATGTTGTTTACTAATGTGAATAACTATATCACCACAATCGAACATTTGTTCGAATACGCGCCGATATTCTAAAAAGTACGAATATACTTATTGAGCTGGCATAGGCGGTGCATTATGATCACTTCCCCAACGTTGCGGATCTGGAATATCCATCTGATCACACAGCACATTCCACACAACCCGTGGTTCAATACCTTGAGATAAAGCTTCTTCTACGGTTTTATTATCCAACTTATCGAGCGCTTGATCGTGCGCAAGAGAACGTCCATAGCTTCGACCAAAAACCTCATCTAATAATTGCCAAAATTCGCGCTCTCGCATAGACATAAGAAAACCTCACTCACAATAGGACTTCCCCTATCATAGAGTGAGGTATATTCTAAAATGTTTTATACGCTACAAGCAATTATCCCAAAAGACATATCCTTATGAGTAATTGCCTTGGATTACATTGCATTTAGCGCATTCCCGCTTCTTCATATTCTCGAACTCGTTCGGAAACCATAATAAGCATTTCTGAAAGCTTCACATCAAGCGCATCAGTAATAGAAGCTAAGAGCTCTGAGCTTGCTTCCTTTTGTCCACGCTCTACTTCAGACAGATACCCCAAAGAGACACCCGCTTTTTGGCTAACCTCTCGTAAGGTCTTATGATCTCGTGTCCTGAGCGAACGAAGTACATTACCTTGCACCTTACGCAAAGAGAAGGTATCGGCATCCATCGATTCACGCCTGCTTGTCTTATTCTCTGTCTTAATTTGTATATCCTCGATTTCGGAATTCACCCACATCCTATTACGTGCAGCTTCACGTTCATTCTTCTCAGCACGAGCTTTCTGAGCACGCATTACCTGCTGCTGTGCAAATGCAACTGCACGAAGCTGAGCAGGAGTGAGATTACGCATCATCGCCTGCTTGCTTGCAGCTCGCTTCATCTCTTCTACTGTTGGTGTCTTCTGTTCATGGGTTTGTACAGCTGTAGAAATCATCTTGCCTCTTTTCTGTAATTACTTGAGTCAACATCACTCAACTTCTGTTTATTCCCAATTTCTTTAAATGTGATACAGCCCACATTTACTGTCGTATAAAAAAACATCAGAAGATCTTAATGCGCTTTTACAGAGCTATATATCAATGTGAGAATCTTATTGGCTATTACTTCGTTATTAAAATCGATTTATTAGTTTTCTGTGCACATATCAAGAGCAAGCTCAATTGCTGCGCAGACGGACTTATACCTAATTAATTCTCTGTCTCCTGTAAAAAGATACCTACGAGATAAAACCTCTCCACGTGTTACAGCACAGCCTATGTAAACAGTTCCAGCTGGAATATTTCCGTCAGGGCCAGGACCCGCCACACCTGTTGTAGATAGAGCAATGCCATCACATGCAAAGAGCTCAAGTGCACCAGTTGCCATATGTTCAGCCGTGTAAGAATTAACCGGTCCATGAGCATCTAACCACGTCGAATCCACCCCAAGAATGCTAGCTTTGGTATCAACCGCATACGTATTTATGCTACCTCTATACGTCGCTGATGCTCCCGGAATTCTTACAAAAGCATCTGCAAGAAGACCACCTGTAAGAGACTCGGCACAACAAATTTTCCTATTCATCGTGCTGCATACTTCAAGCAAGCGTCGAGAAAGTTCATCCTGCTTACTTAACAGAGAACTTCGGCTTTGTTCGTCATCCGAAGCATTAAATTGATCCATGATTCCACTTTTCATAAATATTCTCGAGCAATTTTATTCTGACAAATACCGAGCTTTTTTGGGCAGTCTTTCGAATGCCGAGGATGAAGCAGATTTATTGAGCATTCTTGAAGACTATATGTTTCATCTCACCCTATAGATTCTTCACATGAAGATTCGGCAGAAGAATTATTCCTTATCTTCCACAGAATTAGATGTTTTAGAAGAAGATACTCCCGAAGTAGGCGCATTAGCAAATGTATTAATGAGATATTCCCCACCCGAGTATAGGCAGAAGAAAAGCGCTAGAAGAATAATAAAGACAGAAATTCCGGCATAAATAGTCCATCCACGAGAGGTAGTTCCTCCTGTGAATGTCCATATTGGCAAAAGAATCATTCCTATACCGATGCACTGAGTAAGCGTCTTCAACTTTCCAGTATTAGAAGCAGCAATAACTTTCCCACCCGTATCAATGACAAAGAAACGCATTACAGTAATACCAATCTCGCGCACTAGGAACAAGATAGTAACAATCCACCATACTTCATTATTAATAGACAGAACAATCAATGCACCGCAAATAAGCAATTTATCTGCTATCGGATCCATCAATTTACCTAGTTCAGTAACTTGATTGTATTTTCGCGCCAAGTAACCATCTAATTTATCGGTAGAAGCAGCAACGATAAAGAGTACCGCCGCAATCCATCGATACGTGACATTTGCAGTCCCCGCATACCCCGCATTTGCTGCAAAATACAAGAATGCAACCATCATAATGATGCGAATATATGTCACAATATTCGGAGCGCTATTCCATCCATCAAATAAAGATTTTTTATCTGTCATATCTTTGTCCTTATCGCCTTTACATTTCTTAATATTACAGGCACAGACATATCTAGTACATATTGCCGTCAGCTTGGTCTGACTCAGCTATGCTAGAATCACATTCACCTTGAGCACTAGGAATACTGGAAGCATCTCCCCTGATAAAAGCTAAAACATCATTGAGCTGACTTGGCTGGACTAAAACTTCTCGCGCTTTAGACCCCTCAGAAGGTCCAACGACTCCACGAGATTCCAGTAAGTCCATCAGACGGCCAGCTTTAGCAAAACCAATTCGTAATTTACGCTGAAGCATTGATGTTGATCCAAATTGCGCACCGACTACTAACTCTGCAGCTTGAAGCAGTTCGTCCATATCATCGCCAATTTCCGCATCAATTGCTTGCTTTGTATCCTGCTGAGCAGCCATTTGCTCTATATCTTGACGATATTGAGGCTTACGCTGAGTCTTTACAAAATCAACCGCAGCTCGAATTTCAGATTCCGAAACCCACGCTCCTTGGACACGGATAGGCTTTGGCTTGCCCATTGGCAAGAACAAAGCATCGCCCTGTCCGATAAGAGCTTCAGCACCGACAGAATCCAAAATAACTCGGGAATCTGTGGCAGAGGACGTAGCGAAAGCTAATCGTGATGGAACGTTTGACTTAATCAAACCGGTAACAACGTCAACTGATGGACGCTGGGTAGCAAGAACAAGATGAATTCCAGCTGCACGAGCAAGCTGCGTAATGCGCTGAATAGAACTTTCGACATCGTTCTTAGCAACCATCATCAAATCTGCCATCTCATCGACAACCACGAGCAGATAAGGATATGGAGCGACTTTGCGGTTCGAGCCAGCAGGAGCATGGACTTTTCCAGCCCGCACAGCTTCGTTAAAATCCTTCACATGACGGAATCCAAAGAATTGCAGATCGTCGTACCTCGCATCCATTTCCTTAACAACCCATTCCAATGCCTGAGCCGCGCGTTTAGGGTCTGTAATAATCGGTGTTAAAAGATGTGGAATACCAGCGTATGCAGTTAATTCCACACGCTTTGGATCCACCATAATCATACGAACTTGCTCAGGTGTAGCTCGCATAACAATAGACGTGAGCATCGAATTAATGAAACTAGACTTACCCGAACCAGTTGCACCAGCTACAAGCAAATGAGGCATAGCTGTAAGATTTGCAGTTACGAAGTTTCCTTCCACATCTTTTCCTAGACCAACTGTCATTGGATTAGGATCATTCATGGCTTGAGAGGATCGTAAAACATCACCGAGATGGACGATTTCGCGATCTATATTCGGGATTTCAATACCGATAGCGCTCTTGCCAGGAATTGGAGAAAGAATACGTACATCAGAGCTAGCAACTGCGTATGCGATATTCCTTTGTAGATTTGTAACTTTTTCTACCTTAACGCCTGGGCCGAGTTCAACTTCGTACTGAGTTACTGAAGGACCTCGCAAGAATCCAACAACATCCGCATCGACGCCAAATTCTTGGAAAGTCGCTCGAAGTGCTTGAATAACTCTCTCATTTGCTTCAGTTCGTACAGCATGAGGTTTACCTTTAACAAGAACGTCAAGACTTGGCTTGTGATACTGAGCAATATCATTATCCGCTAAAGAATTATCTTCGTCGTTTTCATTAGCTCCATCAGCGTTTTGAATATTCTCAGGATTCTGCGAATCGCCTGAGTCAGCGGTTTTGCCACTTATATCGTGCGTACCGCTCGCATTTTCAGACGTGTCGTTATAAGAATCTGCATTCCCCTGATGTGAAAGAGCTGAGGTTGAAGCAATTTCCTCTGCACCAACCAATGGCATCGCGATAGTCGCATCTTCCGAGGAATCTTGAGAAGCACGTGAATCGTATGTATCTGAAGGATTATTTCGGACATTATTATGCAATGCGGTTGTTCGACCAACATCAGGAGTTTGCTGGCTCATCTCATTGCCATAGATAGGAGTAGCACTCGTAGACTGGCGATGTGACATGGTATCGTCTTGCACTCGAACAGCATTCTGGAAGGCATTATCGCCTTCGTATTCATCAAGTGATGTGTCTGTCTCCTGATGACGAATTCGATTGAAAATTTTCTTCCACCACGGCAAACTCTGATGATCTTCGCTATCCGTTCCATCATGAGCAGGAACACCGTCAGCGAATACCAAAGAATCATTGGGTCCGACGCCTTCTCCAGCATCTTCGTTTTCACGACCAGCTTGATTAAGACCCAAAAGTCGCGGAATTTCAGCAATATGAATTTGTGTAATCATTAATACTGCAAAAATCGCGATAAAAACAAATATAACCACGGCAAACGGTGTTGATAATCCCCATGCTAAAGGCGAACCAACAGCATGCCCTAGCAACCCGCCGGCACTACGAATCGTTGCCCAGTCAAAACGTTTCATACTTGATGCTCGGAATATATCAGCGATTGAGCATATAGTCCATACCAAAAGAACCCAACCTGATACGACTCGCGTATTCTCGGATTCTAGATTCGAATTACGTATCAGTCTAAAAGCAACGAAGAGCAACACGACTGGCAATATCACACTCATTATTCCAAACATGCCAGCTGCAATCATATGCAAAAATTGCCCGAGGACACCATCCACACGGAACCATTCGGAAGCAATCAGCAAAATACTCATAATGATAAGTAAGAAGCACCACGCGTCAAGACGAGAATCACTATCTTCACTACTGGAGCCAAAAATATCACGGATAAGCTGAGCAAATACACGTGGAATGAATAAGAGTGCTTTTACCCACCAAGCTTCTGGCTCACGGTACTCTTGAGCATCACGCTGCGTATCTTTCTTACGCGGTGACGCCGTTGCTGATGCTGAGCGAGTCGTTTTACCGTCTCGCGGACTTTTTGATGATGAAGTTGGTCGTGCCATAACGATATATAGATTAGCGAAAAACAAAGACGGCGGCGTTAATATTTCCTTTTCTAACACCACTGCTACACATTGCCTAATTACGTGGTTATGCACGGGTGCTGTATGCAGAGCCGAGAACGGAATCTCATTTTCTTTAATCGGTGCCGAGATATGTATCTCAAGATTGTATACACAATTTTATGTCACAAAATGTTACCTAGCTATATCCGTATGTGCCCCAATTGTCCCTATTGCGTTGGGACATCATCTCATACATTTCCTAGGTGATGTTGAATATAGCTATCAATCTGAGTATCATGTGCATCAAATTCACCCGCATCAGCTCGTCGTACTACATCCATAGCATTTTCAACTAAAGAATCTGACGTAGCATCTAGCCAATGCACGCGCGGATCTCGGCCGAACCATCCCATCTGTTTTCGAGCAAGCCGTTTAGTCTTTTGCGAGATATCTGCGTAGGCTTCATCCGCAGTCATCTGCCCATCAAGAACTGAAAGGATCTGAGAGTACCCAAGAGCGCGTTCGGCAGTGACTGATAACTTTCCGCGTAAAGCTCTGACCTCATTTTCGAAACCCTGCTGCCTCATAAGTTGAGTGCGTTTGTCAATCTTTGCATCCAATACTTCACGATCTAAGTCCAAGCCAATTTGCACCGTCGGGATAACATATGAATATCTTGGAAGACTCGCAGAAAAAGGTCGGCCAGTTAGTTCTATTACTTCCAATGCGCGGATAGTTCGTCTAATATTTCGTTCATCCATACGTTGCGCAGCTTGCGGATCTTTCTCTTGAAGCTCTGCAAACAAAGCATGCGGCCCAATGCGTTCTGCACGCTCTTCTACTCTCTTTCGAATCGTTTCATCCGTACCTGGGAAAGTTATATCATCGATAGCGGCTCTAGCATATAAACCTGAACCGCCCACGAGAATTGGACGTGCTCCTCGACTATAAATATCGAAAATCGCGCGACGTGCTAATACCTGAAATTTTGCTACCGACATCTCATCACTTGGCTCAATAATATCTATCAAATGATGACGTACCTGAGATTGCTCATCAGAACTTGCTTTTGCCGTACCTATATCCATATGTTTATACATTTGATACGCATCAGCATTAACGATTTCACAGGCTTGTCCTGTCGCCTCTTCGAGTTTTTTCGCTAAGTTAATAGCGAGCGCGGTTTTGCCAGATGCGGTCGGACCGATAATCGAGATAGTTTTTACACGCTCTTTATCAGCATATAGTTCGGTGAGATAATCGGCAGAACTATCAATAGCCTGTATCATCTCTTCGTCTTCTGACATTTTAATGTCGGACATCGTATACGTCTCCTTGTTCGGGACGAGGATCGCAAATGAGATAGTGAGCAGCCGTATCCGTTACTGTGCATGTTACAAAATCACCAACACGTGGTTTTTCATATCCCTGTGGCACACTTACGTGAACTAAATTTCCGCCTTGATCACGTCCTGAGACTCTCTGAGTTTTATTATCTTTAAACCCCTTAGCTTCAGTAATCATTATTTCAACGTTCTTACCTCTTTGTTCCGCCATGATTTGCGTTGAAATTTCTTCTTGTAAAGCATGCAAACGTTCAAAGCGATCATGAGCAACTTCAGACGGTACTTGTTCCATTGTCGCGGCAGGAGTTCCTGGTCGTGGTGAGTATTCGAAAATAAATGCTGACGTGAAGCGAGCGCGACGCACTGCGTCCATGGTTGCTTGGAAATCTTCTTCTGTTTCTCCTGGGAAGCCAACGATGATATCAGTGGTGATTTGCGCATGTGGCATTGCCGCTCGAACGTTATCAAGTATGGCCATGAATTTTTCGATACGATAGCTTCGTCGCATAGCTCGAAGAATTTTGTCTGAGCCTGATTGCAGTGGCATATGTAATTGCGGCATAACGTTTGGCGTCTGTGCCATTGCATCAATCACGTCATCCGTAAAAGCAGCTGGATGAGGTGATGTGAAGCGTACACGCTCAAGTCCTTCAATCTGCCCGCAGGCACGAAGTAACTTACTAAACGCATAACGATCCCCGGTGGAATATCCATAGGAGTTAACATTTTGACCGAGCAATGTTACTTCTTTAATTCCCCTTGAGACGCATGATTCGATTTCTGCAAGCACATCACCTGGCCGTCTATCACGTTCTTTTCCGCGAACTGCTGGCACTATGCAGAATGTACATGTGTTATTACATCCCACTGATATCGAGACCCATGCACTTACTTGTGATGAGCGTACGGTAGGTAGCTCACTTGGGAATTGACTTAGTTCGGTAGCAACTTCTACTTGCGAATGTTGAGTTTTCTGTGCTTCTTTAAGCAATGTGGTCAAAGAACCGATATTCTTTGTGCCAAATACCGCATCAACCCAAGGGGCCTTTTCCGTAATACGCTTACGATCTTTTTGCGCCATACAACCGCCTACAGCAATTTGCATGTGTGGACGTTCCCGTTTGAGTTGTGCGTATTGGCCTAAAGTTCCGTACATACGTGATGTGGCATTCTCGCGAACGGCACATGTATTTAGAACAATGAGATCTACATCATGAGCATCAATTTGCTCTTGAGTAGCTTTGATGTAGCCTTCATCCTCAAGCACTCCTGCTATACGTTCAGAATCGTGCGCATTCATCTGGCAGCCTAGCGTATGCACGTAGTACACAGGAGAAGACGGTAACTGTGCGTGAGCATCATGCATTTGAGAATTCTCAAAAATACCCTCATTCATCATAGAATGAGCATTCTGCGGCTTCACGCTTTCTAATACCACGTCGCCAAGTCTTTCCTGAGCAGTCATCATCTCTTCATTCATAACTACTGATATTAGCGTAAAACGTTTCTTCATTTGGTGCCACGAGTGTTCTATACTGAACTATTAAGGAAATAAATGAGGTGGGAAATGATACTCGATCGACAAAATCCGTTAAGTCTTGCCGATATTACACAGGCGATTGCTGCGCTTTCTGAGTCTTTGCCTGAGTTTGAGACACCGCAAGATATAGAGGATATTACGAAATTTGGCCGCGATTTCGAGGCTTTAATGCAAGGTTATCGTGGCGCGATGCAAGAGATTAGCACAAAACTTGAGATTTTAGATGATGAGTATCAGACGAAGTATAGTCATAATCCTATTCATCATATTGAGCGCCGTTTAAAATCTGTCCGTTCAATTGCTGGAAAGCTGCTTGCACACGATTTGCCGCTGGACATCGATAGTATCGAAAATAATATTTTTGATATCGCTGGTATTCGAGTGATGTGTAATTATATTGACGATGTTTATGCTATTGCGAGTATGCTCAGCCGTCAAAGCGATATTCGTATTCTCGAGGTTAAGGATTATATTAAGCATCCTAAGGAATCTGGATATCGTAGTTTGCACGTAATTTATAGTATTCCGGTATTTCTAACAACCGGCGCTAAAGATATTCCTGTAGAAGTTCAATTCCGCACTATTTCTATGGATTATTGGGCAAGCTTGGAACATCGTTTGCGCTATAAAAGCGAGAATAATCCAGAGCGGGTTGCCAAGCATGCGCAAACTCTTCAAAATGCTGCTCGTGAACTCTATGACATTGACGTATCTTTACAAAACGTCCATCGCGATTTAGTTTCCGCTCCGCGCGAAGACCACATTAGCGACTAGAATGCATTGTAATTGTTTATGAAAAGAGGACAAATGACCGATTATAATTTCAACTCTTCATCAGATACTCAGCCAACCGGCCAGATGCCGTATCAGCAACCATATGTTGATGTTGCTTCCACAGTCGAACAGGAACGCGCCCAACAAATTTCTGTTGCGCGCACATACGGCGAGATGACTATTGGTTTACTTGTGACAGCCGCTGTTGCATATCTAAGTTATGCAACAGGTTTGTTCTATAACTTCATCGTTGCTACAGGACGCATCGGTTTTATCGGATTGATTATTGTGCAGCTCGGCGTTGTATTCTTCTTATCCGCCCGCGCATTAAAGATGAATCCTGCTACTGCACGAGTTGCTTTCTACGCATATGCTGCACTTATGGGCTTTACGCTAAGTACAATTTTTGCAGTTTATTCATTAGGTAATATTATTTTAGCGCTGGCTTTTACTGCCGGATTCTTCTTCGCACTGACAATGTTCGCTCTGACTACAAAAATGGACTTACTTAAGTTAGGTCCTATCTTGACTGTCGCGCTTATTGTTTTGATTGTTGCTGAAGTCATTATGATGTTTATGAATGTCGGAACAAGCACAATGGTTCTTTCAGCAATCTCTTTGATCATCTTTGCTGGTTTTACTGCTTATGATGCGCAAGTGGCACGCGCATTGTTTGCTCAATACGGCAACGATACAGTCATGATTAAGCGAATTTCAATTATATGCGCTTTGAATCTATATCTTGACTTTATTAACTTCTTCTTGTCTCTTTTGCAGATTCTCGGCAATCGCGACTAATTAATTGCAATTTACAAAAAGGTGAGGTTCTTACATTAGAACCTCACCTTTTTATTTGCAAATTTTATTCCACATTATCGTTCAGGAAAATTCTATCAACGATAAATCGCACTGCAGCCCATACAATTATTGAACATGCTGCAAGACACAACGTCACATAAATGCTATTGCCCGTTGGGATATGTAGCTGGAAGAAATTCGCCACAACTGGGATAAATGCTCCCGCAATTCCTGCGACAGCAAAGAAAGCCACTAACCATCCTCGCCAAGAATTCAATGGTCGGGAAATCCAGGCCAGCATAACGATACCCAATACAAAGAGCACAGCTACATTAATAGTACGAAGCTCTGTAAGATGTTCGGAAACATCCGACCAGCCCAATATCATCGGAACACACAGTGTAGATGCTAGAACGCTTATACCAGTTGCCAAACCTGCAGGAACAGCTACGTGGATAACACGTTTTAAGAATCCAGGAATATAGCGTCTCGTATTTGGAGCAAGAGCAAGCAAGAATGCCGGAGTTCCGATCGTAAACCAACCGATATATGTCATATGTCGTGGGAGGTATGGGAAATTAAGGCCAAGAAGAACGACACCAAGCGAGATAATTGCCGAGTACGTTGTTTTTACAAGGAACAAACTTGCCACACGTTCCATATTTGCCATAACTTGACGCCCTCTAGCTACAACATCTGGAAGATGAGAGAACAGTGAATCAACAAGTACGACCTGCGCCACTGCTTTCGTAGCTGGTGCAGCATTGCCCATAGCAATACCAAGGTCAGCTTCTTTCAGAGCTAGCGCATCGTTAACCCCATCTCCTGTCATAGCAACAGTATGACCTTGCGAATGGAGAGCTTGGACGATGAGCTTTTTTTGAGCTGGAAGCACTCGCCCAACGACATCAATTTCTTCCAATACTTCTGCCACCTTTTCTGGTGTCTGTGGAAGATCTCGCGCATCCATATAACGAGGCATATCTTCTCCGGTCAATTTGACCTTATGCGCGATAGCGGCAACTGTTCGTGGATTATCACCAGAGATAACTCTTGCGCGAACGCCTTGTTCTCTAAACCATGATAGTGTAGCCTGCGCATCTGAGCGAACCGATTCGGAGCATACGATAATTGCTTGTGGAATAGCTGATGCATCTATCGTCTCATCGTCGGCTGGAGAAATTTTCCCTGGCATACTCATCGCTAGGACAAGAACTCGAGCTCCTGTTAATGCATGCTCTTGTACATTATTCATTAAGGGGGTCGTATCTACTGATAATGCTGATGCGACAATTTCAGGAGCCCCAAAAATCCAACGCTGCCCATTGACAAGATCTACCGAACTCCACTTTCGTGCAGACGAGAACGGTATGCGCGACACGACTTCAGCAATAGATTCCTCGCCCCATTGAGCCGATAGCGCATTTTGGACTGCTTGTGCCGTAGGATTTGGTGATTCCTCATGAGTTACGTGCCACAACGCACGGCTGATATCATCAGCTGAAACATCAGCACTATCAAGGACAACAATGTCGTCCATAGCGATACCACCATCAGTAAGTGTGCCTGTCTTGTCTAAATTAAGAGCATCTACACGAGCTAATGTTTCTACAGCATTAAGTTCTTGCACTAAGGTATTCTGTCTTGCTAAGCGTAATGCGGCAAGAGCAAAATTCAATGATGTTAAGAGCACAAGTCCTTCTGGAATCAGTCCGACGATTCCAGCAACTGCTTGAACAACAGCTTGACGCCATGCTCCTGTCGCTAGGGCGCTCTCCCACCCTCCCGCAAGGCGAATCTGGGACCAAATGAGCAAAGCACACATCGGAATAACAATGATAATCATAAAACGTAAGATCTTATTGATTCCATCATTTATATCCGAATGGGTGGTTGTATATATCTTTGCTTCTTCGGTAAGCTTGACCGCATAAGACTGTGAACCTACCGCAGTAACTTTTACAAGCGCAGACCCCGACACTACTGTCGAACCAGAATAAACCTCATCCCCCGGTTGCTTTTTTACAGTGCGAGATTCGCCAGTTAGCATTGACTCATCAAGCTCAACTCCGTTATCTTCAATGACTTGTCCATCAGCAGGTACTTGCTCACCTGATTTAATCCACAGCACGTCGTCAAGAACTATGTCGTCATGGTCAACTTCAACATCTATTCCATTACGACGAACTGTATGTTTTGCAGAGATGAGAATGCTTAATTTGTCCAGTGTCAGCTTGGATTTAACTTCTGTAAAAATACCAATTGCAGTATTGATAATAATAACAACGCCAAATACTGCATCTTTCCATTCGCCGGTAATAAGGACAAGTACCATCGCAGCAAGAATAATGCCATTAAATAATGTAAAAACATTAGAGCGAATGATATCAGCAATCGAGCGTGACGTTTTTGTTTGACTAATGTTGACTTGCGAGCGCGCTATGCGTTCTTGTACCTCGCTGTCGGTTAAACCTATGATATTATTCATTTTCCTACTTGCTGGTAATGCTGTGATATTTTATAAGAGTTCGGTATGCATGACTGTATCATGCGGTCTATCTTCTACTACTGTCATAATGACATCATACGCACTGTGCGAATCTTTTGAAGCTCGCTCATTTATATTCCAGTATGCAGCGTAATACAGCGAACTAACAGGAATATCTGAGATATCGCTGCCACGTGTTGCTGCAATGATGACAGGTATGGCTTTTTCACGTGCAGTATATAATGCCTTATCCCAATCGCGTGAATTTGATAGTGCATCTTGAGGAATGACTATGACGCGAGTATACGACTTTAAAGCATTATAAATTTGTGCTATTTGCTCATCTTCACGTTGTGCGGCTCGATAGTATACAGATAAGCCTGCTTCATGTATGGTGTGAGCGATGCGTAATGTATGTTTTCCGTTATCTTTTAGAGATGCGATAACGTCTACTTTGACTTCACTTGGATCGCCATCATCATCTCGTGGATAGTATTGGCCAGCTGTGCGCAGTGTGTAGCTATGACCGATTGCAGTATGCGTTGGTCTATCACACGCGCCAAGGCTTAGACCTGCGGTGATGAGCACGAATAAGGCGACCATACTTGTGCATAGTCGCCTGTTCAATACTCGTAATACCATATGGTTTATTTTAGCAAATGTTCTTTCCTAAGGTAATTGCGTGCAACTGTTGCTGCGGACATACCTTTAACATTGACATCATAATTCATCTGGGACATCTGTGCTTCGGAGATCTTACCTGCAAGTTTATTGAGAATACCCTTTAATTCAGGATATTGCTTCAATGTTTCCTCACGTAAGACCGGCGCTCCCTGATATGGCGGGAAAAGATGTTTATCATCCTGCAGAATCTTCAAATCATATTCAGCGATTTGGCTATCAGTCGAGTATCCATCAACAATTTGGACATCACCATTGTTAATAGCCTGATAGCGCAGTGATGGTTCCATAGTAGCCACGTTGAGATGTAAGCCGTATACACTCGTTAGTCCTTTGCCGCCATCTTCACGGTCATTAAACTCCAATGTAAACCCAGCCCGTGCACTATCTTGCACCTTAGCTAAATCAGAAATCGTTTCTAATCCATTTTCCTTAGCGTAATCGTTCTTAACAGTAATTGCATACGTATTTTGATACTTCATCGGTTCGAGCATAACAATATGGTCTTGTTTAAGTAAACCATCGCGAGCCTGTTCATATACCGTTCGAGAATCAGTGCTTGTTGCAGGAGGATTCTTCAGCAATGACGATGTTACAGTTCCAGTAAATTCAGGATAAATATCCACTTTTCCGGATTTAAGTGCATTGTATACAAATGTCGTTTTACCAAAATTAGGTTTAACTTCTACAGAAATATCGCTATTTGCTTCAATAAGATCTTTATACATATTCATGAGAATTTCTGGCTCAGAACCTAATTTTCCTGCAATCACAAGATGCTTACTGCCTTGAGTTTGCATATTATTTACCACAGCCGGAGCAGCATAAGAAGCACTCAAGCCGAGCACAATTACTAGGAAGGAAATGAAAATATTACGTGCTTTGAATTTGCTCATCCAGTTAATTCCGTAATGAGCGATAATTGCTAGAATTGCGGAAGAAAGCGCACCGATAAGAATAAGAGCTGTATTATTGCGATCAATTCCAAGTAGAATAAACGATCCGAGACCGCCAGCACCGATTAATGCAGCAAGAGTTGCAGTACCAATAATCATTACTGCAGATAAGCGTACACCCGCCATAATAACTGGCATAGCCAAAGCAATACGATATGTTTTGAGCTTTTCCCACTCATTCATACCGAATGCTTCGCCTGCTTCTTCAAGCTGTGGATCGATTTGATTGAGACCCGTCAATGTATTTTGCAAAATTGGGAATATCGCATAAATTACCAATGCTGTCACAGCTGGCACTGTACCAATTCCCATAATTGGGATGAACAAACCTAATAATGCGAGAGAAGGAATTGTCTGGAATATAGCTGCTATCTGTACAGCAATATCGGACGTGCGCTTCCATCTTTGAAGAAGAAAAGCAAGAGGTAGCGCTATCGCTATAGACACAATAAGCGCCAACAAAGAGATTTGAATATGCTGACCAAGAGCAATCAGCCAATCCATACGGCGATCAAGAAAAGTTGTAATAATATCGCTCATTATGCTTCCTCATTCTCAAATAGTTCGTGCACGAATGACGTTGCAGAATGATTAACTACTTCGTCGGGCGTACCAATTTGATCAATATTGCCGTTATGAACGATGCATAACCTATCGGCAAGTTTAATTGCTTCTCGCATATCATGCGTAACAAACACAATGGTTATATTAAATTCATTGTGCAAGTCAATGACAAGGTCTTGCAATTGCGTACGGCTAAGCGGATCCAGAGCTGAGAATGGCTCATCCATCAAGATAACTTGAGGACGTGTCAGAAGAGCTCTTAAGATGCCCACTCGTTGCGCCTCACCACCTGACAATTCACTCGGCATACGATACGCATACTCTTTATGCGGCAGTCCTACACGATCAAGTAATTCATCTGTGTCAGCGATGATACGTTTATCATCCCACTTCTTCATTTTTGCGATAAGCGCTACATTTTGACCTACCGTAAGGTTTGGAAACAAGCTACCCGTTTGAAGTACGTAGCCAACGTTTAGTCGTAATTGACGAAGATTCGTTTCTGACACATTCATTCCGTTGACTTCAACTATTCCAGATGTAGGAATTTCAAGACCGTTCATCATTTTGAGCATGGTCGTTTTACCAGAACCTGATGGGCCGACAAGGACAAACAATTCCCCATCATGAACAGTAAAGTTAGCATCTTTAAGAACAGTTTTTCCATCAAATTCTTTAGATACGTGTGAAAAGTTAATCATTATCAGCCTTTCTCAAATTTTCAACTATGCGCTTAAGGTATCGTTCGAATTGATCGCGCTCGCTATCAGTAAAACCTTGATAAAAAATTTCTCCTACCGCTGCACTGATTTCTTCGCCTAACTTACGCTGACTAGCGCCAAGCTCTGTAACTTTATAGAACTTTTTACGTTTATCTTGAGAACAATCTTCTGTTTCTACTAGACCATTTCGTTCTAAACGTTCGAGCATAACCGATAAAGTATTTTTAGCTAATCCAGTTGCAATAGATAAATCAGTCGTGGTCATACAATCGTTATGCCATAAAAACCACATAACTTTACTCTGTTCGCTTGTAAAAAGACTTTCGCCTCTTTCCTCGAATTTACGAGCATATACCCTCGAATTAAGTGAACGAATATTCGCCATATCTAGAGTAGGACGACTGTAATCTATATTTTTTTCCATAGTAACTTTCGTGATTTTAGTTCTATATAGAACGGTTCTATATAGAACTATACATCTGAGCATAGAAAAAGCACGCGGAAAAGTTCTACCCTTCCCACGTGCTGTTTCTTGTTAAATTTAATCACCCGATGAATAATCTAGTAATCCATTACATCGAATTTTCGATTTTTAAAATAATAATCACGATCTTCTGAGGTAATCTTACGAATTACATGTGCTGGATTACCAGCCACAATAGTATCTGATTCGATATCTTTTGTCACAACAGATCCGCCGCCAATAACGCAATTATCACCGATATGTACTCCCGGAAGAATAGTAACGCTTCCACCAATCCATACATTATTTCCAATCGTGATAGGCATACCGTATTCATACCCAGAATTACGACTATCAGGATGTACCGGATGACCTGCCGTGTATATCGAGACATTTGGAGCAATCATGACGTTATCACCGATTACTACTGGAGCAACATCAAGAATAGTGAGGTTATAGTTCGCGAAGAAATTCTTTCCTACTGTGATATTAGTACCATAATCACAGTGGAAAGGTGCTTCAATGTACGCACCTTCGCCAGCACTGCCGAAAATACCTCGAACTAATTCAGGGATTCGAGAAGCATTGTCAGGATGAAGATTATTGAATTCCCAAATTTTGCGTTTACATTGCATACGCTCTTGCGCTAAGCCTCCCATATCTGCAATATACGGAAGACCTGCAAGCATACGTTTTTTATGATTAACAGTATTACGATTCATCACTAGTCCTTTACTGCATATTTATCGGGTATCATTGAACAGTTTCTGCCGTATCACAATCAAGCATTAATAGATGCACGAGCAGGAATGCATAGCCCGATAATTGCGCCAATTACTGCAGGAATTACCCATCCCATACCAATGTTTGCAGCTGGGAAAGCGTTATTTACAAATAAGAGCACCTGATGAATTCCGCCGAGTCCTGGAATAAGATCAGTTAAAGTACTCAATAGTGTAATCCCAGCAACAATCATTGTTAATACCATTGCTCCCACAAAAATACTGCGTTTATAAGAGAATACCCGTCCAGTAACAGCGAGAACCGTCAGCACGATTGTGATGGGATAGAGGAATAAAAGAATTGGAACAGAGAAAGTAATAATCGCATCCAGACCTGCATTAGCTATGACAAAAGATATGAATGTAAAGAATACTGCGCACCGCTTATATGTACACACACGTGGGAAGAGTTCTGTAAAAGTCGTACTAATTGATGTAATAAGACCAATAGCAGTTTTAACGCATGCTAGCGAAATAATAATGCCTAGTAAGATGCCACCTGCAACGCCATAATATTGTTCAGCGATAGCAAATAATGCTATTCCTCCATCAGCACTAACCCCAAGAATATTGCCTGATTGAGCGCCAATAAAAGTCAGTACGCCGTAAATAGCTGCCATACATATAACAGCAAGAACACCAGATTTCATGGTCACAAAGGCAGTATCTCTCGAATCTTTAACTCCAAGACTGTGAATAACATCAATCAACACGATACCGAATGCCAATGCAGCCAGCGCATCCATCGTATTATATCCTTCAAGAAAGCCAGTGAAGAAAGGCTGAGATATATACTGCCCACTTGGACGAATCGCACTAACACTTCCCATTGGCTTTACTAGAGCCGTAATGACCAAGATTGCAAGAACGCTTAAGAACAATGGATTAAGAATCTTGCCAACCCAATCAAGGATACGATTTGGGCGCAAACTAAAGAACAAGACGACAGCAAAAAAGACTAAGGAAAATATTGCGAGCGAAAGAGTACGATACGAAGATGGAATCAAAGGAGCTACACCCACTTGGAATGGAACAGTAGCCGTACGTGGAATAGCAAAAAGAGGACCAATCGTCAGATATAATGCAACAGTAAAGAAATAAGCGAAACCTTTACTAACTAAACTTCCCAATTCAAAAAGACTCTTCTTTTCTGAAATAGCATATGCAGCAATGCCAAGAAGAGGCAGCCCCACACCAGTAATACAAAAACCGATGATAGCTTGCCATAGATGCTCCCCAGCCTTCTGCCCCATGCTAATTGGGAAAATAAGATTTCCCGCGCCAAAGAATAAGCCGAAAAGCATGGATGCAACGATAATTGTCTGCTTTGACGTAAGTTTCTTTATCGCCGAATTATTTTCTGTCAACTTCTACCGCCTTATACCACCATCAAGTCGTTCGAAAACATAGTATTGTTACATCACTGAGGATACACGTGTAGCTGTATCAATTTCATGTACATTAATTCATCGATATCTTTACTATCACATTAGGTTTATTTCTATATCATTGCGACTAAAAGTGTTATTACAAAACCTCAATTCTTCCAGAGCATGAGACCGTCAATGACTAAAATACCCTTTCAGATTTAACACATCGCACCGAACAATTCATGATAATCTTTACGCGCAATATTGATGTTCGATTTTAATTATTTCTTTATTTACCCAAATTTTAACGAATACATAGCACCAAAGAATATAAATAAACCATACAATGTAATGCCAGCTAAACCGAGCCCGAGCAACACTATTCCTAGTCCAACCATAACTTTTGCCCACGTATGTCGTTTACTCAATTCGACGAGAAATAGTGATAGTGATACCAAAGTCATCGGGTAAGAAATAAACATAAGTATAAGTACTGTACCCGCCATAAGTAGAGCAACCCTCGAATCAACCGACTTGAAATCAATCACATCAAGTCGCAATAGAATTTCCACATTTACTGACAGCGTGAAGCACAAAAAATTTAGAATATACAAATATTTAAGACGATTCTTACGATGCACGATAATCATCGCCAATAACGTCACCATGAGTACTAGCGGAATCCACAAGCGAAATAGCGCATAATCATTATTTGCGATCACAAGCTTGTCCTCCCCTACTGCGTTCAGCACAATGCATGTACATCATAATGAATCGTTTACATAACAGAAGGTTCTTGACCTCTTCGTACTATGAAAATTATAGCATGTTGTGCTTCTTCATACGTTCCATGAAGATATCATTGACCACTTTAGTCATCATTTCTGTTGCTTCTGCAGAAGGCTCATCCAATTCGAATTGTTGATATAATTCATTGAATTCGCGCTCAATCAAACGGCATGTATTAGTCGTAGCATGATTTCGAATAAAGAATGGAATCTTCTTCATATATTCCGGTTTAACCAATTCGAGAATTTTCTTATCAGCTTGGTCGCTCATAATAAAATGCCTTTCTTATATGTCATATCTTCTTTTGCGAATGCGCGTTTCCATATATGTCTGCACACGTTTATATACGCTTGTCATCGTAACACTTGCATTAACAAATACATACGACGAAGTGGTCTCGAATTTCTTCGGACCACTTCGTATATAAATGTTTTATCTGCAAATTAATATATCAGTTTTCCACTAACTCACGTACTGCATATCCAAATGAATTCGCACGATTGAAACAGATCTTCTGCCAATCCTCAGCGAGTTCTAAATTATCAGTGAGGAAGAAATCCGGATCCATATAGCGAATGAGAATATGCTCTGAGTTTGGAAGATCGTATCCATTACCTTGACTAAAGTCAATGCCATGGCCAGTATTACGCGTCACAATAGCTTCTAACAGAGGAACGGTTAGTGAATTAGCTGGAACCTTAATATCCGGGAAGTCAAAGAATCCACCTTTTTCCTTCGTATATACGAGCAATGTCCCCAGTGGCATGCACTTTACACGGCGAATATCGCTGATACTTACTCGATGTTTTTTGCCACTAATGACACCATTTTCAAGACGAATATCTTTCTCACCCAAGGTAAATCCAAGTGTGACATTGAGACTATCTATATTGGTAGGAAAATTATTCGTCAATTTATAAGCAGCAAATGCTGTCAGAAGGCTCTTAGTTTCTTTAATATTATGCTGCCCCTCATGAGCTTTGACATCAGTGTCGATATTGGCAAGCTCCTGACCATCCATGCCGCGAAAAATTAAATTGTATGCAACATTCGAATCTAGATAGCGGATTTGAGCAACATCACGCACATCTGAAAAGTTGACAGCAAAATTCTTCTTACCATCATTAGTTACGTATGTGAAGCCTTCTGGATGAATAGTTAAGACATATTTACCATTATCTGAGAATGTGAGATTCCCAAAAACATCCATAACAGTTTTCATTTTTAGCCTTCCCTTTTAGACCAAATATTTAAAAATCTTACAGCTCCTCGTTATGAATGAGGACACTCATATATGAATTCTTTTTAGCAAAAAGTCCTGTTTCCTTATATCCCCATGCTACAGCTGAGCAAGCTAAGCGATCTGCTTTGCGCTTTTTAACACCACGTGTGGTAATGACGATGCCCATAGGATAAAGCTCGGCGCTCAAATGGTAATACAGCTCATCAGCCTGCCCTTTATTGACGAGCTTCGTGAGATATTCAGGATTTGTGCCCCACCAGTCGGCTGGATCAAAGTCTATGCCATTCATTTCCATTTCCCCTGCGCTTAAAGAGCGAGCACATATCTCACGAATTTGTTCGAGAGTTTCTTCGGGAATTACACCATCAGTAATAGAGTAGGCATAATAAGCGCATGCAGTGCCATCTTCTTCTAGTTCCTTAAGCAGATACGCTTGGGAAACCCCACGCTTACTATACTTCTTCCATTTTTTTGCAACTTTGGAGAGTTCTTTGCCATTATATCGTTGAGAATCCCCCGTTTCGAGAGCCTTTGTTAGCTCATCAAGATCGACATCGACCTTTTCCCAATTATCAATGAAATTAATCTGCATATTTTTCTCCTTGTGTGGAAATTTGTAGCGAGTTCACATTTGATTGATCTTGTAAACTAGCTTTCGGAAACTCTTGATACCCCTGTTTCGTTTCATTATCGAAAACGAGAACTGAGTCTTGTCCAAATTCAATATGTACCCGAACCTCATAAGGACCTGTTTTACTGCGATAACCCACTTCATCACGATCTATAATGGTAAAGCTGACAATATAATCGCCTTCCGGAAGAATGAGTGCCGGATTTAGTAATTTCCCATTAAACATATATGGGACGTCACGCCTAACTCCATGCTCATCTTCAGAAAAGACAGCTATATCTTCAAATCTGCCTAAGCCACTATGCACTTGCAGAAAAAGCTGCGGGGTCTGTGCATCGTTGCGCACTTGTTGTACAAGCTTAGTAACGCGATTCTTACGATATCTTTTAATAAAAAGAATAATAATATTAATGTAAAACGCGATGCCAAGAATAACAATAATAACCCATGGATATTCATTTATGAAATGAATTATGTGCTCCATTGCTACCCCTCTCGCTGTACACAAATACAATTATACGTCATACCCACGTCAGGTGAATAATGGAAGTGTACGTTAAGATTAAGAACTCATTACCGATTAAAAGACCCGCAAGAATCCACTTCTTTCTTATAGAAACATTGGGAAAATCATAATGGAAATAGTAAGGTGCAACAGTTAGAAGAGGAAATACTGCGATTATCATTGCTATGTATATTGAGAAAGAACGACCAAGAAAGGGTACGCTAACTAACCATGCTCCCCACGTAGGAACAGCTAATTTACTAACAGTAAAAAGAATACACAAACAATGCAAGAAAAACAGATAGACAATATATAGAATTCTCCTTTTCATTGTTCTCCTTCGGGCATTCCCTATTAGAATTCTTCATTATGGACAAAAGTAGCTTATCTATTCAGATATTGTCGCCATCAATTATATCTCACGAGAAGTGATTCTATATGTGGAGCAGCCTCTGATGAATTGGCATACTACGCAGCTAAAGCTCAGCCATTACGAAATGACCTTCCACCTCAATGGTGAAAGGTCATAAACAATTCAGCGAATAGCAACACTATGCTTATTGCTATTACTCCCACTCAATAGTCGCTGGCGGCTTCGAAGTAACATCCAAAACCACTCGGTTAATTTCGCGGCATTCATTGGTGATGCGTGTAGAGATTTTCGCTAAGACGTCGTAAGGCACTCGTGACCAATCAGCAGTCATCGCGTCTTCGGAAGACACGGGACGAAGAACAATTGGCGAGCCATACGTACGCTCATCACCTTGAACACCTACAGAATGAACATCCGCAAGCAATACAACTGGGCACTGCCAGATATCGCGATCGAGACCAGCGTTAGAGAGTTCTTCACGGGCAATTGCATCTGCTTCACGCAAAACTGCCAAACGCTCGCGAGTAATCTCACCAACGATACGGATAGCAAGACCAGGACCTGGGAATGGCTGACGCCATACCATTTCCTCTGGCAGTCCTAATTCCGTACCTACTGCACGCACTTCATCTTTGAATAAAGTACGAAGTGGCTCAATAAGCGAGAACTGCAAATCATCAGGCAACCCACCCACGTTGTGATGGCTCTTAATATTTGCTGCGCCATCACCGCCACCAGATTCAACTACATCTGGGTAAAGCGTTCCCTGTACAAGGTACTTAATTTCAGCACCCTTATCAGCAGCTTCGGCAACGATTTGACGTGTAGCTTTTTCAAAAGTACGAATGAACTTTTCGCCGATAATTTTGCGCTTACGTTCAGGTTCAGATACACCTTCAAGAGCGCTTAAGAAATCGTCAGAAGCATCCACTGTAACTAATTTAATGCCTGTAGCTTCAACGAAGTCATGCTTAACCTGCTCAACTTCACCTTTTCGCAGCAAGCCATGATCAACGAATACGCAGGTTAATTGATCGCCAATTGCTTTATGCACGAGAGCCGCAGCAACAGCTGAATCTACACCACCGGATAGGCCACAGATAACCTGAGCATCACCAACTTCCTCTCGAATTTTAGCAACTTGATCTTCGATAATAGATGACGAATCCCATGAATTTGGAAGTCCTGCTTCTTTATGCAAGAAGTTCTCAATAATATCTTGTCCAAGTGGCGTGTGTTTTACCTCTGGATGCCATTGCACACCAAACAATCCGCGTTCTTTATTTGCCATTGCAGCAACGGGTGCGCCTTCAGTATGTGCGAGAACTTTAAAACCTTCAGGAGCATCATTAACAGCAACGCCGTGACTCATCCATGTAGTCTGTTCAGCAGGAGAGCCAGTTAAGATACTTTCAGCATCGTCTATATATGCTTCAGTCTTTCCATACTCTCCCAACGCTGCTTTATCAACTACACCGCCAAGCTGATGAGCCATTACTTGGAAGCCGTAACAAATACCCAAAATTGGAATATCAAGTTCAAAAATTGCAGGATCAAGAAGCGGAGCACCCTCTACATAAACGGATGAAGGCCCTCCCGACAGGATAATTGCCTGAGGATCTTTTTCTTTTATTTGCTCTGCGGTTATAGAATGCGGAACGATTTCGGAATAGACATGAGCTTCACGCACACGACGAGCAATAAGCTGAGCATACTGAGCACCGAAATCGACGACAAGTACTGGACCGTTGGCCATTATGCCTCCAGGAAATCGAGGTTTATACCATATAAATAGATAATTTATTATGCCTGTTCTTTAAGACATTAGAGTTCTCATCAATTCCAATATAAATTGGACTCGCCATAAACATTTAACTACACACGATTCATCGGTCAGATGCACACAGAAACTGCGACACGCACACAGTTAAATAAAGAATAAAAAATATTAACATTTTCCGCACAAACGCTCCAAAAAGGAAACATTGACGTTATGCATTGCTGTTATTGGCATATCGAGTATTTTTTAGATTTTTTTACGTAACTTATTGAAACATAAATGAACATTGGACTCATTTATTCTTAACATTTTAACACAGAACGTACCGCCAATAAACAGATATTTCTCCATAAGTCATAACCTTCCCATAAAATTATATGCGTATGAGTAAGGCAACCGCCTAACTCTCTTAAGTAAATATGCACCTATTTGCAGGAGGCAAGGACAATATGACAAGTCCTGTAATCGGTACTCCATGGAAGAAGCTGGACGCTCCAGTTTCTGAGGAGGCTTTGGAAGGCGTAGACAAGTACTGGCGCGCTTCTAATTATCTTTCAATTGGTCAGATCTACCTTCGTAGCAATCCTTTGATGAAGGAACCATTCACCCGCGAAGATGTAAAGCATCGTCTCGTAGGTCACTGGGGTACTACACCAGGTCTGAACTTCCTCATCGGTCATATCAACCGCCTTATTGCTGATCACGGTCAGAATACTGTAATCATCATGGGACCTGGTCACGGTGGCCCTGCAGGTACTGCACAGTCTTACCTCGATGGCACCTATACTGAGTACTTCCCAGAAATCACCAAGGATGAAGCTGGCTTGCAGAAGTTCTTCCGCCAGTTCTCTTACCCAGGTGGTATCCCATCTCACTATGCACCAGAGACTCCAGGTTCTATCCACGAAGGTGGCGAGCTTGGTTACGCTCTTTCCCATGCTTACGGTGCTGTAATGAACAACCCAAGCCTCTTCGTACCAGCAATCGTTGGTGACGGTGAAGCTGAAACTGGTCCTTTGGCTACTGGTTGGCAGTCCAACAAGCTCGTAAACCCACGCACAGATGGTATCGTTTTGCCTATCTTGCACCTTAACGGTTACAAGATTGCTAACCCAACCATCCTTGCTCGCATTTCCGATGAAGAGCTTCATGAGTTCTTCCACGGTATGGGTTATGAACCATACGAGTTCGTAGCAGGCTTCGATGACGAAGATGCAATGAGCATCCACCGTCGTTTCGCTGATCTCTTCGAGACTGTATTCGATGAGATTTGCGATATTAAGGCAACTGCTCAGACTAACGATGTAGATCGTCCATTCTACCCAATGATCATCTTCCGTACTCCTAAGGGATGGACTTGCCCTAAGTTCATCGACGGCAAGAAGACTGAAGGTTCTTGGCGTTCTCACCAGGTGCCATTGGCATCTGCTCGTGACACTGAGGAGCACTTCGAAGTTCTCAAGAACTGGCTCGAATCTTACAAGCCAGAGGAGCTCTTCGACGAGAACGGTGCTGTACGTCCAGAAGTTACTGCTTTCATGCCTGAAGGCGAATTGCGTATTGGTGAGAATCCAAATGCTAACGGTGGACGTATTCGTGAAGAACTTGACCTCCCAGCTATCGAAGACTACGAAGTTAAGGAAGTTAAGGAATTCGGTCACGGTTGGGGTCAGCTCGAGGCAACTCGTAAGCTTGGTGAGTACACTCGCGACATCATCAAGCGCAACCCAGATAGCTTCCGTATCTTCGGACCTGACGAGACTGCATCTAACCGTCTCCAGGCAGCATACGAAGTTACCAAGAAGCAGTGGGACAACGGCTACCTCTCAGCACTCGTTGATGAGAACATGGCTGTTACTGGTCAGGTAACTGAGCAGCTTTCCGAGCATCAGATGGAAGGCTTCCTCGAAGCTTACCTCCTCACTGGTCGTCATGGTATCTGGAGCTCTTACGAATCCTTCGTACATGTAATCGACTCCATGCTCAACCAGCACGCTAAGTGGCTCGAAGCAACAGTTCGTGAGATTCCATGGCGTAAGCCAATCTCCTCCATGAACTTGCTTGTTTCTTCCCACGTATGGCGTCAGGATCACAACGGCTTCAGCCACCAGGATCCAGGTGTAATCGACATCCTTCTTAACAAGAACTTCAACAACGATCACGTTGTTGGCATCTACTTCCCAGTTGATTCCAACATGCTTCTTGCTGTTTCTGAGAAGGCATACAAGTCCACCAACAAGATTAACGCTATCATCGCAGGTAAGCAGCCAGCTGCTACTTGGTTGACTCTCGACGAAGCTAAGGAAGAACTCGAGAAGGGCGCTGCTGAGTGGAAGTGGGCTTCCAACGCTGAAGGCGACGACGTTCAGATCGTTCTCGCTTCCATCGGTGATGTTCCAACTCAGGAACTCATGGCAGCTGCTGATAAGCTCAAGGGCTACGGTATCAAGTACAAGTTCGTTAACGTTGTTGATTTGCTTGCTATTCAGAATGCTTCTGAGAATGATGAAGCTCTCTCTGATGAAGAGTTCACCGAGCTCTTCACTGCTGATAAGCCAGTTCTCATGGCATACCATGCATATGCTCGCGAGGTACGTTCCCTCATCTGGGATCGTCCAAACCACGACAACTTCAACGTACATGGTTACGAAGAGCAGGGTTCCACCACTACCCCATATGACATGGTGCGTGTGAACAACATCGATCGTTACGAACTCACTGCTGAAGCACTTCGTGCAGTTGACGCAGACAAGTTCGCAGCAGAAATCGAAAAGCTCGAAGCATTCCGTACCGAAGCATTCCAGTTCGCTGTTGACAACGGTTACGATCACCCAGACTACACTGACTGGGTATGGTCCGGTGTCCAGACTGAAAAGCCAGGTGCTGTTTCTGCTACAGCTGCAACTGCAGGTGACAACGAGTAGTTTTAGCTACACAATTGTTGCTTAGCATGTAAGCACTGGAGGCTCCCATCATCCGGGAGCCTCTTTCTATTAGCTATTAGGTTTTCTTATTATTCTCTTTCATCAATATTGCGTCTCAGTATCTACTCATTTTCCCGACTGCTTCGCTCAATTCTTGAATTTCGGTAGTGTCTTCTATATCGCTGTCTAAAATAGGATATGTTTGTTGCCTAAGCTTGTATTGATATTGTTTGCGCAATGATGTTCAAGCAATCACATAAAGGAGTAACAGTGAAGACTGTTTTTATTGCTAGTCCTGAAGGACAAAACGGCCGCAATGTCGTTGCCGCTGGTGTAACTGCCGCTTTAGCGACACAGTTTACGACTGCATCCTTCCGTCCAATTGTATGTCATAAGGATACTTTTACTCAGCATCTCATTGATTTGGGTGGAGCAACTCAGACTTTTGAGCAATCTCGTGTAGTTTGCCCTAACCGTGCCACACGTGATCATGAAGCTGCACGCGGTGATATCTCACGTGCTTGGGAAACTTTCATACCATCAGTTCGCCCTGAAGCAGTCGTCATTACTGGAAGCGACCATCATGCAGTATTTGATCCAGAAGGATTCGTTCTCGACTTACAAATTGCCGCAGATCTTCAAGCGCCAGTATTCCTTGCAATTTGCTGTATTCCTCGTAATGCAAAAGAGGTTCGCCGCACTTTAGATGCATGTATTGCCCGTACGCATAAAGCAGGAAGCTCTGTTGCTGGCGTTTTCATCACGGGCCTAGATACAAATGACGACGAGAAATTACAGTCTCTTACACAAGAACTTGCAGATTTATCTTATCCACATTGGATTATTCCTGCTCATGCTTGTAAGGAAGCCGAAGATATCGCACCATCTGTGCAGCTTTTCCAAAAAGCTGCTCCTACCGAGGAAATTCTTTCAGCTCTTGATACAACATTTAAGACTCCTACTACCCCATTTGCTTTCCAAGCACAGCTGCTTACTAAAGCCGCTAACGATAAGCAAACAATTGTACTTCCTGAAGGCGAAGAAGACCGTATTATCAAGGCTGCGGATTACCTTCTCGAACGTGATATCGTTAATCTCATTATCGTTGGTAACAGTGAAGAAATTCTCAAGCGTGCTGGCGAGTTAAATCTTAAGAATCTTTCTAAGGCACGCTTCCAATCAATGGATGATGAAGAAGTTCTTGTCCCTATGGTCGAAAAGCTTGTGGAGTTGCGCGCTCATAAGGGAATGACTGAAGAGAAAGCACGCCAAACTCTTAGTGATGCTTCCTTCTTTGGCACAATGCTTGTCGTGCTGGGCCAAGCTGATGGATTAGTTTCTGGTTCTATTAATTCCACAGCAAATACCGTTCGTCCTGCTCTTCAAGTTATAAAAACAAAACCTGGTCAGTCTCTCGTCTCAGGCGCATTCCTTATGTGCTTTGAAGATCATGTAGCTGTATTTGCAGATTGCGCGATTAATCTCAATCCTAATGCGGATCAGCTCGCACAAATCGCCTTGCAATCTGCACAAACAGCTCGCTCATTTGGAATTGAGCCACATGTAGGCATGCTCTCATACTCTACTTTGGGCTCCGGTTCTGGCCCTGATGTTGACCTCGTTACTGAGGCAACACAGAAGGAACGTGACCTTGATCCTGAACTCAAAGTAGTAGGACCAATCCAATTTGATGCAGCATGGTCACCAGAGGTAGCTCTCACCAAGGCACAAGGAAACGATATTGCTGGTCATGTCAACGTCTTTGTATTCCCAGACCTATCTGCTGGAAATATTGCTTATAAAGCTGTACAGCGTTCTTCTGGTGCACTTGCTATCGGACCAGTTTTGCAAGGACTCAACAAGCCAGTCAATGATTTATCGCGCGGTGCTTTGGTAGAAGATATTATCAATACTATTGCACTCACAGCAGTTTATGCTCAACAGGATAAGTAGATTCGGCTGGTAAAAGAAAAACCATCAATTACTCGGTACGGGTTGGCAAATGTCATGCGCACTTAAAAAGTAGCCCATACCGAGTAATCTTTTTATTGGATAATAATCAATTCAGATTGGAGGACGAGCAGTGGCAAAGACAGTACTCGTTATTAATTCCGGTTCTAGTTCAATTAAATATCAGCTCGTTGATTTGGAGAGCGGAGAAGGTCTCGCATCTGGGCTTGTGGAAAAGATTGGCGAACCAGTCAATGGTATTTATACTCATAAGTACAATGGCGAAAAGCATCAATTCGAGGATGAAGTAATTAAGGATCACGAGCAAGGTCTTAAACGAGTTCTCGCTTTCTTCGACGAGTACGGCCCTGATTTGAAAGAATACGATCTCGTCGCAGTAGGTCACCGTGTAGTCCAAGGTGGTTCGGTATTCCCTACACCAGCTCTTGTGACCCCTGAGAATATCCAGAAAGTTAAGGATCTTGCTGTTCTTGCACCTTTGCATAATGGTCCTGAGGCTGTAGGTGCTGAAGTTATGACCCGTTTGCTTCCTGATGTACCACAAGGCTTCGTATTTGATAGCTCATTCTTCTTCCAACTTCCTGAGGCTTCTGCAACCTACGCATTAAACAAGGAAGTTGCAGATAAGTACCAGATTCGTCGATATGGCGCTCACGGTACTTCTCACGAATTTATTGGAGGCGTAGCACCCGAAGTTGCTGGAAAAGATCCTGAAGGTCTTAAGCAAATCGTTTTGCACATTGGTAATGGTGCATCCGTCTCAGCTCAAATTTCAGGTAAGCCTGTTGAAACATCTATGGGACTTACACCGCTCGAAGGCTTAATGATGGGATCTCGTACTGGTGACATTGATCCTGCAGCCGTATTCCACTTGATTCGAAATGCTGGTATGAATGTTGATGAGCTCGATACCCTCTTCAATAAGAAGTCTGGTTTGATGGGTATGACCGGTCACGGCGATATGCGCGAAGTTCTCGCTTTGTGTGACGAAGGAGACGAGACTGCATCGCTCGCTATTGATATTTACGTTCATCGCATTGTTGGCTATATCGGAAACTACACCGCACAAATGGGCGGTTTGGATGTACTCACCTTTACTGCTGGTGTTGGCGAGAATTCTGATCCAATTCGTTCTATGGTATGCGCTAAGCTTGCTCCATTTGGAGTCAAGCTTGATGAGGAAAAGAACAAGGTTCGTTCTTCTGAACCTCGCATCATTTCTACTCCAGATAGCTCGGTTACAGTATGTGTTATCCCAACTAATGAAGAGCTCGCTATCGCACAGAAGGTAGCTAAGCTTGCTGAAGAAGGCGACGCTTACGGAATAAGTTTGCTGCTTAATTAGTGAAATATTAATAAATTATTGGGCTAGTTCTGATGAGCTAGCCCAATAATTTATATTCAGAGCGAGTAACATTCACCGGTTTATCCGATAATTCATGCAAGCATTGTCATCCACATATGCACAAAATCAGGAATCGTTTTACGTGTAGTTTCAATATTAACAACGTAAGTATTCGGCACAACGAGTCCAATCATCGCTGCAAATGTTGCCATACGATGATCAGCATAAGTTTCCATTACTTCACCATGCAACTGATTACGCGCTACGGAGGAAATCTTCAAACCATCAGATGTTTCTTCGGCATTACCACCGAAACGTTTAATTTCTGTGACTAATGCTTTTAATCTATCCGTCTCGTGTCCCCGCAAATGCGAAATACCAGTAAAAGTAGTATCAGAATTTGCCAATGCAGCCACAGCCGCTAAGGTTGGAGCAATCTCTCCAGCAGGGCTTAAATCGAGCATCCCTGCACCATTGATTATCCCATCGCTGTGTACGCTCAGAATGTGCGCGCTAGAATCATATTCAACTTGAGCTCCGAATAACCTCAAATACTGTGGAAGTAAAGCGCCAGGTTGAGTAGACTCAGCTGGCCATCTGGCAATTCTAACTTCCCCGCCTGCAATAAGAGCCGCACATACAAAAGGAGCAGCATTAGACAAGTCAGGCTCAACAACTATATGAGAGTGCAGCTGAACATTTCTAGTAGGAATTTTCCATAGGGATTGCGAATACTCAACCTGCCCACCTGCCTTCGAAATGTCATCCATAGTCATTCGGATATGTGGCATACTTGGCAGTTTCTCACCCGTATGAGTAATCGTTACTTCCCCATTCCAAGTACTCGCAGCAAGTAAAAGACCTGAAATAAATTGTGAAGAGCTCGATGAATCAATTGAAATATTCTTATCACCATCGAATGTTGAAGGCGGAATAAGAGTAAATGGTAGAAAGCCCTCCACACCGTGATATATGACTTCTGCACCTAATTGTTCCAGTCCATCAAGAACAGGCTTCATAGGGCGCTTATAAGCTTGCTCATCACCATCAAAGCGAACTGGACCGTCAGCATATAAAGCAATTGCTGGAACAAACCGCATTACTGTACCAGCCAAGCCACAATAAATCGACGTATTCCCGACAAATTTTCTATCTGCTGGTGGTATGACAGTCACAATAGTTGAGTCACGCTCATCTATAATGCATTGCACACCAAGAGTTGTCAACGCATCCATCATAAGTTCGGTATCTCGCGAACGCAATATTCCCTCAAGAGTTACCGGCTTAGAACCTAATGCCGCCAGAATCAAATATCGATTCGACAATGATTTACTGCCCGGAATTTGCATCGTAGCATCAAGAGGTTTCACAGCCACAGGAGCAAGCCAAGGTGACGAAATAGGGAACGTGTTTGTGTGATTACTCATGCATTCTATAGTAACGAATAATGAGCTTATTGCTCCAAATCAAGGCGCGCATGTCCCACTTCGTGAACAATATTTTCTGGAAGAGTTGCTAATGCTTCAAATCGGTCAGCTTCAAGTGCCGCGATTTGGCGAGAGAAAAGGATGAACCATCCCATAAAGAGGATGACCGCTAATGCTTCCACATTCGTCAAAGATGTACGCCCCGTATACCAGTAGATATAGGACACTGCTATAACTGCAAGTATGAAATCAGAAACAAAATAAAAAGAGCGAGAAAAACGCTTAACAAGCCATGGCATCCCAATCATTAGTAGTGTCATTGGAATAGCAATACCTCGGGCAAAAACATTATGTAGTATCGGATGAGGCGAATATCTAAATATTCCAATTCCCATAAACATTACTGAGGCCATAATCAGTAAGGCTGCTAAAATACCGCGTCTAATTTGAAATTCTCGAGTTGCTTCGCGTTTAAAATCATGCTCAAATAAACGATTCTGAGTCGTAAGTTCAGACAAAGCAAAGTAACTGATTATAAGCATAGTTACGCCCGTTAAGACAACAGTAAAGTTGAAAACACCTGCAGCAAAGGTAGTTCGATCACCTAACTGCGAGAAATTATTCCTCCACCAATTAGGATCATCGCTCATCATTCCAGCTAAAGTGACGCCAGAAATTACAAATCCTGGTAGAAGCGAAGCAATAGTTCGAGAATTAATCAGTACTGCCTGCACATAGACAATGTAACCGATAATTCCAGCAATGCACATAACTATGGACAGCTGATACTGTGTAAATTCACGACCGAGTAATTGGGCTATAAATCCTTGAACAGCAGCAGAAATCAGCCCTATAGATACAGCATATACAATTGCCAATGAGACCGTTTCTAGTGCTCTACGAATCAACCGCGCAAACGTTTTCTTCTGGGAACCAAAACCTTTTCTGGTATAACCAAGAACAAATACAACTGCAGCACAAATACCTAAGAAAACTGACGTGATAATAATTCTTCGAGCCGTAACGAGCCAAATCGCGTTTGCTCGACTGGTGTAAACATATGTAGCAAGCGCAACCATAATAATCGTGCCAATTGCTGTAAATATGCCTACTGTTTCTGCCCGCTGATAGCGTCCCATTTCTTGCATTTCTTATCTTTCTTATGTCGCGACTTACCTATTATTAGCCTAGACTCAGACAGCCTTATCCCTCATTATGGTATGCCCCAGTTTTTGCTTTGATACATCAAGTGCACCACATACAACACGCCCAGATGCAAAAGTTCGCACATTGCTGTATAGTTTTCTTTTGTTGAGTTCAGCTCAACAAGTATTCGGGCTGTAGCGCAGCTTGGTAGCGCGCTTGTTTTGGGTACAAGATGTCGTGGGTTCAAATCCCGCCAGCCCGACAAATTAAACCTCGCAGAAATGCGAGGTTTTTTGCTAAGTCGTGTACTTCTTATTCGACTTACAGAATTATTTCGTGTTATTTATCGTTGTCCTGGATAGTGTTTGTTATGTTATTGGCAGCATCAGTAATGGTTGAGGCTACCATGTGTCCCACATGTAATGAATTCGTTACAGCAGAATACGCAGTTTGATTCCATACGTTCGTCATATCATGATAAGTATTCGTAAAAGTTGCAATCTCACGGGCAAGCTGAGAATCTGTATTCATTGCTTGCTCAATACCAGCGTTCACTTTATCGCGTAGCCGTTCACAATCCCGCGCCACATACTGAGCCGTATTCCTATCACCGTTCGTATCGCGATCACAACGATCCCATACTTGACTTTCACTGACACCAGCCTGATAAATAGCCGACTCGATCTCCTCGTCCGACAAAGCATACAACTGTGTATGCATCATTGCGATAGCAGAACGAATCTCGCGCTCGAGCTGATGACGCATATGCTCATACTCACGCTCAATAGCCCTCTGCATGTCACAAGTATCAGAGACTAAAGCACTCATCATATACTCAGCTTGAATATAATCCAGCATAAACTGCTTCACAGGCGTCATACCCGACGCACACCGTACACGCCGATACGAGTCAATCACCCGCTTCATCTCACCCACATCAGGCTTATCCTCAATGAGGCTACCATCTTTATTCCACTGATAGCCACCCCACATATGCTGCTTAGTCACATCATGAGTATCCTTGGAACACACGTTATGAACCAGACCCACACTACCCAAGAAATCACTAAAACCCAACGCTATGCTATCTTTACTATCCACATAATTATGAGCTCTACTATTAAGCCTGGCAACCGTTTCACGCTGCTGCTTGTTCAACGTGGAATAAATATTTGGCCCTTCATACATAAAAGCACCACGAATACGAGACGGTTCCCTTGCATTCGCAATCGCATACTGCGCATTCATCGACCCCAACGAATGCCCATACACCTCAAACGACGCCGACTTATGCTCACTCATAACCCGATTCAAACACTGACTCGCCTGCCGCAACTGAGGAGTCACACCTTTAGACCCCGACAAAATCTTATCAGCTATCGGCACATCATTATCCAACCAATCCTTCTGCCATCCCGCCTTACCCGGAGCCTCAGAACCACGAAACAACACCAAATAATGATCCTCATCCGTCTTGACCACATACATCTTCAAACCCGTGGACTTACCATCCACCACCTCATCCAAAGTACCCAAAAGTTTATTGTTAGCACCATAACGAACTTCTTGATGAGTACGAGCTGATTCTTGAT
>NZ_RXLP01000012.1 GCF_004332295.1 Alloscardovia theropitheci
ATTCGCAATCGCATACTGCGCATTCATCGACCCCAACGAATGCCCATACACCTCAAACGACGCCGACTTATGCTCACTCATAACCCGATTCAAACACTGACTCGCCTGCCGCAACTGAGGAGTCACACCTTTAGACCCCGACAAAATCTTATCAGCCATCGGCACATCATTATCCAACCAATCCTTCTGCCATCCCGCCTTACCCGGAGCCTCAGAACCACGAAACAACACCGAATAATGCTTATCATCCGTCTTAACCACATACATCCTCAAACCCGTAGACTCATCATCCACCACCTCATCCAAAGTACCCAAAACCTTATTTCTATGCGGTCCATACTTAACTACATGATTGCGTTTAGCATCGTAGACTGTATAGTCGTCATATTCGACATTTGCTATATTCATTCGATCATACTCGGTTATATTAGTACTCATATTTACTAATCTCCTAAGGCACCCAGCTCACGATACATTTCAGCGGCTTTCCCAGATATCCCTTGCTCGAAAGCGATAAGATTATCGTTACCTGGTTCTTGCTCGATAATGACATGTAATTCCATTTCTGGATCATTATTAAGCACAATTCGCACCATGATTCCGCCCATGGGATTATGCTCAATCGTATCCGACTTAATACGATATGATTTAATTTGCCCTTTATCAGTTAAAGCATTAGGATCCGCACGATGTAGCATATCCTCGATGAGTTTTCTGCCCTCGCTACCCATAACAACCGAATACATATACTCACGCTCTTGATTCTGCTGATACCTCATATACACCACACCCCCACCAATAACACCGACACTTACCACAATAGAAACAATAAGAATACACAATTCCCAATGCTTTTTTGCCCATAACCCACAACTACGCATACCTACTCCTGCCCAATCAAATCCAACCGTTGAACTTGCTGTGATACCGTCTCACGAATCGCCGATGACGATTTACCACGAATAGAAGAATCCATCATACCCATATCATTATTAACATTCTCTTTCGCAGATTGAGCGTGACTGCGAGCCTTACGACGAAACTCAGATAACGCTCTCGCATATATCTTCGCCAAACCAGGAACATACGTATCATGAAGTAAACGACGCTGATGTGCAATCTCCTCAGATGAAATACCTTTATCCGCACCATTATCCATACGGGTTATATTCATACTCATCACAATCACCAACCCCCTAATTACAATTCATAATTCTGAATTACACTCCGATACCGAGAATCTAACTCATCCTGCTCATCATCAAGACTACGCATACACGTATGGATTCGTTCACGCAAACTCTCAGTCGCTATATCCGTACTAACCGCAATACTATGTAATCCTTGAGAATCATAAATACCAAAATGCTTCAAAAAATACACAGCATCCTCACCCGAGCAAGTCAAACGCTGATCAATACAAGACTGCTCACTCATCAACAAATCCCGAGCATCATCTAAACGCCGACACTGCACACGACAGTCATCATCAATCTCATCACGCGTTTGCGTACTATTCTCATCCCCAACCGCTCATATTAACGTTAAGAATACTTAATGGTATCGATACACGTGTTCTTCCGAAACGTGTTCTTTATCAAACCCTTTCATTCCACGGATCCGTGTTGATATCTGTTATCTCTAATTCAACACTGCGTCCTTCTTCTCCGTATTCTTCGCACAGCGCCTGTGGCACATCAATTTTCATAAGGTTGAATGCTAATTTCTCAATAGCAGCGTGAGGAGTATTAATAAACGCCATGCCAGTTTCTTGGCGAGCATCAAGAACCGGATGATGCCTTAAATCGCTTGTCACATAAACATCTGCTCCACAAGAAGCAGCCGCATTAATCTCTGAATCCCCCGATCCTGGAAGAACTGCAACTCGACGAATTAATCGAGAGGGATTACCGCTAACAAGAATTCCAGATTTAGTTGCCGGAAGAGCAGCAGCTACACGTTTTGCAAATTCGTGCAATGGCGTTGCAATAGCAAGCTCCCCTATTCGTCCAATCCCAACTCCGAGACCAACTCCAAGACCAATTCCAAGTTCATTAGTAGTTCCTTGCGAAAAAGTCTTTTTATCTTCGGCTATCTTTATCGGGACAAGAGGACCTAAATCAGATAATCCTAGTGCTTCTATAAATGCCACACCTTGGCCTCGCTTCGCACTGTCAACATTCGTATGGCCAACCCATAATGCACATTTATGTTCAATTAGTTTTGTGACAAGCGCTCCCCTAAAAGTAGTGCCAGCAATCGTATGAGTTGCTCGGAAATACAATGGATGATGTGTTATGAGCAGCTGAGCACCACTATCGATAGCTGCCTGAACAGTATCATCTGTGGGATCTACTGCGCAGTAAATCTTTCTCACAGGCCAATGAGGATCGCCAACGATTAGTCCAGGTTCGTCCCAGCTCTCTGCATATTCCAGAGGATATAGATTTTCAAGTACCTTCACTACTTGTTCAAGTGTTACGCTCATTTTGCCTCCCACGTGATAATTCGCACCAAGCTTCTCACAGTTGAGAACGTTATGGTCGCCATAGCAACTAAAAATTATCTCATCGACGAGCTTCTAGCTATAATACACGAGATTAGGGGCACATGCATGCAAAATCCGTATATTGAAGCAATATACGGATTTTCTCATAACAGTTTTATAAACGCCTATCACGTCTGCTAGTACCTCTAGATGAACCGTAATGCAAATCCTAGTGTGCTGCCTGCTGCCAATCTGACCCCAGACCAGTAGACACGTCTAATGGAACAGCCAATTCTACCGCATGCTCCATAGCATCTTTAACCAAATTGGATACGATATCCGCCTCACCAGCAGCTACATCGACAACCAATTCGTCATGAATTTGCAAGATAACATGAGACTTCACATCAGCATTTTTTAGTGCCTTATCGGCATTAATCATTGCTATTTTCATAATATCGGCTGCTGATCCTTGGATCGGAGCATTAAGAGCAGCACGCTCGGCAGCATCTCGCATTTGCCTATTGGACGAACGAAGCCCAGGGAAATAACGCCTACGCCCGAACATAGTCTCGGTGTACCCCTTTCGCTTTGCATCAGCGACAAGAGATTCGAGATAATCATGAACCTTTCCAAAGGTATCAAAATATTTATTACGTAAGATATCGCTCTCAGCTGGCGAAATCTTCAACTGCTGCGCAAGACCATATGTACTTAAACCATATGCAAGTCCGTAACTCATTGCTTTAATGTGAGAACGCTGATCTGGACTGACGTCCTCCATCGCAATTCCATACACCAAAGAAGCTACATAGCGATGGAAATCCGTTCCTGATTTAAACGCTTCGATAAGTGCTTCATCCCCCGATAAGTGTGCCATCAAGCGTAGTTCTACTTGCGAGTAATCCGCAGAAAGTAACGCTTCATTATGAGCAGAAGGGACAAAGGCACTACGGATCTCACGTCCTTGAGCATTACGATTTGGAATATTTTGCAAATTTGGCTCTGTCGAGCTTAAACGACCGGTCGCAGCAACTGTCTGCTCGAAAGTTGTATGGATACGCCCATCATGCGCATACACAGAATCGGTCAGACTCTGAACAATTTGCTTAAGCTTATTAATTTCGCGATGTCTCAGTAATGCACCTAAGAATGTATTTGCACGCTCGTTATACGCAGAACGTATATAGAGATCTTGCAATGCAGCAGCATTAGTAGTATATCCACCTGATTTCGTCTTCTTTGTAGGAGGAAGCCCCATATCATCAAAGAGGACAGCTTGAAGTTGCTTCGGACTTTGAAGATTAATCTTCTCTCCTGCTTGTTCCCACGCAATATTTTGAGCCTGCTGCGCATCTGCCGTAAATGTATCTAACATGCTTGCTAAGCGTGATTGATCGACAAGGGCACCTGCATCTTCCAACTCAAAAAGAACACGCGAGACAGGAATTTCAATTGTCTTGAGAAGTTTCATCTCTTCTCTTTGCGAGAGAGTTGCCGTATAAATTTCGTTGAGTGCGAGAATACTCATACCTGTACGCGCACTTGTGAGACTAAGCTCTGCTTCATTTTCCGAATCTTGATCAGATTCCACATCAAAGTCAAATGAACCTTGAATATTTGTATCCTGCAAGCTATTGGAGTTATCGTCTCCCATGTCAATATGCGCATCATCATGCGCAAGTTGATTGAGCTGATAATCATCTGCATCCGGCTTCAGCAAGTATGCAGCAAGCTGTGTATCCATAGCTGGTTCAGGAACTTCTATATTAATGGATTTAAGTATGTGAAGCGCGCGCTTGTAGTTGTGAAGTACCAACTTATCAGCATGGTCGTGAAGGATGAGCTGAATATTCTTCCTTATATCGGCGTTGCCTTCAGCACATACTCGTGCTGGTAAAGATACCGAACTGCCAGTATATGACACAAACGTTAATCGAGTTAAATGCGATAATGCCGGCTTTACACGCCCTTCTATATGAAGCGCCCACACTTGTTGCCCAAGTTCGTTTTCCCAAGCCTGAAGTGCCTTAATAGCGCCCTCAAGAGATACATTTGTATCAACGATAGTCTCGATATGCGCCGAATTCACTAATTCTTGTGCGTTACTTCCTGCAGAAGCATCCATATCATCGGCATCAGAGGCTGCGCTTGCTGATTGCGAGTTCTTTCGAGCAGACGTAAAATTCACAGACTCGGTATTAAGATTGCGATCTCCAGAACATTGTGCCAATGCAGCATATACTCGCTTTTTTATGCCTGCGCCAAATTCAAAAGCAGACAAAGCTTTATCCACTTTATCTACAGCAGGTGGGTGAATTTCAAATTCATCGAGCGATACGCCTAAATCAACATTGCGTACAAGAGCATTTACCTTACGATTAAGCTTGACTTGTTCGATGTTTTCTCGTAACGCTTCGCCTTTCTTCCCTTTAATTTCATCGGCATGTTCGATAATGCCTTCAAGACCACCAAACTGGTTAATCCATTTCGCAGCGAAGCCATCTCCTACACCTGGTACGCCTGGAATATTATCAGCAGTTTCACCTCTCAAAGCTGCGAGATCAGGATATTGCTGTGGATAAACGCCATATTTTTCAAATATAGCTTCCGGTGTCATATGCTTGAGATCTTTAAAGTGCTGTCCTGGGTATAAGACCGTAATCTTCTCATCAACAAGTTGGAAAGCATCACGGTCACCAGATAATACATAGGATTGATCAAAGCCGCTGTCGCGACCCAAAGTCGCCAGAGTAGCAATGATATCATCTCCTTCATATCCTTGTCGCTCTACATATGAAATATCTAACGAATCCAACAAGTCGTGTAATAAAGGTAGCTGGCTCAGTAAATCTTCAGGAGCCGCATCACGCGTACCTTTATACTGTGGTAAAAGCTCATTTCTAAAAGTTCCGCCTTTTACGTCGAAAGCCACAGCGATGTGTGTTGGTTGAATTTCATTGAGGACTTGCGTAAGCATCGTTGTAAAACCATAAACCGCATTAGTCGTTTGCCCTTGCGACGTCGAGAATCCATCTGCCGGAAGTGCAAAATATGCTCGAAATGCTAGCGAATGACCATCAATTACTAAAAGACGTGAAACCATGATTCCATGGTACGTTAACGGGTATGCAAAAGGCTGAAAGCATGTTCATTATGCTTTCAGCCTTAAACAATTTCAATTCTTTATGCCGAATAATTGAGGTCTGTAGTTATCGCAAACCCTAACCGTGCGACTTACTCACCCTCTATCTGAGATATAACCGCATCTGCTACTTCAAGCATGGTCAGACGACGATCCATAGAGGTTTTCTGAATCCAACGGAATGCTTCCTGCTCAGACAATCCCATATTCTCCATAAGAAGACCCTTTGCACGATCTACATGCTTACGCGATTCAAGACGATTCTTCAAATCCTCAACCTGTTCGCGAAGGGCATTAATTTCTTCCTCTGTATCTGTCTGAGAAACGAGCGAAGCAGGTGATCCACCCATGCGTTCTTGGAGCGCCTTCATTTGCTCAAAGCGACCGAATGCCACCTCAATCGCTGGGAACAAACGCTCTGGGACAAAAGGCTTAATGACATACGCCATTACACCAGCGTCAATCGCTTCAGCAACTAAATCCTTCTGAGAGAAGGCAGTAAGCATGACAACTGGCGCTAAGAATTCCTCGTTGATCTCACGAGCTGCAGTAATTCCATCCTTTACTGGCATCTTAACGTCCATAACAACAATATCTGGACGTTTCTCACGTACGATATCAACTGCCTCTTGCCCATTAGCAGCTTCACCTACGACCTCATATCCTCCATCATTAAGAGATTCAATGATGTCGAGGCGGTTAAGCGCTTCATCTTCAGCAACAACTACTGTGCGCTTTGTCTTTGCATTTGCCATAATTGCGAGCCTTCCCTTAAGAACGAATATCTTGATGGAAAGTCCTGAGAGCTCCCCATCGAGACCTCACTTTGTGCCCCGGGTGGGACTCGAACCCACACTGCACAGATTTTGAGGCTGTTTCCTCTACCAATTGGGATACCGGGGCGGTACCTGTAAAAATATACACTGTAATTTTAATTCTGGCAATAATCACAGCATTTTGGGCGTGTTCCCCTTATTTTCCACGTATCTAGTAACAACACTAGGCATAAACCCTAGAAGTTATTATGCCGCTCGTTTGCTGATAAGCGCCGATTTTATAGTTTCAATCCATCGCACATATTCACCTGCCCTATTCCACTATTGAATTAGGTAGAAAAGGCAAATATGCTGTGCATAACCATAATAAAACTGGGATGCAGTTTTCACTACATCCCAGTTTTCAAGCTATATTCTAGCTTATTATACGGCTATATTAAATTAGTCGCGTGCACCTACTGTGTGTACGTAAACGGAGTCAGTTGAACCAGCTTCGTTTGCGGATGGAGCAGAAGCGATGAGAACGATTACGTCGCCATCTTCTACGCTTCCGTTTGCCTTCAAAGTAGAGTCAGCAAGAGCCATAAGCTCGTTACGGGTCAGACCATGATATTCAGTATCAACCTTGAGGCCTTCTGTACCCCAAGACAAACCGAGCCAGCACTTGGTGTGCTCATCGGTGGTCAAACCGTAGATAGGAGCCTGTGGACGCTCTGCAGATACACGATGAACTGTTTCGCCAGTCTTAGTAAATGCAACAATTGCCTTAGCGTTTGTCTTCTCAGCAAGCTGTACAGCTGCGTGTGCTACTGCAGCAGTTGTAGAGAACTCTTCATCCTTGATTGCAGGAATACGATCATAACCATGCTCAGTTGCATAGCCAGACAAACGAGCCATTGTGTTTACAACGACTACTGGGTAATCGCCAACAGCAGTCTCGTTAGATGTCATGGTTGCATCTGCACCATCAAGTACTGCATTTGCGCAGTCAGATGCTTCTGCACGGGAAGGTACAGGTACCTTAACCATAGAGCCAAGAACTTCAGTTGCAACGATAACTGGCTTACCGTATGCACGAGAAAGCTCGATGCAACGCTTGGTAATAAGTGGAACCTGCTCGAATGGCATTTCAACTGCCATATCGCCACGAGCAACCATAATACCGTCGAATGCCTTAACGATGTCTACAAGATTTTCAACAGCCTGTGGCTTCTCAATCTTAGCAACTACTGGAACGCGGCGGCCTTCTTCATCCATGATTTCATGAGCACGCTCAATATCGGAACCATAGCGAACGAAGGACATTGCGATAATGTCAGCGCCGGTACGAATGCCCCAGCGAAGATCTTCTTCATCCTTCTCGGACAATGCAGGAACAGATACTGCCACACCTGGAAGGTTAAGTCCCTTATGAGAGGAAACTGGACCAGCAACAACAACCTTAGTATATACGTCGTTGCCCTTTACCTCTGTAACCTCAAGCTGTACCTTACCATCATCGATAAGAATTGGATCTCCTGGATGGCAGTCGCCTGGAAGACCCTTGAAAGTGGTGGAAACGCGTTCCTTGTTACCAGTTATTTCATCAGTAGTGATGATGAACTGCTGACCCTGCTCGAGCCATACCTTGTCATCACCATTCTCGTCTTCTTCAACCCAACCGCAGCGGATCTTAGGACCCTGCAAATCAACGAGTACTGCAACGTTCTTGCCAGTTTCCTTAGCAGCCTGACGAACATTGTTATAAACGTTCATATGCTCTTCGAATGTACCGTGTGAACGGTTAATACGAGCAACGTTCATACCAGCGTTGACCATTTCCTTAAGAGTCTCGAGTGGAGAGGAAGATGGACCAATAGTATCGACAATCTTTGCCTTGCGCATGAATGCCTACCTGTTTCTTTCTAGACGGAATGGGCTAAGCCCACATTTCACGTTTTTTAGTTTACTTGGGTGAGCGTACTTTTTGACACGAGTAAACAATTTCTTGTATTTTAACGATTTTCATTGTTACTTAATTATGATCAGAACTCACCCACAGTAAGTATTTATAGCATTTTGGTGTAGAGCATGCAACGCAGTGGTATGTTCTCGTGATTTGTTTCAAGTGCAATAGTTGTCTCAGCTACGAGAGTGAAACCTCGATGTTCATAGAACTGATATGTACATCCACTATCCGTGAAAAGGAAAATCTGTTTACCCGCAAGTACACGAGTGAGCTCGCCAAGCAAAAAAGTACCAACACCTTTGACTCTAACGTTCGGATTAGCAGCAAGAAAACAAATCTCTGCGTCGAACTTCATCGACTTAATTGCATCCGAATATAAGTGTTGGCACGCTCGGTCAAACTCCCCCGCAGATTCGTCAGCAAATATTTTCTGGATAAATTCAAAAAAGCCTACAAATACACGTTTTGACCACGAATTGTATACAGGCTTTTCTCCATCAACTCGAGCTAGCAGAACACCAGCAAATTCATCATCATGGTAAGCGGCAATTACTCGTGTAGCCTTGAGCAATTCCGAATACCAAAAATATCGCCCATACAGTGAGCGCACGACTGCATTAGGAATATACCTATCAAAATGCATCCCCTCAATGGCTGCGTTAATAGCTTTTTTATGATCCTGCCTCAATAAATTACTAATAATCATAGGTATATTCTTTCAACTTTTATCGAGAGATAATTCCTTCTCAATTATTTTTTATCGAGAGCGCGCATCTTAAGAATACTGGCGATGGACGCCACACCCAAGGACACGATGATAACCGCCAAGGACATCCACGTTGGAATTTCTGGAACAGATTCGATTGGATGACCCCCATTGATAAACGGTAAGGAATTTGAATGTAGCGCTTCGAGTACAAGCTTTATACCGATAAATGCGAGCACTACTGACAAACCAATCGGTAAATACACTAACTTATCTAGTAAAGCACCAAGTAAGAAGTAAAGTTGTTGAAGCCCGAGTAGGGCAAATACGTTTGATGTGAAAACGATAAATGGATCATGCGTCAAGCCGAAAATTGCCGGAATGGAATCAAAGGCAAACATGACATCTGTCGTGCCAATAGCTACGAAAAGTACCAACATTGGCGTGAAGTACTTGACTCCATCAACTGTTGTACGTAGTTTTTCACCATCGTAATAGTCCACCATGCGAACAACTTTACGCATAGAGGCAATAAGCACATTTTCTTTGTATTCGTCGTCATCGTCTTGGCCGATAGCAAGTTTTATCGCTGTATAAATTAAGAAAGCACCAAATAGGAAGAATACCCACGTAAATCGTTCCAAAATAGCAGCACCCGCAAGGATAAAAATACCGCGAAGAATCAGAGCTAAAGTGATACCAACCGATAGAACATACTTTTGGATTTCCTTTGGCACTGCGAAATTAGCCATAATGATCACAAATACGAAGAGGTTATCCACGCTTAGAGAATATTCGGTAAGCCATCCTGAATAGAACTCAAGAGCTGGTTTTGCCCCGGATACTGCCCACACTAGCCCACCGAAGACTAATGCCATTACTACAAAGAATGCGATATGTTGCACGCATTCCTTTGTACTCGGTATATGCGGACGCTTCCCGATGAGAACTAAATCTACAGCAAAAAAGATTGCTAAAACTATAAATGTCGCAATCATGAACCATACAGGAGTTTCGCTCATTTTTATCTTTCTCTGCCCGTGCTCTACTCGAATTCGTTATCAAAATTCGTTTCAGAATGAAATCACGGAATACATCATTCTCTCTTATCTCATACTATTGTGCCTGAGTCATTTGACGAAGTTCTTTTTTCAAATCACGAATTTCATCTCTCAAACGTGCAGCTAGTTCAAACTGAAGCTGTTCAGCCGCAGTATGCATTTGATCAGACAAGTCACGGATAAGATTAGCAAGATCTTGGGCAGGAAGTTCCCCTTCGAGAATCTTATTATGGCGTTCTTGTGCTTCCTTGTCATCCAATACAGAGATAGCCGACGCTCCACTTACCTTACGTTCTGAACGGTAGCCGCTATCTAGAAGTTCTTGAGTATCAATATCTTCTTTAGCAAGCATATCGTTAACATCACTAATTTTCTTAATAAGAGGCTGCGGATCAATTCCATGCTCCTCGTTATACGCCATCTGAATTTCACGACGACGATTCGTCTCATCAATAGCTTTATGCATGGAATCAGTCAATCGATCAGCATACATAATCACTTTTCCAGAAACATTACGCGCAGCTCGTCCAATCGTCTGAATAAGTGAGCGATATGAGCGCAAGAACCCTTCTTTATCTGCATCAATAATTGCAACAAGAGACACTTCCGGCAAATCTAGTCCTTCTCGAAGCAAATTGATACCCACGATAACGTCAATTTTACCTTCGCGCAGTTCTCTCAAAAGTTCCACACGGCGAAGAGTATCTACATCGGAATGAAGATACTCAACTTTAATTCCTCGCTCAAGAAGATAATCAGTAAGATCTTCTGCCATTTTCTTTGTTAAGGTCGTCACAAGAACTCGTTCGTTCTTCTCAATTCGATCCTTGATTTCTGCGAGAAGATCATCAATTTGCCCATCAACCGGGCGTACCTCGACTTCAGGATCAAGCAAACCTGTCGGACGAATTATTTGCTCAACTACTCCATCAGAAAGATTCATCTCATAATCTCCAGGAGTTGCTGACAAATAGACAGTTTGCCCGATATGTTCAAGAAATTCTGGGAATTTTAGTGGTCGATTATCCATTGCAGATGGAAGACGGAAACCATGCTCAACCAAAGTCCGCTTACGACTTGCATCGCCTTCGTACATCGCACCGATCTGTGGAATAGTAACGTGAGATTCGTCTACGACGAGCAAAAAATCATCTGGGAAGAAATCAAGTAGTGTATGAGGAGGCGTTCCCGCTGCTCGATTATCAAAATGGCGCGAATAGTTTTCTACTCCAGAACACGTACCAATTTGCTGAAGCATTTCCAGATCATATGTAGTTCTCTGTTCTAAGCGCTGAGCTTCCAGTAATTTATTTTCTTTTTTAAGCTGCTTAAGACGACCGTCAAGCTCGTCCTGAATCGTTTCAATTGCGTGTTCCAAGCGCTCAGGACCGGCAGCATAATGCGTTGCTGGGAAGATATGAACAGATTCAACTTCTTCAATCTCATCTCCTGTAATAGGATGAAGAGTTGAAATACGATCGATTTCATCACCGAAAAATTCGATACGAATGGCTAATTCTTCATATACCGGAATGATTTCGACTGTATCGCCTCGCACTCTAAATGTGCCGCGCGCAAATTCAATATCATTACGCTTGTATTGCATATTGACAAATGTTCGCAATAAATCATCACGCTCAATTGTTTCACCACGATTAATAAAAAGCATCTGACTTGCATACTCTTCAGGAGTACCGAGACCATAAATGCATGACACTGTCGCAATAACAACACAATCAGTACGAGTTAATAAATTAGCGGTTGTCGCATGACGTAATCTCTCAACATCATCATTGATACTCGAATCTTTTTCGATAAACGTATCCGTCTGAGGTATATACGCCTCTGGCTGGTAGTAATCATAGTAGGACACGAAATAATTAACTGCATTATCTGGCATTAATTCACGAAACTCAGCAGCAAGCTGAGCCGCCAACGTTTTATTCGGCTCTAAAATAAGTGTAGGACGCTGCAAGCGTTCAATAAGCCAAGCGGTAGTCGCCGTTTTACCTGTACCAGTCGCACCCATAAGCACGACGTCACTTTCACCATTTTCAATACGAGTTGCTAACTCGTCAATTGCTTTCGGCTGATCTCCAGAAGGCTTATAAGGTGACTTAACTTCAAAAGGCTTTTCTACACGCTCGATACCGTTAAAACTCATAGTTCTATATTAAAGCGCATTAACGATTTGAATTATGCTGTTAGCCAGTTCTCTAGCGTGTTATCCACAATGCTTAGCATATCCTTTACGTTAAGGTTTGAGTCAATGACAACATCTGCTGTAGCTTCTCGTTGCTCGCGTGTCAGTTGCGCATCAATTCGAGCTCTCGCTTCAGCTTTTGCCATTCCTCGTGTTTCAATCATGCGTTGAATCCGGATATCATCATCTGCTTCAATCGTCATAATATGGTCGAACACAAATCCATTTTTCTTTGCTATATCGAGCGTCTCGATGAGAAGAGGAATATCATGAAAAATCATGCGCGCATCGGGATTCTGAGTAATAATATCTCGTTCTTTCTGAACCGCTAAAGCGTATACAGCTGGATGCATGATGTCATTGATATGATGGCGTTTATTATCGTCAGTAAAAACATTGTGTGCTAACCATAAACGATTGACTGTCCCGTCTTCATTGACACTATGAGATCCAAATTCTTCTTCAATTTGCTTAACAATTGGCGAATGTGGTAGAACAATCTCTCGAGCTAATTGATCATAATCAATCACGTTATATCCGCGAGATATTAGGTGCTTACTCACGGTGGATTTGCCTGCTGCGATACCGCCCGTTATCCCAATTCTCATAAACCGTCGTTGCTCTGTCTTCATGAGAGTCACCTCTAGCTAATGAACAATAGTCATGCGAATACGTCCAGAATTAAACACGAACTACAATTTTTCCAATCACTGAATTATTTTCAATAGCGATATGAGCCTCGCGTATATGTTCCAAATCAAATTCAGTGTACGGTAGTGCGCCTACGTGAGATTCATCAATCCAGTCGAACATCTCTTGAACGCGCTGAGCATTTACATTGCCCGAATAAAAGCCCGTAAGATAAATCCCATGCCCTGCTGTACCACGGCCAAGTTCCTCAATAGGGTCAAGATCATCAATCGTCCACTGTCGACCAAGTAAACCGGTCACGCACACAATACCATCCGTATTAACATGAGAAAAAGTGTCCCTTATAGATTTAGGACCAACTAAATCAAGTACTTTATCAAAAGATTGTTTAGTTTCTAAAACGTTATCTTTATCAGTAATAACGTCATCATATCCTGCAGAAAGCAATGCCTGAGCCTTATTCGGATTTCGGGTACTACCCACTAATCGAATAGTTGGTTGTAATTTTTTCGCAAATCGCGCGAATGTCATCCCCACACCAGAAGTCGCAGATCTTATGAGGACACTTTCATAAGATTTAAGATTCAAACGCCTCATAGAACCATACGCGGTATAACCAGTCTCGGGAAACGCAGCTAAATCAACAGATGACATCCTAGAATCGACAGGATAAATTTGAGAATTAGGAAGTAACACATACTGTGCGTATGATCCGTCGAAGGCACGCCCCATTTCGCCCATAAAAGAAACTATACGAGTTTTTTCGGAGAATATTTCGCTGTCGACTATTTCACCTACGCATTCAATTCCTAGAATACGAGGAAATTCAACGCTTGGAGATAAGCCTTGTCGTGTGAAAATCTCGGAATGATTTACACCAAATGCATGTACTCGTACAAGTGACCAACCAGGCTTCATCGCTGGAATTTCAACATCAGTAAGCTCTAAAACGGTTGGATCACCAGGTTCACGTACCACAGCAGCTCGCATCGTTTCCATAAAGGGTTCCTCCATGCTGCGAAAACTAATCACAGGTCGCAACAACTTCTGTCTTTTCAAAGTTATTCTATCAAAGGCTATCCATGCAGTACTTTCTAACAAGTACTGCTTCATTATCATGAATAAATCGCAGTTTAGCTTTATCTTACTCTTTGCCAATGTTATTCTTTCGTACGCTTTAATGATGCCTGGATGGATGCCGCCCAATAAACATTTGGCCAAATATCTGCACCAATCAACTATGCCTATTGAGGTTAGTACGCACAAATAAATAAGCTTATCTGCACACTCCTAGCCATGGATAAAAGAAGTGCACGAAAATTTTATATGCAAAGAGGGTTGTGTATAAACTATACCGTTTATACACAACCCTCATTAACTAGGTACTAGGCAATGGTGATTAAATCACTTATGGGAATATCATCACCATGCGAAAGAGTTGTACTAGTTATTTTCGCTGAGCAACTGCTCACGCAAAGCTGCGAGCTGATCGTCAGCTGCAAGAGTTCCCTCTGCGGACTGAGTGGAGCTGTAAGTTGTAGCTTCTTCTTCAACTGGAGCTTCCATTTCAGTAGCACCGTCAGCTTCTGCAGAAGCAGCTTCAATTTCAGCCTGCTTCTTAGCGAATGCCTTGTGCTGCTCCCACAAGTCGTGAGCTGCTGCATACTGAGCTTCCCACTCTTCACGCTGCTGCTCGAAGCCTTCAATCCATTCGTTAGTCTCAGGATCGAAGCCTTCTGGGTACTTGTAGTTACCGTTTTCGTCATACTCTGCTGGCATGCCATAGAGAGCTGGGTCGAAGTCTTCAGAGTTAGGGTCAACAGAATCTGTTGCCTGCTTCAAAGACAAGGAGATACGACGACGATCAAGATCAACGTCGATTACCTTAACGAATACTTCGTCACCAGGCTTAACAACGGTCTCTGGGTTTTCTACGTGGCGATTTGCCAACTCAGAAATGTGTACGAGACCTTCAATGCCATCATCTACAGAGATGAATGCACCGAACTGTACAATCTTGGTGACCTTGCCCTTAACAACCTGTCCAGGAACATGGGTGCGCGCGAAACGCTGCCATGGATCTTCCTGAGTGGACTTGAGGGAAAGGGAAATGCGCTCACGATCGAGATCAACGTCAAGTACTTCAACAGTTACCTTGTCGCCAACCTTAACAACCTCAGATGGGTGATCGATATGCTTCCATGACAGCTCAGAAACATGGATCAAACCATCAACACCGCCGAGATCGACGAATGCACCGAAGTTAACGATGGAGCTGATAACGCCTTCACGAATCTGACCCTTCTTGAGCTGTGAGAGGAATGTCTCACGAACTTCAGACTGAGTCTCTTCGAGATACTGACGACGAGAAAGAACAACGTTATTACGGTTCTTATCGAGCTCCAAAATCTTAGCCTGAATTGTCTGACCAATGTATGGAGCCAAGTCGCGAACACGACGCATTTCGACGAGGGATGCTGGCAAGAAGCCGCGCAAACCGATGTCAACGATCAAGCCGCCCTTAACAGCTTCGATAACGGTACCTTCAACAACACCGTCAGCTTCCTTGATCTTTTCAACGTCGCCCCAAGCGCGCTCGTACTGTGCACGCTTCTTAGAAAGAATAAGACGGCCTTCCTTGTCTTCCTTAGTGATGACAAGTGCCTCAATGGTGTCGCCAACTTCAACGACATCATCTGGATCCACGTCCTTCTTGATAGAAAGTTCGCGGGAAGGAATAACACCTTCGGTCTTGTAGCCGATATCGAGGAGTACCTCATCATGATCGATCTTTACAACGGTACCTTCTACGAGATCACCATCATCGAAGTTCTTGATGGTGGAATCGACTGCCTTGATGAAATCCTCTTCAGTGCCGATATCGTTGATAGCGACCTTCTGGATTTCGTTCTTGTTATCTGTCATTAAAATAATTTTCTTTGACTTATCGGATAAAATCGGTATTCAATTGTCCGTTTCTTTATAGATTCTTCATGGGAAGATTTCTCTATAAAGCGACGTGTATGACGGTTACCATAAAAGTAACACGCATACAAGTTCTAAGAATACGCTAAATACTAGTCAAAATCGAAATTTTTTATGCGTGTCGTATATTTTTCCACGTTTGCTCATTATCCCAGCTTAACCCAGCTACACACTGCGCGAATTACTACATATAACGAGGAGTTTAGGCAGAGCGCTCTGCCATTTCCACCACATTTTTAAGTAACATCGCGCGGGTCATTGGGCCCACTCCCCCAGGATTTGGAGTATAAGCACTGACTTTGCTATAGCACGATGGATCCACATCACCTTGTATCCGCCAGCGACCTTCTTCAGCAACAAAGACTCGTGACACACCAACATCAACGGTTATAGCACCATTTTTAATCATTTCTGGCTTAACGAAATGCGCTACTCCCATTGCAGCGATAACGATATCTGCTTGTCTGATCTTATCTTCAATATCACGTGTCTTTGAATGACACATGGTAACGGTAGCATTTTTGCCTTTAAGACTGAGCATTAGCCCAATAGTACGGCCAATAGTAATACCTCGACCTAATACGCATACATCTTTACCGTTGAAATCAATTCCAGCATGTTCAAGTAATTCGATAACACCTCGTGGAGTACACGGCAAAGGGGTTTCCGGAAGTTTTTGCGTGTGTAATACAAGTTTTCCAAGATTCATCGGATGCATGCCATCTGCATCTTTATCAGGATCAATATGCTCGATTACTTTAAGTGTATTAACGTATTCTGGTAACGGTAATTGCACAATAAAACCGGTGCAATCTTCCCTATGATTCAATTCCTCAATTGCTGCGATAATGCCATTTTCACTTGCATCTTCCGGCAAATCAATACGAATAGATTCAATACCGACCTCAGCACAATCTTTGTGCTTTCCCTCAACGTATTTTACCGATCCGGGATCATTGCCCACTAAAATCGTACCCAACCCGCATCTAATTCCCTGAGCATTCAACTTTTGTACACGAGTAGCTAAATCTTGCTTAATTTCGTGTGCTAAATCAGTTCCGCTGATACGCATTGGTGCAGGATTTGTCACAATAACTCCCCGTGAACTCCCTCGTGTCCTGTCATATACGGGTTTAATGATACTATGACTAGTACACATAACGTGAGCTATGTGTGTAATTTGTTTGATTGTTCTAATGTAGAAAGAGTCAAGTGAGATGAAAATGCATCGAAACTTTGACGCAATTGCAATTTTCCGTCGTTCAGTAGCTGTGCTGGCTGTCGGCGCATCCCTCATCGCAATGAGTGCGTGCGGTCCTCAGAATAATAATTCCGATACAAATAAGAAGTCTCAGGATTCTTCTGAAACAGCTAAGGCACAAGATCCTATTACTGTCGTTGCGTCTGTTAATCAGTGGGGATCTTTGGCCGAAGAAATTGGTGGTGAGCACGTTCAAGTAACGTCCATTATCAATAATTCAACCGTTGAACCTCACGATTATGAAGCATCTGCATCAGATTTATCTAAGCTTACAGCCGCCCAGGTAGCTGTGGTTAATGGTGCTGATTATGATGCCTGGGCTACAAAAGCCGTCACATCACAGAAATCTGTTTCAGTCGTTAACGCGGCCTCAATCGTAGGCGCGAGCGAATCTGACAATCCACACTTGTGGTTCTCTAAGGATGCTCGTAAAGCAGTAGCAGATTCCCTACTCAAGACTTATTCACAGCTCCTTCCAGCATCTAAGGACTATTTCCAGAAGCAGTATGATGCATGGTCTAAGAGTGAGAAGGAATTAGATTCTAAGCTTACTGAATTCAAAGACGCTAATAAGAACAAGAAATATGCGGCGACAGAATCCGTAGCTTATTATCTCTTCTCCGATATGGGATTAGCTGATGCTACACCGGAAGGCTATGCTAATTCCGCTGCAAATGAAGCTGAGCCGACTCCTGGTGATTTACAAGAATTCCAGTCTCTTATCGAAGACCACGGCATAAGCCTTTTGGTTAATAATCCGCAAGAAAGCTCTGATGCAACTAATATGCTGACAGGCACTGCTGGAAAAAGCGACGTTCCTGTTCTTGATGTGACAGAGCAACTGCCAACGGACTATAAGACATTGACTCAATGGATTTCAGCATTAATTGATGATGCGACATCTAAATTAGCTCAGGATTCAGCAGAATAAATATTATGTTCATTCCTCAGTTATGAGCATAATTCTCATATATCTCATGATATAAATGTAGGGTGCTAGGCAATTGCGTAGCACCCTATTTGTAGAAAGCACATTATGACTTCTTCCTCAGAAACGTCAACTCATACCCATATGACGTCTCCAGCAGACGACAAGCAGAATAATTCAGCACCTATTATCGAATTTATTGATGCTGAAATAAAACGAGGCTCCCAGACAATATGGTCACATGGTAATTTCTCCTTGCCACGAGGCAGCGTTACTGCAATAGTCGGAACAAATGGTACGGGTAAAACTACCATGCTTTCTGCGGAACTGGGAATTTTGCCATTATCGTCTGGAAAACTCAATGTGCTTGGAGCACCAGCTGGAAAGAATAATGCTCGCATAGGCTATGTACCGCAAAATTATACTGAAATTAGTGAAAGCAATATAACGGTTTTTGACTTTGTTCTTTTAGGTATTTCTGGCTCACGATGGGGATTCATGCCTTCTCGAAAACAAGACCGTGAAGAGGTCAACAAGATTCTCGAATTCGTACGACTACAGGAACATTCTTATAAGCGTATCCGTGAACTTTCTGGAGGACAGCGTCAGCGTGCTGCTATAGCTCAGGCACTCGTTAATAAGCCAGAACTTTTGATCCTCGATGAGCCTTTGGCAAATCTAGATATATCCAGCCAGAATTCTATCGTTGAGCTTTTATCACAACTCAATAAAAAAATGGGAATGACTATTCAGGTCGTTGCGCATGATTTAAATATTCTCCTTCCCATACTGACCGGAGCTGTATATCTGCTCGATGGGCATCCTCATTATTCGTCTATGAATAATATGCTCGATTCTCAGCTACTCACCCACTTATACGGCACTAAGGTTGAAATCATTACAACCCCACAGGGCGATATGTTCGTCACTCATAATTCAGCTATGGAGCCATCCAGCCGAACTGTTCATGATGAGCATCTAACAAAAGATGCGGCGCAATGGCATTCTGCCCAACAAGCTCAGGCTCGCCTAGAAGCTAATCATCATAACCACGCAGATTCGCAGGAATCACAAGACTTACAGGAGGATTAATGCTTTACAACCCTGAATGGATGACTGTCCTCCAGACGAGTTTTGTACAACGAGCATTCATCGCTGGGATTCTTATCTCAATTGCTGCAGCAGCAGTGGGATATTTTGTTATTACACGTAAATCCACTTTTGCCACTCATGCTTTGGCACATATTGGCTTACCAGGCGCTACCGGCGCTGTCTTACTTGGTATCCCCGTGCTATGGGGTATGGGGCTCTTTGCAATTGGAGGAGCTCTCGTTATCGGTGCTCTTGGGAAACGAGCCTCTGACCGTGAAGTTGCAACTGGATCTGTCTTAGCCTTTGCGACAGCTCTTGGTCTGTATTTTTCGAATTTATCATCGGGTGCGGCGAAGCAAATGCAGTCCATCTTATTTGGATCTGTGCTTACTATTACTGAAGATCAGCTTATTATTTTCGCGCTTTTTGATGTGATACTTGTAGCGCTTCTTCTTATCATTTTTAGACCCTTGCTTTTCAGCTCTTTAGATGAAAATGTCGCTCGAGCCAAGGGGCTTCCTGTAACACTCTTAGGCATAATTTTCATGGTTATGATGGGAAGTGTCATTACTGTAGCAGTTCCAGCAGTAGGAACTTTGCTTATTTTCGCACTTGTTATTACTCCTGCGGATACTGCAATGATGATTACTCGTTCACCTCTGCGCGCCATCATCGCAACTTTCGTTATTTGCTTAGTTTCAATATGGGGTGGATTGCTTCTTTCCACCATTTTCGATATGCCACCAAGCTTTGTTATCGTCACTATTAGTGTCGTGATATGGCTCGTAACAAAGGCAATTGCGGCTATAAGAAAGTAGGAATAATCTCTTAATCGCCTTTTACAGCTTTCCGAATTACTGTTTAGCCAACTGCTTTCATAAAACTGTTAAATCGTTCTAGAAGGACTTGGATACTTACCTACATACGACAGCATCTAAGTCCTTTATTTATTCTCCTTGAGATGATACTTTTCCCTCTTTAATCTGATTGACTTCATTCAGGTAAAAATTATCAAACAATGGGATACTCTAATGCACATTTTTCCCTTTGTTCCTTCTGTATGCGAAATGGTCAGGCTAGTTCCTTATATCCTCATTGATATTAGTGCGCCAAATTCGCAACCATTGCAAAAGCATGAGGGTTGTTCTTGATCTACTCGTACTACGTAGATCAAGAACAACCCCGTATGGCTATAAACTTAAATATTATATCTACTTCTTTTTAGAAGCCCTCGCCGCTTCTTCCTCCACTCGAAGCAATGTCGCATCTGCCGGCTCTTCTGGAGCCATCGCATGATGCTTTTCGTCGCCTGGTTGAGGGTCCTCGTAGCCGAGATTGACATCCAATAAACGCTGAGCTTCGTCTTCTTCAAGTTTTTCACTCAAGGCAATTTCAGAAGTCAAAATAGCGCGAGCGCGCGAAAGCATACGCTTTTCTCCGGCAGAAAGTCCGTGATCATTATCGTCGCGCTGTGCCAAATCACGTACAACTTCTGCAACTTTATTCACATCGCCGGAAGCAATTTTTTCTTGATTGAGCTTGTAGCGACGAGACCAGTTTGTCTTTTCTTCAACGATAGGTGTACGTAAAATCTCAAAAACCTTTGCTACTGCAACAGTATCAACGATATCGCGTACTCCGAGCTTTTCAACAGTGTCAGCAGGTACGTTAATTGTCAAACCATCAGAAGAAAGAACAGAAAGCTTAAGATATACTTTTTTCTCTCCGCGTAGTTCTCGTTCGGAAATTTCTTCTATACGAGCAGCACCATGTCGTGGATAAACGACGGTGTCTCCTACCTTATAATCCATAAAAAGTAAGCCCTCCAGCAAAAAATACAATGTGTAAATTGTGCCATACGGCGCGGACACTTCATTTAGCCGCATATTGCGCTATTATAAATAGAAATACAGCAATCTCACGAGAAAGCTTTGATATGAATACGCCTACAACGCGCCCTGTGCAGCACACTATTCTCGTTGTGGAAGATGAGCCAACGCTCGCGACAGCTATCGCACAGCGCTTGGCTTCTGAAGGATGGAATGCTCGAGTCATCGGAGATGGAGCAAGTGCCGTCCAAGCCGCAGCACAGTTTAAGCCTGATTTAATTATTATGGACATTATGCTTCCAGTCATGGATGGTTTGGAAGCAACTAAGCGCATCGTTGCATCTCGTCCGGTACCTATTTTGATGCTCACTGCCCGTGATGACGAAGCCGATAAGGTTATTGGTTTGGGAGCAGGCGCGGATGATTATATGACTAAGCCATTTTCTATGCGCGAGCTCATCGCGCGATGCAAGGCTCTATTACGTCGAGTCGAACGCGCTAAGGTTATCGCTAAGAATTCAGAGAATGAAAAAGTTTTGCAATTCGGCGACTTGGTTATCGACCCTGCACAACGCATTGTTACAGTTAACCGTGAAGTTATCCATTTAACCCCTACCGAATTTGATTTGCTTTCCACCCTAGCGCGTAAGCCTAAGAGTGTACTCACCCGCGAAAAGCTTCTAGAAGAGGTATGGGACTGGGTTGATGCTTCTGGCACTCGAACTGTTGATTCACACGTTAAGGCATTGCGACATAAGCTGGGAGCTGACATGATTCGCACTGTTCACGGTGTGGGTTATGCGTTCGAACCACCAGTAGCTGAGTAGTTCACACCCCTTTAAGCGCTACACCGTATCTGTGTGTGACTTCACGTCACATATATGCAGATGGCTGTAGCGCTTTTATATGAACGCGCATAATTACTCATACACACTGATGCACTTTCGCATTTCGTATCTTTTATTCCTTAACAATTCAAAAAAGCGACACTATTATGGCACCTTCTTCGCAAACCGACAGTAAACAAAACTCACATGTTTCTGCTCATTTTAATCGGTATCGTCCTCTTGGAATTATCTCATCTCTTAAAATTGAACTCAGTGTTCTCATCGTTGTAGATACATTTTTAGCTTTTGTAGCTGCATGGGGATTATTAAAATTAGGGCTTTCAGGATGGATCGCGCTACCTATTACGCTCATCATAGCTTTGGGCGTTACCTATTTCTTTGCCCAAGGATTAACCGCTCCCCTGCGCGAAATTCGAGATGCTGCCGAAGCTCTTACTCAAGGTGACTATACTAAACGCGTTTCTATGGCTCTTGACAGCAATGATGAAGTAGGCCAATTATCACGCTCATTTAATGTCATGGCAGACGAACTCGCTCATGCAGATCAGATGCGTCGTGATTTAATCGCAAATGTTAGCCATGAACTTCGTACTCCTGTATCAGCTCTGCAAGCGTTAGTCGAGAATATGGCTGATGGCGTTGTAGAGCCAACTCCCGCAAATCTTGAAGGAATTCTTAATCAGACACAGCGCTTAGGTGATCTTATCGCTTTCCTTCTCGATTTGAGCCGAATGGAGGCAGGAGCTGCAAGCTTAGAAATTACAAAGTTTAACGTACTTGATTTCCTTGATGATGTTGTTGCTCCTTTGGAAATTGCAGATGCAAGCCACAACCACCATATCGCGTTGCGTGTCTCACCACAGATCTGGATGGAAGGTGATGAGGATCGTCTTCGTCAGCTTTTTACGAATATCATTGCGAACGCGCTCAAACATTCAGCAGATAATACTTCTATTGTTATCGAAGCGCGCGAAGATACTAGTAACGGTTTTATTATCGCTAATGTAGTCAACTTTGGCTCACAAATTGCTCCTGAAGACCGTTCAGACATATTCCGTCGATATGTGAAAGGCCATCATAACCGCCCAGGAACAATGTCTGGCGGAACTGGCTTGGGCTTATCCATCGCACGCTGGGCGGCCGGGCTTCACGGCGGAACTGTACAGGTAGTTGATGATTCACGAGGAGTTAACTTCGAAATCACATTACCAAAATGGCATATCGAAGAGTAGCTCTCCATCTCTCTTCAATACCGCCTCTCACAGCTTGTTTTATATGGCATGTTGTGAGAGGCTTTTTCGTCCAGTGCACGTGAAAAACTATTCGAACAAATGTTCGAAAGGTGGTTGTGATGGCTGTTCCTATCGCCCTTGAGGCCGTGCATGCGGGATTCCCGTCTGTAGCGCAAGATTACTTTTCCGGAGATTTTTCTTTCGACACAAACGTTATTACACATCCCGATACATCATTTATCGTGCGCGTTTCAGGTACATCAATGACAAACGCGGGAATCTTCGATGGCGATCTTGCTATCGTTGACCGTTCTCTCACTCCCCAAGATGGCGATATTGTTATTGCAGCCCTCGATGGAGAGCTTACTGTCAAACGTTTAATATCGAATACTTCTGGACAGCCTGTACTTCACGCAGAGAATTCCCAGTTCCCTGATATTCAACTGTATTTTGACGAATCAGTAACTATCTGGGGTGTGGTCATTGGAAACTATCACCCTCAATGCGAACGTGCAACTATACGCATGAACGCATAAGAATCTTCCATCACGGATTTATTCAAGAGAGTACGAGTGTAAGTATCATGACAAGCTTGACATACGATACATCTAACGTTAAAGATTCTGCAAACTCACCTCAACGACAGTTTATTCTCGCCGATGCAGATAGCTTCTTTGCTTCCTGCGAGCGCGTTGTTAATCCTAAATTGTACAGAACCCCTATAGTCGTACTTTCCAATAATGACGGATGCGTCGTAGCTCGCAGCGCCGAGGCTAAAAAACTCGGTATTCCTGAAGGCATCCCCTGGTTTAAGATTCGCGAGGAAGCTACACGCAATGGAGTGGTCGCCTGCAGCTCAAACTATGAACTATATGCTAGTCTGTCTGCCCGCATGATGCATATCATGGACTCTCACTTTCCTCATCAGCATATCTATTCGATTGATGAATGCTTTTTTGATGTCACAGGAAATACTTCTGAACTGATAGACAGAAGCAGACGTATGCGAGAAGCCGTATGGCAAGGGCTTGGCCTTCCTATTTCCATTGGAATCGCCCCTACACCCACTCTCGCTAAAATTGTCAGTCACTGGTCCAAGCATTACTTAGGAATCCGCAATGTTATAAGCTGGGAAGACGCGATGCAGCGTGATCCACATTTTTTAAAGCACATTCCTGTCGAAGACGTATGGGGAATCGGACGGCGTCTTGCCCCTCAACTCATGAGTATGAATATTCTTACAGCTGCCGATTTGCGCGATAGTGATAGTGTGATGATGCGCAAAAAATTTGGTGTTCTTATACAGCAGACGATTCTCGAATTACGCGGTATTGCTTGTACCGATTTTTCTAAGAGTGATAGTGCTTTAGACGGGAAACGAACAACACAAATTATGTGCTCAAGGATGTTCTCATCTCCTATTCGCGACCCACGAGATCTCCATCAAGCAGTAAGCGTATACACACAGAAGGCTTTACATCGCTTAAATATGCAGTCAAGTTTATGTTCCTCTATATCCGTCTTCTGTTCTACTGGGCGTTACAATACCTCAGACATCTCTTCGCATATTAGAGGCACTAAGCTCTTCCCCGAGCCAACTAACGACCCTCTCATTATTACTAAATATGCTTTTGAAGCAATACAAGATCAGATAGTCCCTGGAGCTGCCTATGCCCGCGCAGGAGTCATACTTCAAGGACTTATCGATAAAGACGCCTATCATCCCCTTGACGTCTTTGAAGCGCAGTTAGACAATGGCATATCGCAAGCTCTCGAAGCAGCACGGCAGCGTTTTGGAAGTTATCGTGTAGGTCTTGGATATGGTGGTATTAGAGCTAAGGGTAGACTCAATCAGGATACAGGAGCACATTGGTCTATGAAACGTTCTCACCTATCGCCTCGCGCTACTACGGTATGGTCAGAGATGCTCACTGTCAAAGCTTAAATATTCTTCTGTGTGCGCGTCACACAGCGCGCAGCACGCGATAACTTCTTTGCCATGTAACCGTAGCATACGTACGCAAGAGCGCAAAGTAGCGCCGGTTGTCACGATATCATCCATAAGAATGACATATGATGATTCGCCATGAGTACATGGCTTAATCTGTAGTCTCCGATCTAATCGTCGCAGTCTGTTCTGCTTACCTGAAGCAGTCACGGCTTTATGGACTCGTTTATCAATGCTGAGAATTGGGCACACATGCGCACTACAGTGCGTTGTACCTTCACTAAAGGATGTATTAATCCTTCGAGCAACTTCTCGCGCTATAGGAATCATATGCGCTCTTCTTCTATGTCTAATCGATGACGGAGAGGAAGGAACTGGAACAATGCATAATTGCATCTGACGCGATAGCAATGGTTCTAATATCCGTATGCATCGCCGAGCCATAATAGCACCTAAGATACTGTCGAGTTCTTCATCACCATGATCTTTCCATGATAAAATCGCTGACCGCGCTTCTTTTTCATAATATGCGCATGAAAATGCCATAAAAGAATGTGCTATTTCACGCTCGATATCCTTATCAAATAAGCGCATACATTTTTTGCATAATATGGTATCTTTCGTGCCGCATCCAGCACATGAACGAGGAAAAATAATCAGCAATAATGCCTGCCAGAGTTCTTGTATCATGACTTGATAGTAATGCTAATCACACAGCATACAAAAGCTCATACAATACTGTGAACGAATGTGACAACACACTAAATACTCTCACTTGCTCGCATAATATATCTATTACCTCAAGCAAGAAGAATATGCCTGATTTCCCAGAACGATTTAGTCATATGAGAAGCGATATCCCCCACCGCGAACCGTAACAATACGTCGTGGCATATGAGAATTATCTTCAAGAATTGAACGTAGACGAGCAATGGAGACACTAAGAAGCCTTGTATCTCCTGACGGAGCGTATTTCCATGCATCCTGCATAAGCTTCTCACGGCTAATGACTTTTCCTTGCGCATGCATAAGAGCCAAAAGAAGCGAAAACTCAGAATCTGAAATCGTTATCTCACGCCCATAAATCCACAATTTACGGCTAACTATATCTATACGCAGTCCCCGCGTGTATTTTTCCATAAATTGTTTCATCCACATATTCGTATCATCAGGACCTTCTACACTTACCGCCATCGTTCCAGCGAGTGCGGCGGGATAATCGTTACCTCCCGGCATCATCCTATCACCCACAAAAACAATGTCATGTACATCTATGGTATGCAATCGAGCAAGCTGGCGAACCGCGTAAGCTTTGTCAAGACCTTTATGCGATACATCAATACTCGTCGTACCAGCAATACGCACATTCAATTCTGGAAGTAGTTTTTGTAAGCGCTCTGCAAGAGGCGCCCGAAGTTTTCCCCGCGGATCCCACTTTTCCTTAATATCTGCATGGGCACGAGACCCTAGAGCGGAAAAAGTTATCTGACTGCCTCTATCTTCAATATGAGTACCATCTATATCATCAAACCATAATCCTAAATCTTGCGCGCATAGTTTAATGGCTTCGCTCGCGTGTAGCTTCTGCTCATGAGAAAGCTCTATATTATAGATACGCTCAAATCTGTGCCCATTCCACTGATAATATGCCGAGCCTGTAGTAGGTAAAAGAACAAGATTTTCCTTATGCGCGTAGTCAAAAATTGCGTCCAGAACCTGAGACTCAATCAACTCATATCGTCCGCCAGTAACGATAGCAACGGGTAATATATGCGTGAGGGAAGCAAATAAATGGGTTGTCTCATCACTCATTGGCATCTTTGATCGCGCTAAGGTATTATCCAAATCGAAGGCGAGCAAACGTGCATGATCTGCTAAAACGCTCGTATCAACATCTGTTGATTGAGGAACCACTAATTCATCGCACATATTGCCTCCTTTTCTCCCACTATTGTAACAAGATTGCTATGCTAGTGTGTATGAGCAATCTGCCATGGGATAATTCTACATATCGTAATCGTCACGGCCGCGGGATACGCCGGCCTGTTTTTGGCGCACGTCTGCCCCGATATCGCACAGCTACGGGATATTTTGATAATCAAGTACTCGCACAAGTCGAAAGACTTAAACGAGCATGGCCAAGTCTGCTTAACCGCGTCGAATTTGCTGTTGAGGATGTACCTCCTTCTCATCCACTTGCTTGGGAGCATTATTCTGTCGCATTATCTCAGAATTTTCCAGCAGCACATGGGATTCCCGCTCGTATCGCTCTGTATCGTAAACCAATTGAAGCCCGAGCACATCATAAGCTCGAGCTTCAATTAATCATTCGCGAACAAATTGTTCAGCAATTGTCTAATCTATACGGCCTATCTCCTAAAAGTATTGACCCCACATGGAACGATGAATTTTAATTCAAAATCGTTTTCTGACGTGTCACAGTATATTGCGTTGTGAATAATTCAACTGATGGAGTTGTCAGCACAGCACGTTGGGCAACTTGTGCAGATGCTAATGTATCCACGCTCAGGGATTGCCCTACAACGAGACTATCGCTTTGATTATCCCCCGACTGTGAAATTTGAATGGTTGCAGCGCGGTCACTTATATCTGTAGCGCTAAAACTATAGACACCATGCGCACTAATTGAAATATCGCGTTGACCTACACGAGAGCCATCAGCTGCAAAACCTACTACTTGTGCACTTCGTGCGGAGGTTGCAAGATTCGATATATCAATACGCGAATTCACACCGTCCAGCGCGTTAACAGCATATGCGCTATGTGCGGACTGTGATTGATTCATCGCAAAATCACTTTGCCCATCATTTCCGGAAACAGTTGTATAAGCTGAAGCAGAGAATTCACTCGTAGCATCGATAAGAACAGACTCACAATCTTGCGGAATATTCATGCGAGTGACGCTTACCTGATTAGCCTGGTATTGAAGCGATTGAGAGGAAATTTCACCATTGTTCCCTAAGAAAGTGAATTTCGCAGTTCCACCATCGTGAGCAAATAACGCAAATTGCGCAGATTGCACTCCGGAAAGCGCTGGAATAACTTGCTGAGCACGAGTTGCGTTAAGCGGCTGTATGTACTCCGAGCCTTGAGGAGTCAAACCACTCATATGAACCGCACGAACTACAGCAGCTACGGGAGCTGAGTCGCTATCTACTACAACATATGTAGGATCATCAGATTTAAAAGCAGCACCTAAATCAATTATTGATTCTGAATGAGCATTAATAGTTGCGGTAGCATGCGTTTCTAATGCAATCTCTTGATTTGATTGTGAGCCATAAGCAGTCAAGGTAATTGACGTTGGCTTATCCGAAGCATTTGCCACGATTAACTGCTGCGACCAACCCGTTGACGTTGCAGGTACGAGGAAGGACTGACTTGTAGCAAAAGATACACATGATGACGCCGAAATTCCACGCAAATCAGCATCAGATGCCCATGAAGCAACAGTACCGCTAGCTCCTGTGAAGGCTTTTGCGCTAAGAGTTCGAGTATGGATTATTGAGGAGGCTGTCCCATCTGTCGACGTGCTACGAACACTATCATCGTTCATCGCGGAATCAGACAATAATGATGTAGGTTGATCTTGATTACCTACACCTTGCATATTTGCCTGATACAAAGACCCCATAATCGAGATACGAGACGTACTAGTAAGGTTCCCCGTGCTTGCTTGGAAATCAGAATCGCCGTAGCTTTCAGAATCTGCCAAATCCATACGAGCCGGGCAATAGAATGTTGAGCTTAATTGAGCGACATCATGAACAGAGGTCGCTGACAATTGCTCGTTACCTACCCTTTGACGCGGAAAAGCTAGACCAGATCCCAAATAGAAGGAGCCTGCTACTAATACTAGTGCGCTTACTGTAGCACCGGTAACTGTCAACACTTTACGTCCAAGAGAATTATGCGCAGACTTCTTATCGTCCATATTGTGTTCTTTATCGCTCATTGATTATCTCCCTCTCTTATTCCCCGCGCGCAAAGAATCGTGGCATTGCCAAAATTAGGTAAATAAGACCAACAGTAATAAGCACACCTATCCATACGTAGCGCTGTGTGCTGTGAGCTATGCGATTATATCCGCTCATATCAACGCCTTGCTCAGACGCTGCTTTAATCGATATACGAATGTAAGCACCCTGATTATTATTAACAACAGTTTCCGTATTATTGGTTCCAGAAGCATTTGATACGAAAGTGCTAAAGTCAATATCATTGCCAGAATACATGACATAAATTCCACCGATTCCGGCATTACTTAAAGCGGTAATAGAATCATCATCATTACTCTCTACGAGCTGCGCTAAAGCTTGAGCAACATTATTTTCTGTTTTCGATGTCATGATGCCAGTAGCACGACTTGCGTCAACTGCAGCTGACGACGTAATAATATCGCCATGTGCGCTTGAAAGAATCGAATAATTCATGTGGTGATTGTCATCAAACTGCACAACAGCAATACGACGTGCCGGATTTGCCGTTACATATTCTTGTGCAACTATCGGTAAGGTTTGCGAGCTGACATGAACATTCGTATGCTGTGAAGTGAAGAATGCGCTAGCACCTGCTGCCCATGTCAATGTCATCAACGCGCAAATTGCTACGACAAATCCGCGACTGACAGCGAATGCAGTACGCTCAGGAGAACGAGAAAGTCCTCTCAATGCTGGATCTTCAATTGCTTCTTCCTGAGCTTGACGTGCCAATTTATCCTGAGTTAAAACAGGAATGAACTGCGTAGTTGCTGGCCCTGACATCATCGCTAGCAATGTCAGCAAAGCCATCATCACTACCGAGCTTGCTGGAAGAACAGACGCATAAATTACTGACTCGCTTCCCAATGAAACAGCGATGTGTGGCGCACATACGCTCATTGCAAGACCAGCAAGAATAACAGCCCACATACTTCTCGATGGCTTAAGCAACGATGGCACAGTCAAAGAAATAACTGCCATAATTACTAGCATGATAGATGCAACGATGCTTATAACCATTACGAGAGTTCCTGCAAGTTGCGACCCCCACAGCTGTGTCTGCCCGGGAACGAAAACTTGAAGAACACTAGCGTTTACATATGCGGTGTTTGCGATATCAGCAAAAAGTTGTGCCCATGATTGCGGTTGACGTATCACTGCGACGATAGTTGGGAAAAGCACAACGATGCTTGGGATTCCCATCGAAGCAATCATCAACACATGGTGACGATAGATTATAGACAAAACTAATGCAACAGCAATCATTATGAGGAATAGCTGTGGTTCACTTGCGGAGACTACAGCGAAGCATAGAGCCGCCCAAGCACTTGCTTGGATAGATGGCTCTGACTCAATTGGGTCTTCGGTTTGATAAACCCCTACTGCTTTTGCTGCAAATGCAGCACCTGCAGGCAAAAATACATATGTTACCATCATCGCAAGGTTGCCCGTTACAAAGACACCCGTAAAGAATCCTGAAGCGACCCACGCTAATGCAATAGTAATTCGCGCGATATTTGAACGAGTAAATATACCCGCCAATGCCCACATGCTCATCACTGCTGCCGGTACACTAGCAAGAATTATCAATGCGCTCGTCGCATAAGCATGTCCAAAAGTAAAAAGCGACGCAAGGGCATAAATAAGCAAGAATGGTGATGATGGGACAGATGCACCTTCGAGAACAGCAAAAGAGTACGGAGTCGTTGCCGCGTCAAAAAGTTCGCGAGTTGACGATGCAGTAGATATTAATGTACTTGATGCTAAATGCTCTCCTGCAAAAAGAGCACGAAGAGCAGCAAAATTCACAGCACAATTAATCGCGAATACTGCAACAGTAATCAGTGCCAGCCAGGCGTAACGCTGCCGTGCTAATTTTTGCAAGTGCACACGAACCATAGGACTTATTACTTTATTATTGTATTGCGCAAATAAATCATTGATATGGTCTTTATACACACGAACTTGTTCAGATTTCGCGCTCACAGCCGATAACTTTGATACTGATAACTTCTGTACACTACTTAAAGTCGTTCGCGCTGAAGCGATAGCAACACAATGTATGAGATTATGCCACGGCATAATAAGTTCACATATCGCTTCATAAGGTTGCTTCCTAATAAACGATGCTATAGCTCGCCCACACGCAACAAACAAGCTTAATGGCCACAAGTAAATCCAGCGAATAATAGACATATCGGAATAGAAATATGCATCGCGTGACGCAAATACACTAAACGCGCTATTTTTATAGGTTCGTAAATCTTCAGGTATGCATTCATGAATAGTTCCGTGAGGTGTTCGCACACCTTCAAAACGAGCACGACGATGTCCGATACGCGCACGAGGTTCAACAATGACGCGCCCACCTGATCGAGCCACACGTCGACCAAAATCACGCGATTGGCCGAAAGTTCCTAAGGCGTTAGAGAAGCCACCTAAACGCATCCAATCAGAAATGCGCACAAACGAACCAGTCAACGAGACAGCATAAACGTCTTGACGTGAATCATACTGGTCTTGATCCATTTCACCATCAACGACAAGTGAGGTGATACGGTGATATCTTTGTGCATAATACCCCACATTTGCCAGAACCTGACCATCCCAACTTAATTGTTTTGCACCGATAATACTTACTGAGGCATTGTTGTGTCGAACTTCGTTTACCGTATCAACATAAGTATTATCAAGTGGACGTGAATCATCGTGAAGCAACCACAAATATTCTACTGAATTTGCAATTAACCCACTATCCAATGCATGGTTAATTGCCTGAGTCACAGCTTCACCATAAGAGCGACCACTTGAAGTAACGACATCAGTATGAGTAGTAAAGACATCTAAAGCCGTGCGTAGCAAGCGTTCATCCGATTGAGTCATCTTTTCAGCATCATGCGCACAGTTAACAATAATCACGTTACCAGGAAGTACTGTTTGATTCATGACAGCCGCCAACGTATCTGGTAAGTAACGCGTATCATCTTCAACGGTAATTACAGCGGTAATTGTTGAGTCTATACTCTGCTGCGTTGAGGAAAGAGAGCGTATCTGTCGTGCAGCCTGCACACAAGCTTGTGCAAGCCCCATCTTCTCACTACTATCCGCTTCTCGCGTCATTTGTGTACTATGATGCAATCTATTCACAAGACTTACCTTAGTTTAATTTACGACGAATCGCGAAAATCTTCCTCTTTTACTAACACGGTCTTTACACTATATGACTGTAAATGACTAATTTGAGATGAATTTACTTCACTTCCTGAGCAAATTCGTCCATTCTTAATACGTCTTTCTTTCACAAAGCAAACCGGTATATACAAACCTCGCATATATTATGTCCTACTTTTCTCAAAAGAAGTGTGTAAATATGTAGCAGAATAATCATATTTTCAAGGAGTTTCTATAAACTTAAAAAGATACATGTATTGGAAAGGCTTTAAGAGTGGCACAACGTAAATCAAAGCATTCAACATCTCATATTCAACGCGCAAAATTGCCTTTTGCTCCGGCGCACTCTTTTGGATATAAAGCTCCTTTCTCATGGGTTAAAGCGATTGCTGTAGTTTTGGTAGCTGTACTTGTCTTTGCTGGTAGTGTTTTTGCTAGTGTTTATACGCAATTTGCTCAAACAGTCAGCAATGCCAAGGTCAGTGTCATCTCGCAGAAGAATATAAAACAAGAAATCGTTGACCCTAATGCGGGCAAAGCACTTAATCTCGTTGTTTTTGGCACAGATAGCCGAGATGGTGATAATGCTGCTATTAGCGGTGATGGCGCTGAAAATACAGGAAATCATCAAGCCGATACCACTATGATTGTGCACATTTCTGCCGATCGAAAGTTTATTGATATCGTGTCCATTCCTCGCGACTCAATAGTTTCCGTACCAAGTTGCACCACTTCTAAAGGAACGATTCCTGCTCAGACAAATGTCATGTTTAATTCCATTTTTGCTGAAGCATATAATCAAGGCGGCGACTTAGCATCAGCCGCAAGCTGCTCGTTGAGCGCGATTAACTCTTTGACTGGTTTGAGCATTTCGCAATTCATTACAGTTGATTTTAGCGGTTTGAAAAATATGATTGATGCGCTAGGCGGCGTCGATGTATGCATCAGCCAAGACTTTAGTGACGAGAATACTAATATGTCTCTCCAGCATGGTCTTAATCATTTAGACGGTGTGCAAGCTACACAGTACGCTCGAATTCGCCATGGCATTGGCGATGGCTCTGACGTTATGCGTACAGTTAGACAGCAATATCTTATTAAGATGCTTATTCGAGAAGCCTTAAAGCAAAACTTCCTCACCAATTTCGATAAGCTCTATCAGCTTGCTACTACCGCACTTCAGTCTTTGAACATCTCTGAGGGAATGGCAGATTCAGGAACATTAATTGGTCTAGCATCAAGTTTAAGAAACTTCAAAACTTCAGGAATCTATTCTCAAACAGTTCCTGTAGCTAACTGGGCACAAGATCCTAATCGCGTTGTGTGGACCTCCGAGGCAGATACTTTGTGGGATCGTATTAAGAACGACTTACCATTAACTGATGTGCCTTCAGATGCAGATTCATCATCAGATAATTCTGCTTCTTCTCAGAGCACTCAGTCTGACGCACAGTCTCAAGAGCAGTCTGAACAGAGTACGGATTCTTCAAATAACAATTCTGCTGAGCAAACAAATTCAGATTCAAACTCTCAATCTCAAGATGCTAATCAATCAACGCAGACTCCTGATCCAAACACCGGTTTGATTAAGCAAGCAGATGGCACACTCATTGATCCTGCAACAGGCGGACGCGTCGATCCAGAAACTGGTGTGATTTACTCCCCAACGAGTGGATGGTCTATTGGATTAGCTGATGAATATCTCAACTACACGTTCTGCTCTATTAGTTAATAATCTATCAGTTAAGTGGATATGAATTCCATTATTCATCATTACAAAATACAATTCATGTGAGAAGTACCATGGCGAGAATATCTCAGAACAACAGTAGCGATAACGACAAGAGCAAGCATAATGGCGAGCAAACTCCTCCACCGAGCTTTGCTCCCATGCGTTCTCATAATGCAAATCGCGATGTGCCAAACAATGGCTCACAGCGCTCATCAGCACAGCGCTCATCTGCACAGCGCGCTTCGGGTAACTCGGCGACTCCACCGAGTTTTTCACCTCGGTCTTCTTCATCGCGAAACGGCTCTGGGCGCACCGCCACACCTCGCCCACTCGATGGCACCCCACAGTCCTTTACACCACGTCAGTCTGCATCATCTCGCTCGTCGCGCAGCTCACAAGGTAGGACAGCTAACTCTTCTACATCGCGAGTGCCATCATCGTCACGTGGCAATGAGTATGCACGCTCTACACCTGCTTCAAGTAATTCTTCGCGACCGGCCTCTTTCTCATCATCGCGAGGAGGAGCTTCATCGGTTGCGCCGATGCGAAATGGCGCTGCTGTACGAAAAGGACGTGCAGGACGCATTATCGCTAGTGTCCTTGCGATAATTCTTGCGATTGCTCTTATCTTCGGTGTTTGGGGGTGGTTCTGGGTAGATAGCCAGCTTAATCGAACAATTGATTTGACGAATGCATCAGATAATTCGGCTGCACACAGGTGGCTCATTCTTGGTTCTGATTCGCGCGAAGGTCAAACTGTCGGAAGTGGCGATGCAGGACAACTTACCGGCTTTAGGACAGACACCATCTTAGTTCTCACTAAGCCACAAAGTGGACCTGCTTCACTCATCTCCATTCCGCGAGACTCATACGTAGAAGTCAATGGCGAAGGAATGAAAATTAATTCTGTTGCACAATTTGCTGGCTATGATGCGCTCATTTCTTCGGTCGAAAGCATTACTGGTTCAAAGATTGACCATATCGCACAGATAGGTTTTGACGGCGTTGCTAATATCGTCGACGCTCTTGATGGTGTTGAATTGTGCTATGACAACGACGTGAATGATCCATACTCTACACTCAATTGGACTGCGGGATGTCATGTTGCAGATGGCCCTACAGCTTTAGCATTTGCTCGTATGCGTTATGCAGATCCTGAAGGAGATATCGGTCGCGCTAAGCGTCAACGCCAAGTTATTAGCGCAATTATGCACAAGGCAGCTAGTTCAAGTACCTTGACAAATCCTAGCAAAGCGATTCGCGTTGCTTCTGCCACATTTAAGGCACTATCTGTAGATAAAAGCGCTAACACTGGTTCGATGATTTCTATGGCTCTTGCTTTTAGAGATGCCTCTGGTTCTCATGGCGTTACAGGAAGTGTCTATTTCGATAACCTTGATTATGAACCGGGTGGAATCGGCTCAGCAGTTCATCTCGATGCTGAAAAGAATACAGAATTATTTAATTCTCTCAACGCCGGCACTATTTCTGAAGGAACTTCTGTCGGAGGCTATACCGGCCAGTAATTTACGATTGTATTCACATTCGTTCACATTCCTCCGATGATTTGAATGCCATGCATGCAGCTTTTAAAGTTGCGTTCATGGCATCATTTATTTCTCGCTTTATCCAAAAGCGTTCTCATCAAGAAGAAGCTTCTACGACGCTAGCAAAAGATACATCACAGCAAACGCGTCGTCACATTCTTCGCATAATGATGCTCACTGCTCCCCTGCTAACTTATGCATTCATAATCGTATGGATGATACTGAATAAACAATGGGCGTATCTTATATTCCTTTTGCCAACTCTTATTATGACGGTGATGTCCCTTGTCATAACGCTTATGAATGAGAAGACTACTACGAGTTCACACGAGGAAACTGCTAAACGCGCTACCCAAGAACTCACGTCAAAGCAAAAAGACCAGCAGCTTATCGATGAACTTACCCGCTTATATTATGCGCACTCACAAAGTACAGATGAAATCCCTAAAAGTAACTCTTCTTATGTGTCACAGCACCATTCTTCGAATGTTCATTCATCTCGTACATGTTCACCCAATATCTGCTCACACATATGGAAATCATTAGTTCATTCTTGGCTTCAACCCACGTGCAGTATAGTGCTCGGAAGTAATGTCTCTGTTGATTTGCCAGCCGATGGTCCGCATGCTCTTATAGCTGGTACGACAGGATCTGGGAAATCGGTTCTACTTCAACGGTGGGCTGTTGAGCTAGCCAGCCATAACAGCCCAAACGATATTCACTTTGTTTTCCTTGACTTCAAGGGTGGAGCTACTTTTCACATTGCTCGTATGCTTCCCCACTGTGTTGGTTCAGTAAATAATCTTGATTTAGCGCATGCTGCGCGTGCCATAAGGGCACTTATAGCAGAAATGATTCGACGAGAAAAAATATTATCGCAGTTTAACGTTTCGTCTGTGGACGACTTACCATACCATGAGCCGAGACTCATTATTATTGCGGATGAATTTTTCGTCCTAATCTCTCAATTACCTCAATATTCGCAGCATTTCTCAACCCTTATCTCTCAAGGGCGCTCTCTTGGGATTCACTGCATTATCTGCACACAAAACCCTATTAACCAAGTGAGCACCCATATCAAAGCCAATATGCCTATTCATATTTGCTTGCGCGTTATTGATGCCTTACAGTCTCTTGATTTTCTTGGTTCTACCGCTGCTTCTCAGATTCCGCGCTCTATCCAAGGCGGCGCATTTATACACTCAGGGACAGCCATACATCCATGCATTATCAATTTTGCGCGGCTAACTTCAGATTTTGTTTCATCCTGTTACGATGCCATGCATTTCATGCGCATGGAAGCTCCACCCCAACTTTTCTCTGGCCCAATGCCAAATACATTAGTTCGCGATTCTCAAGAAACACCATCGACTAAGCCGACCAGCACTCTTACGATTGGCATGTCCGATGATGGTATGTGCTATCTCCCTTATAAATTTGATTTCTCGTCCTCACTGACCGACTCACCCCATAATACTGTCATGAGTAATATCAACGCGAAGAAAATTATCGTTCTCACTCATATGCCATTGGAATCGTTATACATGAATATGACAAGCATCATACAGTCGCTACAACTGTCATGTTCATTTCAGCAATCGCGCTCCTCTCATATATCGCAGTCGCCTCTCCAAGCCGGAAATCCAATCAATACAAAATCAGTAACCCGCATTGTGACACGATGGTTTCCATCATATCCTTCTCATGACGACCCTGAATTATCTGCTCTTCTTCATGACCCCTATACTCATCTCATAATCGCTGTGCCCACATGGTCACGCTTTCTTAACACAGTTTCTCAGCAAGATAGGCACCTGTGGGAGCAAGCCACAATTATTACTTCATTAGAAGGCAACTCCATATTCTTATACTCACACCACTCAATTCCACCCGAAATTAAGGAGCTAATCAAAGAATATTCTTCCCCACATCCGCAACGCTGTCTACTTTTTGATAAAAAACCAATAGTAATTCAATTTTTCTCAATAAATTCTGGCGAAACTCTTGAAAATTTAGACACAGTGTGGTTTCCTATATTGAAGGAAGATTAGAGGAGGCAATATGAGCAGTTCCTATGATTGGCGTGCAAAAGCAGCATGCCGCGATAAGGATCCAGAGCTTTTCTTTCCTGTAGGCAATACAGGAGCTGCATATCAGCAGATTGAAGAAGCTAAAACCGTATGCCGTTCCTGCGAAGTAATTGATTCTTGCTTGCGTACTGCGCTTGACACGAATCAGGATTACGGTGTGTGGGGCGGTATGAGTGAAGACGAACGCCGTGCACTCAAGCGCCGTGCAATGCGCGCTCGCCGAACTGCTTCGTTAGGTCTACATCACTAGTAAGTCGGTATTTATTAAGCAATGTGTGGTTGGTAATCCAAAACGATTACCAACCACACATTGCTTTAGACGTTACATAAACATTATTCAGCAGCACGTAAAGTCATTGTAAGCTCAATTCGAGTTCCACCATTTTCGCCCGGGGCCCAGTGAATGGAACCATTAAAATCATTTTGCACAAACGTATTTACGATTTGAGTTCCAAGTCCCGAGCCAGAAGATTTAGCAGACATAGTATCCGCGTCTGCCTCAGAATCGATCCCGATACCATCGTCTTCGATAATGATATGGAGATCATTCGATGCGCGTAAGGCAGAAATTTGAATATGTCCCTGCTTACGGTCTTCAAATCCGTGCTCAACACAGTTAGTCACAAGTTCCGTCAGAATCAAAGACAGAGGTGTAGCATCTTGTGCTGGCATCATGCCAAACTTACCGGC
>NZ_RXLP01000016.1 GCF_004332295.1 Alloscardovia theropitheci
ATCATTCAAAACCTGAGACATACCCTCACCATCTACACCATCAGCCATATCCACGCTCAAACTCTCATCTCACTTACCCTGGAAGAATTCAATAATCTTCTTCGGCCCATCATATAACTTCGAATACCCCTCACTAGTAGCCTTCATCCACATACTACCCGCAATATTCATCATAGTTTTAACACCCGATGACGTAGTATCCTTATCCTCATAATTGTTCCGAACTAACCCATAAAAATTCTTCCCATTCTTCACTCCCTCCTTAACAAGACTTGTCGTATCTTTAACCACAATCTCCGTAGTCATAGTCGTAAAATCAGTCTTATGCTTGACAATGCCAGGAAGATATAAATCCTTCACATAATTCTTCGCATTCGTCTTCATAAAAGTACCCCACGATACAGAACCCTCAAAACAGATAATGCGACAACTACCCCCAATAGTGTCAATCTCAAACTAGCGACGATTCTTCGTCCAAGAATTACTCTTCAACAAGCTCTCATTCTTATGCGTTCTTACCGCCACTTTCCCGATACAAGTTCACCAATCTTCTTAGAACCATCAACCAGCCTGCCATAGAATTCACCAAAACAATATTCGACGTCGATTAAACTAATTCCACACTCGTACTAATACCCAATTCCCTGGCACTCCTATCACCTGCCAAATCATTGACCATACCATAAATGCCCTTACACAACTCATTCGCATACTCAACAACAGTATCCTTAGTCAACAAATAAATAAGCTTAGTTTTGTCTTTACCCAAAGTAGGAATAACAGGAATTAAGATTATCGGCATTCATCCGACTCAACTTACTAATATTAAAACCTGTTAATTCAAACTGAGCATGCCGCTCAGGAATAGTCAAAATCATCATTCAATAAACATAATTAATCGGCATAATAAAAGAGTAAGGTACTGAAATCCCGCTTCTACTTATGGGAGAATAAGCACGCTATTAGTATCGAAATAACTTATCTGGTAAATGGCATCAGAAAAACACAACCGATTATTTTTTCTTTATATGATTCTTCAATAAAATACCCTCTCTATCGTTACAATTGTACTGATAGACTGTTTTACTAATAACAGATTGGGTGTTGAAACTATGAGTCTAAAGAAAAACAGAACACGACGCAACATCCATTATAATATTGCCGGCAAGAGCCCTCAATGGTATAAACGAAACCGATGGGCTCTTGGACGGGAAGCACTTGAGTACAGCGATATATCTTTTAATCGCGATTCATTATCCCTAGTAATGGGCACAATGCTACCTGAACCTCTATTCCTTACACGTGGAGATAACGAACGAGCTTTCTCATCAGCTGGCGTTAAATTACGAGCCTTCATCTATCTGATTATGATGATATGCGTTTTTGGAATAACATATGTTTTCTATATGTATACAGAAACTGATCCCACAAAAATGACAGATTTAGAATATATAATTAAAACCTCGCCAATTCTACTCATGCTTGTATGCTTTTTCCTATTACCCCCTCTCAATGGGAAATACACTCCGTGGGCTTTTATATGCGCACGCATCTGCGATATCTGTTATCTTAGTTCATGGGCATATCTCTTTGGATTATTTGCTCATACGAGTCCTATCATTTTCCCTATTTCAATTTCAGTCTTAACAGTCTCAATATTGTGTATCATTTTTTCAAAATACATAATGCGCGGTGCATCTCATAGGGCACTCACTATAAGTGGGATATTATGCTTCTCAACTCTTGCTTCTTACTTTTTGAGTCTTCTTGATTCAAGAAATGACTATTTAGGAATACTCGCAGGATTAGGTTTAGCTTCGTTCGCGATATTCTCTTTTATCTCTGATATTGTATCCATCGAAAAATTATCAGAAATAAGACGCGTCCATTACCAATACGAATGGGCAGCCGCAAGTGCCCTCATTTTCGATATCGTTGCATGTATCGTGGGACTTATGAAATCCGCAAAGGAAAACGACTAGAGGATTAAGGATATAAGTTACCTACACGATACAATCACAGTGGTGGGGCGTAACTCCTCGCAGCTAAGCCCCACAAATTACACGCTTAAACCATTTCCTATCAACAACGGCAAGTCACTTCTTACCAGAAATCGTTTCTACAATATTCTTAACGCCAGAATAAATGTTGTATCCCTCGCTCACAACCGAATGCGCCATGAATCCAAAACACTAAACTCAGCCCCAAGACCGCAATAGACTCACTATCACCCTGCACCTGATTACCATCATAAACAACATTCTCAATATTACAACGATATTTTAATCATTATCCGAAGCCTTTAAGAGACCCGCAATACATAAAACAACATCGAAAACTAATACAAAAGCAATATTCCACTCATACTGCGCATTAATTACTTGAAGATTAGAAAAATACTTAATCGTTTTCAAATCCATAAAGAACGAAAAAACAGCGAAAATCGAAAGAATAATACCAGCCACCCCGCCTAATAATGGTTGGTCTGGAAGAAGCCAAGCAAGAAACATCGTAGCAATAACCACAAAAACAAAAATCCCCGCAATTTTCGCGAAACGATTTCTAGTTCCTTTCACTAAAGAGGGGGCTAAACCTATAATCAACACAGAAATCGCCAAAATACATGTTATAAGAACAAAAACAAAAGAATGCTCTACCGAGACCAATGCGAATACATAGCCCCACATGCCTAGAAAAATAAAATTACATATGCAACCAATGACAAACGCACTTCTCCTGTTCCGATCCTTTAGCCAGAACAAATTAAGTGCATATGTGAATAAACCAACAAGAATAATAATTCCCGAAATACTTTTTTCAAAATCAGTCTTATTATCATCATTAAAATCAACAAAAAAATAAGACAAATAAAAAACGGTCGCCATCAGCACGATATAACTAATCGCCTTGAGCTGAATTCCCCTAAGGGTTAGGGCTCTTCCATCACCATCACTGTAGTATAACGTCTCAGGTAAAAGAGCATCCATCATATATGACAAATTCGAACGCTGATACGAATCATCAAACTCAAACACAGACTCATCAGCAGTATCATTCAAAACCTGAGACATACCCTCACCATCTACACCATCAGCCATATCCACGCTCAAACTCTCATCTCACTTACCCCGGAAGAATTCAATAATCTTCTTCGGCCCATCATACAATTTCGAATACCCTTCACTACTCGCCTTCATCCACGTACTACCCGCAATATTCATCATAGTTTTAACACCCGATGACGTAGTATCCTTATCCTCATAATTGTTCCGAACTAACCCATAAAAATTCTTCCCATTCTTCACTCCCTCCTTAACAAGACTTGTCGTATCTTTAACCACAATCTCCGTAGTCATAGTCGTAAAATCAGTCTTATGC
>NZ_RXLP01000005.1 GCF_004332295.1 Alloscardovia theropitheci
GATCAATGAGGTAGACCACGCAATAATGAGGGTGATGGTCGCACTGTAGGTTTCGGATGTCTGACGGATCAATGAGGTAGACCATATTCAATTCCTATTGGTCCAGTTTGTTCTGATTGATATACTCCCTACGAAATGATCCATGCAGCTCTTTTAATTGACCTTCGTATCCCTAAGTATTTCGCTAAGTATTCTTTCAGACTCAGAATTTCAGAGTAAGCAAATGGATACTTTAAAAAATCTAAGATGCAATGCTGCGAGTAAAGCATTCTAGGTATTTTACTCACAGCATTATTCCGTTCAGCGGATTTTAGAACTAAGTAAAGTCGGACTAGTCAATCCGAGAATATGAAAATGAAGAGTGTTTCTTAAGCTCAATACAACAATTTTGCTGGTCAAGAGCATGAACATATCAATTTGACTTTGTGATTTGTAAAGTGCTGACTTATACGCTGTGCTTAAGAAACACTTTCTTCAACTGAACGGAGTCAACTTTTACTGAATAATCTTCTCAAAAACCATTGTAGCTTGAATGCGATCTCCACCGCCAAGACCCTTACTGCCTCCATTAGCTGTGGTAATAGTGTGCAAACGGTATCCTTTTGCTGCTTGATTGTTAATGACCGCCTCAAGTTCGTGCAAATTTCCAGATCCAGTACCAAGCATCTTCTCTTTGAGAGTCACCTGAAGCACAACATAATGGAGTCCATTAATTCCTGAAGCCGTCGAAAAACTACTTTGTTGCTGCATTTCGTCGAAGAAGCCCATATTACCTCCTTTGATAAGTTTGGCTCATTCCTATCTATTAATTAGCATTACTAAGTATAGTAGTGGTTAGCACACAAAATGATGAATATTTCTAACAAATTTGTCGCTATTGAGCACGCCATTCTATAGTTTGACCATCTTACCCTAAAAATATTTATGCGTAGTAAACGTGTACTAAACAATAGAACAGTCGTACTCGTATATACATACGGTTATTTATTGTGGAGTTTCCACATGTTCCATATATTACAAACATATTTGCGTGATGTCGCCGCGATAAAATGCATAAACAAAATCATATAAGCAACCGCGCGAGAATATTGAACGTCACGACATGCAAAAACATTTCAGAGCGATTTTTCTATACCACATGTATTAAAGTTGTAATCGCATTTGGAGAGTAGCGAATCCGAATCTACATCTGACTCTGAGCCCGAATCTGACTCTGAGTTTGAGCCTGGCGTTGATAACGATCTCGACGAGTACTCACCATGTGCACATGACTGAGGTGTGAACATTTGCGCCTAACATGGAACAACACAATTAATCCCACAATTGACAACGACGAGATTATGAGAGGGCAATGGTTGCCTTATGTCACAGCTGACAAGCAGTAACAAGTACGGCAAAACAATATTTCAACGCATCTTCGGTGGGTATGGTGAGTTGCTTAAACTCCCAGGAACAGCGCGCTACGCCATTGGGGCAGTCATCGCGTCAATGCCGTTCCCGATGATTGGCATGTGTATTACGATTTCGGTACAACGCATTTATGGAAGCTATACCTTAGCTGGCACTCTGAGCGCGGTACAAGCAATCTCGTTGGCAATTTTGACCCCAATTCTTGGACGTTTAGTTGACCGGTTCGGGCAAACTCGCGTTTCTATTCCAGTTATCGGCATTTGGATTGTTTCAGCTATTACTTTGATTACGTGCATCCAGCTGCGAGTGCCTCAATGGATTTTGTATATCATCGTCCCATTTATGGCATTTATCCCACCATGGGGAGCGATGAGTCGTTCGCGGTGGACATATTTGCTCAAAAATCAAGAAAACAGTGCAGAGAAAATTGACCGTGCGATGGGCTTTTCATCAGTGCTAGATGAAGCAATGTGGATGATTGGTAACCCTCTATCCTCAATTCTTGCTGTTATTTCAGGAGTTTTGTCATTCTCCTTTACCGGCGTGTGCGTAATTATTGGCGCGATTATGTTTCTATCGGTGCGAGCTGCAGAACCGCCAAGTCAAACAGATTTAGCAAAGCAAGCTGGGATTACCCGTAAAGAGTTCCGCGTTCAGGAAGCTGCGCGAGCAGCGGCTGTTTCCGGAGATGAAGATAAAGCAACTAAGAAAGCTTCAATTTTCTCGATTGGTTTTATTGCTATCTGCGCGACATGGTTTGGATTGGGAGCGTTCCAAGGAGCGAGCGGTATATCTATTATTGCTTTTGCTAAAGAACAAAATGTTCAATCACTTACCGGCTTTGTTTTTGCTTGCTTCTCGTGTAGTGCTCTGATTGGAGCTACTCTCTATGGCGCTAAATCGTGGACTATTCCGCTATGGCAACGATTCTATTTCTGCATAGTAGTTGTTGCTATCGGCTTGAGCTCGTTTATGTTCGCGAGAAATATTTGGACGGTGATGATAATTTATCTGATTATCGGAGTATGCCAATCGCCGACATGGATTAATGGTAACCAAATAATTTTGCATCTCGTACCGCCTGCACGTTTCACTGAAGGTGTGGCGATAATGAGTGCCATGAACGCTATCGGTAGCTCAATTGGCAACTCATTAGCCGGTTACTTCATCGATCAAAATGGTTCGTATGGGGGATTTGTGACGGTTACAGTTCTTGCATTTATTGCGCTCATTCTTGCATTCTCAGGAATTAAGCAAATTCGGGAAGCAACGATGAAGCCAATTCTTGTACATGTTGATGCTTAATATTTAGCCAAAATAAATAACTAATAAGGGGTTTATCGTGAATATTTACGATAAACCCCTCGGTTATTTTAAAAGTGCCTGACGTAATGCGACCGTACTGCTAAAGGATAGTTTCCAATAGGCTTTACAGCACCAATCCCAAAATTACGAATATCAAGCCGATAACTGGAAGCGTGCCTTGCTTAATAGCTGCACTTGCATAAGAGCTATCTTTGAGGACTAATCCCAAAGCCGCGCAGAGCATGGAAGCAACGGCAGCGATGACGAGAGCAGCTCCGACCAATGTCGATCCAAAGATAGCAATCACGATCCCAACAAAAGCCTCAACAGCAAGGAAACCATTATAAAGCCCTTGATTATATGCGTAGAAGCTAAAAGGACGGGCTTCTTCAGGAGTTCCGCCAAATGTTTTACGTGCAAGAGGTCCTTCCCAAGCAAACATTTCCATGTATGCAATCAGAACGTGAAGTGCTCCTGCAAGAGCTGCGAAAATTAAACCAATAATCATAAAAGTATTCATATTAAAAATGGTATATGCAGCTCTACTGTTTTTTGCATGTCGTATCGCCTCGGGCATAACTTAGAAACTCAAGAAAAATTTAAGCATTACGACTTGCAAAAAACCTTGGAGGTCATACGAGTCCATCCTCCCATAACCTGCGATAACTATTTACTATAAGCGCCAAGGCAATTGCCGCTCGCATTCTTGCTAATGTTCTAGCATGACTCATTTTGAAACTCAGCTCGTTCATGGAGCTTCTATTGATGACAATTCAACGCGCGCAGTAAACCCGCCGATTTACAACTCGTCGACGTATGCTTTTGAAACAGTGAAGGAATACCCGAGATGGGATTATGCGCGCTCGGGGAATCCGACACGAGAAGCAGTTGAGAAACAAGTAGCGTTGCTGGAGCACGCATCCGTTGGCTTCGCGTTTTCTTCAGGTCTTGCAGCTATTCATGCGGCTTTTTCGATTTTTAAGCCCGGCGATCATATTATCACTGGTGATAATATTTACGGCGGTACATACTCCATCATTCATGAATATTTTGAGCGGTGGGGATTGACGTTCTCAGAGGCTGATACGACAAATGAAGAAGCGTTGGAGAAAGCATTCGTTGAAGCGGAAGATTCTGGGCATCCTGCTCGTGCGATTTATTTCGAGGTTTTAACGAATCCGTTGCTTAAAGTTTCTGATGTTCGCACTGTGGTACGAGTTGCAAAAAAGCATAATGCGCTGGTGATAATTGACAATACATTCGTTACCCCGTATGGTCAGCAGCCGTTGGATTTAGGTGCTGATATCGTCGTGCATTCTGCTACAAAATATCTTTCGGGGCATTCGGACATCATGGCTGGTGTGGCTGTAACTAACGATGCAGAGCTTGCTCAAAAATTGTATTTCGCTCTCAATCGAGTGGGTGGCGCGCTTTCGCCGCAAGATGCGAATTTGCTCAGACGCGGTATTCAAACGCTTGCCTTGCGTATGGAACGCCACGATTCAAATGCGCTAAAAGTTGCTCAATGGCTTGAAAACAACCAATACGTAACACATGTCAATTATCCAGGTCTGGAATCGAATCAATATCACAAGATCGCATCCGAGCAACTTCGCTCTTATGGCGGAGTGCTATCGTTTGAACTTGACGAAAGAGTTGATGCTGAGAAAATGTTGGATTCGCTCAAATTGTTCACGGTAGCTGTTTCTCTCGGGGCAGTGGAGTCCCTTGCTGAACTTCCTTGCCGTATGACACATTTCGAGCTTCCTCGTGAAGAGCGGTTAAAGCATGGTATAACTGACGGTTTAGTACGCTTGAGTATCGGAATTGAGGATGTTGAGGATATCATCGATGATCTCGATCAAGCAATTCATGCTGCTGTGAGAGAAACTGCTGTACGTGAAGCACTGTGAAGGAAAGCACTGTGAATGAGAGCACTGTGGAAGACTAACAGCTTCTTCGATTCCATCAATAAAACATTTTGTGGCGGCTACCCAGCTTTGAGTAGCCGCCACAAAACGTGTAAAGAGCAACGTTAGTCATTAAATGCGGTAGTTATCGCATTGTCCAAATCAGCGATTAAATCATCAACGTTCTCAAGACCAATGCTCAGACGAATCAGTTGCGGATTCAACCCGTCCTTCTCCCAGAATTCGTACGGAATCTCACGATGTGTTGTGCGCGCCGGATTAACGATTAAGCTTCGTACATCGCCCACATTTGGCACGTATGAGAAGATCCGACATGCATTGATTACACGATTTACACGGTCTTCACTGCCTTCAAGTTCGAATGAGAAAATTGAGCCAATTCCATGTGGATAATATTTTTCTACGAGATCTGCTTGGAAGCTACTAGGCTGATCGGAATAGTTCACGCGGGCTACGTGCGGATTTGAATTCAAATACTCGACAATTTTCCGAGTGCTTGCCACTTGCTTATTCAAACGTTCGGCAATTGTTTCTAAACCGATAATTTCCAGATACGCTTCCTGCGGTCCCAAGACGGCACCAAGAAGTCGGACATATTTTCCCTTAACACGTTGTATAAATGCCTGGTTTCCGTAGACTTCGTTATAGCTTGGAACATGGTCCAACTGGTCGTTATACAAAGTAAATTCCGGTTCATCAAACTGTGGGAAACGATCCGAATGAGTTTGCCAGTCGAAAGTTCCGCCATCTATAATAACGCCAGATACAGCATTAGCATGTCCATTAATTGCCTTCGTTGACGAATAAACAACGATATCAGCGCCATACTTGATCGGCTGAATGAGATAAGGAGTAGGGAAGGTGTTGTCAACGATTAACGGAATTCCAGCAGCATGTGCGATCGACGATACGAGATCCAAATCCGTAATAACGGTACGCGGGTTTGTGACGCTTTCAACGTAGATAGCTTTAGTGTCAGATTTAATTGCGTTACGGAGTTCATCAGGATTATTAATGTCATCAACGAAATCAACTTCTATACCAAATTTCGCGAGGAAATTGACGAAGATGTCCAAAGTTGCACCGTAAATATCATGGTGAGTTACGATACGGCCACCGCCTTCCGCTGCGCACAGTAATGCGTTGGAAATAGCTGCCATTCCTGAACCAACGCAAGCAGCACCTACGCCACTATCAAGTGCAGTGAGACGTTTTTCGAGTATATCGACCGTTGGATTTCCTACTCGAGAATACGTGAAACCGGGCAAACGCCCCTCTGCAATATCGCGACCAGCTTCGGCGCTAGGCATAGTGAATGCGGCTGTCTGATAAATTGGAACCTGAATTGAATCGTGATGTTCGCTAGGATTATAACCAGCATGGAGGCGTTCGGTCTCAAAACTATGCTTCACAGTTATGGAAGATTTTTCCTTTACCTGTGCGGTACGTTCTTGGTTACGGCAGTCGCACTGACAATTTTCCTGTGACATAGATAATCCTCTCGAACAGCGAATAATGTATGTTTTTAATACTGCCTGAATATTGCGTTCGACATCTTCAAAATCTCATACTTTGCTATAGCAGTTACTTATAAATGGCTAGAAATGACTGTAATTTAAGGGATGGAAGGTAACTTTGAAGAGTGCTGAAAATGCCATATAATATATACATGACAGTCGAAATTGCTCTTAAACGCGCATATGCTCCTGCAGATACTCGCGTTGATGGTTATCGTGTACTAGTTGATCGTTTATGGCCTCGCGGTCTTTCTAAAGAAGATGCTGAACTTGACGAGTGGAACAAAGATATAGCTCCTTCTCCAGAACTTCGCACATGGTGGGGGCATAGAGAGGAAGAATATAGCGAGTTTGCTGAGAGGTATCGCGCTGAATTGGATGAGAACCCTCAAGTCGCTCATTTCATTGAATTAATGAAGGAGCATGATGAGGGACGAATTACTCTCGTTTACGGCGCAAAGGACGTGGTTTTTAATCACGCACATGTGTTAAGAAACTATCTTATCGAAGCAACTACTGAGAAGACTGAACCGATTATCAATTCTCGTGGCTTCAAGATCGCGACAATTCCTGCACGCAAGCGCGTTGTGAAGGAATCTGAGAAGAGTGTAGATAGTAGCACGGTACCGGCTGTCACAGCTAATTTGGAAGGTCTTACGTTACGTCGCCTTGATGTCAATGATGCTCAAGCATTGCAATGGATTTCAGCTGTAACATTCGAAGATACCTTCTTGCTCACTGCTGAGCCTCGTGACAATGACGATTTTATCGGGGAAGCCTTTACTCTTGACAATATCAAGAAAGAGTTGAGCGATGACAAGATGCTTCATTTCGCTCTTATCGACGATGCTTCTCAAGAAATCGCTGCGTTTTTGAAAGTCAATCTCATGGGTGCGCAAACAGAAGACGGTCCGGAGATTCCAAAAAATAGTTTGGAAATTCAACGACTTTATGTCATGCCACGCTTTAAGAGGCATAAGCTCGGATCGTACCTCATGCAAAAAGCACACGATATCGCTCATGAGCATAATTGCGAATGGTTGTGGCTCGGCGTCTGGCAATACAATTATGCTGCTCAGCAGTTCTACACAAACTGGGGATTTGAGCGTTTCAGTGAACATGTATTTGCAGTGGGCGATGATCCGCAGATTGACTTCTTGATGAAGAAGAAGCTTATATAAAAAAATCGTTTTTTGCATGTCGTAATGTTTACCCATTTCCGCGAATTCATTTGGAAAACTTGAACATTACGACATGCAAAAAACGATTTTTTATCTCTCCACGAAGTATTCAGCTAGCTCTAGAAGGCGCGGATTCGAAGAAGAATTCGTAAGAGTGATAGTGCCGGTTTTTGGGGAGGGCGGAAGAATCGACCATTCGTTCAATAAATCTTCACGCTTTAATATTTCGTGAAGGTGTCGAGCAGTTCCTTCATTACCATCAACAATCTGGACGTGCGAATCAACGATATTTTCAAAGTATGAACGAAAATACGTGAAATGGGTACATCCAAGCACTATCGAATCGACTGAGTTCATATCATACTGGTCAAGATAGCTATGCAAGGTTTCATAAACGAGTTTAGAGTTTTCAATCTGACCATTTTCAACAATTTCGACCAAGCGTGGGCATGGTTGCTTCTCGATAGTATGAGTTGCAGAAAAACGGTTCATTAATCGAGCAAACTTCTGTTCGCGCAAGGTGAGAGGGGTGGCAGTCACTATAACATGCTGCGGCTCTCCATGACCCAAGTCACAAGCGAGCTTTAACGCCGGCTCCATGCCGATAATAGGGACATCGTAACGTTCGCGCATACTATCTGCTGCAGCAGAGGTGGCCGTATTGCAAGCGATAACGATTGCTTTTGCGCCGTTCTCTATAAGACGATCAGCTGCTGCAAAACTTAATTGCTGTACTTCTTGAGTTGAACGCGTCCCGTAAGGCGCATTAGCAGAATCGCCGAAGAAAATAATATCTTCGTGTGGCATGATTTTATGAATCTCGTTTACTACTGAGATTCCGCCAAGGCCAGAGTCAAATACGCCAATTGGAGAATTATTCGTCATCTACATCGCCTTCAAGAAATTCTTGAACCAACCGTGCTTTTTCTACGCCATCATTGTACATATTAATGAGCCCCTGGCGAGTTTTGGAGAGGGTATTAAGACCGTATGTGTCATCAGGTGCAAGGATTAAGAGTTTGCCTTCATTAGCGAATTGACGCGCTAATTCAATTTGCGCATTGTAAACTTCTGCGCGGTGAAGAAGAGCTTGCCCTATAGCTGGATATGTCTGTTTAAGCACCTGCGCAGGAGCAATATCTTTGCGGGGATCTCGCACGAAATCAATAGGATGTGTGGTAATAAGTACTACCTTGTCACAACCATCAGCAAATGCTCGTTCAACAGGAACCGGGTCAGTTATCCCGCCGTCATAATATGGTACGCCGTCAATCATTACAGGCTGATTTGCCACAGGAACGCATGATGATGCCATGATTATTGAGTAGTCGTCTTGGCTCAAATCTTCTTTGGAAAAATAATGTGCGCATCCGGTTGTTGCGTCACTTGCGATAACAGTGAAACGTGCTGGATTGTTTACCAGCGCAGGATAATTGAGCGGGTATTCGCCGTCACTGTTTGACAATGTTCCATATGCGTAATCAAGCCCCACGAAATTACGATTTTTGAACATATTACGCATCGAAGCATAACGATGTCGAAACGCGTATTCTACGTAAAAACGATAATTACGCTTATATTGCCCCGCTAAAAACGACGAAAGATTGCCACTGCCAGCAGAGATTCCATAGCAATGGTCAAAAGTTATTTCGCTACTCAAAAGACCGTCAAGAACGCCCGCACCGAAAATATCGCGGTATCCACCGCCTACATCAATAATTCCTGTAACCATAATGCTTTCAGTTTAGTGCGACCCCTCCTAAAATGTGTTTCGCGCAGCTTAATTTCGCTCACGCAAGAAATGAGCAGACAGAAATCAGAAACAAAATTCGATAGAGACGGTGAGCGTCAGCGGGGTGGGGCGAGAAAAAGAGAGGATAGTGAAAATGCTTGCTCCCTGGCATATATAAGTCGCGCATAAGGGCGAAATCTATGAATTTGTGCGGATTGATTTGTAAAGACGTTTAAGTGTGCCACGCAGTTTGTGTCGGGGTACGGAGTTTGAAAGTGTGTGCGGGTTGCTCTGAAAGTTGAAAACTATTTTTTGCATTCCGTACTGCGGATAAGATAAGGAGTATGGCATACCCACGAACAGTTATTAAAGCACACGGAACAGGTAATGATTTCGTTATTTATGTAGACGAAACTGGCGAATTCGAGCCAACTACAGAAGAAATTCGTTTTCTGGATGATCGGCATTTCGGTATCGGCGGCGATGGTGTAATTCGTTTGACGAGGCCAGAATTCGTATCAGATATTAGTGAGAAACAAGCGCGAGATTTTCATGAAGCAGGAGCACATTGGTTTATGGATTATCGCAACGCTGATGGTTCTCTGGCGCAAATGTGCGGGAATGGCACGAGAGTAACTGCGGCATTGGCAATGCGAGAAGGGATAACTGAGGCAACTGAGGAAGAACCGTTCGCGCTTGCTACTCGTGCGGGTATCAAGTATCTTACATATTTGGGTGAAGTCGAGGGGCTGGGAACGAACGTATTTAGAATCGATATGGGGCCATGGAAAATCGGTACGATTGATGAATACATGGTTACAATTCCTCGTGGTGGTGAACAGGCCATGGGTACCTTCGTCGATATGGGGAATCCACATGTCGTTACTGTGCTTAGTGAGCCTTTCGACCTTAAGAATATGGCGTCCATGCCTGTAGGAATGCCAATTACGTTGAATGTTAATACAATGCCGGATGTCGAACAGCTCGATTTGAGTGAAACTCCACGAGTTAGTCCTGAACTTCCAGAGGGACAAAATGCTGAATTTGTGCGAATCGATTCCGTTGACAGAAGCCACGATATGGGCGTAGCAACTATGCGCGTTAATGAACGCGGTGCGGGGGAGACCTTGTCATGTGGCACTGGGCTGTGCGCAACCGGCGTCGTTTTAACACAACGAACGAATGTTAAAAATTGGACTATTTCAGTTCCCGGAGGAACGCTGGTTGTGAACGTAGAGAATGACAGAGTCTTGCTTACAGGAGATGCGAAGCTCGTGGCTGAGGTGGAGGTACTATAATTATGATTTTTTGCAAGTCGTATCGTTTGTGGTTTTTGGCTCGATTTGCAAAAGATCAGTGAGCAATACGACCTGCAAAAAATAGATTTTCTAGTACACCACATGTATTCACATTCGTCCACATTCATTTTTTAATGCTTATATACGAATGAATTGATGCGACGATTATGATATGAGTACATCGATATTAGTGAATCTTCCTGGAGAAAAGCATAGGAATGATCGGCGTCGTATCGAACGCAAAGTTCGAAACGGTACGCTTGTACAACCTTTTCCTCGCTCATATACTAGCCGTTATTTGTGGCAAGAAAAGACACGCGATCAAAAAATTCTTGAGCGTATTTACGCAGCTGCTCGGGAACACCCTCATTGGACGGTGAGTTCAGTGTCCGCTGCTGCATTATATGGGGCAATCGTCTGGCCATATTTTCACAAGCGAATCCACTTCGCGGTCGACGATCATACCGCCTCTACTCGGCGTCTTAATTACCCTATTCGTTTTCATTACATTAAGAATTGCCGTATTTTTAAGAGATTTTTGGCCGAATATGACATAGCTCCTCATAGGGAAATTATTGCTGATTCTCGATCAATCGTGCGAAACTATCGACCGCTTACAGACACATATGCATTGCTTAATGGAGTTCTCGTAACTTCAGTTTTGCAAACTATGTTTGATTGTGCGAGAATGCTGCCGTTTAGATTTGCGCTCATGATTGCAGATTACTTGGCAAAACTATTTCATCTAACACGTCGCGATATCAATAGATTTTTATACAAACGAAAGAAGTGTTGGAAAATCAAATACGCGACTTTCGTATTGGGTTTTGTTAATCCGCGGTCAGAAAATGGAGGAGAATCATTTAGCCGAGCGAGGATAATTGAGGGAGGATTCCGAGTTCCTATGATTCAAAAGATACTACGAAATCCTTTTTATGATCCAAATAGAAAATCATCAACTTTGCAGAATACGCGAACTCTTCGTCCAGATTTTCTATGGGAAAATGCGTCATCTTCAAAAACTAATTTTCCGCATATCGTGGCTGAATTAGACGGTCAGAAGAAGTACGTTGATAAGAAAATGTTAGCTCATGTAGGTGCTCATGATGTTCATGATGTCTTAATGCGGCAGAAAGATAGAGAATCTGCGTTGATGAGTTTAGGCTATTTTGTTGTAAGATTTCAGTTTTCTGAGGCAAAGGAAGCAGGAGGAAGAGCTTTGTGGGCTAAACTTCGTCTTGCTGGTGTTCCTTTGGCTAGTCCACTTCAACTTTGGAAACGAAAAAATTGGCTTGCGAGGAATTTGAGTTCGCGAACATTGATGAGACTTGAATAAGGTATAGAAGAGGATGAAGGAATAGATAAAATACGATTTTTTGCATTACGTACCGGAAAATGATTATTTAGAGCAGATAGAATTGCTGCTTACGATACGAAGTGCAAAAAATCGTAGATGGTTTACTTATCACTCGCCTTCATAGTCAACTCGAAGCTTTGCTCTACCATATCCTCAATTTGTTTATCTGGGACACTACCATCAAGTAGCACCGTAATCCAGTGCGTTTTATTCATGTGGTAGGCAGGAACAAACCCGGGCTGGGATGCAAAAAAGTCAACGTCGAGCGGATTCGCTTTAAGATTTACTGCATCAACCAAATCAGTACTATCACTTGCGCCAAGAGTTGCGAACGGGAGTGTCATAACAAGGTCAAACCATGTTCGCGAGTATTCATGACGGAGTACTGCAAATGAGGGATGTGAAATCCATGGATAGTCAATTTCGCATTCGAAGTATTCGCGGACATAGCGCTTAAGAGTTTCTGCATTGTACATGTTTTTTAAGAATCTACGAAAGTAAAACTGCGCCGTACTTCGATACGACTATTGCGGCAAGGACAAGGAAAATAATTAAATCGATGAGTAAATCGATATTGAGATGGAAGTACGATTTTAGAATTTTTGCATTTCGTTCCGAAGACGGAATACCTTGAATCGCATAAACCCCGTGAGAATGCGATACGACCTGCAAAAAAGTGGAGAGGAGCAGTCCCATACACCAAGGGCATAGTGCTTCAATCACAAAGACGCTCTGAGAGAATAGCCACAACGCATACGCGAAAGCGAAGAGATTTCCAATCCAAGCTGCGATGGTAAACCATTTTGGTAGCTTGACTCGGGAAAGACCTAGCACGGCGACTGTGACGAAGACGGATTCAGCTGCGATTCCGAAGAATGCGTTGGGGAAACTCAACCCTGCGAACTTGATAAATTCAGCCTGCCACGAGTTCGCCACAGTACTACACGATACGACAGAATTCACATCGCATGCTAAAGCGTTCTGAGGATTTCGAGCAAGCTGTAGCGTTTCTGCGCTCAAAATAAATGAGATGAAAAGTGCAGCAACAGATGAAAAAAGCATGACTAAATAGATCCACGTTGATGAATGACGCCATCCTGAGAGTTTCATATTCCACCTTTCGTTATGGCTCAGTTTACGATGGAAGTATGACGGCGACACATTTGAAGGAGAATTTATGAAGGGTTGGGATTTGCATTGCCACACCGTTTTCTCAGATGGGACATATTCTCCAACGGAATTGGTTCGTATTGCTAAGAAAGAAGGATTACAGGGTATCGCTATTAGTGATCATGACACTATTGCAGGGTGGGATGAAGCAAAGAAAGCCGCGATAGTCGAGGATTTTCCTGTAATTCGTGGAACAGAGATTACTAGTCAGCATGATGATAAGAACCGGCATGTGAGCGTGCACGTGCTGTCTTATTTGTATGATTGCGAAGATGAACACGTTCTGAATTTATATGCTCAAATGCGCAAACGGCGCCTTGAACGAGCTCAACTGATGGTAGAAAAACTTTCTCAAGATTTTCCAATTACATGGGAGTCTGTTCTTGAGCAGGTTCATGAAGGAGATAAGACAACCGTTGGCCGTCCGCATATAGCTGATGCTCTCGTGGCTGCAGGGATATACGAGAACCGTTCGTTGGCGTTCGCCGGCGCAATTTCTGCGAAGAGTCCGTATTATATTCCAGTTCTATCTCCGAATGTTGCTGATGTAATCACAGCTTTAAAAAATGCTGGAGGAGTAGTCGTACTCGCTCATAGCGGAGCGACCAGTCGCAATCGTCAACTGTTGAGTGACAACGATATCGAATTTTTTGCAAAAGAGTGCGGTCTGGATGGTCTTGAGATTTTTCATCGCGATAATTCAGCTGAACAGCGAGCCCGTTTGTCAACTCTCGCTGATCGACTCGGTTTATTGAAAACTGGAGGATCAGATTGGCATGGGCTTGGTAAGCCAAATAAGCTAGGGGAGAATACCACAGACAACGAAACCGCCATGGAAATTATCCATCGCGGTCGTATACGGCTACTGCCTTAAAAATAAAAATTGTTTTTTGCAGGTCGTACTGCCGGTGACTATGAATTCGTCATTGATGTTTTACGAAACCGTACGACCTGCAAAAAACAATTTTTATTTACAAAGCCCCAAATCCTACAGGGCGGGCTGTTTCAGAACCTACAATTGCATATGCTAAAGTACTTGCAGGTACGACGATGACACGGCCCTTCTTTTCTGTAATTTTAAGGGTTTCGTGATTATTAATTGCCTTATCAACTTTCTTGCTGACTTCTTCTGCAGTCTCGTCAGTATCGACGGTGATAATCTTCGATACGTGTTGGATGCCAATTTCTACAAGCATAATTGTTCCTTTCGTCCTTTCGCGTGCATTTTTTGCATACATCAAAACGCTATGGTTTGCATGAGTGTATGTATCAACTTATGCAAACCGCCTTCACTATGCAAGCTATAAAAGCTATACAAGTACTATAAGCGAGTTTATCAATTATTCGTCATCGCGGTCGATTTTTTCTTGGGCAGCGAAGACAGTAGTTTCGATATCGTCTTGAGCGATGGCCGATTCGCCGGTATTGTCTTCAAACACACCATCTTCGAAAGTGTTGCCCTCAGACACTCTTCCATTAACCGTGTCGCCATTAGCTGTGTCATCATTGAATGTATCATCACTCACATCATTTAAGCGTGATGAATGCTCAACATCGTCCAATACGAAACCGTTTGAATCAACGCGCACATAGCTACTTTGCGCAGTATAAGCGATGCCCTCTGAATACGCTTTATAGGTTGCTGATTCTTGAGCATGAGCGGCTGCGGTGGCAGCTGATTGAGCCTGCATAGCTATAGTTTCTTCGTTCGCGACGAGAGACTTGCTTTCGGTATATGATTTCGATTGAGCGATTCGTGAAACATCAGAAACGTCAGCAGGTTGCTCTGTATGCGCATCATACGTAAACGATAAGGAATTGACTTCATCCGCAACAGCATCAGCATCTGTTAATACCGGGTTGTTTTGAGAAACTTCCGTAACATGAGACGGGGAAGTGAATGTAAAACTTTGGGATTGGCTTGGGGCTAGATTCCAGTTTTTGCGGGGTGAATCAGCAGTTGAGCCAGCAGTAGTGCGAGATGAATTCTTCTGATTTTCGTCAGAGCGGGAACTATCTGTCAGATGAGCAGTCGCATCGGATCGCATTGGTGGGGTTGGAACATTAACAGGGCTGTTAATCGTTGAATCGGAGTCGTCGCTCATTTCTGCGCGAACTGGAGCTTGATCTCGAACCGGTGTTTGATTCGCATATATCGAATCATTACGTGCTACGAGGGTGTGATCAGAAGATGTTGATGGTGATACCCGCATACCAGAATCAACTACAAAACGTGTATGAGCTGCTTTACGAGAATTGCCTCCACGAGCACGAGTTTCAGCCTTTCCTTGGGCAGCGTCTGGATTCTGTAGTAAATCACCCACCGTTAGCGTTGATTTCTTTTCAAGAGGTTTACGACGAGGATTATTCTTCGCAATTTGGTGAGCCAATGAATTAACTTGAGACTTGAATGCAAGAATTTTTGCAGTATCTGCATTGGTCAGTGCTCGCATATATTCGCCGACTTGCTCCATTTGAGTCCACAGGCCTGCACGGAGCCAAATCATATTGTCAAGTCGATTTCCCATAACTCGACTGTATGCGGCGATAAACGCGTCACGGCGAGGTTTGTCTAGATGCGTAAACACCCAAGCCAAATCGCGTGCTGGATCGTTTATTTGCATATTTTCCCAATGTCGAATTGCACTTACAGAGTTCGACAAGAAAAGTATATCGCCGTCTGTCAGTCCTCCATGAACTGGGCATGAGGTAAAGTTCCACAGACCTTCGGTCGCGATAATTTCCTTCCAATTGTCGATAATTTCTGAAGGAATATGACCTGCTTCTTCGAGGTTACGAATCCATGAAGTGAGTTGATTTTGAATGTCTAACGCTGAGTATGAGCGATATTTAGCAGCCTTTAAAAATCCTGGTCGCATGCGATGAATTGCTGCAATAGAAGTACCAGCTGCAGTACATTGTTGAGAAGTCAAATCCGTCAAATGTACAGCATCCCCATCGATGTGCGTTGATATAAACACTGCATTATCGCCTGTTGCATCCTGAGCACTATCGCCTGGAAGATACAACGTATAATTTTCGAGCGCGAAGCTTAATCCAACGGGTCCTTTAGAGCGTGATAATACGTATGCCGCGCGAGCTCTGTCTTTGAGCAACGACTTTCCATCAGTGCTAGATGTGACGCTAACATCATATTCGATTCCCTCAACGCTTGTAATGACAGCGGTGACGATGTCTTTGCGATCGCCACTCATCAGGAATTGTTCAGATCCACGAGTAGTAGCGACAGATAGTTCTGGCATAGCAGCTGAAGCGAGGGCTGCGATTTCTAATACGGAACGTTGACTCACAAAATCAAGAATAATACAGAAGCTATATGTTGTGTACTATTGGTGTGTATGATAGACTCCATTCGCGAAAACGACAGCGAAGCAAACGACGGCGAAGCAAACAACGGCGAAGTAAACGACGGCAGTACAGATTATGGCAGCCATAACGATGCAATAGATGACACGCATCATGCAATCTCAAACTTTGGTACTGCTCAAAGTGATGGCCTCAATCACGATGGCTTATATCGCGATGACTTGAATGGCGATAATTTACGCTACCATGCCCCACAAAAGAGCGGTTTGCAAAGGATTGCCCCACAACAAGATAGCTCACAGCAAGTTATCCCACAGAACGCTGTTCTAGGGCAAAGAGTGAATTTGGAGCATAGAAACAGTTCAGATGAACGTGTGCAACGAATTCTTAACGGCTTGGATGACAATCAGCGTACAGCAGCCTTAGCCTTATCAGGTCCCGTTCGCATCGTAGCAGGCGCAGGCTCGGGAAAGACCCGAACGATTACTCGCAGAATCGCATACGCGTGTGCGAGCAAAGAATGGAATCCAGATGCAACATTAGCGGTGACATATACTAATAAAGCTGCGAATGAGATGAAAAATCGTTTGGCGACATTAGGTGTATATGATGTTCATACAAGTACATTCCATTCGGCAGCGTATTCGCAATTGCGACGAGCGTGGCGAATATTAGCGCATCAAGATTCACCTGAAATTTCATCTGATATGGATGTATATGCTCATGCGGCATTAACCCATGTTTTGCAGTACAGCGATTATACCGATGCGGAAGTGAGAGATATTATTCAAGAAATTTCTTGGATGAAAGTTAATTTGATCGCTTATGAAGATTATGAACGAATAGTTAACGCAATTAAGCATCCTCTTCCGCTTGATTTAGAGCCTGAGCAAATGATGAAAATTGCTCGCGATTTTGAAGCTGAAAAGCGTCTGCACAATGTCATCGACTTTGATGATTCGTTGTTGCTGCTATCGCATATTTACGAACTGTATCCCGAATTAGCAGAAGATTTTCGTCAAAAGATGCGACATATTACGATTGATGAATATCAGGATGTGTCAGCTCTCCAGCACAGAGTTCTTACACAATGGCTAGGGAGGAATCGTGATATATGCGTTGTGGGCGATCCTGCTCAGACTATTTACTCTTATGCAGGGGCATCAAGCTATTATTTGATGAATTTTGCACAAGAATTTGCACCAGTTTCACTCGACATAGAGCTCAATCATGATTACCGTTCGAGCGGACACATTGTCGATTACGCGAATGCAGTTTTGGAAAATTCTGTAAATTCGGCCGAATATATTCATCTTGAAACTGACAATGATGCGGGCCCTCAGGTACATATTGCAAAATTTGGGCATGATGATGAAGAATTTGCAGGAATTGCCTCGCGCATACACTGGCATATCCAACGTGGAACGAAGATAAATGATATAGCTATTTTGACTCGAACTCGTGCCCGCGCTCGCGATATAGCACGAATTTGTCGCGGACAAGGTCTCACGGTGAATCTCAAGCTGGATAATGATAGCGTCGTCCTTTCGGGTGAGAAAGATGAAGATTCATTGACTATCTCAACCATTCATGCATCAAAAGGTCTTGAATGGGACATGGTTTTCATTCCGGATTGTTTCGAAGGAAATATTCCGTTTAATCCGAACATTGCTACTGATCTCTCTAGTGAACGGGACGAAGAAGGAATGGAATATCAGGAACATATCGAAGAGGAGCGTCGAATTTTTTATGTTGCTCTTACGCGAGGAATCCGTCAAGTGTATTTGTGCTTAGCCGATCGCGCATTTGAGAACGGTTATGGGTCGGCACGTACAGTGAGTAGATTCGTGCGTGAAGCTCATAACGCCGTACGACGCGCAAAGCGACACTCAGCTTAGATGCTGCTGAAAGTTAGTCTTACCATTATTAGTTTTTGATGAGATTAGGGTGTGGTGAGATGATGTTGGCGATGCGTACTTTCAGTACTCTGTCTGCATAGCTGGCTTAGCGGTAGGAATTGATGAAAACACGATAAAAGAGAAAGACTCCTATTACGATTAGATAGGAGCCTTTATGAGTCTTCAATTAAGAGCGCATAAGAATGCAGTGTATCTGACGGTGTTGTATCGTTGCGAGGAACGACACAACACCGTCTTAAACTTTAATTTTCTGGGGTCTCGTTGTCTGAGCCAGGTGTGCTGCCAGAATTTGTTGGACCGTCATAGTTCGTCGCATCTTTAGAGCCAGACACATCTTCAGAACCAGATGCACCGTCAGAATCAGACGACCCATCAGCATCTTCAGCGGATTTCTTTTCATTCTCAGTTTCCATCAAATGAGCTAACTCACTGTCCCAATCAATTGATGAGCTGAAGGCGCTTGATTGTGATTCTGTAGAGTGATGAGCCGCAGCCTGGTCTGCTGCTGGCTGTCCCGTCACGAGTTTCGCTGGCTGTGACGGTTGTGCTTCTGACTGTTGATTTAAATCCTCGTGTGAGGTGGATTGATTATCCGCATCCTGATGTGAAGAGTCTTTCTGAACAGATGACACTGGATTCTCTTGCGAGCTACGGTGTTGTGGATCATCTTGCACATCATCAATATCGCCGAAGAGCTGCGCATTGAGTTCATCGAATGATTCGTCGTTGAGTAGTGAATCATTTTTAGACTGTGAAGCATTACGCAAATCGCGCATAACATCATCTGCGAGTACAGGTAAACTATCCGGGTGCTGCCAGCGGGCATCTCGGCCGTCAACGCCTTCTGCAAGGGTAATGGTTTCCCACATCTCGCTAGCTTCACGAAGTTTACGAGGATGAAGATTAAGGCCAACCAATGCTTCAAAGCTTCGTACAGCAGTACCGCCAGTAATTCTCTCACGACGTTGCATTTCGCGTAATTGCTCCATATGTGGCAAATATGGTATTCCAGCACGCCATACGACACAATCAACCCATCCCTCGACGAGAGCTAGTAATGTTTCCAAGCGTTGTAGAGCTTCTCGTTGCTCAGGAGTGTCAGACATACCGACTTTACTTAAGTTAACTGCGCCTGCAATCGATTCAGGGTTCATCGCTTGCGCTTCGCGTAACTCTTGTTCCATAGCATCTAAATCTATGCTGATCGAACGAGCATATTTCGAAATTAACGCCTTAAACTGTGGCATAAGCCAAGGCACGTTATGGAATAAACGAGCGTGTGCGCTTTCCACGAGAGTAAGATAACGTAGAACTTCAGACTCATCTATTTCAAGTTTCTTTGCATAGTCTTTAACATTTTCAAGAACGATTCCGCCTGAAGGATTGCCCGTTAAATCAATTATTTGGTCATATGTACCACGAACGTCGTGTGATAGGGAACCTGCTGCGGAACCAAATTGCATAGCATAGGATGTATTACCTAACACTTGCATAAGCTTGCCTGGGTTTTTTAAATCATCTGGTAAAGGAATATTTACTGGTCCTGCAAAGAGACCTGCGACCTCGCCATCAATTTGGGCATCTCCGAAACGTTCCATAAAGACAGTGGACATAGCCTCGTTCATAGAAGCAGCAACTGGAGTAGCAAAATCAATCCACGCAGGCAAAGTTGCATCAACCCACTCGACTCGTGTGTATACACTAATTGGTTCGGAAGCCGGAACAAGATTAGTGACTGAATCAAGCCATAAATTCGTCTCTGAAGCAGCCGAACGTACTTCTTGCGCTTGCGAGGCGGTGATGACTGTTATATCTTCACCCTCGCGTGCGCGTTGCTGTGCAATTGATTTCGCAAGACGTCGATTAATTGGCCCCGATGATAGTGTTGACTGAATATCATTGAGGGAATTCATACCACTTTCGGTAAAAGCTTGCATTAGCGATTGCACTTCGTGTGGATTAGGAAGCCCCTTCATTCCTTGACTAAGAAGCTGCTCGCGCATCTGTTCAGGAAGTTCTTGGAATTGTTGCCATGCCATTTCGCCCTCAAAAGGCCCAAATGACTCAACCATCCACTTATGTAGTTCTTCTTCACTCATGCCGTCGTTCATAGTATCCATTCTCGAGAAAAATCCTAATTCACAATCATATTGGACATATGAGCGAAATGCATAACGGTTTTCATTATGCGCACATATTTCATGCGCTCAGCGTATTCGAGGTCTTTCTGCGGGATTGAATTTGATAAATGTCGGTTGAGTATGAATCATTTCTTGAATCAGTACGAATATGACCACACACGAAACTAAAACTTCTCACATTTACCAAGTCGTTGTGCTACATTCAAAAGTAGATATGACATAAAACTGCTGGGCGAAGTATGATTTTTGCAACTAACAGCAGTGAGGTAGTAGGAAAATTATGGATACAAATTCGAGTGCTGATAAGCCTGAAAATGCTGAAGATAAAATCGACACTTTGGCAGAAACGACAACGGGAAATGAAGCAAAGAAAATGGCATTTTTCCCTGTTCCGAGTACGCAGAATAATTCGTTTGTCAGTAGTGGTGGTCACAGTAGTGAAAACGAGAGCGACAATGCAAGCGAACACAGTAGCGACCCTACGAGTGAGGGCAGTAGTCCTAGAAACACGACGCGTATTCCTAAAAAGAATCGACGATTGCTTCTTGCAGTAGTTTCTATCATTCTTCTTGGTTTCATGCTTGCTTCGCCAAGCCCATTTGCTATTGAAATGCCAGGCCCGACAGCAAATGTAATGGGCGATGTTAGCACTGACTCAGATACCAAGATGATAGATATTTCTGGAATTAAGACGTATAAGGATAAAGGTGAGATGCGTCTCGTTACTGTATCAGCTACCGGTGTGCCTGGGTATAGCGTGCCAACTGCTATGGCCATCTATGCATGGTTTAATCCTCAGATGGCAGTGCTTCCACAAGAAGCTGTTTATAGTGTTGATACTACGGCTGATCAGTATGAAGAAGAGGGAAATAATGAAATGTCGCAGGCGCAAAATTCGGCTATTAAGGTTGGACTTTCTTTTGCGCACGATAAATTAAATATTGATACGTCAAAAGCAAAAGTCGATATTAGTGTAGACGACATCGGTGGTCCATCGGCAGGAATGATGTATACCTTGGGGATTGTTTCAAAACTTACACCTGTGGATGAAGCTGGTGGAAAGATTATCGCTGGTACGGGCACGATTGAAAGTGATGGTTCAGTAGGTAGAATTGGCGGAATTCAGCTTAAGATGATTGGAGCCCAGCGAGATGGTGCCCAATATTTCATTGCCCCTCAAGGAAACTGCGACGAAGTAGTAGGACATGTTCCACAAGGACTTCAAGTATTTGCTGTCGACAACATTGATGAAGCGTATGAGACTTTAGTTTCAATCGGCAAGGGTGAAACGAGTGCTTTACGCGGATGCTCAGTGGAATCGAATGCTACGAAAACTGGTAAGGAATAGGCATATCACAGTAGCGCATTTCAGAATGAAGAATTACTGAAAATCGACAAGAATAAACAAAATCGATATCGAAATATTAAGGAAAATATTAGGGAAAACACAGCCAACATGGGCAAAGTTGTCGATTTCTCCCAGTGATTTGTTATGCTCAAGATGTGTCTAATACAGAAAAGGAAGCACAGGAGTTCGGTTTCCAGCCAGGAGATGTAGTACAAGAATGGCTGTGGGACGACGATGTAGATGAAAATTTGCGTTCTCTCTTAGAAGAGTACCTTGGTGAGGAACTCGTCGATGAGGAATACGATTCAAGCGTTGATGGCGTCATATTGTGGTGGCGCGATGGCGATGATGAGGATGAACTTGCGGATACTATTATGGACGCAATGTCATTGCTTAATGAAGGATCACCATTCTGGGTCTTCACGCCAAAGCCAGGTCGTGAAGGAGCGATAGGTCCAAATACCTTGCAAAATGCTGCTAAGACAGCTGGCATGAACGCAGCTACTCCTGTAACAGTCGGTCCAGATTGGAATGGAATTCAGCTTCGTGCATTTGGTCGCGGTCGTTAAAGATCTGCGCATAGCAAAGCTATAACTGTTAAGGTATTGACAGAATAACAGTCCAATTATTGGAAATTATGTATTCGTTGTGACTTTAGCGGGCGAAACTATAATAATCGATAACTGCGCAATGGAGTGGTATTTTCTTACTTAATCAATTCAAAGCGTCCCAGATGGGGCGCTTTGATGCGTTGTAGAGAACATTTATGAGTATAAGAATATTAGCCTTCTCAGTAATTGGGATTCTTTACTCATAACGTTATGGGCAAGAGTAAATTGGAAATAGACGAATTCAGGATATTGAGGGGCTCATATTGGAATCTGCGGATCAGCTGCGTCGGGATCAACGCCTAGCTCAGGCTCGTTTTGAAGAGAAACGAGATGCTTTACACGAGGAGCAGTATCAGATTGATACTCAGATGAGTGAATATGCGGAAGCAGCAATCTGGTATGTACAGCATCATGCGGTCCACGAAAATGACTTTACACACAAGATAACGTCCATTACGAGAGAAGCTGAGCGTGACTTAGATGCCCGAATGAGAACAGCAATTCATGAGATTGATAATGATGAAGATGAAGTTCAAGCGTATTATCATAAGAAATTGAGAGATTTAGAAGAATAGTTTTTCTTGCTTGAAAGAAAGAGGGGAGTCTCAATTATGGCTACTACTAAACAAACATATAGTAGCTCTGCTGATGGAGGAGAAGAGTCGACAGAGTTGCTGTGGCAGCTGAATCATTTATTGAGCGAAGTATACATCCCTGTTATTCAAGATATTTTAGACTCTACAGTAGCTGAATTTAAGCATAAAGCAGGCGAGTATAGCAAGGAAGCAAAAGCGAATATACATAATGATATGCAACAGATGGACTCAGCGATTAAAGGCGAATGGTCTCATAGTATCAAGGACAGTGTGAATCAGCATGCTAAACAGCTTGATTCTATTGGTAAAGGTGCGTAATGAGTTATGGCTTTTAAGAGTTTTGTGCGTAAATACCGTGTTGTTTTGATTGTGTTGACTGTTGTTGTGTTTCTTACGGGGGTGGTTTTTGTGCCTGGTTTGGTTGAGAAGGGCTATATGTATTCGGTGGTTACGGGAGCTGAAGGTAAGCAGCTTATTGAGGATGAGTTGCGTTCTGCAGATCCGAACGCATTTACTGCTAAGGGGCGGATTAAGTCGTATCGTATTTTGACCGATACGATTGAGCATAACCCTATGGGAGGGATTATGGTAGATGTTGAGTTTAATAATGATCCTGATTTGTGGGTGACGATGCTTTTTGAACGGGACAATGCTGCACGAACTCTTGAGGTGTATGAATTTCATTATTCGAATAAAGCAGATCGCTTATACGATGATTTAGGAGCTGGAGGCGAACCTATTACTTATGAATAATATTTCGGAGAAGGATCGTGTAGATATCGCTCGAATCGAATACGATAATTACACAAAAATAGACGTGCAGCATCACAAGCCGATTAGATTTGGGGAGAATGGGCATAAAAAACTTCTTGGCACCCTTGACAAGGTTGTTGATGATAAGTCTACGGGTTTGAGGATGTATGTGGTCAAGACGGATGATAAGCATTATTCTGTGTTGTTTCGTGGTTCTGAGTCTCCGGGTAAGGATGGTTGGCAGAAGGATTGGTTGGATAATGATGTGCCGATGGTTGATAAGATTCTTACTGGTGGTAAGGGTGTTACATCTCAATTGAGCGCAGCAGCTGTACAGTTATAGAAGGTGATGAGTTATGGCTTTTAAGAGTTTTGTGCGGAAATACCGCGTTATTTTGATTGTTTTGACTGTTGTTGTGTGTGTTGTGGGGGTGGTTTTTGTGCCTGGTTTGGTTGAGAAGGGTTATATGTATTCGGTGGTTACTGGTAGTGAGGGGAGGAAACTTATTGAGGATGAGTTGCGTTCTGCAGATCCGAATGCGCTGACTGATAAGGGGCGAATTAAAT
>NZ_RXLP01000009.1 GCF_004332295.1 Alloscardovia theropitheci
AACGATCCCATACTTGACTTTCACTGACACCAGCCTGATAAATAGCCGACTCGATCTCCTCGTCCGACAAAGCATACAACTGCGTATGCATCATAGCTAGAGCGGAACGAATCTCACGCTCCACACACGCACGCATATGCTCATACTCACGCTCAATAGCCCTCTGCATGTCACAAGTATCAGAGACTAAAGCACTCATCATATACTCAGCTTGAATATAATCCAGCATAAACTGCTTCACAGGCGTCATACCCGACGCACACCGTACACGCCGATACGAGTCAATCACCCGCTTCATCTCACCCACATCAGGCTTACCCTCAATGAGGCTACCATCTTTATTCCACTGATAGCCACCCCACATATGCTGCTTAGTCACATCATGAACATCCTTGGAACACACGTTATGAACCAGACCCACACTACCCAAGAAATCACTAAACCCCAACGCTATGCTATCTTTACTATCCACATAATCATGAGCTCTACTATTAAGCCTGGCAACCGTTTCACGCTGCTGCTTATTCAACGTGGAATAAATATTTGGCCCTTCATACATAAAAGCACCACGAATACGAGACGGTTCCCTCACATTCGCAATCGCATACTGCGCATTCATCGACCCCAACGAATGCCCATACACCTCAAACGACGCCGACTTATGCTCACTCATAACCCGATTCAAACACTGACTCGCCTGCCGCAACTGAGGAGTCACACCTTTAGACCCCGACAAAATCTTATCAGCCATCGGCACATCATTATCCAACCAATCCTTCTGCCATCCCGCCTTACCCGGAGCCTCAGAACCACGAAACAACACCGAATAATGCTTATCATCCGTCTTAACCACATACATCCTCAAACCCGTAGACTCATCATCCACCACCTCATCCAAAGTACCCAAAACCTTATTTCTATGCGGTCCATACTTAACTACATGATTGCGTTTAGCATCGTAGACTGTATAGTCGTCATATTCGACATTTGCTATATTCATT
>NZ_RXLP01000002.1 GCF_004332295.1 Alloscardovia theropitheci
GCTGGTCAATTTTTAACCATTCAGTAATTCTTTTGTGCGAAACAGAGGCTATTTTTAGCCATTTTTCTAGGGTATTCTGTAACGTCAGTTAGAATATTTACTGTGAGCGAACAACTACTAAATCCAAAAACCGCACCTCTCAGTGACATCATCGACCCTTCATGGGCACAAGCACTCGCTCATGTCGAGACACGTATTCACGATATGGGGAATTTCTTGCGAGCCGAGCACTCTCATGGAGTTCAAACCCTTCCACCGGCGTCAATGATTCTTCGAGCTTTCACATACCCTCTTAACTCCATAAAGGTCCTCATTGTTGGTCAAGATCCGTACCCAACTCCAGGACATGCTGTAGGTCTAAGTTTTTCCGTTTCTCCTGAGGTTTCTCCAATACCGAAGAGCCTTATCAACATTTATAAAGAACTAGTAGATGACCTCCATGTACCCACACCATCCAATGGTGATTTAACGCCATGGGCTGATCAAGGCGTAATGCTGCTCAACCGATCACTAAGCGTGAGAGCTGGAAGCGCAAATTCGCATCAAGGTAAGGGATGGGAAATTATTACCGAAGCAGCAATTACAGCACTTAACTCAAGAACGGACGCAACAGGTAAACCTCTTCCCCTCGTTGCGATCTTATGGGGAAGTAATGCTCGCAGTCTCAAGCCGCTTCTCACTAACGCGACTATTATTGAGTCAGCTCATCCAAGTCCGTTATCCGCATATCGAGGTTTCTTCGGTTCTCGCCCATTCTCACGGGCCAATGAAGCACTTATCAAACAAGGCGCCACACCTATTAATTGGCAACTACCTTAATACTATTCGTTTGGATCTCTTCGTTTGAGTACATTACACAACGATTTACCACTCTAAAAATTGTCCAGAAATCATTTGCGAATTGCTTATATATTGGTATACATATGTAGATATTGCAGATATAGTGTGCAGATTGCTTTGCAGTTAGCGCAAAAATTCGTACATATGCACGTTATACCCTAAGGTTGAACTATGGCACTTTTTTCAGATACACCGCAAAATTCGCTCAATTCAATTCCCCCTGTACCCCGTACAGGTACCAGCGCTCATACTGCTGGAAGCACACTGTCAACTCCTAGCACACCTGAAAATCCGAAGCGCGCTATGCAATTAGCTCAACGTATGCGCGAACGTTTTTCACAAGGCCTTGTAGGACAAGAAAATTTACGTGAATCCTTAATCGTTACTTTGATAGCGGGCGGACACATCCTTATCGAATCCGTTCCAGGATTAGCAAAGACTACTGCTGCACGTCTTCTGGCTTCATGCGTTTCAGGAACATTCAAGCGTATCCAATGCACTCCCGATCTCATGCCTGCTGACCTCGTCGGCACACAGGTTTTTGATTTCGCAACTCAAAAGATGATTACTCAAATTGGCCCTGTTCATGCCAATATTGTCCTTCTTGATGAAATTAACCGCTCAAGTGCAAAAACCCAATCAGCGATGCTCGAGGCCATGGCAGAAGGAGCAACCACTATCGGCGGCGAGCGTATCGCTCTTCCACAACCTTTCATGGTTATTGCTACACAAAACCCGGTTGAAGAAGAGGGAACATATAATCTTCCTGAAGCTCAGATGGATCGATTCATGATGAAGACAGTTATGACGTATCCGACAGCCGCCCAAGAAGTAAATATGCTCTCTATGCTGAGCAATCAGACCAGCGATAGCATGTCATTCGATAATGATCCAACTCATACAATTTCTTTAAGCGATGTAACATACTTGCGAAGCGCTGCTCGAAGTGTTCACGTCAGTGACGATATTAAAAAGTATGTCGTTGATCTTATCTCAACCTCGCGTGGTGCAGGCTTTCATCCTATCAAGGGTCTCTCCTCGCTCGTTCGATTAGGCGCATCTCCTCGTGCTTCCATTAGCTTAGTTCGAGTAGCACAAGCACAAGCTTTGATGAGTGGTCGCGACTACGTCATCCCTGAGGATGTGAAATCACATGTTCATGACGTATTGCGACACCGTATTCTTATGACTTTTGAAGCACTCGCTGATGGTATTAGCGCAGATCAGGTAATTGACACTATCGTATCGACCGTTCCAGTTCCATAAAACCCATAACTTCGCGTACCGCAACTCATAATGAGCGTTGGGCATGATTCGTCTAGATTGCCTCGGTTTCCTTACAACAGAGCGCACATTATGAGAACTGACCGCATGAACGATACATCATTGGTCATATTGCATATTCCGTCATAAATACGCACCGACACAGCACAAAGCACATAACACACAGCCAAAGGATATTTAGTGGTAGCACATACGACATCCGATCCCATTCGCAGAAAGATTGAGGCATTAGGACCTCGATTGACTCTTCCAATTGTGAGAAAAGCTATGGGAATCGTCGAGGGAGAGCATCACAGCAATCGTCGCGGTTCAGGCTACGATTTCCTCGATCTGCGTCCGTATGTGATTGGTGACGAATCGCGTGCAATTGATTGGAAAGCGAGTGCACGCGCAGGTCTTCCAATTGTTGCGTCAAAAGAACACAACGCTACGAGCAACGTGTGGATGCTTATTGATACCGGTAGAGAATTAACAGGGAGCACTCCATCAGCAGAGCGACAAATTGATGTAGCGATGAATGCGCTGCGCATGTTCGCGATGCTCTCTCTAAAGCGCGCGGACAATGTGAATTTTGTTGTTGGTAATTCGCATTCGATAACCCGAATGCCATTTTCGGGCGGATATCTCGAATGCGATGCACTGCTTGATAATATTGCACACCATCCCATGCCTTATGCAAGCGATTGGGAGTCAATGCTTGATTATGCGCGGCATATTCGCGATAAATATTCCCTCATTATCATGGTCACTTCAGATACATCATGGAATGATACATCTTTAGAAACCGTAGGTCTTTTAGCACAAACTCATCCGATTGTCGTCATAAATGTGACATCGGTCAATCCCGCTGAAAGTTTTACGCGCTTCGATGCTGTTTATGATGGTCTTACGGGTAAAAGAGTGCCAGCTTTTATGAGAAATACCGTAGTGAGAGATGAAATTAACGTATCCCGGCATATGACAGTACATGAATTAGATCACCAGTTAACGTCTAAGGGTGCGACTCTCTTTAACGCTGATTCGAGCGAATCTATGTTTAATGAATTCGTCCACCGCATTTCGTTAGCTCATTCTTCCTCTACACGCGCTCTTTCTGTTGCTAAAGTTTCGGCTAACACAGCAAGCTTGGCAAGCACAGCGAACTCAATAAATGCAGGAAACGAGGTTGCTGCATAATGATTCATTTACCATCTTTCGCGCAAAATGTCACTATACTTCCGCTACGTAGTTTGAATATTCGTGAACTTAGTTTTCATGGCATCCCTCAAGCTGCCACATTTAACCAGACACCGTCCAGCGTATTTAATACGTCTATGCTCCTTATCGTTCTTGGAATTGTTCTTGCTCTTGCAATTGCTTGCATTATCATTGCTGTTATTCTATTTCTTCCTGCTCGTGCGAAAGAACGTAAAGTTGTTCAATCATCACGACATGACAATGCCACTTATAAGGCACAGGTACGCGATGTCGAGACCGAGTATACTGCAGGCGATATTAGTAAACAAGAAGCTTACCGACGACTTGCTGAAATCGCACGTCAATTTGCTTCTGATCGACTTGGAATTGATGTCACATCACACACGCTCACCGATTTGGCACAATCATCTCAGATTTCACCCGCTCTCAAGAATTCTCATGGATTAAATCTCTTGCGCACAACTATTGAGGCATTATATCCACCCGAATTTGCTTTCGAAGCAACTCACACGCGCAGTGCCAGCACCACAGTAATAGAAGCTTGTGGCTGGGTTGATGCACTTATCGAAAGGTGGGACGATTAATGAATACATTCCTCACCTCACTACAGACATTCTTACCGACACGGCTTACCTGGCCTATTGCCGGTCTACTATTTACCTTTGTCATTCTTCTCGCTATCATCATTGCTCGCTACATTGTTACACGTTTAGAACATCGTGATGAAGAATTGGAAAGCTCCGAATCTACTGATACTGATATAGCTACTGATACTGATATTCAAAGGCCTAGAGCCGATTCCGCACGTGACGCTTTTGTCTTCAACATCGAAAATGATTACCTCGGATCAGATGCCTCACGCTTTGTATCACGATATAAACGAGGAAGCATCATTGCTGTTATAACTCTTGTGGTAAGCATTCTTTGCGCGAGTTTGCTCGTATCACGCCCTTCAACAATTAATCCTCAGCAAGCAAATAATTCGTCTCGCGATATCATTCTATGCCTGGACGTCTCAGGGTCAGCATTGGCGTATGATCGGCAAATTATTGCTGCCTACTCACAACTCGTAAATAATCTTCACGGCGAACGCATCGGGCTGAGTATCTTTAACTCTACTTCTAAAACTGTTTTCCCTCTTACAGATGATTATTCTGTTATTTCGAATCAGCTCAATCATGCGTATGATTTGCTCAGTAGAGTGCAAACTCAAGAGTCTATTGACGCTATGAGCGACGAGCAATATCAAGAAGTAAATGATTGGCTTCATGGAACGCAAAACGTTGAAAATTCAACATCCTTAATTGGCGATGGATTAGTTTCCTGCACTATGATGCTACCTCAATTAGAAAATTCGTCAGCACGCAATGCTCGAAGCGCCTCAATCGTTTTAGCCACGGATAATGTGCCATCAGGTAAACAAACATTTACACTTGATGAAGCATTACAAATCGCTCATCAGGCACGAATTAATGTGGACGCTTTATACGTCGGTTCAAACCAAACAAGTAACTCTCAAGAAGCACAAGACATGAGAACCGCTATTGAAGCTAATGGTGGCACTTATGTCGATCTAAATGCCAACGACACCGTCGAAGACATAGTTCGTGATATCACTTCTACCAAATCTGGACCGCAGCTTCACGACGATTCCAGCAGCCTTATTGACGCACCAGGCTTAATCGTTCTCATCTCTATCATTGCGCTATTAGTATTCGTGATTGCTGCAGGAAGGATACGTCGATAATGTCACTAGTTTTTATTCCTGTATTCGGATGGGTGCTCTCATCAATTGTCATCATTGTCATACTGGCTACGATTACTTGGCATACCGTAAAATTTACGCGCTCACGCGTCTATAACGATGCAACTGTATGGATGCTTGCACGTCGCTGGATATTAGCTGTTGTGGCTATTGTGATGATTCTGGGGCCAAGCACGTATACATCTTCAACAATACGCGCAGTCAATGCAACGGACGTTTTTATTGCTGTCGATGTAACAGGATCGATGGCGGTCGCCGATGCTCAGTATGGCTCTAGACAATCTATTACGCGAATTCGCGCTGCGCGTGATGCGGTACACGATATTACGGATCACTATCCTGACGCGAATTTCTCAGCTATTACTTTTGGAGCTAGTTCAACCGTCTCTGTTCCGCTTACGCCAGATTCACGTGCAATCCAAACTTGGGCAGATACTTTACGAACTGAGCCGACTAATGTTTCTACTGGTTCAAGTCTTGATTCACCTTTAAATCTTTTGACTACAACTATGAGTCAGACGCAAAAGAGCCATCCTGAAGATACGATTATTTTGTATATTATTACTGATGGTGAGCAAACCACTGGTGAAGCAGTTAAGAGTTTTTCCGGGCTGCGTGCGTATACAAAAAACGCCGTTATTATTGGCGTAGGATCTCAAGAAGGTGGCCGCATTCCTCAATCTTCTTCAGGTATTTCTGTCTCCGATACAGTTTCTGAGATTAGCCAGGCTAATAGTTGGGTACAAGATCCAGACACAGGCAGTGATGGAATTTCTCAGATGAGTGAAAGTAATTTGCAAACAATTGCTGATCAAGTATCGGGAACATATGTGCATACGGATAGCACGACAACTCTTAAGAATGCACTCTCTGAGGACTCTTCTGATAGATATCGCCTCATTACGACTACTCGTCAAACTACACGACCGGTTTCTCTTATATGGTCAGTGGCGATTATCTTTACCATTATCGGATTATGGGAATTGTTTGCTTGGATGTTCACTTCACGAAAGTTGCTGACATTATGACTTTATCTAAAACTTCGACCTCTGCTACTGTTCATCCGAACAGTAAAGAGAATCCAGCCCATGCACAGAAATGCCGCGGCTCGCTTCTGTCCCGCGTTAGCACAATTATTGCAGCAATTCTCCTTAGTTGCGCTGGAATCATTGTAATAGTCAATGTACTCATAGCAAGTACATATAACCAGGCAACTGAGCAGCTTAATACTGCAATCTCTCAGTATTCTCAGAGCAATCCTGATCTAGAGCTTCTAGCTGCGAATCAAGCTCAAACTGACTCACAATTTTCCGATGCTGCTTCATTGCAGTGGCTGCAGATTCCCTCTCTTCGCGATGCCGTCAGACATAATAAATCCGTGTCAGAGGCGTTAACTAAACAGATTAATGACGACCTCAATGCGGGTAATGATTCCAACGGTAATTCTTCAGATTCGACTAACGCATCTTCGCAATCTTCTAATTCTTCAAGTTCTTCAAACTCGCAGTCGTCAGATAATTCGAATAGCCTTGATGCGGATGTTCAAGAAAGAATGAAGACCTTAACGGATAATAATTCGACGAACCAGCAAGAGTACAATCCGCAACAGCCTAAGACAACTACACGAAAGCCATGGTAGTTACTCATACTCTTCTTGCTCGTACTCTTCTTAGATGGGTGTTTTATTACGGCATTCGCAATAAAACACCCATCTTTCATATTGCGTAGTCACTAGACAAACCGGAGTTTTTCCACATTCGTTCACATTAATTTTTTAGTTCGTTCCATACAGATTATCCGTGTAACAATAAAAACATGACTCGTACATATTTCGAAAGATCTTTAGGAATTTCACCACAATTTCCGCTTACGATTGATAGCAACCAAGCTTGCGTAGCTAATAATGGGGACGATGCTTCTAGTGCGCGTACATTGGATCAGTTTGAGAAAGATAAATTTCGTCTAATCCTTCAAACTACTGGACAATTACACATGGAAAATACATGTACATGCGCGCAATTATACGAGCAAACTCGCTACGTTACATTAAGCGCACACTGTCTTGCGTTATCAACTCTTTCTGATATCAATAATGCGCTGCAACGATGTATAGCAGTGCATTGGGATGGAATTGCTGGTGAAAATTTCAAAAATAAGTGTAGAGAAATCGCAAGCTTAGCTATTCATTGCAGTGAAGAAATTCAATCTATTCAATCTCGTTATATAACGGATGGGTAAAATACAGCAAAACTCATACAGTTTGTGTTTCCTTGGACTGTTTGATTTCAGAACTTATTTCGTTGGTTTCCATGCGTACCGCGCAAAACGTCTGAACGCATGTCTTCTCATCCTTCCTCATGTCTTCTCATTACTCCCCCCATTCGCATTACAAAATGGAAGTGTTCGTATGGATTCACACACATTTACGTCAGCATACATATACGGTGGCGTGACTCACATTGAAGACCCTGAAGAAATTAATGAGTTAGCATGTATACTGACCAGTTTCTCAGAAAAGCTCATTGATGCGGCTAGTGCTTATGCGCAGTGTTATTCCTATGCACATAATCAGCTCGCTGTATTGTCTAACTGCGTAGCTCCCACTCACATACACACTTACGATATAAAAACAGCACGTCTACTTCAAGATAGCGACCAATTGCGCACTGTCTTGACAGATATCGCAGATAGGACCCGCAATATTACCGACAATCTTGAGAGGAGTCTTGATATATACTCTCATGCCGAAGCTGAGACATCTCGGATACTTCAATCGCTTGTCACCCTTGCCATGGGGATTTCTCCACTCCCCATGGCTTTAGCTCTCAGCGGTTGGAGCATATCACAAGAAGCTAGTTCGAATAGGGGCTCTTTTCAAGGCTTTCTTACGAATAATGCACAAGCTCAGCAAAGCGTTCTTCAAGGAATTGGCGATAACGTTTCCCAGGGAAACGGTATCCCCGGAGCAGCTCAAGCACTTTCTCCCGTCGCACGTATGGCACGCACTGTGTATCAGGGTAAAAGTCTAGAAGTCAATCCAATTACTGTGCATAAGCCACTCCCCCAATCGCACAGTCTTTCCGACAGTCTCAGTAATCTTGAACGTCTTTCCATAGGACAGCCCGGTAACAGTTACGCCACTATTTCTATCCAACGCTATACCCATAGTGATAATACTCATTCATGGATAGTCACCATCCCGGGAACCGATGGGCATAAAGATTCGCCTTTTGGTTGGGCGCAAAACATTAATCTCATGGCATCACATGCCTCCACTCGGGCTCAGGCAGAAAGTCAACAAGCAGTGCTTCAAGCCATGACTCAAGCTGGAATTAAAGAAACCGATGAGGTCGCACTCATCGGCCATTCACAAGGAGGAATCGTCGCAGCTTCTATCGCAAGCGATAAGACTGTCCCCTATAAGATTTCTCATGTGGTTACAGCGGGGTCGCCGGTAGCTAATCACCCAATCGATACACAGAAAACTTGGGTTACAAGTATCGAAACTGACCATGAATTAGTATCTAACTTAGATGGAAAGAATAATCCTTCCCATCCGCATTGGTTAACAATTCGTGGGAAAATAACAGATTCACCATCGGCTGCGCAATCCAGTCATGTTCCATTTTCAACACCTAAACATGAACTGTCTCATGGTATGAACTATCACGTAGCCACATATCGGAACGCACTTGAGCTCGATAGTGATGGGCTGAACGAGCATAATGAGCACTTTCGCAAGTTTACAGAAGGGAAAATGGATGAGAATTTGTATTTCACATGTCGAATTTATGAATAAATTTATGTTGTAAGCGTTTATGGCATGACGTAGGCTAGGAATATGAACTTAACTGATATCACCCCTCATATTCCATTAAGTCCTCTCGATGGCCGTTACAAGGCGGCTACTGCTCCCCTTGTCGAATATCTGAGCGAGCCAGCTCTTAATAGAGAACGCATCCACGTTGAAGTTGAATGGATGATTGAGCTTGCTAATGGCATGGGTGGCGAGTCTAATATCCCAGGCGTTCGCCCATTTTCTCATGAAGAAATCGATTACTTGCGTTCTATAGTCACTGACTTTGATAACAAAAGCATCGAAGAGCTTGCAGAAATTGAGGCGGTAACACGTCACGATGTAAAAGCAGTTGAATACTACATTGATCGTCGTTTAGACGGGGCACATGAAGTGCTTGATGAGACGCAGCTAGGTAATTTGAAGCCTCTTGTCCACTTCGCGTGCACGAGCGAAGATATTAATAATCTTTCTTACGCTTTGTGCATTAAAGGCGCAGTTGAAAATGTATGGCTTCCAGCAGCACGTCGTTTGGTTGACCGTTTGGCTACTCTTGCAGAAGAGAACCGCGATTTGCCTATGCTCAGTCTCACTCATGGGCAACCTGCCACGCCAACAACTCTAGGTAAAGAGTATGCTGTATGGGTATATCGTCTTAGCCGCCAAATTCGCGCTATCGAAAACCAAGAATACTTGGGTAAGATTAACGGTGCCACAGGTACCTTTGGTGCTCACACAGCTGCATTGCCTGATGTTGACTGGACAAGTGTGTCACATCGTTTTGTTACTCAACGTCTAGGATTAACGTGGAATCCTTTGACCACCCAAATTGAGAATCATGATTGGCAAGCAGAGCTATACAGTGCGATGAGCCACTTCAATCGTATCGCACATAATCTTGCTCAAGATATTTGGATGTATATCTCACGTGGAGTTTTCGCCCAAGTACCAGTCAAGGGCGCTACCGGATCTTCAACTATGCCTCATAAGGTAAATCCAATTCGCTTTGAAAATGCTGAAGCAAATCTCGAACTTTCCTGTGCTCTTCTTGATTCACTGAGTGCTACTCTCGTAGAATCACGTTGGCAAAGAGACCTCACAGATTCCACAACACAGAGAAATGTCGGTTCAGCGTTCGGCTACGGCATGCTTGCTTTATATAACCTCTCTGGCGGTCTTGAGTCGATTCACCCAAATAAGACTGTAATTGAGCAAGAGCTCGATAACAATTGGGAAGTTCTTGGTGAACCAATTCAAACAGCAATGCGCGCACAAGCTCTTAAGGGAATTGACGGTATGGATAACCCATACGAGCGTGTCAAAGAACTCATGCGCGGTCATTCAATCTCAGCTGATGATGTTAAGCAATTTATCGCAACGTTGAATTTCGATGAACAAACTGCGGATAGACTCTCACACCTAACCCCCGCAACGTATATCGGCCTAGCTGATACGCTTGTTGATTTCATCGAACAGTAAGCAAGAACTCGGATTTTTCGTTGGCACTTTTATTGAGGGTGATGGCACACAGCCATCACCCTCAATAATTCTAAGACCACGTATTGCATAAGGCATATGCCTCTTCGACATATTTGCCATACACTTATATCCCCAAGTTCTTTCCTAAAATGGATAAGTTCGGCAACATACCAACGATTTCTATGACATACAAAACACTTCACTGGACAAGCAAGACTTAGAACATTTGCTATAACTTGGAACTGTAATTTAGCTGAATATCCTTCGATAGTTTTAAATACCAAATGTGGATTTTCACGGACTGTTTTGGGAAAGCGAATTCTGTAATGAAAACTAAAGTAGAACTAATTTAGTGCTGTGGCTACAATTGACTTATCTCACTCATTACGTTATGCGTACTTGTGCGAGCGAAGCGTGAATGAGTACTCATGCTCATACGCGAGCATAGACGATAGGTTTTCACAGCCTTTACGGTTCAAGTACTCTTGAACCTACCAATCGACGCAGCAGAAGGGCGATATGGACGCAAAAAACGTACACGTTACTGATGTACAACCGCGCAGAGCACATGATATTTCGGATTTGGCGAATGCAGCCATCGCGCTAATCGGTGCAATTGTTCTAGCAGTCGTGTCAATTTATCTTCATGGAGTTACCAGCGGAGTCGAGCAAGACGCTCATACCGTTGGCTCTGTCCTTGATGATTGGCTCTTTGCGCTACCTCTGACTTTCATCCAACAGACAATGATGGCTATCATTATTGTCAGCGTTGTTGCCCAATTGTTGATTAATAAAGAATGGTTCCAAACGGTCGTCTCGATTGTAGGCTTTTTGCTAGGAATTACGGGAGCTGTTTTAGTTTCTTTAATCATCACCAGCGCTGGTTACGCGCCACTCATTGATGCACTGCGTTCAGCAAGTAATGTGCAAACTCTTTTGCCGGAATTATTTGCCGGTCTAACAGCATTCCTCACATGTGCAGGCCCTCGCCGGATACGTTCTTCTCTAAGCTGGAGTTGGAATGCTCTTATTATTATCGCTGCTATTCTCGTCATGCTTTCCGCTAATTCCCTAGTAGGAATGGTCATCTCCTTACTTCTCGGTCGAATGGTTGGTCTCATCATCCGCTATTTTATTGGTTCACCTAATATCGGCATTTGGGGGGATAAGATTGTCGAGGCTTCACGATCTGTGGGACTTGAGCCACAAAGTATTATCTATGCTGGAGATACTTCAACTCGATTAAATCAATACAGTGTCGATGACGACGTCACGTTTAATTCGCGTCGGTATGTTCTCACAACAACTAATAATTCCCACTTCACCGTTTCCATTGCTGACGCACAACGCCATGGCGTAAGTTATTTTCGTCAATTGTGGCAATGGATACAATTATCTGGCCTGTCTCTTCGTCACGATCGATCTGCAAGCGATATAACTCATCATCATATGATGATGCTTTTAGCTGTGCGCAACGCCAATCGCGATGCAGTTACCCCTTATGCTGTAACTGATTACAACGGTTCATCCGTTCTTTTTCTTGAGGAAAATACTGCACTTACACCTGCAGACCCGCAAACTATCGAGAAAGATGATGTGGCTAATGTCTTATCTTTCTTGGATGCAGTTCATGCGAGAGGTATCACCCACCGTCATATTTCGCTCAATTCGTTAGCACGCAATGCGCGCGGAGAATTAATTGTGGCTGGCTGGGAGAATGGTGACGTAGCAAGTAATGCATCGAATATTGCTGCAGATCGAGTGCAAATTTTAACTTTGCTTTCTACTATTTTGGGAGCAGAAGAGACAGTTGAAGCTGCTCGACAAACCTGGGATGACGATAAATTAACTGCCATCGCACCGTTCATTCAGAAAGTGCTTATTCCCTCATCAGTTCGCGAATCATCCACGTGGAATCGGAATCTGATGAAGACTCTACGTAATAGTTTGGCATCTCTCAAAACTGAAGACGACGGCGATAATATCGAATTGGTCACACTATCTCGTTTTAATCTTCGTACCTTCATAACTGCATTCCTCGTTGTCGTTGCTCTGTCTGTTATCCTCACTCAACTTAATTTGCGCGCTGTCATAGAAAGCGTTCAACACGCAAATCCCATGTTTGCAGTTCTTAGCCTTATCGCTGGATGTGCTTCATGGTTAGGATCAGCACTCACACTTGGCACTTACACTAATCGCGATAAGCGCAACTACGTGGGAATTTTCGTCTCACAAATTGCACAAAGTTTTGCTGCTGTAAGTATGCCTGCTGGAGTAGGCCCAGCTTTCGTCAATCTACGTTTTTTGCGTAAAACTGGTCATCGTAATACTGAAGCCACCGCAGCTATGAGTGCAGTCGTTGCTGTGCAATTTGCAACAACTTTTATCGTAATGGTCTTACTTGGATTATTCACTGGTAATAACGGTTTAAGCAGACTCTTGCCAACTGGAACTCTTGCTATAGTTCTTGGAGTTCTTGCACTTGTCATTGCATTAAGTATGCTTATTCCACCTGTAAGAAAGCAAATCGTCACAAGATTGCTGCCCCCAATCAAAAATTTTGCACGCCAACTAGCTTTATTATTGTATCAACCTGGAAAACTAGCGTTGGGAGCGACTGGCTCGATCTTCCAAAATCTGATGCTCGGTTTGAGTTTCTGGTCCGCTCTTCAAGCTTTTAACGTGCCAGCTAACTATATTGAAACTACTTTCCTCTTCCTCGTTGCTAATACAATTGGTTCTGCTGCTCCAACCCCAGGTGGTTTAGGCGGCGTAGAAACTTCGTTAACGGTAGCTTTCAGTGGCGTAGGCGTACCGTCTGCACTTGCTCTTTCTGCAACGCTGCTCTTTAGAGTCATGACATATTGGATTCGTATTCCTATGGGTGCAATTGCCATGAGCTGGATGGGCAAAAAGAACTTGATATAGCGGTTTGTAGCGCACGGGCTATCTCGAGGGGCCCCTTTTACAAGATTAATTCGCTACGTAGGTAAAGGTGACCCGCGTAGCGATTCTTTTTAGCTATTAACTCAGCTATCTACACGTTAGATTGCTTCATGCTTAAGTTAATAACACGTCCTTAAGTGAAATTGGTTAACTTCACCATATAATCAATAATCTGCTCCGATTTTCTCCTTCATTTCTCCACTTCTATTGGGTAAACGGGTAAAAAATATGGAAAAATTGATGAAAACCTTGTTTTTAAGTAAAAAAATTAAAAAAATTACGACTTTTTTGGCTTATTTACGCGGTTTTGGGTAGGAAATCGGGTATTATCGAGAGTGTGAAAACGGCTCCTCACTGGAGCCCCTTACAAGAAGGATGTTCATATCATGGCATATAACAAGTCTGACCTCGTTGCAAAGATTGCAAAGAAGACCAACCTCACCAAGGTACAGGCAGAAGCTGCTGTTAATGCATTCCAGGAAGTACTCGCAGAGTCCCTTCAGACAGGCGAAGGTCTGCGCCTCACTGGTGTTCTTTCCGTAGCACGCGTAGAGCGCGCAGCACGCACCGGTCGTAACCCACGTACTGGTGAAACCATCGAGATTCCAGCAAGCAAGGGTGTAAAGCTCACTGCTGGTTCTTTGTTGAAGAAGGCTGCACAGGAGAACTAGTCTTCACTACTCCTAAGTAGAATAATAGATATAGTTTTGGGGGAGAATTTCCGGATGGAAAGACTTCCCCAAAATTATATGCTTATCCGGCTGCACTAACTTAATATTTTTAAAAACTCTTTTGCAAGTGCATACCATTTTACCTGTTCGCAGTATCCGTTTCTTAGGAAAATAGCACTCACTTGCAAAATTATATTTAGATTACCCAAGCACAAACTATCTGTGCTTATGAAACTGCCAATCGAATTATTTACCGTAAAAAATATTTTTTGCAATTAAATACCACTTTTATTTGCTCGATCCAGTTATTTACCAGAAAAATGGTACGCACTTGCAAAAAGGTTATATATATTCTTAATTCGCCTATACTAATACTCTATCGTCCGCTCTTAATCTAGAGTTTTATTCTAATTCATCATCCTATCTTGCCTCACCACCCCTCACCCCTCACCAGCCACCAGCCACCAGCCACCAGCCTAATATAAATTAATACAAAAAATGGGGAAACCTCAAATAAGTTTCCCCATGCGATGCGCAATTTGAATAATTTACGCTGATAAATTATTCAAATAATCATGCGAGCTTTTTACGAGTAACTAAGACCGCAAGAGCAATAGAAGCGGTAATAGCTACACCTGTAATAAGAGCTGTCACATCACTACCAGTATTACTCAATTGTTGCTTCTTCTTTGGCTTGGTGGAGACTTCAGTTGGTGGAACTGGAGAGGTTGGAACCTTCTCATCCTCAACATTCACATAAGCAGAAAGCGAGCTACGGTCGAACTGTGCACCATTTATCTTAACTGGAGCTGCAACAGTGTATCCTTCAGGAGCCTTGGTTTCAGTGATGGTGTAATCATCACGCAGCAATCCATTAATAGTAGCTTCACCGTTGTCATCAGTGGTTACTGTTCCAACGACTTCGCCAGAGCGATCACGTGTTACGGTAAATTCTGCACCTTTGAGAGCATTACCATTCTTGTCGGTCTTCTTAATGCCAATTGTGTAATTGTAACCATTTGCGCGACCAGATACAGTTTGCCACATAACTCTGCTATGGTAGCTTTCTTCCTGTCCTGGAGTTCCATATGTAATCTTTACATCATTATTAATCGCTTCGCTCTGAACTGGCTCATGACCAAAGACTACGGCATAGGTAAGAACCACACCATCCGTACCAAGATTGCCGAGGTTGATAGTGAAATGATTACGCTGAGCATTAACGGCAATGCTTGCGCGTGCGGCTGTGATTTCTGGACTATTGCTAGCCAGCTCGTTCGTAATGTAGAAATTACCAACGGCATCACGAGCGAATGTTCCGCGCTGAATGGAAATCATTTCGTCTCCACTAGGAGTTGGTCCAGCATACCTCGCGTCTGGAGTGCTCAAAGTATCTTCGAGAACTACGTTGCTCAAATTATCACCGTGTGCATTGACACGAACATGATAAATGATTTGCTTATTTACAGGATCAATCGTTGTCCACTTAGCAAGTCGCTCATTTGGATTATCGCCTGTCCACTGACGATAGTCCACTTGACCATTCACATTGACAGTATGGTTACCATCATTGATAGTCAGTGTTTTCATACCGTAATCATTACTTGTCTCATCTTCACGGCGCATAGCTGCTTCGATAGAACCACGAATATCAGAGTGAGTCTCTGGATAATTCGTATATGTCAATACAAGCGTGCGGTTCGTGGTATTAGCATGTCCACGCGCTACTACATTTCCAGAGTTATCTTCAACATTGAAGTCCATGGTCCACGCAAACGTAAAACCTGATGGAAGAGTAAGTGTCGAAGTATCTCCCTCATGAATGATGTTATTTGGCAGTTGGAAATCCATTGTGAGCTTAACTGTCGCGCCTGCAACACTATATAATGGTGTGCTTGCAACGGAAGCACTAGTAATAATTGGCTCGTTGATTTCTGCCGCATGCGCTGATCGCACTCCAGGAACAAGTACCAAAGCACTCATAACCAAAGTTGCCACAAGCAATGAAATCTTTTTCCCTATGGACGATACTTTCATCATCCCACTTTCTCTCTATAAACCTATTACAAACCGCATGTCTTCTGCAATACAGATGACGCTCACCACGCATTTCTGCATCACGATAGGCATGTCATATCCAAGTCCACTTTACCAAGAAGAAACTGGATACGAAACCTTTAGACAGCATAGGCGTTGTCTAAAAAATGAATCATATACAATAATATCACTAAGGTTTTATAAGAGCCCACAAAAACGTAGAAGTTTGTGTTGTACGTGGGCTATATCACGTGATAGCTTCTTACAGCAAAAAATAAATCAGTCCGACTCGGTTCAAAATAGTTCAAACTATTTCAGATCAACTCAGTTCAGATTAAATCAACGGAAGCATTGGATCATCCTTGCGAGAAGTCAAAATTTCTCCCATAAATTCATCGTATTCTTCATTTGGCGAATGCTCAAAAGGATCAATCAGGTGAACTGTCATCGCCTGACGTTCTCGATTGCCAAGCATCGTGATGCTCGTCCAATCAGCAGACCACTGAACAGAATTCTTACGCGCCTGCTGAATAAAATTTCCTCTCAACCATGCGCGCGTATCGCTCGGTGGATTATGCCGAGCAGCACGTATCTCCGTCAAGGTAAATATAGGGGTTATTTTCCCATTTTTTTGTAACGCACCGATAACATCATCATGTGCTATATCATGATATGCGAAATCGATTTGAGAGATTCGGGCATCAACTGCACTCTTACCTGTCTGAGATTTAATTGTCTGAGATTCATCTGTCTGAGACTTATTTACCTGAGAATTATTTGCCGAGGAAGTACTACTCGTCTCACCATCGCCCTCGGACGTGCCCTGTGTAGCATCGTTTGCATTCAGTTTCTGAGTATTTTCACTTCTCTTTTTTATTGATTGAATCAATTGATATTTCGCTACCCAATCAACCCAGCTCGATAATTCACTAAAGTTGCCTTGACGCAAGGATTCGAGAGTTTGATGCCATAATTCCACGCAAGCAATCATATCGTTTCGCATATCTTGGGCTAAATCATTGTAATGTCTTGCGATAAATCGTCCTGCAGCATCACAATATCCTTGTTGAATATCGATTGCGGTAACTTGCATCCCAGATATCAAAGTCATCTGAGCTGAAAGACTTGTATCACGCGAAATAGAGCGCGCACATTCACCCGGTTTTTGCATAGCAAATCGAGTTAACCGATAATCTTCTCCGCGCGCTTGAGCTTCAATCATGCATAGAACAAGATGAGCACACATCATCTTCATCCATGATGCTTTCTGACTTCTATTAGAGTCCCCCACTATGACATGAAGTCTTCGATACATTCGCGAATCAGCATGAGGCTCATCACGAGTATTAATCATAGGGCGAGCACGAGTTGTTGCCGAAGAGATAGTATCTTCAAGAAAATCCGCACGTTGCGAAATCTGGAATTGACCAGCGCGAATTACACCAGTTCCAGCGAAAATCTGCCGAGTAACCAGAAATGGAATGAAGCTTTGTTCCAAATCGTTGAGTCGTACATGTCGCCGTACAAGATAATTTTCATGGCAGCCAAAGGAATTACCTTGCGAGTCGGTATTATTTTTATACATATGAACACGCAATTTTTCATTGCCTGTTCGTTCGCGAAGCGCACGTTCTGCTTGATGTGCCAAAGCGGCCATAAGGTTTTCTCCAGCTGCATCTAATCGGACAGCATCAGTAACTGTACGAGCTTCTGCAGTTGCATATTCTGGGTGAGCCCCTACATCAAGATAGAGCCTTGAACCATTTTCAATATATGTATTCGTAGAGCGTGACTGACTAACAATTGGCTCGAAGATAACTGATGCGACATGGGAAGCATCAAGCATATCACTGTCAGGCCTCTGCCCAGTAACACTTACACCATATTCGGTTTCGATACCGAAAATGCGCTCAAACGGCAGACCATGAGCGCGATTACTTAATTCATTATCATCGTTAGCACTATCTGTATCATCTACGGTGCTGGCATTCACATCGCTGGCGCCATCATTAATACCGGTAATGTCACGTGAGCCGACTAGCTCGTTAGACGTCGGCTCTTCTAGGCTATGGGTACTATCTCGAAGTTGAGGCACTACTGTCCACCTTTTTGTACAAAACTATTGACGTATTCCTCGGCATTTTCTTCAAGACTTGCTTCTATGTCATCAAGAACGGAATCTAGATCTGAAATTGCTTCAGAAAATTGATCACTACCTTGAGTAGCAATCTGTTCATTGTCCATATTAAATTCATTGTTCTCTTGATGAGATGTATACATATTCTGAGACTGCGCGCTACCAGAATTATGTGTAAAATCATTCGTTGACTGATAAGATTCAGGCATTGTCTTCCCCTCAATTCCACGTTGATACAATGACTCGCATATGTACTAATTCATATGCTCAATAATCTAACTTCTCGTTCTCGCTACTTTTACCATTGCACTCACCATCATGATCACTATCGCGTTATCATCGCACTCGATATGATAACCGCACAATTCGCAATCATTGATTAGTGATCACTTCTCTCGCATCATGACTGTCATAACGGTCATGACTGTCATGACTGTGGAAGCAAATAATCTTGCAATTCGTTGATTACGAGTCCATTAGAAGCGATGACATCATTAGTTTGATACCAACTAATTGGAGAACCATCCCACTGCCTCAAATACCCTTGCGCCTCCCACACTATGACTGCAGCAGCTGAAACAGCCGGCACATCCCAAGAATGAAGAGATGGCTCAAAGTATGCGTCATATGTGCCATCAGCTACCTTGCATAAGTCCAGTGATGCAGGACCCATACGCTTAATATCTGATGGTAGCCCTGCAAGTGCCGAAACAGTTTTTAAGGCGCGCATCGACTCGCTCGGGAAATATGACATACCAAAGCACAACACGGAATCCTTCAAACTTGCTGTCGTCGTTGGCATAATCGCTTCTCGCTTGTCGCCGAGAGCTGATTGACGGATACGAATAGCACCATATCCTTTTGCAGCTACATATGTGACATGTAATGCAGGGGCATGCACTACACCAAGTATTGGCGTAGCCTGAGCATCGTCGCCAATCTCAAAGACAGAAACAGTAATAGTCCATTCTGGCATATTCCGCATGTAGTTAATAGACCCGTCAATATGACCGATGCACCAGTAATACTGTCCTGGTACACGCTCAGAGCCAACTTCTTCCCAAAAACCATCAAGTGGATTAATCTCAGTAATTTTCTCGCGCAAATAACGGACAACTGTCTCGTCAATATCAGAAGAATACTTTTTCTTTTGAGATTCCTCGTCATCTGCTGACGCAGCTTTTAAAACATGAGGAGTAAGCTGATCTTGTGCGGCATGGCGTCCAGCATCTTGAGCAATCTTAGCTACCTGCATAGCAATCTGCTGCAAATCCATAAATTCCTCCCTGAAAGTCTGCGCATCCCCTACGCTAGTCGCGATAAAACTTCTTCTATTTTATGCTCAGCCGTAAACGTGTCTGTCATTTCTTCACGCGTGTGTTGTGCCGGATTTGCTAACGATATCACGATTGGCTTGTCGGCTTCGTTATTCGAAAAAATAGCTGAATCCCAAGAAATCGCTGTGAGATAAGGTGCATATTTTTGCAAGCACATACCACGTGTATATGCACGAGTATTATCCGGCGGATTTCCCATAGCATAAGAAATAGCTGCATCCGAAGCGATTTTTTGCGTACGAGATGAAATTTTATTCCATAATGAATTGGTACCCATTTGCGCCCAGGAGATATCCATTGCTTGCATAAGAGGATTATCCCAAGCACATTCCTTTCGACGGCGCATCGATTCTAGAATTTGCCATTTAGCGAACCATTCTAAACGCGCAGCAGATTCTTTAAGAGTAAGTCTTTCATTGTCATCAGCATGAATGAGTTGCGCTATATCTTTAAGGGCCTGAGCCCACAAATCCATAATTTCTTTCGTTTCATCATCTGGCCACAATGGCTCTCCACGCGAGTCTGTTTCATACACAGCTGCAGCAATGCTATAAATCCACGAACGCAATCGTAATTGGCATTGAAAAGCTGTAAGATCTTCACCGCCATACATTTCAAGTGCGTGGGTTAGAGCTAAATCATGTGACACCTCATGCATAGCATTCACTGGATGTTTCAAAGTCATAGATTGCAAAAAATCATCATAGCTTATTTCACGCTGCACGCATTCTTCAAGTGCCCACAGAAGAAGACTAGTCGTTCCTAATTTAAGAATTTCAGGTACATCCATTCTATTCGCATCGCCTGTAATGACATGAAAACGACGATATTCGCTAGTCGAATGCGATTCATCGCGGGTATTAACGATTGGCCTATCATATGTCGTTTGCAAGCCAATGTCTGTCTTAAAATAATCAGCTCGTTGACTTATTTGGAAACCAGCTTTTTCGCTTTTCTCCCCAATTCCTACTCGCCCCGTGCCCGTATAGATTTGCCGCGTAACCGCATGAGTCGTAAAAATCGTTGCCAAATGATTAAAGCTAACAGCACGTTTAACTTGATAATTTTCATGACTTCCCCAGCTCGATCCTTTACCATCTACGTTATTTCGATAAAGGGTAAGCGGTAATTGTGCGTTTGAATCGTCATGCGTAGATTGCGCTGCTTCATGCATAATTGCATCGCCTGCGCGGTCATATATTAATGCCTGTTGCGGAGTCAGTACCTCGGGCGATGAATATTCAGGATGAGCGTGATCAACGTAAATTCTTGCTCCATTTGGTTGAGGCACATTTGTCGATCGAAAATTTTCGCGGTCAGTCAGTAAATCAGAATTCACATGCGCTCGTGGCATATGAAAACCGCGAGCATCATGAACCGGATCTTCAAAACCGTAATCCCACATGACGTGACGAAGATGTGGGTTACGTTTCGCCACTGCCTGAATCTGTTCAAAAGATAGCAAGGCATGATTTTCGTGAGCGGCCGAATTGCTTGTACAACTGATTCCATATTCCGTTTCTATGCCCATAATGCGTTTTACTGTCACGCTAATTCCCCCATCCTTACAGCTCCTCCATGCTTACAGCACGAATCGAACGTCCTCCTAGGTCAAGGAGCATTCCCCATCCTTGAGTTGTAGTATGCGCGCACGTATTGTATATGTCCACGAATTCGTCTTGAACTGCGGAATGCATAATCTGAGTGTCGAGAAGCACACGTTGATGCGAGTCTAAAGTTTCTGATGGTTCTGCGGAATTCGACTTATCTATTAACTTATCTTTCGAATTATCAATTGTGTCGCTCAAGCCCGCCATGTTCGAATTCATATCATCGTGAACGAGGGATTTTTTGATTGCTTTCATTTTTGCACGATCAATAATATTCTTTAAATGCGCTCCCGAGATCAGATCACACATATGAATTTGCATTACTACATCGTCGCAGTGCAAATGCGCAATGACTCGCGTAGGATCAAAGATATCCTCAATTACTGAATCTACCAGTGAATCCACATTAGAATCAACTGTCATGCGTGCATCAATATAATGGGAAATAATAGCTCGAGATGCCACTTTATTTGGTGAGCCAATTGGAATTTTAATATCCAATCGTCCCGGTCGTAAAACAGCAGGATCGAGCATATCTAAGCGATTAGATGCGCCAATAATAATAACATTCTTCAGATCTTCTAAGCCATCAAGTTCTGCCAAGAATTGAGGAACCACAGTCGTCTCGACATCAGAGGAAACGCCAGAACCACGGGTACGCAATAATGAATCCATTTCATCAATGAATATAACTACTGGCTGTCCTTGAGAAGCCAATTCGCGAGCGCGAGCAAAGACCATACGAATCATATGCTCTGCCTCACCCACAAACTTACTCAAAACTTCTGGACCCTTGACTGAAAGGAATGCTCCGCGAGAATCCTGAGCCAGCGAATGCGCTACAGCTTTTGCAAGTAACGTCTTTCCATTGCCCGGAGGACCATAGAGCAAAATTCCTTTAGCTCCTTGTAACCCATAAAATGCATATAAATCTCGATGTGCAAACGGTAGTTGTACTGCATCTTGGATTTGGCTAATTTGCTTATCCAATCCGCCGATATCCTCAAAACTAGTCTGTGGATATTCTTCAAGAAGAAGCTCTTCTGCCTTATTTGATTCCATCAATTGGACAGCGAATTCAGTGCTGTCATCGAGCATCACTGTATCATCGCGTTCGACTACCTCGTTCATTAAAGTATATGCTCGACGAACTATGCTCGTATTACCACTCACATCACGAATCAGTAAGCGCATACCTTCCAGGACTTGCACAACTGTTACGACACGTCCTATGGCTAGAAAATCATCAGCTCGCACAACACGCATGTTCTCATCTAAGAGGACACTTTGTCCTGCTCGAAGTTGCATCGCATTAACCTGAGGCGCGACATTAACCACGAGATGTCTATGATTAGATATTACCTCTGCGGTAACTAGTGAAGTACCCTTCACCGTACGCTGAGAATCAATTCGTACGAAAGTAGCACGAGTCATAGGTGGATTACTCAGTGCACTCATCTTTTCACGGGCTTCTTGTAATTGCTCGGTTGCCTTCCGTAACGCCTGAGCCAATGAATGATTACGCTGACGCAGCTGATCCATATGTGTGGTCATCTCGTTAATCTGATCTTCTGCTTGCATAATTCCTCCTATGCGCATATCCACTGTACAAGCTTCCCGATTCTTCAGATGGGCATATCTGCTTCTTCGTTGGAATGCCGTTCCAATACTGGCAAATGTTCTATGCCATTTTACGCTTTATGACATGCCATGATGTTTCGTCTCACAGTAAAATCTCGCAGTGAAATTTACATAGTCAGATTTCACAGTAAAATTTCACTGCATGGAATTACTCGTCATAGCCGCTCCAGTAAAGCTATATCACAACTCCAGTTAGATATATGTAACTATACGCTAACTATACAGAGACAACTGCGTACACGCATTATCTTCTTAAAAGATTATCGCAATGTGGAATTACTCACCATCTCGCCTTTGTTTAAGCTAATATCGAGTCATGGCACTGATTACACGCAATCCCATCTCGAACGCTTCTCATGACATGAAACGCCTGCTCGTTATGGATATCGACTCTACCCTTATTGAAGAAGAGGTCATTGACGAGCTGGGCAAAACATGCGGCTTAGGTGATCAGATTAGCGCTATTACTGCACGTGCGATGAACGGTGAAATTGATTTTCGACAGGCTATCGCTCAAAGAGTTCATCTTCTTCGAGGATTGACTACGAGCATCTTCGACGATGTTTTTAACACTCTGCACATAACGAATGGCGCCCGGGAACTTATTGACACCGCTCACCATCGTGGTTGGAAAGTAGGCGTTGTATCAGGCGGTTTCCATGAAGTTGCGGATAAACTCGTTGAGGAGTTATCTATTGATTATTGCTACGCGCATTCATTAGGCACGATGAGCGTTGATGGTCGCGTAGTATTGGATGGCACCTTAGCTTCAGATGTTGTTACCAAAGAAACCAAACTTCGCAAGCTGAAAGAATGGGCAGCTCTTAACGATATAGATATGAGAAATACGATTGCTATTGGTGACGGCGCTAACGATATTCCTATGATTACAGAAGCTGGTATCGGAATTGCATTCTGCGCGAAACCAATAACCCGTCAGGCCGCTCCGTTTCATATTGATGAGCGGGATTTATCCCTTGCCTTGCGCATTATCGATACGCAAGCTGTTCTATGATACGTAGTTGGTTTCATAGCTAGCATCTCATAACGAGCATTTGCTAAATGCTCGTATTTATGCTCTTTACATCCAACGTATGCACATGAGCTGTGAAGTCCTGCATTTCGTGCTTCCGTGCTTAGATATTCCTCGTTTCCGAGCTTCCAAGCTTCCGCATTGCGATAACTGCGTTTACTTACTGTAGCACTCCACAGCCTTTGCTGTTATCTATCTACTCACTTATTCTTCTTCAAAATTGAAATAAACATCTGATCCGTATCATGAATATGTTCAAAGAGCTGCATATCGCGAGGTTGGTCGTCTATCTTCGCTGCCGGAAGAGGAATATTCGCATTCAACTTCGCCATAATAGACGGCACATCTACCCTACTGACATCTGGTCTCTCAGAAAGAATTGCGTCAATTACATGTCTAGTCTCTGCTAAAACTGGCGAGCAGGTAACGTATGCTACAACTCCTCCAGGTTTCAAAGCATCAAGCGCACTGCCCAGAAGGTCGTGCTGTAATTGTGACAACTGACCAATACTATCCGGACTTTTCCGCCATCTAGCTTCTGGCCTGCGACGCAAAGCTCCAAGTCCCGAGCAAGGTGCATCTACGAGAATTCGGTCAAAATATTGTGGCTTAAGCTCACCAAATTTCACACCATTGATTCCTGTAATCTCACCAATTGTTGACGTATTTATAGCTTTGAGATTATCCTTAACCAATTCTCGACGATGCTCGTGTGGTTCATTCGCACTAATCTTCGCACCTTTTTGAGATGCAATCGAAGCGAGAAGAGCAGTTTTCCCGCCAGGCCCAGCACACATATCTAACCATTGCTCATTAGCGCCGCTTGTGGAGGATTCTACCGTCGCAAGAGTTAATGCTAATGCCGCAATCTGACTACCCTCATCTTCAACTCCTGTACGCCCTTCCCGTACGCTTTGTATATTTTGTGGATTTACACCTCGGATACGTAATGCATAAGGAGATAAACTTCCCTGTTGCGCACTACCATGCAGATTTTCCTCTACATCGTCATAGACTTCATCTATATCTGCCAATGACGGCCTCACACATAGAGTCACTGCTGGAGGTTGATTATCCACTCGAAGCATCGCATCAATTGGATTCTCACATGCCCGCGCTGATTCTTGATTTCCTAATGTACCAACGCCATCATCCGCATTATCCGTAATATTATTATCCGCATAACCAGCTGCATCCCATGCATCTTTAAGTTCGCGCACCACCCATTGAGGATGCGAAAAGCGAACAGCTTGGCGAGCAATTCTAAGGTCTTCGTCACTCATGCCTTCAGCTTTACGGATACGCGAGGTTATATTAACTTCCCATTGATGATGATCGTACGAGACGATTTTACGCATCAACGAATTTACAAAGCCACTCGTTTGAGCCCCCACACGTTTACGGGCTAAATTAACAGTTTCATTGACACACGCATACTCTGCGATATTCATGAATAGCCATTGATATGCGCCGAGACGCACTACATTAATCAACTTTGCATTAATCGTTCGCAACGGTTTCTTGTGAGCAGCTTCTATAACACTGTCTAAGAAAAGTCTCCACCGTAATGTCCCATAAACTGCATCTGTAACAAAGCTTTTATCGGAATCGCTTAAATTGACCGAGCTCAAGGTTTTAGGTAAGAGCAAATTTGCATAACTGTCATTCTCATCGAGCTTAGTTAAGACCGAATATGCTATTGAACGCGCGTTAGCTGGCTGGGCAGGCATTTTTCCGCGACGTTTTAATTTCGCGATAGTTTTAGCTTTACTCACAATATGCTCCTGCTTGTAAACGAGCTCCACGTGCCCAATCTGCTGCAGACATTTGCTTCTTGCCCTGTGCCTTAACAGCTAAAAGTTCCAGCGGATATGTGGCAGTACCGACCCATACATGCTTTTTAGTTACAGCAAGTACTCCCGGTTCTAATTGTTGCGCATCCGCATCAATCTGAGCCTCAATAACGTGTAGCTTAATTGTCTCTTCATCCCCATTATGAAGAACTGTCCATGCTCCCGGCTCAGGCGTGCACGCACGAATCTGACGGTCAGTTGCAAACGCTGGGACATCGAAACGTATGCGAGCATCTACAGGATGAATTTTTGCTGCATGCTCGTACACTCCGTCCTCTTGTTCGCGTGGAGTAATGTGACCACTTATCAAGCCTTGAAGGGCTGACCGAAGGAGCAAAGCGCCATCATTGGATAAGCGTTCAAGAAGTTGTCCGGACGTTTCATGTTCGCCAATAGTCACTGTCGACTGCGCTAAAATTGGCCCGTCATCAAGACCCGGCCCAATTCGAAATACTGTTGCTCCCGTAATTTCATCGCCAGCCCAAATAGCTCGTTGGACAGGAGCAGCCCCACGCCACAATGGCAGTAAGGAAAAATGTAAGTTGTACCATCCACCGGCAATCGCGTCGAGAGCTTCTTGTTTGAGAAGATTTCCGTATGCCACTACAGCTGCCATATCTGGTTTGAGCTCGTCAAGTGACTCAAAGAACTCAGGAGATGTCGGCTTATGCTCTATCACTGGCAATCCTAATTCGAGAGCAGCCTTTTTCACTGGGCTTGGGGTAAGTTTTCGCCCACGTCCTTGTGGCGCATCTGGACGAGTCAATACACCCACAACCTCAATATCGCCGCCAGCTTCACATAATGCATGTAGTGGCTGAACCGCAACCTCCGGTGTTCCTGCAAAAAGAATTCGTGTCATAATAACTCCTCAGTATTCTCAAGTTTATTCTCAAGTCTCTCATTCGTTTGAAAGTTTTCACAATCTATCATTACTCTCATCGTTTTCATCGTAATATAGATTATTTCAATCCGTATTTCTCAATTCCGCGATGGAGCATTTTACGCAATTTCTCGTAATTTCTCAGTTTTTTATCCGTTCCGTTACTTCTACCGCTACTTCCAATATATCCGTCCATCCATTATCCTGTAAGAATATTTCTCTTATCATCCTACATGAGATTCTTCGGATTAATTTGGAAATGTAATTCTGGTGCGTTACGCCCAGCAGTATGACGCGCTTGTGCTTGATGCAAAGAACGCACTAAGTGCGGCAAATTTTCACGACTAACACGGATTACACATTGCACTCGTTGATACAAACCATCGATATACTGCTGCTTTAATGTTTGCGGTACAGCCTTTGGCACAGGACCGAGGACAGATGGCAATTCTCCCATTGCTGTCTTTATAAGCGGAAGTCCGCCAAAATCAGATTCGACTGCGCTTACCATACGATTGACGCTATCTCGTTCTCCCCAGACAAGCGCCGCACTTGTCGATGGCGGCAAGCCTGTTTGCTTAGCCTGCTCAACTTCTCTATGAGACAGTATTCGACTATCCCACACCATCAATGCTTGTGAGATACTGCGGTCAGCCTCTCCAAGAATAAGAACCTGCCCATTTTGAGTTCGAGGAACGCACATTGCAGCCACTTGGCTCCATGTGGTAAGTGTATCAATTCTTTGATCAAGAGATGAGCCATATAAACTCGTCCACGCATCGATAATGGCAATAGCTTGATACCCCATTGCTTGCCCATTTTCACGATTGCGAATTATTGGTTCCGCTCCAGGTGTAGCAATAACTAAAGCAGGTTTATCACTGATTTCGTTCACGATGCCACGAGCCATATGTGGAGTCGATATTACTATTGGGATTCCAGGGACCAATGTGGACAGTTCCTGAGCAGTTCCTTCGGTTCCTACATGCAGCAAACGTATGGTTTCATTACCACAGTGTCTACACGACCATTGCATAGCAACCGAGGCGCACCACTGGCATACTGGACGTCCATTCGATGATGTGTTTCCTGGCATAAGCGGTCCAAGACAGCGACGACATTGAGCCACTTTTCTACATGATGAGCAGCATAATACAGCTGATTGCGATCTCGCTGGTATGGATAAAAGGACTGGCCCTCTTTCAGCTGCATCACGTAGGACTTTTACTGCAACAGACGGTACGCGTGCACCAATTGCAGGATCAGCGATTCTCTCCAGCTCCTCTTTATTCAAGTGGCGTATCCATGCACATCTTTGAGAAATAATTGCATTCAATCCATGAACTTCGATAACTGACTTCTCATTATGCTCAGCCTGCCATTGATTTTCGATACTTCGCACGTACCCAGCATTTATCACTATTCCGTTACTTCTCTTAGCTCGAATGCTTAGCACATCACGAACATTGGGATAAGGGGTAAAACCATCCCAATTTTGATATACGCTGTCATGAAATGAAATGAACACAGCATTTGCTCCCACAGGAGCATACATTGCAGCGCGAGTACCGATTACACATCCAACGAGTCCCTGAGCAACTGCAAGGTATGAGCGATATCTATCTGCTGCTGGAAGAGATGCATTAAGAATGACGTAATTCCCCTGCCATTTTCCTAAAGCGTTGTCGGAAGTGAATTGTTTAAAACCGGCCACGTCTAAAGCACGCGATATCTGCTCCACATGTCGCATATCAGGAAGAACCATAACTACTTGTCTACCCTGGATACGGGCTGTACTAGCAATCCACGCCAAATCGCGTTCCCACTGAGATACCCCTGGCAAAGTGTCCCATATGATATGTGAACTCATGCTAGTCATGCTCATCGCTCGGCTTACTTGAGTTATTCCACTGTATAACTGAACAAGTTCTTCTTCGGTGTTACGTGCAAAAGAACGTACCCCCTCAGAAAGTTCATCAACCAATGCTCCCGATCGTGATGCAATCGATATTTCCTGCTCCACCTTTGCAACACGTGGAGGCACAGCTAAACGAACGATATTTGCACGACTTCCACCAAAAAACGTTGCAATCGCTTCAATATCCGCTCGCATATGAGCACTAATATGCGTATGCGGCGATAGTACTTTTTCAATACTTTTTAAGGCAGATTGAGGAGCGTTACTCGATTGAACTCTTTCCCAAATAACACCCGTACAGCGTCGATTCCCAAAACGTGCACGGATAAGAGTTCCTGGTTGCGCGATTTCAGAAAATTTCTGAGGAACAATATAATCAAAAAATTGTCCTAAATGAGCAGTTTGTACATCAAGAACTACGCGTGCTATAGGCAGCTGCGTTGCTGGAGCGTTTTGAGCGATAGTGCGTTCATCAGTGTGTTTCTTTGACGATGCACGCGTCTTAACAGCCAAACCATCTAAGGCAGGCTGTTGAATCAAGCGTGCGTTATCATCCATGAATTTTTCTTCCTCTCAAGAACGAGATTGAACCTAGCACATAAATAACTTCAAAACTCGTCACGGAATTAACTGCAAACTCAGCGAGTTAGGCTTTCTGTGTTACTTTCCTTCAGTATTTTCTTGTGTTAACTCAGATACTACATCTTGAAGTTGCTCAGCGTAATCTGTATTCTCCCAGCTAAACTCAGGTCGTCCAAAATGTCCATAAGCAGCAGTTCTCGAATATATCGGCGAGAGCAAACCCAATTCATCGATAATTGCTGCTGGCCTTAAATCGAACACCTTCTTAACAGCTGCTTCGATAATAGAGCGAGATACATTCTCTGTATCAAATGTATTCACATAAATCGACACCGGATCAGCTACACCAATAGCATACGCTACCTGTACTTCCGCGCGATGAGCCAGCCCAGCAGCAACGATATTCTTAGCTACCCACCTAGCCGCGTAGGCAGCAGAGCGGTCTACTTTACTTGGATCTTTGCCTGAGAATGCACCACCACCGTGATGTCCCGCACCGCCATAGGTATCAACTATGATTTTGCGACCAGTAAGACCCGCATCAGCCGAAGGACCACCTTTAACGAATGAGCCCGTAGGATTTACGAGTAGCCTGAAATTATCATGCGAGATTGTATCGCCACAAATCTGTTTCAAAACAGGCTCAACTACATGGATACGAATCTGCTCATGAATCCACTCTTGTGTAACTTCAGGATCATGCTGCGTTGACACCACAATTGTATCCACGTATAGCGGTTTCTCATCGCTATCGTAAGCAACCGTCACTTGCGTTTTACCATCAGGACGAAGGTGTGCAACAATATCATTATGTCGTACGGATGCTAAACGTGCAGCAAGCTTATGCGCAAGGAGAATGGGTAGCGGCATTAATACATCAGTTTCATCCGTCGCATATCCAAACATGAGCCCTTGATCGCCCGCACCTTGTAACTCATATCGTTGTTCATTCGACGAAACAGAGCCTGCACCTGTCATCTGTGCTCTAGCTTCAGCACTAACCCCTTGGTTAATTTCTGATGACTGCGCCACAATTGATTCCATAATTCCCACAGTAGCCGCATCAACTCCGATGCGAGAATCAGTATAACCTATACGTTCTAGAACGTTTCGAGCAACGGCCGATACATTGATATGTGCGCTAGACGACACCTCGCCAAAAATAACAAATTGCCCCGCTGTTGCACAAGTTTCAACAGCTACGTGTGCATGTGAGTCTGCAGCTAAATAAGCATCCAAAATCGCATCCGAAATCTGATCGCACACCTTATCAGGGTGACCTTCAGTTACAGATTCGGATGTAAAGAGGTGAATATCTTGATTATCGTTGTGCTTAATGTGTTGAGCGTGCTGGCAATCATCATGCTTTGTCATACTTTCGAAGTCCTTTCTTCGATAAGAAATCCCGCATCAGCTTGTTAAACGCCAACGCGGGATAAAGTATAGTTTTCAACCAATTACTTGCTGTTCGCAAACCCGAATATCGTAAGCGATACAGAGTTCATAAGCGACAGCGTATTCGTCAGTTTACTCGTCCTCACCCAAAGTCTCTTCGAGCAATCCTTCATTAATCTCGCGGAAAGCAATCGACAATGGCTTTTCATTATTCTGATACTCTACAAGAGGACCAACGTTTTGCAACAAGCCTTCATTAAGCTGAGTAAAGTAAGAATTAATCTGGCGAGCGCGACGAGCTGCAAACATCGCCAATGCATACTTTGAATCTGCGTGCTCAGTAAGCTCATCCAATGGTGGATTTACAAGTCCCTGTGGTTCAGGGTTAGTTCCCAGTGCCATTTTTCTCCAATACACGAAATAGTCTATCTCAAGTCTTTATAAGTGTACTCATACCACTGTATAAACACAACTATTCGGTAAGCGTAGTTATTACGTTGCTTAGTTATGCTGCGTTAGTTGTAGTTATCAGGTAGCGCCGTTATCAGACAATGCTTACTATTACAGAGTGCCCGCATGCATTCACTGTGGATTTTACCTGAATTCCATCTGCACCGTCGCTGAAATAATATTGGAATCTCATCTGAATTTTAATAAAACCGCGCAATCACGCATCTCACTTACTTATCCATTGCTTACTCTATTAATCTACTCGAATGTTGTGATCCTCTTCCAATCGACTTCCCCATCGTTGTGACGAAAATCATAATCTTAATTTTCCACTACGTGAACGAAACGCGCGAAGGACACCTCTACCTATTACTATGGAAGTATGAAGATGAGATCAGAAACAATTATGAACGGTCGTATGTTTGCCGGAGCACGCGCGCTCTACCGCGCTGCAGGCGTCGATGAAAAGGATTTCGGCAAACCAATTATTGCTGTTGCGAATTCTTTCTCTGAGTTCGTTCCAGGACATGTGCACCTTAATAAGGTTGGACGCATCGTCTCCGAAGCAATTAAACAGGCGGGCGGCATTCCTCGCGAGTTCAATACTATTGCTGTTGACGATGGTATCGCTATGGGCCACACTGGCATGCTCTACTCTTTGCCAAGCCGAGACATCATCGCCGATGCAGTGGAGTATTCCGTTAATGCGCATTGCGCTGATGCATTAATTTGCATTTCTAATTGTGACAAGATCAGCCCGGGTATGCTTATGGCTGCCCTTCGTCTGAATATTCCTACGATTTTTGTTTCTGGCGGCCCAATGGAATCAGGTACTACTACTCTGTCAGACGGTACGACAAAGAGTACTGATCTGATTGACGTTATGTATGCATCAGCAGACGATAATGTTTCTGATGAAGATTTGCTTGCCTACGAACGTACTGCATGCCCAACATGCGGATCATGCGCAGGTATGTTTACTGCTAATTCTATGAACTGTCTGATGGAGGCTCTTGGTTTAGCTCTTCCAGGTAACGGAACGACTTTGGCAGATCATAAGGCTCGTACGGCATTGTTTGAAAAAGCCGGAGCGAAAATCGTTGAGCTTGCTAATCGTTACTATCATGAGGATGATGAATCCGTCTTACCACGTTCCATTGTGACAAAGCATGCTTTTGAAAATGCTATGACTATGGACGTTGCTATGGGCGGTTCTACAAATACCGTTTTGCATATTCTTGCGGCTGCTCAAAGTGCAGATGTCGATTTCACTTTGGAAGACATTGAACGTATCTCCCATACAGTTCCTTGCATTTGTAAAGCAAGCCCATCTGGACCATGGGAAATTTCTGATGTTCATCGTGCTGGTGGCATCACCCGAATCTTGGGCGAATTGGATCGCGGAGGTAAACTCCATCGCGATGTACACTCCGTGGATTATCCAACTCTTGAGGCGAAGCTCAATGATTGGGACATCCGCCGCGACACTGTTATTGATGAGGCATTAGATCTCTTTACAGCTGCCCCTAGCGGAGTTCGCACGCATGAAGGTTTAAGCCAAGATGCTCGTTTCGATGATCTCGATCGTGATTATATTAATGGTGCCGTTCATGATATTGAGCATCCATCTGTGACTGAAGGTGGACTTGCAGTACTTCGTGGAAATATCGCTCCTGATGGTTGCGTTGTTAAAACCGCAGGCGTAGATCCATCCATTTGGAAGTTTACAGGCGAAGCACTTGTCGTCGAGTCTCAGGAACAGGCTGTAGAAGTCATTTTGAATGACACCTTAAAGCCTGGTCAAGCTCTTATTATTCGTTATGAAGGCCCAAAGGGTGGACCTGGTATGCAGGAAATGCTTTACCCTACTTCCTTTGTTAAGGGAAAAGGCATTGGTAAGGAAGTAGCTCTGCTCACCGATGGTCGATATTCTGGCGGATCATCTGGTCTATCTATTGGCCATATCGCACCTGAAGCAGCAGCCGGTGGCCCAATCGCTTTAGTAGAAAATGGCGACAAAATCGTTATTGATATTCCGAATCGAACGATTAATGTAGATGTTCCAGACGACGTACTTGCTGAACGCCGAGAGAAAATTGAAAATGGCTATGGTTACCGACCACATCGCGATCGTCAAGTTTCTCTTGCTCTCAAGGCCTATGCAGCATTCGCACGCTCTGCCGACAAGGGCGCTACACGAGACCCTGAACTCATTAACCGTTTGGCTCATCAGGCGGATTAATATTCAACGTTGCTCGCGAGACTATAAAAGAAAAACACTCTGAGATATACGGCTATCACAGAGTGTGAGAGCATTCTCGCAACTTGGCCAGCTCTCATTCATTGCCTCTATTGTTCTTTACTAGTACAATAGAGGCAATTTCATATACTCAGCAGTGTATGAAATGATTTTAGAATCACGATAAAGATGATTTTGAAATCAACAATTGCATAGCCGCAATCACACGATTCGTGTACGGACACGTTAGAACAAATCATCCGATGATTGTCGCTATGCCTAAAGAGGAAGGTGAGAACTATGAAACTTCGCAATCAAATTATTCGTATGATATGTTTCTCCATCATCGGAGTCGCAGCATCTTTGCTGATGGTTGTGCGTTCGTTTACTGAAAGCGATATCACGGGATTCGCTCTGTTCATCAGCGGAATCGTAGTGCCATTTATTCTTCTTGGATATGCGATTCGAGTATGTTCTGGTAACACTCAAGTATGGTTAGCTCTTACGAACGTCGTTTTTATTATCGCTTCCGTCACCGTTTTTCTCTTCTCCGAAACATTATGTAACACATTCGGTTGCCCCCGCTACGATTATGGCTCTTTCATATGGCGTCCTCTCTACGCAACCGTGACAATATTAATGTGCATCGGTTCGGTACTTGTCACTATAGCTATTGCTCGATTGAGAAAAACTGAAGAGGTTGTTCATACTCCCAATCTAAATCCAGTGCCAGCGTCTGCCCCGATTCCGGCACCAGCTCCTGTTCAAGGTGAAACTATCTCACCTTCTGCTACGCTTCCTTCTACACAGCCTGATGCTTGATATTTGATTCTTGATTTTTGATTTCCGAATATCTGAAATATACCATGTGCTTCACCGCCATCATATTCCATATTGCTAGTATTCTATATTGCTAGCAGATGAAGCACATGGCAATCTATCGGTATCTCACATATGGCATAAATCTTCTTCCTATATTCAACAATTAAAAAGAAAGTGAAGACCTATGTCGTCACATATCTCACACCAGAAAAAAACAGCCTGACTTCTATACCGGCCTTCACTTTTGCTATATCTGCAGCGCTGCTCCTAGTAGCAATTGTTCTATCCGTTAATCAGCTAAATGCAAACACTACTTTTTACATACGTATCCCGTCATTTATAGCACCATTTATATGCAGCCTCTGCGTACCGCTCATACTGCTTATATATTCATCGCATATCACTCAGCGCACGATTCAGATAACTTTTACGATACTTGTCACTATTCTCAGTATGCGCGATGACAATTATTGAAAGTGTGGATTTGTTTGTCCATTCCGGAGCAACATTATTCGATATTGATTATGCTGGAACCGATGGGACGCGAATTACCCCAATTGTATCTATAGTCGCGTCAGTTCTTCTGCTTGTATGTGCTTTCATCATTACCCAATGCACAACTCATGACGATAACGTCCATGCCGGTTTTGCAAGCTTAATACTCTTTCTCAGTCTTTTAACGGTATCACTGAGCATTCGCACTGTAATTTTTGAGTCTGGCAGTTGGCAGTATTCCCTCGTCGCGCTTCTTTGTGGGGGTATGTTACCCTCATTATTGCTTCTATGGTATGCAAGGAATTTCAATGCTCACATGTCTAGGATCCTGTTGATTCTGTGTGGAATTCTTCTCCTGATTGTAAATTGTATCGCAGTATTATTCAGCGATTCACTAACTGACATAAATCACATAACTGAAGGTTTTACTACCGCTCATACTGGTCAGTATATGAACTGTTTCATCGCGATTTTCAACTTAGCATTATGTACTATTACATATTTTCTTGCGGTTAGAAGAGATTCTAAGCTATTACGATAATCTACTAAATTCGCATAAAAAGGGTTCTTTCGTTGTACACATGGAAACACAACGAAAGAACCCTAATAGTGGGAGACCTTCTAGAGAAATTGAGTTAGAGAGAAAAGGCCTCACGAATTTGTGCTACGGTTCCATATGACGCTTGCGCACCATAACCGCATGCTGCATACGCTGCCACATACGCTGCCATACGTGCGCTATCAGTCAAATCGAAACCGCTAGCAAGTCCTGCAAGAACAGTACCCATATAGGAATCACCACAACCCGTTGTATCAACAGGATTGATGCGAACACCATCAACGCGGGTAATTGTTTCGCCATCAATGACACATGATCCCAAAGCGCCTAACGTAATAATGACCTTATGGAAGCCCATTTCAGCTAGACGAACGCGCATACTTTCCCAATCGAAAGTAGACCAATCGATGCCGTCATCATCCATCCCAATGATCTGAGCAGTTTCATGTTCATTGGCAAGCAAGATATCAGTATTATCAATAAGCTCCTGTGGAAGATTTGCCATAAATGGAGAATTATTGAGCAATACAGGCATATCTGCTTCGTGAGCAATACGCGCTGCCTCAATCACAGTTTCCATAGGAGACTCAAGGCATAACCCGAGTACCTTTGCATCGGTTAATGCCTGCGCATTTTCCCGGATATATTCAGGTGTAACTTTACGATTCGAGCCGGCAGAATACACAATTGTATTTTCTCCGTCGGCCTCGGAAACTGTAATTACAGTCGTTCCTGAAGGACCGTCAAGACGAGCGATACGGTTAGTATCTACCCCAGCTTCCTCGAGTTTACCAGCTAAGAAGTCAGCATTTGAGTCAGTTCCGAGTGCCCCAAACATCGTCACTTTCGCTCCGAGCTTGGCTGCGGTCGCAGCCTGATTTGACGATTTACCGCCAGGAAGAATTTCCAAAGCTCCACCCTCAAGCGTCTCCCCCGGTAGAAGGAAACGAGGAACGCGAACCGTATAGTCCGCATTCATAGAACCGACAACCGCTACAGCACCATTAAGTTGGGCGAGCATATCGAGAACAGTATTCTTTTCCATGTGTATCATGCCTTGCTATGCTTTGTATACGTTTATTTTCTTGGATTTACTGTAATTACTTATGAATGGCTTGAAGCTATTAGCCGATTCGAGTAATTGCATCCTCTACCAAGTTCCAGAACTTATCGAAGTCAAGCTTTGTAGCAACTTGAGTATGGCATTCCTCTTCACTTGGTTCAGGGCCTCGCAAATCAGCAACAGTCATGCCCAATGTCAAAGTTCCAGTAAGTTCTACATCAACTGGGCAACGACGCGTCTGGACTACGGAAGGATCGATGAGATATGCGACCGTGCAAGGATCATGTACTGGAGGATCCACAAAATCTTGATTTTGACTATATGCTAAACGGAAGAAGTCCATCAAACCCGAAACGAACATCGCCAAATCGGTACCAACGCCTTCAATCTTCTTTTGGATTTCAGGTGTGCACAATGCTTGGTGAGTTAAATCAAGACCAACCATTGTTACTTTCCATGGCTCATTAAATACGATATGTGCTGCTTCAGGATCAACCATAATGTTGAACTCAGCAACCGCGCTCCAGTTTCCTACGTGGTAGCCACCGCCCATAAGAACGACTTCCTTGACGCGTTCAACAATTCGTGGCTCGATTCGTGCGGCCAAAGCGATATTAGTCAATGGGCCAGTTGGCACGAGGGTAACTGTACCTGGTTCTTCACGCATAATTGTGTCAATAATGAACTGAACTGCACCTTCATCTTCAAGAGGCCTTGTAGGCTCAGGAAGCTCTACACCGTCAAGACCGGTTTCACCGTGAATTGAAGCAGCTGCCTGAGCTGGACGAACAATCGGGCGACCAGCACCACGATACACTGGAATATCTGTCGCATGCGCTTTTTCGAGAACAGCACGAGCATTGTATGTCACCTTTTCAATGCTCTGATTTCCACCAACAGTTGTTACGCCCAATAAATCAATCTCTGGATTGCCCACAGCCAGCAAAATAGCAACTGCATCATCATGACCTGGGTCACAATCCAAAATAATCTTCTTGGCCATCGAAGTCTCCTTTGATTCCGCTCATTCCTTGTTCGTATCTCGCATGTACACAGCATGTGTACATTACTTAATCCGTTCAATTCACACAACTAAATCCTTAGCGCTACCAGTTTCTTGATGCGCATTTTTCTAGTTATGCCATTCATTTTTTCACGCTCATACCTTTCAGGCCCTGATTATCTGAAGATACCAGATACCATTGTGACCTTCGTGGTTAAACGCTTAACCATATATAATTTAGCAGTTTTCTGTCGATTTGAAAACACGGAGTAGTCAAGAGCGTGTCGCTCATGGAGCGTAATGGAATATACTGCGTTTTATGGTTGCGACAGAAAATGAAAGTCTCAGCTAGTCACCTAGAACACCCTTGGTTCTTTGCGTACGATGTACCTGTATCCAGCAGGCAGCGCACAACGCATTCGCTTTATTTCACCGCGACTGCAACGGTATCGCGTTCAACCAATTGAGGTTGAAGCATAGTAATTTTTGAAATCTGCGTAGCCTTATTATTTTTTTGCAAGTGAGTACCATTGAGCATCGCTTCACAACTACGCACGGCCAGTTCATGCACATCCTGGCGAATTGTTGTAAAGTCAAAATCAAGCCCAAATGCAGTCATCACGTCATCATACCCAATTACAGAAATATCTTGCGGCACCCGTTTTCCTCGTTCACGCGCACGACGCGTAAATCCAATTGCAATAAGATCATTCCCACAAAAAACAGCTGTCACTCCTGCATCAATTAACGCATCCGCATTGTCCCTCCCAACAGACACGTTAAAATCACCATTACGTATGCAGTTACTATCAAGACTAATTTTTTGCAAGCCGAGCTCATCTACAAAACCCTCAAAACGCGCAATATTCCCAATAAACTCACTGTTCTTAGATTCCACTGGCCCAATAATACCTATTTTCGTATGGCCTCTATCTGCAAAAAGTTTCGCAGCGAGTCGACCACCAGCACGATGATCATAAGCTAGCGCACGCCAAGAATCTTCCATATCTTCTTCAGTTAAATCGTCAGGAATACGATCGACAAAAACAACAGGAAAATCAGCTTCAGCAAGACTGCGCATAAATGCCTTATCTCCACCTGTGCTTTCTTTGCTGCTTTTGTTCTTATCCTCGCTCTTAATCCCATTCTTATCGCCACGTACAGGGACAATAAATAAGCCATCAATATTAAGCTGGATCATTCGTTTGAGAGCATTTTCTTGTTCACGCAAATCCTCGCGTGTATCCACAATAAGTAGCGAATATCCTTGCTTCTTGCATTCATCTTCCAGATGTTTCGCAAGAGAAACAAAAAATAAATTTTCAATATCAGGAATGAACAACGCTAAAAGACTTGATGCCCTCGTAGCAAGACTACGCGCGGACTGATTAGGAACATAGTTCAAATCTTCAGCAATTTTTCGAATCTGCGCACGCGTTTCTTCGGTAAAACGGTTGGGCTTATCATTCAATACCAACGAAACCGCGGTAGATGATACACCTGCGGCTTGCGCGACGTCTTTGAGTGTCGCTCGCTTTGTCCGGCCTGCTTGTCTTGCAACCATGCATAAACTCCCATTCTTTCCGACAGTTAGAGAGTACCACGTTTTTGAATTTTTACCATTCTTAAGCGATTAACGCGTTGCTCGTTGATACGAATATTCAATGATATTTTGTTTCTATCCATGAATTCGATGCAGTTATCATCACTTTTACATAATCCGTCGCATTCAAGTAGAAGTTACCGCTGTATTTTCGTATTATTTTATTAAAGAAAATATCTGAATTTACCCGCAAAAATGCAGAAAGGCCTGCAGAAGGGAGATCATATGAAAGCTAGTTTTCAACAAGCAAATGAGCCGATTGAACCGTTCGCGCTCATCATTGCGCAAGAACGTACTGCGATAGTAGATTCAGCCATACATCTCCTCGAAAATTTGCAGGACGAATCTACTAGCAATAATGCGAATCTCGATATGATTTCTGGAGTTTACGGCAAGCAAAATTCTCTTATCCCCGTATCAAGCATCTCATTCTTCTACGCGGCTGATAAGAAAGTTTTCGCACGCTACGGCAAACGTGATTGGCAGATCAATCTCACTCTAAAAATGTTAGCCGCGCAGCTAAGTTCTTCTCACTTCGTGCGAGTAAGCAACAGCGCAATCATCAACATGCATGCTCTTGTACGATTTGACCTCAATTTGGCCGGAAACTACCTTGCAATACTGCAAGACGGTTCAACCGTAAAAGTATCTGCTCGTTACATTTCAACGATTAAATCACGACTCATCTCTCATACATAAAGTTTGTATGAGGATTATGAAACAGACTTAAATCAGGGAATTATTTAAGGAATTGCTCAAGGATTTATTTAAGGATTCTTTTAAGGATTCATTTAAGTCCCACAGATTTACTCAAGGATTTACCATGAAAAAACCAATTCTTAGTACACTCAAAGTGACAGCCACAAGCTCAATCATCGGAGCCTTTATCGGGATATGGATGGCCATATTTTTTAACGCATCTTTCTCATCTAAGGTCTTCATACCGAGCACTCCTTCGTGGACAGCCCAATTTCCGTCCATAACATTAGCTTTTATCGTAAGTGTTTGCTTATGGATGCTAATGGGAGCAGTTTCTGGAACTTCGAGCTACTTAATTTATAACGAGAACCCATTGGAACTTGGTCTCACTCAATCTACCGCACTGCATTTCATTGTAACGCTGTCTTCTGCAATAATTATTGGGACAGCTGCGGGATGGATTGAATGGGACGCACGGCAGCTGGGGGGATTTATAATCATTTTTGCAGTTGTGTACCTTATTATTTGGATTATCTCTTTTATTATCCGACGCCAACAGGTACGTGAGCTAAATGGGCATCTGCGAAAGAGTCGAAATTCTTAGAGGTTTAGAGATTCGGGATTTTAGGGATTGAGTAACCCTAGGGTCCTAGGAACTCATTTAGGGTTTTCTCGGATTTTCGCATGCCAAACATACGGAAATATAGCTTATGAGCGAATAAAACGGCCTATCGCCCTCATCTCCGCTCAAGCCGTTTGACTATTTACAGATATGCCTGCGTAAGATGGGAGAAGCAAAAACTATTTTGCAACTGCGATCCATTTTAATGACCAATCAAAGTATTTCGTTAGTATTAATAGCACTCACCTGCAAAAAAGTTTTTAAAACACAGCCCGCAAACCAAAGCCGCACAATCACAGTCTCACAACAACCGAACAGCAATCTCACAGCATCATAAGCGTAGGATGCCCCAGACAATCCGCTAGTAACCCCCGACGGTTTTGTTTCTCACCCTCGCTCGCTTCAGGTACTCCAATCATTCGCAACTTCATGAGCATATTTTCTCCGTTATTCATGTACGCTTCCCTAAATTGGAACCGAACTACGGGGATTCCAAGGAACGCAAAGATATTTTCTCTATCTTTTTCCCGCATGAGAACATCAATAGAATCCGTCGCACCAACTTGCGAAATCATAGCTCTATTCACATATTTTGCTCGACCATCCAATTCCGCAGCGATATAGCGAAATCCACCATCCGATGAGCTTACTCCCCATGCAAAATCAGGTCGTATAGTGTCTGTTCGTTGCAACGTGGCACCTGCATCCGCTGGTAACCTCAGTAAGCAATTTTTAAATTCTTTCTGAACTATTGGTGCTTGTAAACCACCACGAATCATCCGCCCACGACAGAACGATTCTCCACCATTATCTGAACGTCTATCAACGAATTTCATCTTAAAAAGCGTTGGGATGTTGAACCAGCAACCATGTCGAAGGAAAATAAATTCAACTAAATCGTGGTATGTAATGTGATAAATTGCCGCGAGCCGGTCGCAAATTTTAAGCGCATCTTCGAACGGAAGTCTTCGCATACAATCAAAAATCGTTTGCAACGGTGAGGTAACTAAAATTCCGTGCGCAATACCAATATAACTGTTTATCGGTGTATATGATTTTGCAATTGAACGTTCATCTTGCGAGATAATTGCATTCGCATAAATTCTCTGTGTTTTAATCATCGCGAAAATTTCTTTAGGCCTTGAAAACTTGGCATAGTGAAAACGAACCGGGAGACGCTTTCGATGAGCCGTGGAAGTTTTATCGTCTGCTACAAAATGAACATGTTCCAAATATTTTGGACCGTTTCGACCGTCACAGGTCGCACCTAAAACTGCTGCTGCAGAAACATTCGCAAGCGGCCAATGAAGATGCATCCCAGCAACCATGCAGATTTTCGATAGCTGCTTTTGCCACGGATTGAGACGATTCCAATCGTCAGCGAATGCGTATAGACCCCATAATGGCCGCATAACCTTTCCCCTACGCTCACGACGTTGCAAACGTCTGCGCATGTTCGAATCCGACGGCTTAATTAACGGTTGCTTAAAATCGCTCATAAGCCGATTATGGCGCAAATGAATCCAAATACTTATATCCAAGAATCATTGTGAACGGATGTGGAAAACCGTCAGGGATGAAAGCAGTTTTTATGAGTGCGACAGATAACTAGGAGTGTTAAGAGGAACTAGTGTGAGGTGAGCAAAAACTCTTTTGCAACTGAATACCATTTTCGCGCGGTCTTTCGATTAAATAAGAAAAAAATAGCACTCACTTGCAAAATAGATATATCCGCACAAATAAAAAGCGCTCGGAGTAAGCCTCCGAGCACAAATTATCCGAAATTATCTGACCAAGCCAGCTTACAAGCCTCTGATTCGCATAAATCCCTAGGCTTACTCCCCGTCTCCCATCGCATCTTCGAACACCCGCCACAGCTCCTGCGCCGCGCGCTCCACCTGATCGTTCACAATCACCACATCAAACTCGCCTTCAAGCTCAAGCTCATGACGCGCCGTTTGCAATCGTCGCTGCTGCTGCTCCTCAGTCTCCGTACCGCGTCCCTTCAAGCGTGATTCAAGCTCCTCGAAGCTTGGCGGAGCCAGAAATACGAATACTGGATTGAGCCCCAATTCCTGAGCACGAGCCCGAACCTTGTGCACACCCTGCACATCAATTTCGAGCATTGATGGATCCCCCGCCTCCAAATGCTCCAGCACAGGAGCAACTGGCGTACCGTAATGATGAGTTCCATGTACGGTAGCCGTCTCCAGAAACTCGCCGCGCGCTTCCATATCAAGGAACTCCTGCTCGGTTTTGAAGAAATAATTAACTCCGTCTACTTCACCAGGGCGCGGGTCACGGGTAGTTGCGGAAATACTGAGCCAGATATCAGGATGAGCTTCGAATAGCTTCTTTTCTACGGTTCCTTTGCCGACTGCCGTTGGCCCAGCTAATACTACGAGACGATTACGTTGCTTTTCCATACAAGCTACTTTACCTGTTATAGGAGAACAACCAACTTCCGCATCATTATACATATTTCATCTCTCGTCTATTCAGCATCTGCTTACTAACGCTAATCCTTATACAGTTTCATTTATGATTACAATTTGTTATCCTCACGTAATAAGATTTTCAATCAAATTTCATCTGTTACCGCTCTTGCTCACTCTTTCTGCAGGCATATGCGAGTTTTCCACGATAACCGCCCTTCCTACGCCATCAATAACACCCTCACAAACACTCCCCACAGCACCTTCCCGCCCCACACTCACTATTCGGGATATTAGCTTGCTACAATCAACCTCCCAGCGTATATATATATTGAATTTTAGCAACGGTGCAATTTTGCAAGAAAGGCCAATCTCGATGCAACTATTTAAAATTTTTCGAGGCTATTGGCGTCTCGCTATAAGCGATTTCTTCTCTGTTTATGCTACGAGCGTTGCTGAAACGACAATTCAGTTGTGGCTACTTAATTCGCTCCTTGTCGGTTTCGCAGATTCGAGTCGCTACTTAACTGTTTATCTCACGCTGTGCTCAATTAGTGCTCTCATTACAGGATTATTCTTCGGAGCTCTTGCCGAACGTTTTGGCGTATTAAAGACAATTATGGGAGCCTGTGCTACCCGTATGGTTGCTGGTTTATGCATTATAGGCACTATTTATGCGACGAATAATTCTCTTATCGCATCGCATAATGTCGCGTTTTGGGTTCTCACCGTTCTAGTTTTGATTACTACTGGTTCCGATACTTTCTATTCCCCAGCGCTTACGTCTTTTATCAATAAGGTTACAGATGCTGAAAAATTAATAGATGTCCTTTCATTGATGCGTCTCATAAGCCTTTTAGGAACTCTCGTCGGTCCTGCTATTGCGGGATTTGCCAGTAGCAAAAACGCGTATATTTCAATTCTGTTTACAGAAACAATCTCTTTGATCATTACGATAGTTTTGATTTTAATAGTTTCCAAGAATTCGAGTGCAGTAAGTCTCACCGATACCGATGACAAAGCAACGACTGCAGATACCCCTCAATCAACCAAAAACGCTTTCACCGAATTCTTTGCAGATTGGTTTGCTGGACTCAAGATTTTTGCAAAAACTTCGACGTATCGACTGCTCTTTCCATTTGCAATCTTTGAGGCGATTGCATCGTCTGGTATTGGTTTTGCTGTTATTCTTTTCTTTAGCAATGTGCTCCATGACACGCAAAGCTATGGTTGGTGTTTGAGTGCAATGTCACTCGGATATGCAATAAGTTATGCGTTAGCTCCACGTTTAGCAGAGAAAATGAGTTTTTGGGCTATGCTCACACTCTCGTATATACTCATTATTTTCTCGCTAATTGGTATGGCCCTATCACCTAATGGACTTATTGCTATTCTTTTCGGTTTCTGCTTCTCCTTCTCACAAGCGATAATTAGTCCTTCATTCCAGGCAATTCTCGTTCGTGCAGTCGATGAATCGTTAGTTAGCCAAGTAATTTCCGTTTTCGTTTCAGTTGTTGCAGCTATCGGTGCCGTTAGTTATGCGTTATGGGAATTCATTTACTCGCTTCCTGTTTTCCCGCATTTAACGCACGAATCCATAGTCATTCTTGGTACCGCAATTATTTATGTCGTTATGCTCATTTTGGCGGTAACTATCAAGAAAATGCGTTCGCTCAAGGTATCATAAACATGTAATTGCTACCGGATTGCATTATCACACCATAATTGGAATGTTTGAGGGCTGGTTCACTGAACATAAGTGAACCAGCCCTCAAACATTTCCATAGATTTTTATTAATTTTATCTACTCACGTGCATCCAATTCATGCAAACGCTGCGCATGCTCCTGAATAGACGCGATCTCGTAATCATTGCTCTTAACCGCTTCAATTGCCATCAAAGCTGCAAGGAATTCCGTTGCTGTCGTAAACTGTGGCAAGTCAGCAGCAATTGCAGCAGCTCGAATCGAATAACCATCGGAACGCGATGTGCGTGAGCTTGGAGTATTGAGAATCAAGTCAATAGCTCCTTCTTCGATGAGATCGACCACATTCTTTCCGATGCTTCCGTGTCCCTCGACAACCTTCATATCATCGCTATCGCTTGATGCACGAGTAAGCTTGTCTACAACCTGTACATCAATTCCATAGCGGCGCAAAACAGATGCAGTTCCTTCTGTAGCATACAAATTAAATCCAAGTTCGATTAAACGAGCTGCCATAAGTGGAAGCTGACGCTTATCTGTATCATTCACTGAGATGAAGCAGCTGCCGCCAGTAGGAAGACCGGTTTCGTATGCAGCAATTTGACTCTTAGCAAATGCATGCGGGAAGTCACGATCGAAGCCCATGACTTCACCAGTCGAGCGCATTTCAGGTCCAAGAATTACGTCCACAGTTCGACCTGCTTCTGTACGGAAACGCTTAAATGGAAGTACGGCTTCTTTTACTGCCACAGGCTGTCCTGGGCGAATATCTCCACCATCTCCTTCAGGCAAGAGCAACCCTAAACGGCGAGACTCAGCAATGGTCTCCCCAGCCATAATGCGAGCAGCAGCTTTAGCAAGTGCTGTTCCAGTCGCCTTAGAAGCAAATGGAACCGTGCGAGAAGCGCGTGGATTTGCCTCAATAACGTACAACGTATTGCTCATGAAAGCAAACTGCACGTTGATCAGGCCCTGTACTCCTACACCTTCAGCAATGGCAAGGGTTGCATCGCGCAAACGCTTAATTTGCGAATCAGACAGAGTATTTGGAGGAAGAACGCACGCAGCATCACCAGAATGGACACCTGCTTCCTCGATATGTTCCATAATTCCACCGATATAGAGCTCTTTGCCATCATAAAGGGCATCCACATCTACTTCGATAGCATCAGAGAGGAACTTATCGATAAGCAACGGCGAAGGAAGACGACCGGAAACTACTCGATCTGCCTGTGCTTCCTTAAGAGCACGTCCTACATATTCCTTAAGCTGAGAGTCTTCTAGGACGATTTCCATACCGCGTCCGCCGAGTACGTACGATGGGCGTACAAGTACTGGATAACCAATCGATTGTGCAGCTTTCAAAGCTTCATCGTACGAAAGTGCAGTGCCATAGCGAGGAGCGTTTAAGCCCTTCTCTTCAAGAATTTCGCCGAAAAGTTCACGGTTTTCTGCCAAATCAATTGACTCAGGAGTCGTACCCAAAATCGGGACACCAGCTGCCTTCAAACGTGCTGCCAACGACAACGGAGTTTGTCCGCCAAGCTGGACGATAACACCTTTAACAGGTCCAAGCTTGAGCTCAGCCTGATAGATTTCGAGAACGTCCTCAAAGGTCAGTGGCTCGAAATACAGACGATCTGAAATATCATAATCGGTTGATACGGTCTCCGGATTGCAGTTGACCATGATAGTGTCATACGTTTTTCCAAGCTCTTGTACAGCATGAACGCATGTGTAGTCAAATTCAATTCCTTGGCCGATACGATTTGGACCAGAACCAAGAATAATAACGGCCTCACGGTCGCGTTTCTTCAGTTCAGTTTCATCAGCATATGTCGAGTAATAGTATGGTGTAATTGCATCGAACTCAGCTGCGCAGGTGTCAACTGTCTTATAGACTGGGCGAATTCCATAGTTCTTTCGCAGCTCGCGGATAACGTCCTCACCCTGATCGCCAAGACCTCGCAAATGTGAAATCTGGACATCAGACAGCCCTGCCTTCTTTGCCTTACGAAGTAGCTGTGGACTCAAGGCTTCTGCTGCACGAATTTCAAGCGCAGTCGCATTAATCTGCATAAGTTGATCAATAAACCATGGATCAATTTTTGTCGCATCGAAAATCTGCTCAGCAGTCGCGCCGCCCCAAATTGCTCGCATAAGCTGCAAGTAGCGATGTTCTGTAGGAATCTTAATAGTCTCAAGCAGTGAAGCAACTTCATCTGTACTTGGAATTGGTCCATCCCAATTAAAACCAGCATGACGTTTATCAATAGAACGCATCGCTTTACCAAGCGACTCTTGGAAATTACCAGCAAGAGCCATCGCCTCGCCTACTGATTTCATGGATGTTGTCAAAGTTTCATCAGCACCTGGGAATTTCTCAAATGCAAAGCGAGGAATCTTAGTAACAACATAATCGATTGTTGGCTCGAAGCTAGCAGGCGTTGTCTCTGTAATATCATTGTGAATTTCGTCGAGAGTATAGCCGAGAGCAAGCTTCGCAGCGATTTTAGCAATTGGATACCCTGTAGCTTTCGAAGCCAAAGCAGACGAACGAGATACGCGCGGGTTCATTTCGATAACTACGATACGTCCATTTCGAGGATTGATCGCAAACTGAATATTGCAGCCACCCGTATCGACACCAACACCACGAATAATAGCGATACCAATGTCACGAAGTTTTTGATATTCGCGATCAGTAAGGGTAAATACTGGAGCTACGGTAATCGAGTCGCCTGTATGAACACCCACTGGGTCAACATTTTCAATTGGGCATACAACGACCACATTATCTTTGCGGTCTCGCATGAGCTCGAGCTCATATTCTTTCCAGCCCTCAAGACCTTCTTCAATCAGGACCTCATTGGTTGGCGAGTAATGCAAACCAGCGCCTGCAATGCGATGCAAATCTTCAACATTACGCGCAATTCCGGAGCCCAAACCGCCCATAGTAAAGCTTGGACGAACAACTACAGGGTATCCCAATTCATCGTTGACGATATGCTCAACTTCTTCCATCGAGTGAGCAATGAATGAGCGAGCTGAATCGCCTCCGGCTTCTTCCACAACCTTCTTAAAGAGCTCTCGATCTTCGCCACGATCAATTGCTTCCAAAGATGCGCCGATAAGTTCGACATTGTACTTTTCCAATACTCCAGCATTACCTAAAGCAATAGCAGCATTGAGAGCTGTCTGTCCACCCAAGGTTGGGAGTAATGCATCAGGACGTTCTTTCGCAATAATGCGTTCCAAGATTGGTACAGAAAGTGGCTCAATATATGTTGCATCTGCCATTTCAGGGTCTGTCATAATGGTTGCAGGATTCGAGTTCACGAGGATAACTCGTACTCCTTCTTCTCGCAGAACTCGGCAAGCCTGTGTTCCTGAATAATCAAATTCAGCGGCTTGACCGATGACGATTGGACCAGAACCGATAACCATGACAGATGTGATGTCGGAGCGCTTTGGCATGGAACTTCCTTTGTAATGTTATATGCGTACTTTTTTCGTAATTCTAAGTTGTGTAAATGTGATTGCTGACAATCGGGTGGTGGTAAACAGCCGATAAACTAAGATGTACTTTCTATTGCAGCCTTAGTTATACGATGTGCCTGTACTTTTTATGGTAAGCGCATCAGATGTATCGGCTTGCTTCAACTATCCGCGTAACTGCTTTGACTGCTCCATCTGGTTAATGAAACGATCAAACAAATACGCTGCATCATGAGGTCCGGCAGCTGCTTCTGGATGATACTGCACCGAGAACGCTGGAATATCGAGGCATTGTAAGCCTTCTACAACGTCATCATTTAAATCAATGTGGCTTACTTGAACTCTTCCATAATGTCCGTTACCAAATGGGCTCGGTACTGGTTCTCCCTTAGGAGCGTCAACTGCAAAGCCGTGGTTATGCGCCGTAATTTCGACCTTGCCTGTGGTCAAATCTTGAACAGGCTGGTTCACTCCGCGATGACCGAACTTTAACTTATATGTTCCGAAACCAAGCGCCCGTCCGAGAAGCTGATTTCCGAAGCAAATTCCAAAGAATGGAATCTTTGCATCAAGCACTTTGCGTAGCTGTTCAACTTCAAAATCGGCGGTAGATGGGTCTCCTGGACCATTTGAGAAGAATACGCCGTCAGGATTAAGTGCCTTAATATCATCGTAGGTAGATGATGCTGGCAATACATGCACTCGACAGCCTCGTTCAGCCATACGATATGGGCTCATCGCTTTCACGCCCAAATCAACACTGACAACGGTATAGAGTGGTTCTTTTCCTTCAAACTCGCCTTGTGGCTCAACGATATAGCCACTATCAGTTGATACCTCTTGAGAAAGATTTGCCCCGCTCATAAAAGGAGAATTTTTCACGATGTCAAGCAAATCTTCAACTCGCTTGAGACGACCATCGTTATCAAGCAAAGCATCGCCTGAGAAAATTCCTGCACGCATTACACCGGCTGAGCGCAAATGACGTACAAGCTTTCGGGTATCAATATCAGCAATTCCGACGATTCCATATTTATATAAATCGTCATCAAGACTGCGCTGCGCACGCCAATTAGAAATTTGGGTAGCTGGATCACGAACTACGTATCCAGCTACCCAAATCTTTGAAGACTCGACATCCTCATCATTGACACCAGTATTGCCAATATGCGGGAAGGTCTGCACAACTATCTGACGATCATACGAAGGATCAGTAAGAGTTTCCTGATATCCAGTCATCGCCGTGGAGAAAACAATTTCCCCGGTAGTTGCACCTTGTGCCCCATATGGCTGACCTACATAAATATTTCCGTCTTCAAGCACTAATAAGGCACTGTGGACAGAATAGTTAAGTGGTGTTATTGTTACTGATTCTTGAGGATTCACACGCGCCTCCTGGCTTTCTATACGAGAATTCTAGGTCGTCTAATTCCCTTGCGGGCTGGGTGATAATTCAGGTGATAACTCATCAGCCGGCGTAAAGTACGTCGGCTCAGAATTATCTATATTATCGGTGTTATCGATGTTCTGCTCCGTACGGCTCTTTTCAGACTCCTCTACAGAAACAGTCGATGATTGTTCGGATATAGCATTATCTGTATTTTCATTATCAAAATCAGACAACGCAATATCGTTAAAATTCTTTGTACTCTGAGAAATTTCGGCATTATCTTCATGCGATTCGTAAGCATCGTGCTGCGCATCATTCGCAGCAGCAAGAGCCGCACGCTGATTTTGCCATTCAATTTCTTCTTGACGAATTTCCTGAACTTTCTTTTCGATAGTGCTCAGCACACCGTAAAGCAAATCAGGAGTTTCATCACCTGCATATGTTTTTGCTAATGAAATTGCTTCATCAATTGCAATGCCTGAAGCAACATCATCATTATAGATAATTTCCCATGCAGCCATGCGACCCAAATTACGGTCTACGGCTGGCATGCGAGACACTTCCCATGTATTAAGAGATTCATCAAGAGCTTTATCAATAGTACGACGATGCGAAGCTACACCGCGCACAATTTCTATCGCATACACAGGAAGTGGTGTCTGTGCACCCGGGTGCACAATGCGCGCATCTAAGAGGTCAGTAATTTCCTGACCTCTGATGTCGGCTTCAAAAAGCGTATTGAATGCGCGCTTACGAGCAGTGGAACGTGCCATATTTAAGTGTGGTCCTTATGTTCCTACTTATCTTAGTTTTCGCGACCGAGGTAGTCACCTGTGCGGGTATCTACCTTCAAGCGCTCACCTTCGTTGATGAACAAAGGCACCTGAATCTCAGCACCAGTCTCCATAGTTGCAGGCTTAGTACCAGCCGAAGAACGATTGCCCTGCAAACCTGGTTCGGTATGAGCAACGGTCAAGATTACAGAAGCTGGAAGCTCTACAGACAAAGGATTTCCCTCATGGAAGGAAACGATGCAGTCAGTGCCTTCAAGGAGGAACTTTTCGGAGTCGCCGATAAGAGTTTCTGGGATGAATACCTGATCATAGGTAGTCATATCCATGAATACGAAGTTGTCGCCATCCTTGTAGGAGTACTGCAAGGTACGGTTATCTACAGTTTCGAATTCCATCTTCATACCTGCGTTGAAAGTCTTGTCAACAATCTTGCCGGTCAAAACTTCCTTGATCTTAGTACGTACGAAAGCAGGACCCTTACCTGGCTTTACATGCTGGAATTCGATAACGGTCCAAAGCTTTCCGTCGAGGTTAATAACAGAACCGTTCTTAATATCATTTGAAGTCTGTGCCACTTAAAATCACCTATTCACAAATTAGTTTTACTGTTGTTACTGCGAACAATAAACATAAATCTTATTTATTATGCCATAGGGGCTTAACCGAATTCGAAAGCCGTGTTGGCTCATCGTTCACGTTGCATACATCATATTGCTTTTTACACTCTCAGAAATATTTCTATCCACCATGTGCTAAAATTACACTTTGTGTATTTGCATCGATTGCATATATACGTATTGCATCGCGGTTACACATGTAACTGCGCGACTTTATGCAGATATGTATATACCGATTAATCATTACACACCTAAACCGACCAACGGCTGGAATGTTCGGAAATACCGGGCAGGAATGTCGTCCTAAGGGGAAGACTACTTTGAGTACAGGAAAGCATCGAGTTAGCTCAGCTGCTGCACCAATTACACCTTTTAACACGCGCAGCGCCTTCGTGAAGGTGACACGCGCTTTGAACGAGAACATGAAAGCTGTGAAGATTGGCACTATCGCTGTTTCTTCACTTCTTGTAATCGCTTTAGCACAATCAGCTACACCAGTTGTCGCAACTGCTTCAGGAAATGCCAACGCCGGCAATACCCTGAGTGTCTCTCGTAGCTCTGATCGTGTAAATTTGACTGCTGAAACAGCAACTGTGAGCTATGTACAAGGTTCGGAATGGAATTTGAATTCTGATAGCTCTGCAGTTACGGTTAAATATGAGATGACACCAGAGCAGACATCTGCCCGCGATTCTTTAGTGCAGGAATACAACACCGCTCAGGCAGCATACGGTTCGAATGGTTCAGCATCATCGGCCACCCTCAAGACTTTAAGCGATGCATTAAATAATGCTTCTGCCCATTTGTCTGATACCACTAACTCAGTTGATACTTATAATTCTGATATCAATTCTTTGAAGGATGCAGTGTCCAAGGTAAAGGCGAGCGCAGCTTCCGCTACACAGTCATCACGTACTTCATCTAGCAGCTCTTCAAGTTCATCTACTGCGATTACAGTTTCTGGATCAGGCTCTGGTACCGATGTAGCAAATCTTGGTTTGAAGTACCTCGGCACACCATATGTATGGGGTGGATCTTCGCCATCTGGCTGGGATTGCTCAGGCTTCGTACAGTATGTCTATTCACAATTTGGCGTAAGCCTTCCTCGCACTTCTGGCGCTCAAGCAACAGTTGGTACAGCAGTTGCTTCTCTTGCTGAAGCAAAGCCTGGTGACATCATTGCAAATGGAATTCATGCTGCAATTTATCTGGGCGACGGAAAGATTGTAAACGCTTTAGCTCCAGGACTTGGAACTCAGGTCACTACACTGTCCTCGTTTGGTGGACGTGGATATTCGATTCGTCGAGTATTCAACTAAAGCTCTGCGATTGATAAAGTTAGAGGCACGTGATTTCACGTGCCTCTAACTTTTTGCATTTCATCCAATTTCAACTTTCGCCCTTCCTGGCTGTATTAGGTTTAATCGCAAGCATGTGTTGACCTATCCACGGAACTTCAAGAGTTACATCATGCTCAATTTTGTTCAGCTCATGATCAAATTTTTGAATAACCTCGTAACTCGTTTTATCCTTATTCTTCCGACTAACTACATACAAGGTATTACCAATCATTTCCATATATGTATTTTCGAAATCTTTCTTGGCATTATTCGATTCCTTGATGATGTGGCCGTCCAGAGTCATGGCAAAATTCGAGATTCTTCCATTCCATAGATAATATCGTCTGCGACATTAATCTTTATCCCCTCATCCGCATGACTGATATATGTCTCATCTAACGGAACCAAATTTCCCTCGTTCCATCTCATAATTTCATACTCGAATGGATCATAATTTCGCTGAACAACTACAAAAAGCATATTCTTGTATACATAAGCATCCGTTATACCGGTATATTCCTTAAAGTGATGCGTTTTCTTGATTTTCCCGGTTTTTTTATCAAGAATGGATACTACAGCGTTATTTGTAATCGCACTTTGATTATCTCCTAGTGTATAAATATCATTGTGATATTCAAGTATGGAATACGCGTATAGTGGGATTCGCGTTTGGTACAACGTTTTGTTAGTTTTTCTATCGCGGGCGACAAATAACGTGTAGTAACCGTCCTCTTGTGAGAATGTCCCATTCATAGATGCATATGAGGTAGTCTCGTCAAGATAAATAGCAGTTGCTCCACTGCGGTCGCGTTCATCAAGCTGATGGAAGAATTGCGCCTTCCCTCGCGTAAAAATTACGTTATCATTACCACGTTCGCCTGCAACATAAAAATCGCGATTCTTGTCAACAGCGATATATCCGCCATCTTGAAATGTTATGTTGGCATGTTGAATTTCTTTACCGTTCTTATCGAACGAAGAAATTCTTCCTTGCTGAGAGCTAAGGAGATCGGATTGCACAAGGACATACTCTGTTTCTGGCGAGATGGTATAACTTTGTGTATTCTCAGCAATAGCACAGCTACTGAGAATACACAAAGCCATTGCTAGTACAGAACTTTTCAGTATTCTTCGCATTATGCTTGCCTGTGTAATATGATATCTGTCGAATTCGCAAGTTCCGCTGGAGAAACCGTATAGTAAAATATTTGTTTTCATTTCTCTCTCCTGCTTTCTTGTGGTGTAATCGCCACTTCGCGATTACACCAATATTTTATCATTTTTTGAGTAGATACAGGAGAGAAATTTATTTACTTCTCTATCACGACTAGTTCAGTATCTTCTCAACCACTCCAATCGTCACTTTCGCCGCCAAACGAGCAGAAGTATTGAGATCATCTTCCCTACTATCGAGCTGTTCATATGGCTCTCCACAATCATTACTCATTGAGCGAATAACGAGATGTGGTACACCATTTTTATGGCATACATGCGATACAGCCGCGCCTTCCATCTCCTCTGCGTCAGCGTGATCACGTGTAATAATCTGAGTCAAGATATCAGGCTCGGTGCTAAACAGATTACTTGTAGCCACGGTTCCCACGGTAAAACGATGAGTGCTTAAATTATCCGTGTGATTGTCAATTTCAGCCGGAGCTAAGCGGATACCTTGCTCAGTGTACATGAGTTGAGCCGCATTATGAATACTTGCATTATTGCGAATTTTCGTTGTTCCTTGTTCGATTAAGAATTCTTCAGCGAGCGCAAGAAGCTTCGGTGTAGATGCAAATGTCTTCATATACGGCTTATCTTCAGCAATAATATCGGAATCTGTTTCTTCGTATACCAATTTCTCGCATAAAAGAATATCTCCAAAGCCAAGATGAGCATTGAGATTTCCAGCAATACCATTAAAGAAGAGCGCATCCACGGCACTATGTGTAATATACCTTGCAACCGTAATTAACGTTTGCGTAGCAGCTGCTATATTGGTCGTTCCCATCCCACCGAAAGCGCTAAAAATATGCGTTTTGGTATTCTCACTTATATGGTGAACTATATCTAATCCACCCTCGTGAAGTACTTCACCAGGATACGTTTCTTGAATCAGCGCGATTTCGCGTGGAAGAGCGCTCAATATTGCAATTGTAGTCATGCGCCCCATCATAGCAGGGCGATATCTATTTCACTTTACTTCTTTAACTCCTCTGTACTCATGCAAAATCAATAAAGAAAGAAAATAGATAGCTTCTGTGTAAAATTGCACTAGGTGTAAAGGATATATATGAACCAGATTGAATTCTCTTCTCTTGTCCGCTCAATTTCGCAGACAACAAATCGTAGTTTAGCTGGCGCACGCATATGGGTAGCGCCTGATTTCCAATCCGTTCGACCGCATAATTTTGAGGAAGCAGCCAACGAATGGGGAATGCGGTTATTCTTTAATGATTCAGACCGTTCGTTATGCGCAATTGAACTTCATGATACCTTTGCTACTGTTGATGGAGAAAAAGTTACCTACTCGCATGACTGCCTGTGTGACTCCTTGCAGAGTTTACGCACTGAAGATAAATCTGCCGCAGAGAAAATCAATTTAGCATACGATGGCATGCCTGTGGTACGTCATATTACTGACGAATACGTGAAGTCGGGTGTATTGCAGGACGAACGTATAGCGGTTAGCCTTATTATTGAACCTAAAACGGCAGTTCTCCTTCTTGAACTTCAAAGAGCAGGAGCTCAAGTAGCTGTGTATGCGACGGCAGCAGAAGTACATCAAGCTGTAGCTGATGAGCTCAAAGAACGTGGAATTGGCGTATATGCGGATTCACAATGGACTCCAAGCCAAGAACATGCAGCGGCATTGCAACTTCTCGATGATATGAAACCGACTATTATTATCGATGATGGAGCAAGCTTTGCACGGCTTGCTCAGTTAGAACGCCCAAACTTAGTACCAGCAATACGTGGTGTCGCTGAAGAAACAACCTCAGGTGTGCGTGCATTCGAGGCAATGGAAGCCTCTCAAGCACTTCCCTATCCGGTTATTGCCTCCAATGATTCTCAACTTAAGACCGGCTTCGACAATGTTCATGGAACCGGCGAATCATGTGCCACTACCTTTTTGCAGATAATGGACGATAATTACCCGCTCGAATCAGGCACGATGGCGGTCATCGGTTTTGGTCCTGTGGGACGTGGCTTTGCTCGGCGCATGCGCTCATTAGGAGCACGTGTCGTCATAGTGGAACAAAGTGCTACTGCAGCTCTGAAAGCTCAGTATGAAGGCTTCGAAGTCATGCCTTTATCTCAAGCTGCTCTCGAATGCGATTGCCTTATCAGCGCCACCGGAGTGTATCACACTATTGATTTGCCCGTTTTGCAGAAGATTGAAGACGGAACCGTTCTTGGTGTCATTGGCGGAATAGCAAACGAAATAGCTCTTGATGATTTAACTGCTATCACACACCAAGATATTTCTCCGGCTGTACCATTGACCCAGCTTGATTTAGGAAATGGCAAATCTGCTCGACTTATAGCGAGCGCAGATGGCATGAATTATACGGTTAGTAGCGGCAATCCAATCGAAATCATGGATTTGAGTTTCGCTGTACAGCTTAATGCGATTCGTATGCTTATTGAAAACGATGGTGAGCTTGAGCATCGCGTCATTCGGATGAATAAGGATATTGATGAGCAAATTGCACGTTCAGCTCTAGCTGCTCGAGGAGCAGAAATCGACGAGTCACAAACATTAGTAACCGATTGGACCAAAACTCGTTTTAGTACGTCATCTCATTCATCTACAAAGTCACAGGAAGAAAATTCTCATGCATGATCTCAATCCTGTTGTTGTCTATTCTGCAGCTTTAGTTATCCCGGTAACAGCACCAGTTATTCCTGATGGCGCTGTTGCGGTGTATCTCAATCGTGTCGTTCACGTCGGTACACGATCTTGGGTACTCAAGGCTCTTAACGAGGGGCCTTTGAGATCCAAACGAATAGTTGAAAAGCATTGGGATGGAGTCCTCCTTCCTGGCCTCGTTAACGCCCATACTCATCTTCAATACACGGGCATGGCTTCTGTTGGCGAGAAAAATTACAATAGTTTCCAGGAATGGAGCGATGCATTCGACGAAATTTATGACGATGATTCTATCGAGAAACCATGGAAAGAATGGGCATACGATGGCGCACGACAACTCGTAAAATACGGAACCACCGCCGCTGCAGATATTACAACAGATCTTGAGGCTGCCGGAGCTTTATATTCTCAGCGAATGCATGGTATTACCTATCTCGAGGTTATGGGTTGGGAAAATGACAACTGGCATGCAAGCGGCCCAGAATGGTTGCGCGATTTGCTCGCACAAGCTTCCCAAGAAGATGAAGCTGCCGAAATTGGTATTAGTCCACATGCGCCATATTCGTTAGATTCTGCACCGCTACTCGATTTGCCGGATATCGCACGATCTCTAGGCATGCGCTTGCATATTCACTTGGGCGAAACACCTAGTGAATCTGCTTCTGAGATTGATGGCGATGATTCGCATGCAAATGACTTGTATTCACCTGTCTCGCGTTCATGGCGCTCACATCATTGGGATAGCTATCCTCAACTCAAATCCTCTGGTGAGCATGTATCATCTATTCAATTCGTCGATCAGCTAGGAAGCCTTGGACCCGATATTCATATCGCGCATGGAGTGTACGCCAATGCTGAAGATCGTCGCATTCTCCGCCAGCGAGGTGTTGGAGTAGCTTTGTGCCCTCGCAGTAATCGTATTACATGCACGCAAAAGGATGCACCTGTCGCCCAGTATCTTCGCGAGGGAAATCTCGTTTCTGTTGGTACCGATTCCCTATCATCTAGCCCAAGTCTAGACGTTCTTGATGATGTGTCAATGCTCTACGATCTAGCACGCGAGCAAGGATACACAGGGCACGATCTTAGCCACCGTTTGATTCGTATGATGACTCTGGGCGGTGCCGAAGTTATGGGACTTAATATCGGACCAAAACGTATCGGACAAATCAATGCCGGAGCTTTAGCTGATTTTGCATTCCTTGATGTTCCTGTTGATTTAAGCTCTAACGAAGCATATGAGCACACTCTCGAACGAATTGTGAGAGAAGGTTCTGGTACAAATCGGGCAACAGTTATCTCTGGACGCGTTGCCTATAACAACGACGCATTTGAAATGGAAGACTAGTATTCATGGTGAACAGCATTATTATCGTAAGATGATAATAGCTTGTGTCGTTTCACATCGGATTATGAATTGGAGGCAACAATGCGCGATTTAAACCCAACAACAGCAGTTCATGCAGATGTTATTCCTGAATTAAGCAACTATGCTCAGCAAACAATTGAGCATCTTGAACTCGCTGCGCACCCTGAAGGCGGGTGGTATCGCCGAACGTGGCAAAGCCCTATCGAGCATGGCGATTCAAATCGTCCACTTGCTTCGCTTATCTACTTCCTCTTGCCACAAGGTGATTACAGCGACTGGCATCTCGTCGATGCTGATGAGCTGTGGTTGTGGCATGGACCAGCAGCTGTAGAGATTGAAGTATGCGATAGCGATCCTCGTACCTTAAGTGAAGATCAGCTCACAGAACAATGCACACGGACACGCTTGAATTTAGACCCATCTCAGCCAAATTCTACTGTAACTCAATGTCTCGTAAAAGCTGGCCAATGGCAGCGAACTCTACCAACTGAAGGCGATGCGTTGGTGTCATGCGTAGTTTCGCCTGGTTTTACTTTCGAGGGGTTTACTGTTATCGATTAAGCAGATAGATAGGGGCTAGCGCTCCTAGTTCGTATTTGCTCCTGATGCTGAGCTCAGCAAAACCGAAAAAATTCGTATAAAAAATACTATTTTGCACGTGAGTGCCATTTTTCGATTCTTTTTAAAGAATTAAACTTAAAAAATGGCACTCACTTGCAAAATAGTATTTAAATAAAATAAAACAAGCACCTCAGCGAGATATAGCACCATACAAATCCTATATCTCACAAAATTTTATTCTTCCGCCCACACTTCTTTCGCCATATTAAACACAGCCCAGCCCATCGGCCACCCGGCATAAAATGCAGCCTGCGAAATGATTGCAGAAATTTCCTCACGTGTAATCCCATTTTTCTTTGCAAGCTCTAAATGGTGACGTAATGAGCTGTCTACTAGCCCACGCCCCATGAATACTGAAATTACGATAGTGCTGCGAGTTTTCAAATCAAGAGTTTCATCGGCCCAAATTTGACCGAAGAGCACATCATCATTTATCTGTGCAAAAGTCGGAGCAAACTCTCCAAGATTATCTCGTCCTGCTGTCTGCTTTATATCACGCATTTTTCTCCTTAAATTATCAAGCAATATTCCTAGTGTAGGTAGCTACATCTTACTTATCAAGCGCTTCATAATCGCCTTGATTAACTGGTTCAAACCATTGGGTCTGACCGGCTGTAATAGCGATGTGAGAGAACCAACTGTTCTTCGCTGCCCCATGCCAATGCTTGACGCCTTTACGAACCACGTATACATCACCGACTTTCAAGCGGACAGCTTCTTTGCCTTCTTCTTGTACCCATCCTTCGCCAGCAGTGCACAAAAGCACCTGGTATCCAGTTGTATGAGCATGCCAATGGTTAATACATCCCGGCTCAAAGCTCACCTGTGCCATATGCCATTCAATATTATCCTCAGGATTGACTAGCCCTTTTAGAAACGATGCACCCGTAAAATATTGGGCATATGCTTCATTAAATTCGCCAAAGCCAAATGGGCTATTCTTTACTTCATCTTCGTGTTCAATATTCGAAATAGTAGTCATATTTAATATTGTATGCATTATAAGAAAAATATATAGCCTAAATATCCATACTCACACAAGTGGTGTCAATAGCTTTATTCTCAACGCTTTCTTACCTCTTTCTCATCTGTGTAAGCGAAATAATTTCTCATTTTGTGGATAATAACAATCCAAAAAGATTAAATTTACCTCTGCTTGTACTAGGGCATTAGTTACGATTTAAGAGCAGATTTATTTTAGAGAAATTGGGAGAGTTCTGCATGATTAACAAGAAGAATTTTGGTCGTACCATTCTTGCCGGCGCTACAGCAGCTTTGCTTGCTTTTACTGCTGCATGTGGTTCTACAAATTCAAATAGCAATTCTGAAACCGTTACTGAGGGTAAGCTCACGATCGCGACTGGTGAACCAGCTTATTCCCCTTGGGTTCTTAATAATAAGCCACAGTCCGGTGAAGGATATGAGGCAGCGGTTGCTTATGCAGTTGCAAAAGAAATGGGCTATGATGCAAAGGATGTAAAGTGGACCCGTTCTACTTTCGATTCTGCGATTGCTCCAGGTGCGAAGGACTGGGATATGAATATCCAGCAGTTCTCTATTACTGAGCAGCGTAAGCAGGCGGTAGACTTCTCCCCTAGCTACTACAACAGCACTCAAGCTCTCGTCGTTAAGTCTGACAATAAGTTTGCTAATGCTACTACCTTAGCTGAGCTCAAGGATGCTGTTATCGGCGCAATGTCCGGTACAACTTCATACCAGCAGGCAAGCGAAAAGATTAAGAACGATATCACATTGTTCAATAATAATGATGACGCTGTTGCAGCTTTGGCCTCTGGTCAGATTGACGTGCTCGTTGTTGATGCTCCAACTTCTGTAAATATGGTTGAATCCGGTCAGGCTGGAAGCAATGGTAAAGTTCTTGGGCAGATTGCAAATTCTGAAGACAAGGAAGGAACCGGTATCGTATTGCCAAAGGGTTCCAAGCTTACTGAAAAGGTAACTAAGGCTGTGAATACTTTGAAGCAAAACGGTACCTTGAAGGAACTGCAGGATAAGTGGTTGTCTTCGTATACTAATTTGCCAGTACTGAAGTAAGTCTTATATATAGGCGGTATAGCTTCTAGGTTATACCGCCTATATTTTTGTCTTCTGTCAGGATTTTGGTTAAGCATGGTTTTATGGAAGATTTGCCTAACTTCATTCACATCATCTGTCCATGACGCCAAGGAATACCCGCACAGAAACTGCAGGTACATAAGAATTTCAGTGCCTTAGATATACTAGAAAACACCATGTAGTGATGAACCACCATATACAGTGCATTACTGCATCAGTACATCACCCCTACTACGCCAAATCACAATTTAGGACCATTAATTTAAAGAGTTTACCAATGGCTACATTCGATCCTTCCACAGTAAGCGCTGTAGAGCGCGACCGTGAAAAATACCGCAAAAAAGAGAGCTTGAAGTCAGTAATTACGAGTCTTGTCAGCGCTATTGTGCTCGTTGCTGTTATTGCGACTGCTCTCCACAATTCTCCAGGATGGGAACGTGTTAAGTTCACATTCTTCAATTGGGATATCTTCGTCCAATCTTTGCCAGCAGTTGGCAGAGGATTGCTCCTGAATATCCAAGTTCTTTTCTTCGCTGTTATCGGAGTCGCAATTCTTGGAACGCTTCTTGCATTGCTGCGTACAAGTCGTAGTGCTATTATGCTTCCACTTCGTTGGATTGCTGCCGCATATACAACTATTATGCGCGGTATACCAATCCTCGTTGTTCTCTATCTCATTGGTTTTGGCGTACCTGGTTTGGTAACAAATCGCATCTCCCCAGTATTACTTGGTACAGTTGCAGTTATCTTGAGCTATTCTGCTTATATCGCTGAAGTACTTCGTGCTGGTTTTAACGACGTTCATCCTTCACAGCGCGCTGCCGCTCGTTCCTTGGGACTTACGAATTTGCAAACTATCCGCATGATTGTTATCCCTCAGGCGTTGCGTAAAGTCGCACCAGCATTAATGAATGATTTCATTTCTATGCAAAAAGATGTGGGATTGATTTCTACTTTAGGAGCGGTTGATGCGATTCGCTCGGCACAGATTATGCAAGCAAATACGTATAATTTCACGCCTTATATCACAGCATCCGTTGCTTTTATTTGTATGAGCGTTCCATTTATTTTGCTCAATGATTGGTATGCTGCTCGACTTCGCAAGCGTGAGCTCAATGGAGGTATTGTTTAATGACTGCTCAAGATACACGTGCCGTATTACGTCTTGATAATGTAACAAAAGCATATGGTTCAAATCTCATTTTGGATCATATCAGTTTTGATGTTCATGAACACGAAGTAGTTGCGTTACTTGGCCCATCCGGTTCAGGTAAATCAACACTTATGCGCTGCGTTAATTTATTAGAGCGAGTCAATGACGGACAAATTTGGCTGGGCGATACAGATATCACTGATCCTCGAATCAACGAGAATGCAATTAGATCTCGCATTGGTGTAGTTTTCCAGCAATTTAACCTTTTCCCTCATATGTCCGTTATGGATAACATTATCCTCGCTTCTACTCATGTTTTGCATCGAGACAAAACTGAGAGCCGCGATAAAGCGATGGCGTTGTTAGAGCGCATTGGAATGGCTGACAAGGCGAATTCTTATCCTGATCGTTTATCCGGTGGACAGCAACAACGAGTAGCAATTGTGCGTGCTTTGATGACGGATCCAGAGTTGTTATTACTCGATGAAATTACTTCTGCGCTTGACCCAATGCTTGTCGGAGAGGTCCTTGAAATGGTTTTGGAACTCAAAGAACAGGGTACGACTATTTTGATGGCTACACACGAAATGACATTTGCGCATCAGGCGGCTGATCGGATTGTTCTTCTGCGTAGCGGACATATTATTGAAAATGGTACGCCAACTGAAGTAATGGATGAATCAACGAATCCTGAAACGCAAGAGTTCTTCAGCTATTTTAGAAATTTGTAAACTGTACGCATTTAATTCACATATAGTTTTGGGTCTCAGTTCAAAATTAGCTGAGACCCAAAACTATATTCCCGTATATCGAGAAAGTTTATTCGTCGTTTCCTGGTTGCGGAATCAAGAAGGAAGAAGCAAGTGCGAGGACTACAAGAACAAGTCCTGTAATCAAGGCTGCCTCATATCCGAGTGTTACATTTCCGATAATCATATTCTGCGCAGCATACAGAGCAACGTAGCTCAAGCCAGCACCCAAATTAAATGCTCCTGCATTCAGGCCTGGCAAGTAACCTGGATTATCGGCTGGAGACAATACGATGCCCAAACCGTTAAGCATAATATTTGCTGTTCCTGCGTAGCTGAAACCTAAGATGACGGAAACAAGAACCAATCCAATAATTGTTGGATGAGCAGCTACATAAATTGCTAATGCGACACCAAGCAAGGTAACGAGCTGTCCTACACGTAAGACGTTACGATAGCCAAAACGCGATGCCAAAATTCCAGCTACTGGGCCGAATGCAAGACCAATCAAAGCATATGGCGTCAAGGTAGCAAATGATACAACGTTTGCACCCATTCCTGTACCGAACTTTGGATCTTGTGCGATTGCTGGGATAATACCATTCATCACAGCAAATACACCTGTCATGGTGAGCAAAGTAGTGAGCAAAAGGCCCCATGTACGACGCTGCTTCATGTAATGAGTCGATACCATTGGGTTCTTCTTACGCTTTTCAGTTTCCCAGAATGCGACAAATCCAGCTATAGCAACTACTACAAGAATTCCGGCAAAAAGCCAATTAGCACCCGCAAGTTTTTGCATTTCATTGATTGCAGTAATTAACGCTCCCATAGCTACGACGAGGAAGAACACGCCAAGCCAGTCCATCGCGGAAGTCTCAGAAGCTTTGCTTTCATCAGCGAAGAAGAATACGAGTACGATAGCGATTGCAGCGATAATAGTCATTGCCCAAAATACTGCACGGAAGCCCCACGTGCCTGCAAGCCAGCCACCAAGAAGTGCATCAACACCTGCAATACCACCATTCACTGATGTCAAAATAGCCATAAGTCGTGTATAGCGCTTCTCCTCGGTAACGCGAGCGTGAAGCATAATCAAGCACATTGGAACTACCGGACCTGCAGCACCCTGCAGAATACGACCAATCATGAGGACTGTCACATTTGGTGCTAGTGCAGAAATAACACATCCAACTGTAGTCGCAATCAAAATACCAAGCAGAACCTTCTTGCGTCCAGCTAAATCAGCAAGTCGAGGAAGGAAGAGCGAGAATAGCGCAGCAGCAGTAAAGAACACCGTCTGCGTTAGTGCGATTTGAGCTGCTGTAGCTCCAAGCTCATGTTCCATCGTTGTCAATGCTGGTGAAAGCATAGAAGCATTAAGTTGGAACGCGAAAATAGCGACTAGCAATGCTGTCATCAATGCAACGATAGACTTACCGCCTTCATCAAGAGTCTTCGTCTCTTTCAATTCACTCACGTGAAATCTCCTTTATCATAGTCGATTGAGAATCTCACTTCTCGCTTTAAGCGTAGGAGCACATTATTCCCCGTCGAAAATCAAGACTCCACTAGAATATCGCGAATTTTGGTTAAACGCAAAACCAAAAGAATTTCAACCTTCGTATGCGATACAAAAGTTAGATATATAGACGCCTCTAGTTTCTCTTTTGCACAACCTCCTGCTTCTTGAGATAATCGGGATTAAATACTGGGAAACCTGATTGAACTGAATTATTTTGCTCATACTGAGTAAAAGAGTCATCAATTTTAATCGTGTTAATTAATTTATATGTTTCTCTCGAATACACATTGATATATGAATGCTTTCCAAGATCATCGTTCATTGGTATCCATGTTTGATAGATATAAGCTCGAGAACAATTTATCTTTACATTTCCTATAGGCCATTTGTCTGATGACACTAGTGGCGGCGCAATCTGAGTGACAATTCCGGTTTCCATATCGACAGCAGCTATCGCTCCTGTATCCATACTGGACATTATGAATTGATTACTCTCCAAAGAATTATTTGTGTACTGTATAGTGTTCCATTTATCCCCATACGGAGAATACATGATCTTATTATGTTCATCTCTTAAAGGAAGAAAAGAATTCTCACCTGAAATCACATTCCATTTCATCAGCGCTTTAATATATCCCTTAGGATTTTCCTCTCCATATCCATCTAAACTTTTGCCGATATCTACTAAACCGTATATCCAATTATCAGAACAAACAGTAGAAGGGTATCCAAATCCGCTCCCAAACGCCACGGTCGTTTGATTACCCGTATATTGATGAATTTCTGAAAAATCATCAAAGTAATTCACGTTCGTTGCCTTTATAGAATGTACTTTTTTATATACGGGTTTATCTTTTTCCGATAACTGATACATAACATTGGTCGGTTCTGCAGAACCAACTCCAGCCACACCTATTTCATACGTGTTGCCATTTGCGCATGCCCCCACATTCGATCCCAAGGTAAATTCATCACCCACTGTGTACGTCAATTCTTCATATGTATGAGGATCATCTGCTGATGAAACGCTGAGAAGACCATTATCCTTTAGCCCTATTCCCTTGTTATACATTGTTGCAACATGGCTATCATCAATCTCATATGTAGTATATTCAAATTCTGTTTTCTCATGCGGCGTGACATGCATTATTTCAGTTTTCATATCTATGAAATAATCGTACTTCCAGTCGGAATAAAATACACCTCTATCCGTCCAAGCAACGGTCTTCGAAAACATATAATGATTATCTTGAATCTCGTAGGTACCGTCATCATGAATAAAAACTATCTGTGAACGATCTTCCGGGATTGAAGTCGAATCAGCAAACTCATATAACGGAATAATGAGAATCACATGCGAAAGATCAATGTGTTTACCATTAAGTTCCTTTACATCTTTACCGCGATATGGCTGGAAAAGTTGATTCGTTTGGGTATGTGAATATCCTCCTAGCGGAACATTGCATCCTGCGAGTATGAAAGATGTGAGAGTAAAAATTATCCCGAGAGTACTCCATCGTTTTCTGCACATGACGCTACCTCATCGAGCTTCAACCGTCAGATATGCTTGAGTTAAGGAGGAATCACGAATGCTATATGGATAAACATAACCAGGTGATTTACGCAGACGCGATACTGTTGATTGGTAGCTAGTGTCAACCATCTCTTGAGCAACGGCGATTTCAGGCACTAACGCTAATGAACTGCTCAACATACTTAGGATAAAAATAACGATTACATGTTTTGCGTACACAAACTCCCTCTTCATTTTTGGGTTAATGGACATAATGTGGGTCTTAAACTGTTTGTGGGGTTAGTATTTTGTAGGCGTGTGAGGGTATTTTTAATGATTTTTTGTTAAAAGGTGGGTTCGTTTGACTTTTGTGTGGTTTTGTGCATGGTGTAATCAGACTATGAGAACTACATCACCACGTGCACGGTTATGTCCTCTGTGTAACAATCCTATGCGTAAGAAAGGGTTTACATCATCGGGGTAAACAATGCTGGTATTGTAGTAGGATTTTCTATCCATCGCGGATGGGCAGGAAGAAACCACTAAACACACATAACACGCCCACACACAATCATAAGACCCACATTTTGTCCATTAACCCTCATTTTTCCTCCTTTGGAAAATTTGTAGTCCCATCGTCGGGTTACAACTAACATTATAAAGTGCTTAATGTATTGATAAACTAATTTAGCGCGTCTTCATCTTCTCCATATGAAAACACGCTAAGCTCTGATTATGAAAAATCTATAGTTTCTCGACAAGAAAACTCTCATCGAGTGTTTGTTACTTGGACTTCGTCAACATCCTTCTTCATCTGCTCAATCAATTCGTCCACAGATTTAAACTTAATCATCGGTCGCAAATAATGCGTAAATTCGATACGCACTTTCTGACCATATATGTTCAAATTTTCTGGAGCATCAATGCAGTAAGCTTCAACAGTTCTCTCTGTTCCGTCAAATGTTTCATTCGTACCCACGGAAATCGCAGCGCTATATTGTTCTCCAGTTTCAGTTACAGTCAAATGCCCGGCATATACGCCATCGACTGGCGCAAACCCTTGAATCTGACCACAATTTGCCGTTGGGAAGCCCAATTCTCGTCCACGTGCCTGTCCATGCACGATAACAGCTTCGATATTATGTGCACGACCTAATATTTCGCCAGCGTCCTTCACACATCCGCGAGCAAGCAAAAAACGAACCATAGATGAGCTATACTCTCGCGTTGGTACGCTACGATTCTTTTTACTCCACGCACGAAGCTCAGCTTTAGTCATCGCTTTGAGCGGATTGACAGGTTCACCAGAAATTTCTGGAACCACATAAGTGACCTCACGGGGTACATAAATACCACTTGGTCCAAAGTCATCGACGACGATCAATTCAAAGACACCTGTAGCTTGCGATAATTTAGTAATAGATTTGATATCTCCCTCACGTCCCTTGCCCATTGTGGCATCACTACCAAGGACGAGAGTTCGCATCCCTAATTTCCCCACAAGCTGACCAAGGAAGAAGATATATGTACGTGCGGCAAAAGCCAGTGTATATCTAACTACAATGGCGTAATCAAAACCCATTTTTTCAATTATCGACAGTTTCTGATTCAATCCCATCAGCTCATATGGATTATCAAGCGCCTTTTCATCTGGCAATTCTTGTCCCTCATGAGCAGAGGCATAACGATGAACAAGACCAGGCTGAGGATCGAAAGTTATAACTACACTTGGGACATCATGCTTCTTAGCTAAATCAAGAGTTTTCTCTAATACTGCTTGGTGACCACGATGAACTCCATCAAAATTGCCGATGGTTACTACTGCCCTTTTATCATCACTAAGTGTCGGCCAGTCAACTACTCCCTGTTCGTTAGGGATCAAACGAATAATTTCCATGTTTCTCCTATAGATTTTCTACCAGTGTAGTTAGTTCGGCTGGGGTGATAAAAACGGTTGATGGTTTTGCCATATGCTTGCGCCATGGTTCGAGTAACGCCATAAGATCATTTTGATAAATGGCTGCGGTAACATCGTGGATGTCTACCTTCAAAGGCCTTCCAAAGCTTATATCGATCGCTTGATGTGGCGTTAATTCCATAGTTGGCAAAATTATCTGTGCAGCTTCCCGAGGCGTCCAGACATGCTTTTCTAATTCCTCTAAATTTTCATGTCCATGCGTTGACTGTGTGGTCGTTGACTGCGGGGTTAACGACTGTGTGGTTAGTGACCGTGTGGCTAACGATTGTGGAGCAACTGCCTTAAGACGCGTGATTGTTAGACCATCTTTGTTGGTAAAGCTATGCTCGACGGCAGAAAAAGGGATAACCTTCTCATCGTTAACACTAAACTTTCCTACACGCGTCCTTCGAAGCATCGTCAGATGTCCGCCAACGTTGAGTAGACTACCCAAATCTCTGCCTAGAGCGCGTATATACGTTCCTGAAGAACACGTAATCGTAGCATCAACATCAACGAACAAGCCATCGTCGCTTCGTACAATATTGCGCACGATAAACTCATTCACGGTTATTGCATTAGGCTTAAGCTCGACTTTTTCACCGCGTCTCGCTAAATCATATGCACGCTGTCCATCGACTTTTTTAGCAGAAAATGTTGACGGAATTTGACTAATATACCCAGTGAGATTGCGACTAATAGCTAATTTTATATCGTCTTCACTAAGCTGTGCTAGACGGGTAATTATTTTTTCCTGCTCGTGTTCGGAGTAAGGAATAATATCCCCGTCAGCATCATCAGTAGTCGTATTAGCACCAAGTCGTATCGTTGTATCGTACGTTTTATCTTTGCCGACTATCGAATTAAGAAGACGCGTTGCACTGCCAAATCCGATAACAAGAACCCCAGTCGCCATAGGGTCCAAAGTCCCCGCATGACCAACTTTTGAGGTATGCAAGAGTCCACGACATGCAGCTACCACATCATGGCTTGTTACACCTTGTGGCTTGTCTACAACGATAATTCCGCTTGTGAGCATTTCTCAGACTAACTTTCAGACTAATTCTTCTTATCCGTGTCGATATCGGTTGCTTCATTTGCTTCAATTTCGTCATCGATAATGATATCGATATCAAAATCATCAAGATCATCGAAATCGTCGTCATCTGAAACAGCATCAGATTCATCATTATATTCGTCATCATAATCGTCGAATTCGATGTCAGCTATTTCATCTTCTTGCTCATCTTCATCTTTGTGCTTATATGGATCTTCTTCTCCGGCATACTGCGCATTCTCACGCATCTTAGCTAGCTCTTCATCGCGCTTTCGAGCAACGACGAGGACATCATCTACTTGTGCTGCCGATCCTTGCAGGGCATCGAAGACAAAAATAAGCTGAGGAGTTAAGCGAAGTCCAGCTTTGCGCCCGACCATTGTGCGCAAATGCCCTTGAGCTTGTCTCAAAGCCTGTGCAGCGCGCTTCTTCTGACCTTCTTCATGACCATTATGCGCATAAATTGTCCAGAAGATACGAGCTTGCTGCATATCATTGGTTACACGTACCTCAGTAATTGTTACATTACGTAAACGAGGATCATGAATATCCTTTTCTAAAGCAGTTGCTACAACTCGCTGAATGAGTCCTGCAATTCGAACTGCTCGAGGATTTGTTCCTGCCATTATATTTCCTTAAATCTACTGCAGTCTGTTAAAGGCTCTCTAAAAGCCTGTTATTTCATACCAGTGCGGTTCGTATAAGCTATGTCGCTAATCGTCTGTTAGAAAAACATGCCACGCATATAATAACCGACATTGTAATCCTAATCAACGATATAAGAGGCAGTCACAATATAACTATATTGCTGGCTGCCTCTTATTATTAATCTATGCCACACATTCGAGCAAACGTGATACTCCGTTAGCTTCGAGCAATTTCTCGCATCTCGAATGTCTCGATAATATCGCCAATCTGGATATCGTTGAAGTTTCCGAGATTAATACCAGCTTCGTATCCTTCCGTAACTTCTGTAACATCGTCCTTGAAGCGACGCAATGTCGAGATTTCAAGGTCGTTGAAGGTAACGACTCCGTCTCGCATGATGCGAGCCTTTGTACCGCGCTTAACGGTACCATCGTCGACCTTAACACCCGCGATATTACCAAACTTGGACGAGCGGAAGATTTCACGAATCTCAGAATGAGAAGTAACCACTTCTTCATACTCTGGCTTGAGCATGCCCTTAAGAGAGGACTCGATCTCTTCGATAGCCTTGTAGATAACCGAGTAGTAGCGTACGTCAACGCCTTCACGCTCTGCCAAATCAGCAACCTGACGAGATGGACGAACATTAAAGCCAATAATCACAGCCTTATCAACGGTTGCGAGATTGACATCATTTTGTGTAATTGCACCGACACCACGGTGAATTACCTGGATGCCTACCTCATCGCTTACTTCAATCTTCATCAAGGATTCTTCAAGTGCTTCTACAGAACCAGAAGAATCGCCCTTAATGATGACATTGAGCATGTCAACTTCAGACTTAGCGAACTGCTCTTTGAGATTCTCAAGAGAGACAACCTTATGACGACGTGCAAGCTGTGCAGCGCGCTCCGAAGCTTCGCGCTTCTCAGCAATCTGACGAGCAGTACGGTCATCAGCAGCTACCAAGAAGAGGTCACCTGCAGTTGGGACAGAAGTCAAACCAAGCACAGCAACTGGTCGTGACGGACCAGCTTCCTTAAGGTTATTTCCATTCTCATCAAGAAGTGCACGAACGCGACCATAAGACGTACCAGCAACGATTGCGTCACCAACGCGCAAGGTACCTTGCTGAACGAGTACCGTAGCAACAGAACCGCGTCCCTTATCAAGTCGTGCTTCAACTGTTGCACCACGAGCATCAGCTTCAGGATTTGCACGCAAATCAAGTGTCGCATCTGCTGTCAAAAGAACTGCTTCAAGCAACTTATCGATATTGGTGCCCTGCTTTGCAGAGATGTCGACGAACATAGTGTCGCCACCATATTCTTCAGGTACCAAGCCGAACTCAGTGAGCTGACCACGGACCTTTTCAGGGTTAGCTCCATCAACATCAATCTTATTAACTGCGACAACGACTGGAACGTTGGCTGCCTGAGCATGGTTAATAGCTTCTACAGTCTGTGGCATCACGCCATCGTCAGCAGCGACAACAAGTATCGCAACGTCAGTAAGTTCAGCACCACGCGCACGCATAGCGGTAAATGCTTCGTGACCTGGAGTATCCAAGAAGGTGATACGACGATCAATGTCATTGAGCGTGACATGAATCTGGTATGCACCGATACGCTGGGTAATACCGCCGGCTTCTGACTTAATAACATTAGTCTGACGAATGGTGTCAAGCAGTCGAGTCTTACCGTGATCAACGTGACCCATTACTGTAACAACTGGCGGACGTGGAACGAGCTTATCTTCGTCTTCTGGCTCGTCAAGATTAATATCGAACTGCTGCAAGAGAGCTTTATCTTCTTCTTCAGCAGAAACGATCTTAATGTTCCAACCAATTTCTTCACCGAGTACAGCAAATGTTTCAGCGTCCAAAGACTGGGTCGCTGTAGCCATCTCACCGAGGTGGAAGAGAACTGTAACCAAGCTTGCTGCGCTTACATTAATCTTTTCGCCAAGATCCGAAAGTGTAGCACCCTGTGGTAGCTGAACTGTCTGACCATTGCCAGATGGGATACGAACACCGCCAATAACTGGCGCTTTTAACTCTTCGAACTCTTGGCGCTTATTGCGCAGAGCTGCCTTACGCGACTTCGATGACTTTGCACCTTGGCGACCGAATGCGCCCGCAGCACCACCACGGCCGCCACGTCCACCGCGAGATGGGCCATTAGATGGCATACTACCGTTAGGAGCTCCACCGCCGAAGCGATTACCGCCACGTGAACCATTGTTACCTGCTGGTGCACCTGCATTTGCTCCTGGACGGTTACCCCAACGGGATTCGTTATTACCACCACGATTAGAGCTATGGTTCTGTCCTGGACGTGGAGCAGAGGAACGTGATGCGCCTGCATTACCACCGCGTCCGCCACGACCTCCTCGATTCGAACGATTGCCGCCACGTTGTTCTTGTCCTGGGCGTCCACCGCGACCGCGACGTTCACCATTACCGCCCTGAGCCCCATCGGAAGACTTTGCACCCGGACGGCTCATTGGGTGTGGACGAGGAATATCACCAGGCGTTGGCGCTGAACCCATCCGTTGCTTACTCATAAATGGATTATTTCCTGGACGTGGCGTTCCATTTGCTCGACTACGTGGCTTCGGGATACCTGGCGTAGCATTATGAGAAGCTTGAGTTGGAGTAGCTGCTGCAGCTGTCGTAGTAGATTCAGCTGACTTATTAGATTCAGCTGCTTTCTTTGCTGGCTTTGCTTTAGGCTTTCGAGTAGCTGCCTTCTCCCCTTCAGCTGCTGCTTTATTAGCTGCAGGATTAACTGACGACATTGCAGCACGAGCTACAGCAGCACGTGGAGATGGTGCTTGTGTAGAAGGCTTGGTTGACTTACGTGTTTGAGCGTCTTCAGATGCATTTGATGAAGTCTCAGACTTAGTAGTTTCAGCTGCTGCTCGAGTTGTCTTTGAAGCAGTCTTGGAACTACCAGAATTTTTAGATGCCGCTTCAGAGTTCTTCGTTGCAGCTTTTGGCGCTGTTGTAGATTCTTGTGAGGAACCAAACGCAGCTGTCAGTTTACGCACAACTGGTGCTTCAACTGTAGAGGATGCAGACTTTACGAATTCGCCCATATCTTTGAGCTTCGCAAGAACGGTCTTGCTGTCTACACCGAATTGCTTTGCAAGTTCGTATACGCGTGCTTTTGGCACAATTTCTCCTTTACTAGCGCCACGTATCCTTCTTGCGTAGCGCTTATTTACGTAGGGTTAACGTATCCTGTCTCATCGTAACGTGACCATGATCGTATTACCTCATCTCAAAAAGCAGTGATTCCTTATCACAAACTCTTCTATAATACTGAAAGAGGTGGATGAAAATCACTGCTTCTTGCGTGTATTAGTCGTGTATTAATCCAATGACGGAACTATTTATTCTTCGCCATCTTCTACCGGTTGTTCAGAAGAAACTTCATTCTTTCGAGCTTGGGATTCAACTGATTCAATTCCAATCTTCCAACCAGTAAGTTTTGCTGCTAGTCGAGCATTCTGGCCCTCTTTACCGATTGCCAAGGAAAGCTGATCTTCCTTAATAAGAGCAATTGCCGTTTGATTCTTCTCGCTGACAACTCGAACTTCAACAGCATGCGCTGGAGATAATGCAGCAGCTACAAATTTCGCTGGATCATTCGACCAATCAACAATGTCGATCTTCTCATCCCCCAGGTTTTCCATTACCGCGCGAACACGATTACCACTTGGTCCAATGAGGGATCCCTTTGGATTGATACCCGGAGTATTGGCACGAACAGCAATCTTAGTACGCGCCCCAGCTTCTCGAGCGATAGACATAATGGATACAGCCCCTGAGGTTAATTCAGGAACTTCACGCTCGAACAAGCGGCGTACAAGCTCAGGGTGAGATCGAGAAACGATGATTTCCGGACCACGCAAACCACGTGCAACGTTTACAACATACACGCGAATGCGTTCACCGTGGCGATATACTTCACCCGGAACCTGTTCGCGACGTGGCAAAATAGCCTCAACATCACCGACAGCAACATGAATATTTTGCGGATCACGGGAATTCTGCTGAATGATACCGTTGATAATCTGACCTTTTTGTCCCGAGAATGCGCCAAATATCTTATCATCAGCTGCTTTACGGAAAAGCCCTGAAATTACCTGAGAAGCTGTAGCCGCTGCGACACGACCAAAATCGTGAGGTGTATCGTCATATGGTTCGCCTAATTCTGGACGTGGATGAGGATTATCTTCTGTAGGCTCAACAGGAATTTCATCTTGAGCCCAAATCGTGAAAGTTCCAGCACGTTCATCAAGCTCTACACGTGCGTGCTTTGAAGCATTAGGCGTCTTAGAATACGCAAGTTTAAGCGCCTGAGAAAGCGCTTCGTCTAAGGTTTCCGCTTCTATGCCCTGTTCTGCTGCTATCTGGTGCAATTGCGACAAGTCAAGTTCCATAGTGGAGACCTCCTATATGAAGTTATGAGACGCATGTGTTCATGCGTGAGTGGTCTAAGTGAAGTATTATTTTAGCGAGCGATAAAGACTTTGTAAACTTTTCCTGATAGAGTAACTTTTATGATTTTGCGCGCATCTTTATATTTTCTTTCTCGAATCTACAATCGTCTGAGCGCGCCATTTAATAAAGCACACGTCTCAATAAATTGCTCCATTCCTAAGAATCCGTTATCTTATATTCGCGCTGCTCTTTCACCTATTTCGTTTATTCTTGTCATCATTACTATTGCGTCATTTTTTACCTCGCCTTCTATCGCATATGCCTCGCAATCGAAGGCGAAAAGCATTTCCATAACATGCGATGAAGCATATGTGAACGCTCAATCATTGAGCTCTTTCTCGCAAATTTTCCCTTCTTCCATTAGTCCGATTTCTTCCGTATCGTCCAATTTATCAGCTCGGTCTTGGATGGACGTCGCGTCTGTATGCCCAAATCGTATTAGTGAAGGCATAATTATGAGTGCTCTTGCGGCAGTGCATTCATCGTGGATAGATTACGGTACAAATGCAACTTCTTTCGATATTGATGGTAGCTACCCAGTCACGCAGCAAGATGCTTATGCTTTACTCGAGTCTTCATTCTCCAATACCGATTCTTCTACGAAGTATCTGGCATCCGATTCTCTTCAATCCATTTCCGTAGCTGAAGATCGCTCACGATTTGCATATGAAGTTCTAGCTACTCGAGATTATTCAACAGCAGATTTGCAAGACAGAGCTACGCTTGGGAAATTGGCGAGCCAACTCTTCGCTTCCCAAGCCCGATTGCTGACGCCAACAAATTATATAGATACGCGTCAGCGCGTATATGATACAAAGCAACTGATTGACTACAGTGGTGTTAACTACTCAACTCATATATCTATGCCATTATCTGCGTCGATTGAACTGGACACAGCTCTCGAAGAATTACAATCCTTAGATAACGCCCGTACTAATCTGAACACCACAAAGAGCGCATCATCCGATAGTAACTTACAACTACGTGCTGTTGCGTCATGGATTCGAGTGCATTTTATATACGCTCTTCGAGAAGGGGCACCCCGAGTATCCACAGTGTATTTACGCTATTAGGATGAGAGAATAGGTCTTGGTTTCGTCGGAGAAAGTCTGGTTTATCTGAAGCGGCGCCATTACTTATCTACTCTCATGACATAGACATTTATAGAACTACTCTGATTTTATTTTATAATTTAGCCCATAAATTGCTTATAGCTCATTAGAAATCTTTTTGATATAACTCGCCCATTTATAGAAATTAATGGGTTGAGTAGAACTGCGTTCGCATTTAATTAACTTTTTTGCAAGTGAGTACCATTTTTACTGATATGAGAGATTATCTGTGTATAAAAATAGCACTCACCTGCAAAAGAGTTATTCCACCCTTAAGTATTGCCCGAGTAATGAATCATGTCGCATTTATTTAGGATAAAAGAATACGACATACAAAAAAGGGTTCTAGGAAATCCTAGAACCCTATCAGTCTTACCTTATCTTAAGTAACTTAACCTAAGTTTCAACTACTCTACGATCTTGGTGATACGACCAGAACCTACGGTGCGGCCACCTTCACGAACTGCGAAGGTCAAGCCCTCTTCCATAGCGATTGGCTGGATGAGCTCAACGCCGAAGGTTGCGTGATCGCCAGGCTGTACCATTTCAACGCCTTCTGGCAAGGTGATAACGCCAGTTACGTCAGTGGTACGGAGGTAGAACTGTGGACGATAGTTGGAGAAGAATGGCGAGTGACGACCACCTTCATCCTTAGTCAATACGTATACCTCAGCCTCGAACTTGGTGTGAGGAGTGATGGAACCTGGTGCAGCAACAACCTGACCACGTTCTACATCTTCACGGCCAACACCACGGAGGAGAAGACCGGTGTTGTCACCAGCTTCTGCTTCGTCCATCTGCTTGTGGAAGGTCTCGATGGAGGTGCAGGTGGTAGAAGTTGTTGGACGAAGACCAACGATTTCTACTGGGGAGTTAATAGCAAGACGACCGCGCTCTACACGACCGGTTACTACAGTACCACGACCAGAAATGGTGAATACGTCTTCGATAGGCATCAAGAATGGCTTATCGAGATCGTGTACTGGAGTTGGAATGTACTCATCAACTGCGTTCATGAGTTCACGAACGGTCTCAGCCCACTTGTCGTGATCTGGAGCGTCATCGTGAAGTGCACCGTAAGCAGAAGTACGGATTACTGGGCAATCGCGATCGAAGCCGTTTTCGTCGAGCAAATCGCGAACTTCTTCTTCAACGAGCTCGATGAGTTCTTCGTCTTCAACCATATCGCACTTGTTCAAAGCTACGAGAAGCTTTGGCACACCAACCTGCTTAGCAAGCAATACGTGCTCGCGGGTCTGAGCCATAGGACCGTCGGTAGCAGCTACTACGAGGATAGCGCCATCCATCTGAGCAGCACCGGTAATCATGTTCTTAACATAATCAGCGTGGCCTGGTGCATCTACGTGTGCATAGTGACGCTTGTCGGTTTCATACTCAATGTGAGCGATGTTAATGGTAATACCGCGTTCCTTTTCTTCAGGAGCGGAATCGATCTGATCGAAGTCATATGCAGGGTTCAGATCTGGGTACATCTCATGCAGAGTCTTAGAAATAGCTGCAGTGAGGGTGGTCTTACCGTGATCAACGTGACCAATGGTACCAATGTTAACGTGAGGCTTAGTACGTTCGAACTTTGCCTTTGCCATATTGTGTCCTCCTGGACGTCTCTAGAGTTTCGTCTTATGTCTTGCGGACACAAGACACTCGTTAGATTTTACTACTTTTTGGGATTAACTTCTACCGCGTGTTAACCACATAAACGCTGCGGCTAACGACTCGATAGCTGTCAATCTTATAAATGGAGAAGCATGAGTGCATCACACTCCTCCATTTTAGTCTTACCTAAGCTCAGTTTAGCGATTACTCGCCACGCTGTGCCTTGATGATTTCTTCTGCAACGCTACGTGGAACTTCTGCATAAGAATCCATGGTCATGGAGTAAACTGCACGACCCTGTGTACGGGAACGAAGATCACCAATGTAGCCGAACATTTCAGCCAATGGAACCTTAGCCTTAATAACCTTTACACCAGTTGCATCTTCCATAGACTGGATTGCACCACGACGAGAGTTGATATCACCCATAACGTCACCCATGTACTCTTCTGGAGTACGAACCTCAACAGCCATAATAGGCTCGAGGATTACTGGGTTAGCCTTTGGAGCAGCTTCCTTGAATGCCATAGAACCAGCAATCTTGAACGCCATTTCAGAGGAATCAACGTCGTGAACCTGACCGTCAGTAACAGTTGCCTTAACACCTACTACTGGGAATCCTGCGAGTACACCAGACTGCATTGCTTCCTGAACACCAGCATCAATAGATGGGATAAATTCCTTAGTAATGTGTCCACCAGTAACCTGGTTATCGAACTCATATACTTCACCAGATGTGGTATCGAGTGGTTCGAAGTTCATCAAAACCTTTGCGAACTGACCAGAACCACCGGTCTGCTTCTTGTGAGTGTATTCCTGATTCATTACAGGCTTCTTGATGGTTTCACGGTAGGAAACCTGTGGGTTACCTACGTTGCACTCCACGTGGAATTCGCGGCGCATACGATCAACCAAAATATCAAGCTGGAGTTCACCCATACCTGCGATAAGAGTCTGTCCAGACTCTTCGTCTGTAGTTACCTGGAAGGTAGGATCTTCATCAGAAAGGCGCTGCAATGCAATGCCCATCTTTTCCTGATCAGCCTTAGTCTTAGGTTCTACAGCAACCTGAATAACTGGCTCTGGGAAGCTCATGGATTCAAGAACAACAGGGTTCTTTTCATCGCACAAAGTATCACCAGTAGTGATGTTCTTCAGGCCAACGAATGCATAGATGTTACCTGCAGATGCATGCTCAACTGGATTTTCCTTATCAGCGTGCATCTGGAAGAGCTTACCTACGCGCTCCTTCTTACCCTTATTTGCGTTCAGGATTGTATCACCTTGTGCTACAGAACCAGAGTAAACGCGAACGTAAACGAGCTTTCCATAGAATGGATGAGCAGCAATCTTGAATGCAAGAGCAGAGAATGGTTCATCTGCTGATGGGTGACGATCAATTTCGATAGATTCGTCAGAAGGATCATAGCCTACGATAGCTGGGATGTCATCTGGGGATGGGAGGAAGTCAACCACAGCATCGAGCATTGGCTGAACGCCCTTATCCTTGAATGCAGAACCACAGTATACTGGGTATGCTTCAGAGCTAATAGTGAGCTTACGAACTGCATTGCGGATTTCTTCCTCAGTGATCTCCTCACCTTCGAAGAACTTGTTCATCAAGTCTTCGTCAGTTTCTGCAACAGTTTCAAGAAGCTGCTGGCGATACTCTTCTGCACGCTCCTGCAAGTCAGCAGGAATCTCAGTAGTCTTGTAAGATGCGCCCTTATCAGCATCATCATCCCATACGTATGCAACCATGCGTACGAGGTCAATAACGCCCATAAAGTCGTTTTCAGATCCGATAGGAATCTGCATAACGATTGGCTTAGCACCAAGCTTTTCGCGAATAGTATCTACAGAATAGTAGAAGTTTGCACCGAGCTTGTCCATCTTGTTGATGAAGCAAATACGTGGAACGTTGTACTTATCTGCCTGACGCCATACGGTTTCAGACTGTGGCTCCACGCCTTCCTTGCCATCGAATACAGCAACTGCACCGTCGAGTACGCGCAAAGAGCGCTCTACTTCAGCAGTAAAGTCCACGTGACCTGGAGTATCAATGATGTTGATCTGATACTTTTGCTTGGTATCGTGAGACTGACGGTTCCAGAAGCAGGTGGTAGCAGCAGAAGTAATGGTAATACCACGTTCCTTTTCCTGCTCCATCCAGTCCATGGTGGAAGCACCATCATGGGTTTCACCGATCTTGTAGTTCACACCGGTGTAGTAAAGAATACGCTCAGTAGTTGTGGTCTTACCAGCATCGATGTGAGCCATGATGCCGATATTACGAACATACTTGAGGTCCTTAAGCACATCTTGTGCCATATTTTTTTACCTAACTTTCCTCGTGTGGGAACGAAATTACCAACGATAATGTGCGAAGGCCTTGTTAGCCTCAGCCATCTTGTGGGTGTCCTCACGACGCTTTACGGAAGCACCGAGGCCGTTTGCTGCATCGAGAATCTCGTTTGCAAGACGTTCTGCCATGGTCTTCTCGCGACGCTGACGGGAGAAGTCAGTGAGCCAGCGCAAAGTCAAAGTGTTTGCGCGAGCTGGCTTTACTTCTACAGGAACCTGGTATGTAGCACCACCGACGCGGCGGGAACGAACTTCAAGGCTTGGACGAATGTTGTCCAAAGCGCGCTTGAGAACTGCTACTGGTTCTTGTTCGGTCTTTTCCTTAACGATGTCAAGAGCAGAATAAACGATGTCTTCTGCAATAGACTTCTTACCATCAAGGAGAATCTTATTAATGAGCTGAGCTACTACTGTCGAACCGTAAATTGGATCTGGCAGGAGCTGATGCTTTTTTGCTGGTCCCTTACGTGACATAATTACTTAGCCTTCTTTGCGCCGTAGAGGGAACGACCCTGCTTACGGTCCTTAACACCCTGAGTATCGAGAGCACCGCGAATGATGTGATAACGAACACCAGGAAGATCCTTAACACGACCACCGCGAACGAGCACGATAGAGTGCTCCTGCAAGTTGTGGCCTTCACCTGGAATATAGGCGGTTACTTCAACACCAGAAGAAAGACGAACACGTGCAACCTTACGAAGTGCAGAGTTTGGCTTCTTTGGAGTTGTTGTATAAACACGAGTGCACACACCGCGACGCAGTGGGCTACCCTTAAGTGCCAAAGTCTTGGACTTCTTTGGCTTTGGCTTACGTCCCTTACGGACCAGCTGTTCAATTGTAGGCAACTGTTTCTCCGATTCTTGTTTACATTTAGTGCGACCGCTACACTGCACGCACGTTAAAGAATCTAAGAGTCACCTCTTAAAAAAACTAAAACAGCCACAGTCCACCGGCCCGATGGCCCTTCATCTCAGGTCTTGCATTACTGCAAGCCATCATCGATTCTGGGATATCCCGCTGCTGCACACCTTTACATAGGCATACCAGCGGCACACACGAATTACCAGTATACACGAAGGTGCGACCAATAAAGTAACCTGGCGACACAGCTTCATCGCGTATCGCCAAGCGACCTTATCACAATGTTCCATAAGCATGAATATCCGGGTGATACTTTTATATTCATGCTTCATTTGCGATAATTGTTAGGTTAGCAAACAATTGGCACATTCTATATCACTCATATGTGTGATTTTTTAAATTTTTCGGCTGTGCCTATACTGACAATTAGCGATTCTAATGTGAGAGGAAAGATATGCTTAATGTTTTACTCAATGCTATGTCATTCGTCATGATCATTTGCATTGGATACACACTACGTCGTTTAAAATTCCTCCCAGAATCAAGTTCTGCCGTCCTTAAAAAGATACTCATAAACCTCACTCTGCCATCAGCTATCATAGTCAATTTTGCCAAAAATTCCTTATCCTCTGGAAGTATCATGCTTTTACTAGCAGCGATTGGATTAGCCGCAAATATTATCATGATTATCTTGGCCATGATTCTTACTCGTCGCTCATCGACACAACGACAAGCCCTATACATGCTGTGCATGCCCTCGATGAACATTGGCGCATTTTGCATTCCATTTGTTCAATCATTTTTACCCGCTCTCGGAACAGTTACTGCATGCATGTTTGACGTGGGAAATAGCATAGCGTGCACGGGCGGCACCTATGCATTTACCTCACAATATGTTTCAGCTAAAGCGCACACCGCAAAATCTACAAATTTACTTGGCGGTTTCAATACCAAAGACTTCATTCATCGACTACTCACCAGCACTCCATTGATGACATATTGTTTTATGTTCACTCTCACGGTGTGTGGATTACACCTACCCCATAGTCTCATTACTCTTATTTCCCCTATAAGTCAGGCAAATATTTTCATTGCTATGTTAATGATTGGCACCATGATTCGCATTGACTTTAGACGCGAATATATTTATGACATTCTTACTATCGTAGGATTACGCCACATTTTCTCAATCATTTTGGCAGCATTCTGTTATTTTGTTCTTCCATGGGAACTTGTTATCCGTCAAGCTCTTGTTGTCGTCGCATTTGCTCCGCTGAGCGTAATTGCACCAGCCTATACGGGATTATGTGGCGGAGACGAGGGCAAAGCTAGCACAATTAACAGCATTACGCTTATCTTGAGTATCATCGAGATTACTATTTTTCTTCTTATTATGGCGCAGTAATTGTGCGCCACAAATCATCTCGCAAGAATACAGAATATCAGCACTAAGTTATTAATTACGCTACTTACCAACTCTTATATTTATTAGTTAAGATAATTGTTATTTTGTTTTCCCGGAGACGAAAAGTCAAGGGCTTTTTCATCAAATTCTAAAAGAAGTTACATTTCGCGGGCCCCTTCACGGACAGATGCTTGATTTTGTCTTCCATTGTCTCTTTTGCGGCCTGGCTGAAATACACACGGCGATATAGGCAGTCTTGTCAATCTGCTTTCTGACAGTCGGGCAAGGGGTGCTATTGGTTGCGGTATTGTTCCTTCAAAATCCTCCTACAATTGAAAGATGCCCAGTACCTGTTCGTCATCAGGCGGTGTCGAGTAGAGGGAACAAGGCAAGGCGGCAACCTTAAGATGTCTATAAAACTCTGCCGACTTTGCCACGCTTGACGTGTTCCTGTTTACATTTTAGGAGATAGCAGACCCATGTCATACCGTCTTTCTCGGTCACAAGCCTGTTCCCGATACGAATCTTTGCCGTTCTCATAGTACGTGAGGAAATACCACGCTCACCGACCGCCTCTTCCAGCTCTGCACTCGGCATACACTTTCCGTCCGCAAGCCGTTCCAGAATGAGCATTTGCGCCTGTGCTGTCTTGCTCTCATTCCTGCGGTGTCGCTGTCAAGGCAGAGGAATACTTTTTGGGCCTTGCGTTCATAAAGAAACGCTCAAGGGCTTTGCCCAAAACACCACCCAGAGCAAGATAGCTTCAGGTCTGCCAGTCCTGAGGATAAAGGCAGATGAACGATAACAGGTCAATCGGCACTTCAAAGACAAAGAGCCAATTGCCGTTGCCCTCGTATCGAAACTGCTAGGACTGTCTGAGCTGATCTGCTGTTCCTCGCATGGGCGTATTTCGTCGTACCGCTTCGATCTCTGCCGACAAACACAACATTGTGACGCTTTGCGTCCTCATAAATATCCCTAGAAATAAGAAAAGCCTCAACCAGTTTCGGATTAAGACCTCAGTTTTCGCAAAGATATTGAATTGCTCTGTCGGCTATTCTGTTATGCAAAGGCAAGCGGAACACTGTGGGCGGTACTGTGACGGCTTCGATCTATCCCTCGCCGCTTTCGCCGGTCAGCACTTGAACGGTTTCAGGAAAAGACTTGCCGTAAAACTCCTTGACAAAATCATTGGATAGCCACATAAGCTGCACAAAGGGTGTAGCCACCTTAACGGAACGAAGTGACGAAAACTCTCCGTCTGGCAGTTTTCTTCTGTCGACCGGTAATGAAGTTCCGCAGGGCGCCGCTTCTATACTCTCAGTATGAGAGTATAGAAGCGCGCCCTTTATTTCTTAGAGGGATTTATCAGTTCGACAAACTGGAATCGTCGCACTTAATACTGTGGCGTAATAAATCAACAACCGATTTTTATCAAACAATCTTTGCCACCGCGCAGACAGCTCTCTACAATTTCTATGTCGACAGGCTTAGCAAAGAGACGACTCCAAAGGATTCGGTCTTCACCCTGCGTGCAAAAGCATAAACCTTCCCGACTGCGAACCAGTTCCTTTGCAAGAGGACAGGAGCAGACTTCCCCAAAAAAGATTCATTTCAATCCCACCATCTACCTCAATGAATTTTGCGGGCGAGTTCTCATTGAGAAATCTCACATAATCAGCATTAGCCTTATAACAGGTTTCTTCTGCTTTCTGCTTGAGCTGATCAATCATTTCCATTCATTCAATTGCTTTGCTTCTGTGTTATGACTCCATAACGATCAGGCGCTTGCCTCTATTCGGTCCTTGCTCAAAATCAAGTTGTGCTTGTTTCACGGCATCCAGTGTAAACGGATAGATTTTGTTAATGTTGATTTTCAGAGAACCCTCCTTAACCATAGCAAAAACCTTTGCCATGTCTTCAGGGGACACCATTCCAATTGTATAATTTGCGTTGATGTTGCAAGAGAGGGCCTTTTCCTGATCTGGAATACCATTTGTGGAAGTAAGGAATCCGCCATTCTTAACAATCTGATAGCTTCGGTCAAGCGTATCCTGCCCTGTCAGGTTAATGACAGCATCTACCTCTTTGACCTTCCGTGTGAAATCCTCTGTCTTATAATCAATCACTTCGTCAGCACCAAGCTCTGTCAGATATTCTCTCGAATTACTGCCCGCTGTTGTAATCACATAGGCACCTGCATTCTTTGCAAATTGAATCGCATAGCTTCCGACGCCACCAGCACCGCCATGGATAAGCACGGTTTGTCCTTTATGAAGCTGCACATTTTTTACTGCTGCCCATGCAGTTGAGACCGCTACGCCAAGTGCACCGACTGCTTTAAGCTCAAGCTCATCAGGCACTTTATAAAGCAGGGCCATTTCTGGTAAAATAATATATTCTGCCGTAGTTCCGGATAGAGTAATGCCCATAGCATGATCACCGACCTGATAATGCTGCACACCATCACCAACTGCGGTAACGATTCCCGCAAAATCCTCTCCTGCCATATGCGGCAGAACTGGGCGCATTTCTTTTGGCATGGTTGGGAACGGACCGAATTTACGGATTGCAATATCGGGATCATTTACGCTCGTGGATACTATCTTAATCTGAAGTGTACCTGCTGTAGGCGATGGAATTTCTGTGTTTTCCTCCTTCAATACATCAATATCACCGTATTCATACATAAGAATCTTTTTCATTTCTGCATTTCTCCTAATCATATTTTTGCGGTATCCATTTTCTATTGTGAGTATTGATTGTATCTGATATAGTTCTGTTTTGTAAGTACGATATTTTTTTATAGGTACTATCTCTTTTGATAGTATGGGAAGATTCTATGAAGGAATTAACATTTGATGCTGAAAACTGTCCAATCTCCCGAATCTCAAAAGTGTTGCAGGGAAAATGGTCTATGGTAATTATATATGTTCTTTCTGAGGGCACTTTGCGTTTCAGTGAAATCCATCATAAATTGCCACATATAACCGAGGTAAATCTTACAAAGGATCTACGAATGCTTGAAGCATATGGTGTAATTCACAGGGAAGTATATCCTGTAGTTCCACCAAAGGTAGAATATTCTCTTACAGATATGGGAAAAGACTTTCTTCCCATATTAAACTCTATAACAGATTGGGCTGAAAAATACACAACCAAGTAATACTTAGCTTAGTATCAAGCCTTATGATCTTGCTTATAAATTTCGATTTGTTGCACAATTAAATGCAAAACCATACCATAAAAGTTGTAAACAATTACACTGCAACTTTGGACTATATGAGAAAAGCCTGAACAGTTTTCTGCCCGAACCTCCTCGTTCAACTATAAATCAATTCCGCTTTCACAATCTCTTCTACCTGTGCCTTGTAAGCGTTCATCCGCCGCACCCATTCCATTTGATTTTCAACTTTCAGTTATTCGTCCACGCCGTTTCGCTCTGCCAGTGACCGCACGATCAACTCTATGCGGCTTCCTGCCGCTTCATCAATCTTGGCGTAATACTCAAAGAACTTGTCGGATGGCACCAGCTCATTAAACAGTATCGAGCAGCGCATTTCCAGATACGCCTTGCGAGTCTGCCGTAGTGTCCGAGGTGCTTGGTCTTGTAGATAATGATGTTCAGGATAAGATAATCGCCGTTCTGGCTGTAAGTGATATTCATGCCATCTGCGCTTCTGTCTTCGGTTTAGGCTGTGTATTCTAAGAGACTTCCCAACCGCGTAATTAATAAGTCTTTTAGAGCATACAATACCCTAGACGATTAAGTACTAATAGCAGAAAATGTAGCGTACACAACAATTCAATAAGGAAAACGCATAAGCATATTTCGCTACTCAAAAAAATTAGACGCCAAGTGCGAATAATTCGCTGACACATGCAAATGGTTTGTCGAAGCACAAGATCAATACCCTTCGCTATAGCAAGCACCGCCTATGAGCGTAGGAGCATCGAAACCTGCGCTTCTCATACGCTACTTGTCATCTTGAGTGAGAAGATTTATCCATTCCGCAATTCCACGCGAAATTAGATGAAGCGCTAGCAACAATACAGTAGCAGCCGCCACCCTATCATTACCGTTAAAATACGTAACTGCAAGAACTGTAGCAGCGATTGCGCACAGAAAACTAACAATACGCAGTGTCAATTTCATCAACCGAAGCATTTCTCGCGTATCTCCGTTATCCCTAAGAATTCGGAAGCCAATTCAGTAATCGCACCTCCTAGTGCCATTATTTTTTCAAAATTAAATGAGGCTCCAGCCATGATTTGAATTACTCTCCACACTCCTCCAAGTTTACTGACGTGACGCTTAATTTTTAGGATCTTTCCAGCAGCCACGAGGTTACTTCCAAGGAGAAACCCTACAGCCGCCATACAACCCAAAAAGTCAGCTCTGTCCTGGAAATACGAATGCTTTTCTTGCCAATTTTTAAGAGCTTGATCTCCTTAAAGCAGTACAGAATCAGAGACACTAGTGTAATAGTTCAAAAGTGTCTTATAGGTAGATATTTCCCTATAACGGCGCATCATCGTCGCCCTCCTCTTCTCATTTCGCACTGAGAAAATCCTCACAATAGAAGTATTAAGTATATCGCAAAATACGTATCGAGGAAAACAAAAGAATTTACAAAAATAGACTACACAACAGAGGGTGGCTGACGAGACTTGAACTCGCGACCTCCTGAACCACAATCAGGTGCTACTACCGACTGAGCTACAGCCACCACGTTTACACTTTCTCAGTGCAACATAGGAGAGTTTACATCATTCTTTTCTACGACACGGCGAAGAAAAGAAAAAACTTTTATAAGAAGCGAAAGTAAAACACCAACGAGATTACGAAATGACTCTGCATTCCTAGGCTATAATTTGTATTAGACGGTCTGTTACAAGGAGATGGCGACGAGGCAAGTTATAGCCAAACCAAAAACTATATCATGAAGAGACTGTTCAAAGAAAAAACTAATTAATCTGCGTATTTTAGTCTGCATATTTACACAGAAAGTTTCAAGGAGTAATCATGCATTTAAGAGGAAAAATTTCTCGCGTATTATTATGCATCCTTGCACTAATAGTGTGCTTTAGTCTATGCTCATGCCGGAAAGTAAATTCCGAAGATTATTCCAAAGCATACAATCTTATCTCTCAAGAATTAAAACAAAACCACTTACACGGCACACTTAAAATTACGAATATCCGATGGCAGACGTTAGAAACGCCTGGTTATATAACAGAATTTACCTATACCGAGAAAACCTATGACGGACAAACTCTTACTTTGGATGCACAATGTCGAATTGAGAAAAATTGGACGGACGTAGATAAGACCTGTCTGCCGCATTACACAGACAGTTATATGAAACAGAAGTCTGTGAAAGATTATGAAGACAACCTTAAGAAAAATATACAGCAACAACAATTAGGCGTTGAGGTTACAGACGTTAACATCCTAACCAAAACTGACAGTTACTCAACAGTCAAAGAGATAGCGCGAGAGAATCTACAACAGGGGAAAACTGATTTCGCCGGGTATTTTGAGATACCTTATCAAACTCTTTTCGAGAAAAATATCGTCAGTATCAGTATCGATATTACTTCCAACAAGGGGTATGATCAGCTACAAAAAGATGTATACAGCATGGTTGACAAGCTTGATGCGCATGCTTTGCCAAACGGAGAATACGCTATATATTTCGATGGTAAAGAAAGTGGGAACTCTTCTTTCAGAACGCCTTTCCACGTAAAAGATGGAAAAGCCCTACTGGATTATGACACAACCGATTAGTTTAAATTACTATTTTATGTGATACATATCATTACATACGTAGTTAATATGCAACATACATGTTTTCGATGGTAGATATTTTAGGGGGTAGATTCCAGCTACATAACTGGCATAGCTGGAATCTTCCCCTAAAGTTTATATGCCGATAGCTTCACGTTCCATCTCGATAAATTTATGTATGGACTGCTTAATGCTGTAAGTCTTGCGAGTATGTTGCGCATACGTTTGCCCCCATTGAGCACGCTGCGAAGGATTATCTATCCAATAATCAATTAATGATGCCAATTCACGCGCATCCCCCACTTGAAAAAGGGATTCATTGCATAAAGCAAAGTCTCGCGCAGCACTCAAATGTGCGGAAGCAATTACCGGTACTACCCCGACCGCCATTGCCTCTATAACGGAAATCCCTTCTATATCTGCTTTTGAACAGTGAACAAAAAGATTAGCATTGGCAAGAAAGTCTGGCATTTTTTCGTGTGATACAAACTGAATAGACCATGAGCCGTCATCCAAATTTTGCGAAGCTAGTGCACGAAGTTGCTTTTCGCGTGGGCCAGCTCCAGCAATTCTTAACTCTATATCATGCTTGTGTTGGCTTAAATTAATAGCACGAATAAGTGTTTCATGAGATTTTTCTTCACTTAAACGGCCTGACGCGACGATAACAAAGCGTTTACGTTCTGGAGTTGCCCACCGAGGTTCCTCATCTCGTTCAGCAAATAATGCATCATCATAACCATTGGAAAAAACATGCAGTTTCTGGTGAAAACCATGTGCGACTAATTGCCCCTCCTCCATATGTGTAGGCACATGGATATGGTCGATTAAATCATAAAACCCCTTCTTCATCCATCGATAGATTCTCTCAACCATATGCGGCACTAGGCCAAGAAATGGAGCATTTGAAATAATATTTTCCGACTGAACATGAAAGCCAGCAGTAACAGGAACATTATGAGATAGACAATATTTCAATGCTGCTCGCCCAAACGGAAAAGGCATATAAATATGAATAGCATCGACCCCGTCAAAAGCACGTTTAAAAAGCTCCTCGTCAGGCTTAGCGAATACCACTTGATGAGGTCGTGCAAATTCTGAAACAATAGGTATATATTGTTCGCGAGCGCGAAAACGTTTGTCAGGCGCTCCCACGCCGACAAGGCGTACATGCACTCCTTCTGCTTCAAGTTCTTTAGCAAATTGAGCAGCAGAGTTTGATGTACCGTTGCCCGCATTTCCTAAAGTATCAACGACCAAGGCAATTGTAAGAGTATCCATACTTTCATTTTAATAAATTTATATATCAGAAACGCATTCATCATGCTTCACAGTTATCACGTTTCAAGTCGCACTTGGTTGCATACTCAAATGTGATCAAGGCTGTAAATATCAAGGTCGTACGATCGAAATTGCAATAGTGGCATAGACCCCAAGCATGCGAGAAGTTCTGGCCGAGGGAACATGCTCACGATTCACCCGTAACTCATATCTTGTCGAAGACTGCGGATCAGTCACAACGAGATAAGACTAGATAAAGATTACTTCCTATACACTATAACGCACTGTCATAGTACGCTGGGCATGACACAATAAAAGTATGAGTTCTCACGTATCTTCAGCTATATCCAATGAGTCATCGCAATCAGCAGGTTTCGTGGATTTATCAGAATCATCGACCGAATCTCGCATGCTAGGTTCACCATATTCTTCTGACGAATATACAACTCGAGTTATGCTTTTGGGCTCGGGTGAACTCGGAAAAGAGATTGCGATAGAAGCAATGAGATTAGGCGCTTATGTCATTGCTGTGGATTCCTATGAGCACGCTCCTGCACAGCATATTGCTCACGAGGCTCGCGTCATTGATATGAGCGACGAAGAAACATTGACTCATTTAATTGATGAAGTTCACCCAGATATCATTGTCCCAGAAGTTGAAGCGATAGCGACATCCTCCCTTCTTCATGCAAAACACATAGGATCGCAAGTCGTTCCTAGCGTATCTATCGCCCAAATTTGCATGAATCGAGAGAAATTACGTGTCTTAGCTGCTGAGCAATGTCACGTACCTACTACCCCATATCGATTCGCTCAAAGCGAGGAAGAACTTCTTACAGGAGCTCGTGAAGTTGGTTTCCCGTGTATCGTAAAACCTATTTTGTCCTCTTCTGGTCATGGACAGTCTATTGCCCGCAGCGAGGACGATATCACTCACTCTTGGCGAGTAGCTCAGCAAGATCGTCGCACAGCAAATGACGGACATATATCCCGTGTCATTGTAGAAGCTCTTGCTCCACTCGACTACGAGCTCACTATTTTAACTGTTTCTTCTAGTACGGGAGTGGTGACATGCACTCCTATCGGGCATGTCCAAAAAGACGGAGACTATCGAGAATCCTGGCAACCAGCTCACGTACCCGATGATATCTTGATGAGATGCCATGATATCGCTCGAACAGTTGTAGAAACCCTCGTATCCGACGCACAAGAATCTGGTGAAAAAGGATGGGGAGTTTTTGGGGTTGAGCTCTTTGTTCTTACAGATGGACAGGTACTCTTCAACGAGGTCTCTCCACGACCGCATGATACCGGTATGGTTACCATGATTTCTCAGGATTTAAGTGAATTTGCACTCCATGCACGAGCGATTTTAGGAATTCCTGTATATCAAGAATCTGTCTGTCTTCGTCGAAATGATACAGCATATGCGAGCAGAGCAGTCGTTATTGAAGGCAACGGCGAAGTAATATTCTCACATCTGTCCTCTACGCTTGCATCCCCTCACACTGATATACGACTTTTTGGGAAACCGGAAGTTCACGGACACCGAAGAATGGCTGTTTTACTTGGAGCTGCTAACGATATCAATCATGCACGCGCACTCACCGAAAATATGATTCGAGATATGCGTTTCACAGTTCGATAATTTACCCAATTTTCATGTCGTTTTGTAGCAACCACTTGCTACGGTAAAAGTATTACAGCGCACTATTGCACTTGCATTCGCAAAGAAAGGCCAGCCATGGAAAAGCGCGAAAAGCTCTATGAAGGCAAAGCAAAGAAATTATACGCGACTGATAATCCAGATATCCTCTGGGTTGAATATATGAACCAAGCCACCGCTGGTAATGGTGCAAAGAAAGAACAAATTGAGGGTAAGGGCCGTCTCAATAATCGCATTACTTCGGTTATTTTTAATGAACTGCATTACCGTGGAATTTCGAGCCATTTTGTGAAGCAAATTAGCGAGACTGAGCAGCTCAATCGTCACCTGACTATGTTCCCGCTCGAAATTATTTGCCGCAATATCGCTGCTGGTTCTTTTGCTAAGCGTTACGGTATTGAAGAAGGAACCGTTCTCAGTCGTCCTGTCGTAGAGTTCTGCTTGAAAGATGATGCTCTGGGTGATCCATTCATTAATTCTGACGATTTGATTGCGCTGAATATCGCTACATCCGATCAGCTTGATTTGATTCGTGCGAAAGCTCGTGAAATCAATCACGCATTAACTGCAATGTTTGCCGATATTGATGTAACTCTCGTTGATTTCAAGATTGAAATGGGAACTACAGCTGACGGTACTATCATGCTTGCGGACGAGGTTACCCCTGATACATGCCGTTTGTGGGATAAAGCGAAGACCAGCGCTGACCATATCGAGCATCTTGATAAGGATCTCTTCCGTCGCGATTTGGGAAGCATTATTCCTGCTTATGAGGAAATTCTTGCACGCTTGGAAAAGCTGAACGCTTCTCATACACTTACTGATTAATACTTTATGCCGGCACTCTTATGCCGGCATATTTCATCTTTATAACTTAAAACTTCAAAACTAAATAATTAATAAATAATAAATAAATACTGCCCGCAACACTTAGTACATTCTCAACTATTATTCAACATCTAACGATTCGAAGGACTAGCATGGTTTATCGTGTTCTCGTAGAGAAAAAGCCTGGTTTTGATATTCATGAGCAGCAATTGCTAAATGAGCTCAAACATACTGTTGCAGTTACTAATCTTTCAGGTCTGCGCATTTTTAATCGTTACGACGTTGAAGGTTTGAGTGAAGACCTTTTTGAGCAGTCTATTTCGACTGTTTTTAGCGAACCACAGTCAGATAACGTGTACAACGAATTGCCTGATGATGCCGCGCATAATGCTTATGCAGTATTTGCTGTTGAATTCCTTCCAGGGCAATTTGATCAGCGCGCAGCTTCTGCAAGTGAGTGCATTCAGCTTATTACACAAGGCGAACGTCCGACAGTTCGTTCCTCAACTGTATACGCCCTCTATGGCTCCCAATTAACGAATACAGACGTTGATGCTGTTCGCTCATACGTTATTAATCCTGTTGAAGCTCGAGAGGCAAGTCTCGAACTTCCTGAGACATTAACAGTTGATATCCCTCAGCCAGATCCAGTAGAAATTATTGAAGGTTTCCGCGAATTTACTTCTGCCCAACTCGCTGACTTTATCAGCGATCGTGGTTTAGCTATGGATTTGGCGGATATCGAGTTTTGTCAGAACTACTTCATCAATGAAGAAAAACGCGACCCATCGATTACTGAAATTCGTGTTATCGACACTTATTGGTCAGACCATTGCCGTCACACCACTTTCAATACTGAACTTGATAGCATCGAAATTGATGATGCAGTTGTTAAAGCTGCTTTCGATCGTTACTTACAGATGCGTCATGAACTAGGCCGTGATTCTAAACCTATTTCTTTGATGGATATGGGTACTATCGGCGGGCGATATCTCAAGTCACAAGGCATTTTAAAGAATCTCGATGAATCCGAAGAAATTAATGCATGCACAGTGAAAGTAACTGTTGACGTGGATGGAGAAAATCAAGATTGGCTTTTCCTCTTTAAGAATGAAACCCATAACCATCCTACAGAAATCGAGCCTTTTGGCGGTGCAGCAACATGTGTAGGTGGCGCTATCCGCGATCCTCTTTCCGGTCGCTCATATGTATACCAAGCTATGCGAGTGACCGGCGCTGGAGATCCACGAGTTCCAGTTTCTCAAACTCTTCAGGGAAAACTTCCTCAGCGTAAGATTGTCACAACCGCAGCTGCAGGCTACTCGTCGTATGGTAACCAGATCGGTCTGGCAACCGGCCAAGTCCACGAACTCTACCACCCTGGCTACGTAGCAAAGCGCATGGAAATTGGCGCGGTGGTTGGCGCAGCACCACAGGAAAATGTGCGCCGTGAAGTACCTGCCCCGGGTGATGTCATCGTGCTACTTGGCGGTCGTACCGGCCGCGATGGAATCGGCGGCGCAACAGGCTCTTCTAAGTCACATAACGTTGAATCTATCGAAAAAGACGGTGCGGAAGTTCAAAAGGGTAATGCTCCTGTAGAGCGCAAGCTCCAGCGTCTCTTCCGCCGAAACGATGCTTGCAAGCTTATCAAGCGTTGCAATGATTTCGGCGCTGGTGGTGTCTCTGTGGCTATCGGTGAGCTTGCCGATGGTGTACACGTTAATCTCAACGCTGTTCCGAAGAAATATGAGGGCTTAGATGGAACTGAGCTTGCTATTTCTGAAAGCCAAGAGCGTATGGCTGTAGTACTTGATGCCAAAGATGTGGATGAGTTCCTTGGCTATGCTGTCGAGGAAAACCTTGAAGCTGTACCAGTTGCCGATGTTACCGAGGATGCACGCGTTGTTATGGAGTTCAATGGCGACACTATCGTTAATGTCAGCCGAGAATTCTTGTCTTCTAACGGAGCTGCTAAGCATCAAGATGTTCATGTGGTAGCAGCGCAGGCTATTGAGTCGCCATGGGCTCTCAATACGTCAGGCGATATGACGCTTGCACAGCGTCTCACACATGTTGTACGCGATATTAACGTAGCATCAAATAAGGGCTTGTCCGAGCGCTTCGATTCTACTATTGGCGCCTCGACAGTGTTGATGCCATTTGGCGGTAAGAACCAGTTAACTCCTTCGAGTGCTATGGTCGCGAAGTTCCCAGTCGATGGCGAGACCACTACTGCATCCGCTATGGCATGGGGCTTTAATCCATTCATTATGGAGAAGAATCAATTTACCGGAGCATATCTATCAGTCGTTGAATCTATCGCAAAGTTAATTGCTGCTGGATTCACCCGTGAAAAAGCTTATTTAAGCTTCCAAGAGTACTTTGAGAAACTTCGTGATTGTCCTAATCGTTGGGGCAAGCCTACCGCTGCAGTACTCGGTGCTTTGATGGCTCAAATCGACTTAGATGTGGCGGCTATCGGTGGCAAAGATTCTATGAGCGGAAGCTTCGAAGATCTTGATGTGCCTCCTACTTTGGTTAGCTTCGCCGTTTCAACCGGACACGTTGACTATGCGATTTCGCCAGAATTTAAGAACGCTGGAAGCCGTGTTATTCGAATTCTTCCACATTATAATAGCGACAGCATTACACCACAGTGTGAAAGCTTGAAAGCTGTATTACAAGCAGTAGAGAACTTAGCACATAACCATAGCGCTCTTGCTATCTCTACACCTGGATACAGTGCTACGATTGGTTCACTCTTTGCTATGAGCATCGGAAACAGTCTAGGCATCGAGCTTTCTGACGATATACAGATTGATGATCTCTTCGATTACGCTTACGGAAGCTTTATCATTGAGCTTTCAGAAGGCGCAACCTTGCCAGAGAACGAATTGTATACCATTGAGGAACTAGGAACGACTTCTTCGCAATTCGTACTGCGTACTGCACATGAAACAGTTAATTTAGCTGAAATTCAAGAGGAATGGGAATCCGCCATGGAATCCGTTTTCCCTTATCGCAGCGAGAAGAACACGGCACAAACAGTTGAAACTATTTCATACAGTGGCACACCAGTTCTCAACCATGCTAAGACATCACTCGCTAAGCCTCGCGTCATTATCCCAGTCTTCCCTGGAAATAACTGTGAGTATGACACTCTGCGCGCTTTCCGCCGTGCAGGCGCCCAACCTGAGACATTAATTATCAATAATTTAACACCTCAGGCAGTAGCTGAAAGCACTCATGAACTTGCTCAGTCTATTCGTAATTCTCAAATTGTGATGATTCCTGGTGGCTTCTCAGGTGGCGATGAGCCAGATGGATCTGCCAAGTTCATCGCAGCATTCTTCCGATCTCCAGAAGTTACGGATGCTGTGCGCGATTTGCTCAATAACCGAGATGGACTCATGCTTGGTATTTGCAACGGCTTCCAAGCTCTTATTAAGCTTGGACTTGTGCCATTTGGCGACATCGTGCCAATGGATGATACATGCCCTACATTGACTTTCAATACAATTGGCCGTCACCAAAGTCGTCTTGTTCGTACGCGAGTTTCAAGCACTAAGAGTCCTTGGCTTTCTAAGACCGAAGTAGGCGATATTCATACTATCGCTATCAGCCACGGAGAGGGACGTTTCGTTGCTTCTCCTGAGATGCTCGAAACACTTAAATTGAATGGTCAAATTGCCACGCAATACGTAGATGAAGAAGGCGTTCCAAGCCTTGACCTATCAGTTAATCCAAACGGTTCTGTGCTCTCTATTGAAGGTATTACAAGCCCTGATGGTCGAGTACTAGGAAAGATGGGACATACTGAGCGCAATGGTTACGGTGTCTATAAGAATGTTCCAGGAAATACATTCCAACCACTTATCGAGGGCGGTGTTAGCTACTTTACTGAGTAACCACAGTAACCACTTTGCTAAGTAGCGGCTTTTTGATAGATAAACTCACATATCCATTAAAAAGCTCACGAGCACTTAAACGCTAGTAAACGAAGTAAACGAGAAGCGAAAACGAGTTTAGAAAACAGGAGTTTATATGTCTGCAGAACTTGAAGGCTTACACGAAGAGTGTGGCATCTTCGGCGTTTGGGGACATCCAGATGCTGCACGTCTGACGTACTTCGGCCTGCACGCTTTGCAACATCGTGGCCAGGAAGGTGCTGGAATCGTCAGCAATGACAACGGTGAACTGCACGGTTACCGTGGTCTTGGCCTACTGTCACAAGTGTTTAATGATAATAGCCAAATTGAACGACTCAAAGGTAACGCAGCTATCGGGCACGTCCGTTATGCGACGAGTGGTTCAGGAACGGTTGATAATATCCAACCATTTCTTTTCAGATTCTATGACGGTGACTTTGCACTTGCTCATAATGGCAATCTCACCAATGGTCGCCAACTTCGTCGTGTATTAGAAGAGACTGGTGGAATTTATCATTCTAATTCTGATACCGAAGTTTTGATGCATCTTATTCGTCGTAGTTCGAAGCGAACTTTCATCGAGCAGCTCAAAGAAGCACTAAATACGGTTCATGGCGGCTTTGCTTACATGCTCATGAAGAACGACTGCATGATTGGTGCACTTGACCCTAATGGTTTTAGGCCTCTCTCACTTGGTCAAATGACCAACGGAGCATATGTGCTCGCTTCTGAAACATGCGCGTTGGATATCGTTAGTGCTCGTTTTATTCGCGATATTCAACCTGGTGAACTTATCATCATTAATGATGATGGATACACCATCGAAAAGTATGCCGATAATACTCAAAAAGCTATCTGCTCGATGGAGTTTATCTATTTCGCTCGTCCTGATTCAAATATTTACGGCGTCAATGTTCATTCAGCACGAAAACGTGCAGGTGCTCGTCTTGCCCAAGAGTCACCTGTTGAAGCAGATATGGTTATAGGCGTACCAAATTCTTCCTTATCTGCCGCAGCCGGTTATGCAGAAGCAAGTGGACTTCCTAACGAAATGGGTTTGGTTAAGAATCAGTATGTTGCACGTACCTTCATTCAACCTACTCAAGAGCTTCGAGAGCAAGGCGTTCGCATGAAGCTTTCAGCAGTTCGTGGTGTTGTCGAAGGAAAACGCGTAATCGTTATCGATGATTCTATCGTGCGTGGAACCACTAGCAGACGTATCGTTCAGCTTCTCAAAGAGGCAGGAGCAGCAGAAGTTCATATGCGTATCGCTTCCCCACCTCTTCGCTACCCTTGCTATTACGGAATTGATATTTCCCGTACTAGTGAACTCATCGCTGCACATAAAAGCGTTCAAGAGATCTGCGAATTTATCGGCGCGGATTCTCTTGCATACTTATCCATTGATGGTCTTGTCGAAACTGTTGGATTACAAGAAGATGCGCCATATGGCGGACTATGCGTTGCGTACTTCAACGGCGATTATCCTACTAGTTTGGGCGATTACGAAAAAGAATTCCTTGAATCCATCACACCTGAAGATAAGGAACGCCTGACTCGTTTTGCATAAGATTCAAGTCAATATTTCGGCAATGAATATACACAATATTCCTCTCATACTGAAAAAATAGAAACTTTAGAATCTACTGAAGAAATTGAAATGACTCTCAATGATCCTAACCAAACACTGAAAGAAGGAGAATAACATGCCATCTGCATACGAAAATGCTGGCGTTAGCGTAGAAGCAGGTTACGAAGTAGTACGTCGTATCCAGCAGCATGTAGCACGTACTGCTCGCCCAGGAGCCGGTGGAATTGGTGGTTTTGGTGGACTCTTTGATTTGTCCATCCTTGGATATGATGAACCAGTTCTTGTCTCCGGCACTGATGGTGTAGGCACTAAACTTCTTGTCGCAAAAGCAGCAAATAAGCATGACTCTATCGGCATCGACTGCGTAGCGATGTGTGTCAATGACATCTTGGCACAGGGCGCTGAGCCACTCTTCTTCCTCGATTACATCGCTTGCGGTAAGAATGACCCTATTCTCCTCGAGCAGGTAGTTAAAGGTGTTACTGATGGATGCGTCCAAGCGAGGGCTGCTTTGGTCGGCGGCGAGACTGCGGAGATGCCTGATATGTATGATGAAGATGAGTATGATCTCGCCGGTTTTACTGTAGGCGTTGTGGAAAAGAGCACAATCATCGATGGATCTGCAATTCGTGAGGGTGACATCATGATTGGCCTGCCATCATCAGGCGTACATTCTAACGGTTTTTCTCTTGTTCGTAAGGCTCTTTTCAAGGATGGTGGTCTCACCGTTGATTCCGAACTTGAAGAGCTTGACGGTCAAAAACTCGGTGACGTACTTCTTGCACCAACTCGTATCTATGCACAAGCTCTTAAGCCATTGTTTACCAAGGGCAAGGGCAACAAGCAGATCCTTAATGGTATAGCACATATTACCGGTGGTGCTTTTGTAGAAAAGGTTCCACGCATCATTCCTGAAGGTTTGGCCGCTTCCTTCGATATCACGTCTTGGGATGTACCGCCTATCTTCCAAGTTCTGGAGAAGTATGGTCATGTCGACCACAAGGAAATGTATAACATTTTCAACATGGGTATCGGCATGGTTCTGATGGTATCCCCTGAAAATGTCGCTGAGGTTGAGCGCATCCTTGACGAGAACGGTGAGAAGCATTACACAGTTGGTCGCATTGTCAAGGATAATGGCGAGCGCGTAGAGCTTCACGATTAGGCCACTTACATCGACGTTTTATTCATATTTGTGAGATTTGAGAAAACATAGGAAAAATCATGACACGAGTTTTAGTTATCGGTTCAGGCGGCCGCGAACATGCCATCGCTCACGCGCTACTTCGTGGACAAAGCGTTGACGAAGTATATTGTGCCCCTGGAAATCCAGGCATGAAGGATGACGGTATTATTACTGTCGACTTGAGCGTTTCAAATCACAGCGCTCTTATTGATTTTGCTCAAGATAAGGGAATTAATTGGGTCTTTGTCGGTCCAGAAAATCCTCTTATTGAAGGTATGGTTGACGATTTTGAAGTTGCTGGCATTCGAGCATTCGGTCCTACACGTGCTGCAGCTCAGATAGAAGGCTCAAAAACTTTTGCTAAGGAACTAATGGCTCGTTTAAACGTTCCAACTGCTGCTTATGCAAGCTTTGATAACTATGAGGATTCTGTTGCTTATGTACGCGAGCAAGGTGCACCAATTGTTATTAAAGCTGATGGTTTAGCCGCAGGCAAGGGCGTTACTGTAGCAATGGACGAGGAGACCGCTGTACAGGCTTTGGCGGATATCTTTGTGGATAATCGTTTTGGTTCCGCTGGATCAAGCGTTGTCATTGAAGAATTCCTTGAAGGCCAAGAGTTTTCTTTAATGAGTTTTGTACGTGGCGACGAGTTTTGGACAATGCCTATTTCCCAAGATCACAAACGTGCTTATGACAATGATGAGGGACCTAATACGGGTGGCATGGGAGCTTACTCCCCTGTCCCTCAGATTCCTCAAACGGTTGTCGATGAAGCAATCGAAACTATCGTACGCCCTGTCACTGCTGGCATGGTCGATGAAGGAACTCCATTTAACGGAATCCTCTATGCTGGTTTGATTGCGACAGCTGATGGGCCAAAGGTTATTGAATTTAATGCTCGCTTTGGAGACCCTGAGACTGAAGTAGTTTTGCCTAAGCTTACAAGCGATTTAGGTGCTGGCATTGAGGCGATTCTCGATGGATCTGAGCCAGTATTTGAGTGGGATAATGAGCGTACCACTCTAGGAGTTGTCGTTGCAAGTGATGGATATCCAGATAATACAAAAACTGGTGCTGCTATTCATAACTTCGACTGCAGCGCTACTGCTGATTCTCATGGGACGCATGTGTATTATGCAGGTGTGACAGAAAACGATGCCGAAGATGGACTGATTGCTTCATCCGGCCGCGTCTTGCTTGTGCAAACCACAGCTGATACTCTTCAAGAGGCTCGACAAATTATTTACGATATCTTGGATAATACTGATACAACTGGAATGTTCTATCGCCATGATATCGGAAATAAAGCACTCGCATAATTAAGCAGTAATAGTTTCAATTCATAAGAGGTATGGGATCGTGCTCGTTCAAGCATAATCCCATACCTCTATCTATATTCGTTCTACTGTTGTTTTACATATTTTATCTGCACATGTTTGTCCAGATTCATCCCATATTCATGTCATGACCTATCAACGTTGAAGCGCGAGCATTGCCTCCATGCACCTTTATTGAACATGATAAGTATATTCTCTTACATCTCCACGTAGTAGCCCTTAGAGTACAACTGTATCCACTGATACGAAAATCTTACTTGCAATTAAGCAATCCCATAATTTCGAGGTATCTAAAGCAATTCACTTCATGATCATTCACTACACCTGTTCCCTCTAGAAAAGAATATACAACCACTGGGCCGACGAACGAAAAACCGTCAGACTTCATACTTTTGCTAATGTTAACCGCGAGCTCATCCGTGGCTGGGAGTTCATCTGACGATTTTATCCGATGATCAATTGGCTTAAAATCCACAAATTTCCATAAGTAGTCGTCGAACGAAATACCACGTTGTTGCATATCGTACACTACCCGAGCGTTGTGAATAATCGCTGCTATCTTGCGCTTATTACGAATAATCGCTGAATTCTCAAGCAAATCCGGTGACAGTGGGTTCATGGAAGAAACTTGCGCATAGTCAAAATCGCAGAACGCTTCCTTGAGAGCCTTACGCTTATTCAAAACCGTTTGCCAGCTCAAACCGCTTTGCATTACTTCTAAGGATAATAATTCAAAAAGCATCCGATTATCGTGACATGGAGTTCCCCACTCTTCATCATGATATCGTAGCATCAATTCATTTCCAGAATTCGCCCACTTGCACAGTCCCATGGAATATCCCCTTCGCTAGGTAAGAAAAAGTGCTTGCCTTCCCATGCGTAGTCCTCTTTGGACAAGAAAGGCAAGCACCTATCAATATTCGTAATTTAAGTTACTGCCAGATGCCAGTTTCCTCGAATTCTCGAAGTAGTGTATCCGTATCATACCCGAGAACTGTTACGTGCCCCATCTTACGGTTGAATTTTGAAACTGCTTTTCCGTAATCATGCACATGCCAGTGTGCATGCTGAGCAGAATATTCCATCACCTGATCAAGATGTTGTCCGAGTACATTAATCATGACAGCTGGACTCAAGAGCTGTGGCTGTGGCATATCCCAGCCAGCGATACCTCGAATATGCAAATCAAACTGATCGTAGTCACATGCTTCTATCGTATAGTGACCAGAATTGTGCGGACGTGGAGCCAATTCGTTGACGAGCACCTCACCATTATCCATAACAAACAACTCTAAAGCCAAAGTTCCAGCCAAATTGAAACCGGCTGCAAGATCAAGAGCCATCTGTTGAGCACGCTGTTCTACAAGCCTATCAACATCTGAAGGTTCTGCTCCAAACGCCGGAGCTACCGTGGTATGCAAAATATTATGCACGTGATGATTCTTAACAACCGGGAAAGTAACAAACTGTAGACCATTTCCTGATACAAGAATAGAAGCTTCATAGGCAAAACCAATCATCTTCTCTAAGATGGACTGCGGGAAGCCTGTTCCATCATCGCTTGTACTCCATAGCTTAATAGCTTCTTCTACATCGTCATCATTACGCAGTACTTTTTGACCGTGACCATCATAGCCGCCCTCCGCCGTCTTCAATACGGCAGGAAGGCCAATTTCTTGAACAGCTTCGCGAAGTGAATCTGCAGATGTAACTTCTGCCCATTGAGCTGTCATACCACCATGGTTATTGATAAATGTTTTTTCCGCAATTCGGTTTTGAGTAACACGAAGTAACTCAGTTCCCTGAGGAATTCGTACGCAGTCTGATACAGAGTCTAAAGCATCCGCATCTACGTTTTCGAATTCATATGTTAAGACATCGCTGCGCTTCGCAATGGCGGCAATAGCTTCTTTATCATCATAATCGGCAACTATCTGCTCATCACACGCACCAGCTGCTGGACATTCCTCAGTTGGATCTAAGACGACAGTGTGGAAACCCATATATCGAGCGGATAATGCCATCATTTGCCCAAGCTGACCACCACCAATAATGCCAATTGTTGCTCCACGTGATAGACGAGTGAGCTCAGAATGGTTAACACTAGTGGAATTACTAGTTAAGCTTGGCATTTGATTCCTCCACCATCTCTTTAAGTTCTGCACGATAATCGTCAAGTGCCTGCGCAAGTTCAGGATGAGAAGTCGACAAAATACTTACCGCAAGAAGTCCAGCATTTGTAGCGCCAGAATTACCAATCGCTGTGGTTGCCACTGGAATTCCTCCTGGCATTTGCACGATAGAAAGAAGCGAATCTACACCGCTTAATGCGCGCGACTTAACAGGAACTCCAATTACAGGAAGCGTCGTCTGTGCTGCTGTCATGCCAGGTAGATGAGCAGCACCACCAGCGCCAGCAATGATAACTTTAATACCTTTTTCACGAGCAGTATGCGCAAAATCAGCCATGAGCTCTGGGGTACGATGAGCGGAAATCACTTGCTTCATATAAGGCACATGGAAGCGATCTAGAATTTCGCAGGCGTGACTCATTGTTTCCCAGTCACTACTCGATCCCATAATTACTGCAACTTCAGGCGTGGTGTCAGTCATATCGTGTCCTTAATTCGACGAATGGAATATGCCTTTATAGACCTGATTTTACCGTTATGGGCGGAATTGATAGGTGTCTCGAAAGACTTTCTTTTCAGATCTCTTCATGTCTCTTCTTATAAAGAACACACCTTGAAAAACGCAACCATCTAGATTATCGTCCTAGCTTGCGATACAATGAATTTTATGCCCGCGTAGCTCAGCGGATAGAGCAGGTGACTTCTAATCTCCGTGTCGCAGGTTCGACTCCTGTCGTGGGCACTCTAGCTAATGCTTATCTGCTATGAAGCATAAGCGCAAGGAGGAGGAAACATGCGTATTTATTCTAGTTCTCCCGTTGATTTATTTGAAAACTTATACGAATCTGATTCGCAAACGGTAACACATTTGCATATTGCGCGCGATAAGAGTTCGGGGTGGCATAGCGTAGATTTTACTGTTGTTGTCGTTCCAATTTCGGGTACAGTGCGCTTTTCTACTCATGATAATTCGCGAACTATAACTGTCGGCGATATCGTGCGTATGGTTCCTGGCGAGGAACATAATCTAGAAGGATTAGGCGAAGTTGACTGCGACTTGATGGTGATAAAATCCAAGCTCGTTTAGTCTGCCAATATCATCTCTATCGCGTGTACTCTTTACATAGTTTGGTGGCTCAAGTTTTCATAAACTGGAGCCACCAAACTATTCACACTGTGTCAAATTCAGTTAATTCAAGGGAGGCATTAACATCATCAAATCGTAACTATCCATAAATTCATCCATACCAGAAGCAAGTTTAGAGTCGGTCTCCATTGCCTTATTCATCCCGGTATTAATCGTCTCTCTGAGCTCTTCAAAATCCCCAGAAATACTCGAAGCCTTATCGATAGCCGTCTGACTAGTCGATTGCAACTTTTCCTTTAGCTTCGAAATGGTTAACCCGTGAGCAGATATGACCGCATCGATTTCATCGGATGAGAGAGTATAAAGATTTGACTTTATTGTAGCTATCGCTTGAGAAAGCTGCTGCTCTAAATCATTGAGTTCCCTATTTCTCAAATTCTCGATATCTGTCTCTGCTGAACTAGCATCAGCAACCAAAGCATCTGAAAGATACTGTGCTTGAACATAATCAAGAATTAATTTTCCACTCGCCGACTTCGAAAACTTCGGATGTTGAGAGCGGTAATAAGAAAATGCTGCCTTCATTTCATTGAGGTTAGGTTTCGTTTCAGCAAGCCCTCCATCATCTTGCCACTGATAGCCACCCCACATGTGCTGGTCAATAGGAGACGCCCATTTTGAATTAACCTTATGCATTCGTCCAACCATGCCCAAACGACTTGAATATCCAAGCGGCACTGCATCCTTAGGATCAACATAATTATGTATTTTCCCACGAAGACGCAACACGTTGTGCTTCTCGTCTTTAGTCAATGTTGGATAAATATTTGGTCCTTCATACGCATAAACGCCATTGATACGACTTGGGTTGGTCACTTTTGCTGCAGCATACTGAGCGCACATCGATCCCAATGAATGTCCGTAAACATCGAAACTCGCATCAGGATGCTCTTTCATCAGCTTTTGCAACTCATCAGCTGCTTGGGAGATTTGTGGAGTAACACCTTTCTGACCTGACATGATACGCTGTGCCATAGGTATATCGTTATCAACCCAATCAACCCACGATCCATGTTTTGGTGGCGCCTCAGAACCACGATATAACACCGTATAATGCTGGTCATCAGACTTAACGACATACATTTTTAAGCCCGTTTTTTCGTCATTAACTACCTTATCGAGAGTACCTAAAGTAGTATTCTTCTCCCCAAAAGTTACGTTATGGTGATTGCGAGCATCACTATTTGTATAATCTTGATACTCAATATTCGCGATTTCTTTACGATCTTCTTCTGTATACGAATTACTCATCCGATTTTATGTCCTTTATTACACCTAATTCTTTATATAAGCTGTATGCTTGATCCGAAAAATCAAATTCATACACACGAAGAGTTCTTGCTGAGTTATCACGATTAAAATTTAACGTTATCCGTAAATCTGAGTTGTTGTTAAGAATAATGTCAGCAGATATTCCTCCCATAGGATTATGCCTTATTGTATCCGTTTTTATCTCATATGATTTTATTCTCCCAGAAGGAGTCAAGGCTTTCTTATCTGCTCTATGCAAACGTGCTTCAATTAACTCACGTCCCTGAGGACCTGTAACAATCTCATTCATATACGCTTGATCGCGCATAGGCTGTGTAGCAACCATAACACCTACTCCTAATAAAATGATAACGATAATTCCAGCAATAAATCCGACTCGATGTCTCTTTATGACAGCTTTGAACCTATTCAATGCGCCTTCCCCAATCGTTTTCCATCCAAACCGCATCTTATTTGCCTGTATAAGCACCAAGTTCTTGATACATTTTATAAGCTTTAGCGGAAAGACTTTGTTCATATACCATGAGTTCGCCTTTCGAATTATCTTTCGAAAAATGCATAGTGACATTATTGTCAGGATCATTATTAAACTCAATTCGCACAAAAATTCCACCCATAGGATCGTGCTTTATCGTATCTTCAAGAATTTTATACGATTTAATTTTCCCTGAAGAAGTCAAGGCATTCTTGTCCGTATGACGAAGACGAGCTTCAATAAGTTCTCGTCCTTGCGAACCCGTAACAATCTCATTCATATACGCTTGATCGCGCATAGGCTGTGTAGCAACCATAACACCTACTCCTAAAACAGCAATTCCGATAAGAACAGCGATAAAACCAATTCGATGGTTTTTTACAAATTTAAATATTTTTTCCATCTATTTTTCTCCGATGGAATCATACTGGGTAACATGCTTATCAATAGAGTCGCGTATAGCCTGAGAAGACTCACCCACGATTGCTGAATCCATCTGTTTCTTATCAGAATTAATATCACCTTTAGCTTGTTGGGCGCGCTTATGCGCATCTTTATTGAATTTCTTTTCTACTCGATCATAAATGCTTTGTAAGCCTTGAACATATACGTGCTCAAGTAACTGCTTGTGTAGTTCAATTAATTCGGGAGCATATCCTTTATTATCAGACATACATAGACTCCTGTTCTTGCACAGCCACGTTATTTAATTTCTTATTGTACTCATACAAAAAGGCACTGATGGCAAGCATGTCACTTCCATCAGTACCTCAATCATTTTCTAACGCATTAATTGAGCAAATTCGCGCAGAGTTGTGTGAATCTTGAGTCGTCGTTTATCGAGAATGTAGCCGCCTAGCATATTTCCACCGATAAAGTACAGCACCGACACAATAAGCTGCACAATTAAAGCAGTAGTTATCACCATGCGAACTGAATTCCCCGTAGCCATACATATCCACACGGTTAGAGCTCCTGGGATAAAAAGTACAAATATACTAATCATCTGTATAAGAGGAACGAACATCTGCACACCGGTACGCCCCTGAGGACTTCTGATTGGTTGATCAGCCGAAGGCACCGGATACAGCAAGAGTGAGGACAATACAGGAGTTAGTCCGATGCCACCAAGGATAAAGCATACCGACAAAACCGTCAGAGCCCAGAAAATATCCATCTGCGGCACTACTCCTGGCACAGCAAGTACTATCACGTTGACAAGGATTTGCATAACAAGGGCGACGAATAATTGGAAAGTGCTACGCGCAAACCAATCAACACGTCCTTTAACTCCTGAATAGGTATGCATAATAAACGCCGTACCATCGTATGCCAGCATATTAAGACCCATCAAACACATAAAGTAACCGCTGAGCGGAACCGCGGCAATCATCACATGCATATCCCCTGTGGTAAATCCTTGGAAAGCGAAAATTGCAACAAAGAGCACTGGCAGGATAAGAGACATTGAATAACGCACATCTCTTACCCAGCTTGTAGCCATTCGCGCAATAATCGCACTGAACGGACTACGTACAGATGCACTATTAAAGATTCCCAATCCGCGCGGTTTGGCGGTTGATGTCTCTTCTATATTTGGACCCGCTACGATATCGCGATGCATTGCCCAATCAAAGCACCACATGAGTAGCGCCACTGTAGCTGCAAAAACTACAATGGAAATCACAACGAAAAGAGCACTCATTGAGTTGGCAACCACTAGTTTAAATGGTAACGCAACCATATTTGCTATTGGTAGCCATGATAGAAATACTCCGACTGTCCCAAACCACCCAAAATTCATGGTTTGAACAGAGTTAGCTCCTGGATTATCAATCCTATCCCCAACTTGACTTCCCATATAACCACCAATAAAGCTACTCGATTGAGACAATATGATGATTGCGAACACAAAAACAACTGTTACTGCATTACGAGCAGATTTATTACGAATTATTACCATTGCAAGCGTAGCTATCGTTTGAGAGAGCGCTGCTGCAAAAAATATAGTGAGTGCAGCGCATATCGCACAGATAATCCATATCCCTATGCCCGCAAAAATCCCATTGACAAATCGTTGACTAAGGAATCCAAGAACAGCCAGCAAGGAGAGATAAATAGCAACGCCACTTGGTGTGAGCATCTGAGAAACAATTAACGACCAGCGGATATTGGCACGAGGTACTCCACTTCGATAGAGCTGACGAGCACTCACACCGCCTTGCCCAAAGGCAACAAGCTGACCAAGCACAACGAAAACCACACCTAGTGTCCAGATACCAGCGATTACCGACGTTATCTGTGACAATTCACTGTCAGTTGGCTCGATGCCTCTCGCTAGGAAAAAACTACCTACCCATACTCCTACGACAAGTGCGACGCTCCATATACATCCGAGAACGAAAAGAATTGCTTGAAAAGCGGACTTATTTATCGTAGAAATCGTTAACGCCCACCTTAATTTTACGATAGACCAGATTTCACGAACATTTAATCGTCCTGCAGAAAAAGTTTGTAACGTATTTTTCACTCGTTGTCACCACCCTGGAGCCAATCAAGACGTGCAGCATCATGACGACCGCCCACGAGATCAAGGAACCGATTTTCCAAATCACTTCCTGCAGCTACTTCTTCTAATGTGCCTGCAGCGCGAACATTTCCATTGGCTATGACTGCTACATGAGAGCACATTTTTTCGACTAAACTCATCACATGTGATGAGATAACAACAGTTCCACCAGTTGAAACGTATTCCTTCAAGATATCTTTCAAATTAGCGGAGGAAACCGGATCAACTGCTTCAAAAGGCTCGTCAAGAAAGAGAATTCGAGGAGAATGAATCATCGCACTTGCAAGGCATATCTTTTTCTTCATACCTGTTGAATAATCCGAAACGAGTTTCTTCGCAGCTTCTGTAAGATCGAAAGCATTAAGCAAATCCTGAGCACGTCGAGTTACTTCGGTTTTATCCATACCACGCAATAAACCGGCATAAACCAAAAGTTGCTGACCGGTCAGTCGATCAAAGATCTCGTCCGCTTGCGGCATTACTCCCATGCGTGCACGCGCACTATCTAAGTTAGCCCACACATCGTCATCAAAAAGAGATACAGAACCATTCGTAGGAAGTAACATTCCAGTGCACATCTGTAAAGTTGTGGTTTTACCAGCACCATTAGGACCAACTAGTCCATAGAATGAGCCAGCTGGAATATCCAAAGAGATTCCATTAACAGCAACCTTCTTACCGTAAATTTTTGTTAGATTCTGCAAAGATAACGCAGAGGCCATGATAACTCCTTACAACTCTTCTCTCGCATGTAAATACGACTATATCATTCAAGTAACACAAATGATACGTGTATTTAATCTATCTCACGCTCTCCATTAAGCATGTCTATACGAAAGAAAAAATATCTTTTTTATAGTTATATTGTTTTATAAATCCATACAATTTTTATGGTTGCGATAGTTTAGGTCATACAAATTCTCCTCATTATTCACCCCTATCACCAACAGGATGTGTGTACATGTTTTGCTTCACAAATCATCACTGATTTTCTCTACATCCTAGCAAAACTAATAGAAAATTTACCACGGAATAAAAGAAAACGCTTACTTCCGCGCGCGAATTCCGCACATACAGTAGAATATCTAAGGATAAAGGAGATTTCATGGGCCAATGGCTAATTGAATGGGCGAAGAAAGAAGTAGTTCTTATCGTCGCTACACTTCTGGCAATCGTTTCGTGCTTTATAGTGCGACCTGATGCTCAGTATGCGGAATATGTCCACTGGAATACGCTCACACAGCTTGTGTCACTCATGCTTGTAGTAGCAGCTTTTCAACGTATCGGCGTTTTTCGCATCATCGCATCAAAACTATTGCAAAAAGCGTCCACGTCACGCATGGTCATTCTGGTACTTGTCTCTCTCACATTCTTCTCGGGGATGCTCGTAACAAACGATGTCGCTCTCGTTACTTTTGTTCCATTTGCGATTTCTGTGCTTATTATGGCTGGAAAAGATGAATGGGCTCCGCTAGTTGTCACGCTCATGACTCTTGGGGCAAATCTCGGCGCTATGCTCACCCCTATCGGAAATGCTCATAATCTCTATCTCAAAGCCCTTATCCAAATGCCAACGCTTGACATGATGGCAATCATGGCTCCTTATACCATAGCTTCTGCAATTCTTCTCATCATTACTATTTGGATTGCTTTCGACGGTAAATCCATGAAAGAGGTCACTTCAAGTTCTGATCTTGAAAAGTCGGTACTTGCTCCTTCTCCTGATAAGGCTCAACCTGACGAAATTCGCATTATGGGTTATGGTGCTGGTTATGGTGGTTGGCGCACATGGGTCTACTTGGCTCTCTTCGTTATCTGCCTTCTCGGAGTTGGAGACATCATTCCATTGTGGCTTATGATGACTATTGTCGTAGTTACGATGATTTTCACCGATTCTCGCGTTTTCAGAAATATTGACTGGGGTCTTCCTCTTACCTTTGCTATGTTCTTCATCTTTATTGGAAATATGAAACGCGTACCAGAGTTTTATTCGCTCGCTGCACATTTTGTGCAATTTGATCCACTTGATATTTCTGTACTAACATCTCAATTTATTTCCAATATGCCTGCTACCCTGCTTCTTGCCGGATTCTCGAATTCATGGACTGAGCTCATTATTGGAACGAATTTAGGTGGCTTAGGCACTCTGATTGCATCTATGGCTTCCTTGGTCTCTTACCGCAGTATCGTTTCTCGATTCCCTCATAAGAAGGGTAAGTATCTTGCTATTTACACAGGAATGAATATTTTGTTCTTGCTCGTATTACTTCCGATGGCGCATATTATCGTCGGATTAACCGCTTAAATTATTCATTTCTCGCCATCTAGCCCCAAAAGCCCGCGATGAGTTTATAAGAGACCTTCTTTATATGCATGAGCAACTTCTGAGACTTACTTGGTACTAATTGAGCCGAATGCCGTCAGCTCGTAGCTTCTCCAAATCTGTAATACGTTTGAGAATATCAAGCTTTTCGCCCTCGTTACTTACTCGATTCATGCGAAGACGTAGCTGTGCTATTCCACGCATAATATCGACGTCAATAAGTCTTTCAGATACTTGTGTCGCGTACTGAATTTGTGCTGGACTTGGCTCTGGTGCACCCTGAACTGCAGCCGCTTGAGATGCGCGAGAAGAACTAATCGAACTCTCTTCTTCAGGGATTGGCAATTGCATAACTGCCAAATCATCTATTACGGGCTTGAGCATATCACCGGCAGCTTTTGATAAATTATGCATCCACAATCCGGCAGTTATATCTTGACCTGGCAATCCTCCCGCGACAACAATTGCTCGGAAAAGATCTCGAAATACAGGTATCGCAAATGTTGATTCGGTCATACGATCAAAAATTCGCGAATCGAGAGCCCATGGCATTTGTACAAGCATTGCCATCATCTGCTGTTCAGTAGCAAAAACTGTATCATCAACACGATAATACTTTTGATTTTGCACATTATACCGTTCAAGAGCCTTACGATCTTGCGAAGTAGTAAAATCAGGTGAATTTTGCGCACCAGAGTTCCCGACAGTGCGAGAATACGAATACGCATCTTCATCGCGAACTCGAAGTGAGCGCCGTGCTGCCGAAACTTCTGCACGCATAGTGTCGATATCAATACCAATTTCACGTGCCGCGTTACGCGAATATTCACCAAGAAGTGAACGATCGCGAATTTGAGCAATAATAGGCGCAACCGCTTTCATCGCTCCCACTCGTCCCGCGGTATATTGAGTATCAAATCGGGTAATTGCCGTATGAATAACCCAATCAACCAGCGGTTGTTTGGAATCAACGAGCTGAATAATAGCATCGTTTCCGTATTTAATTCGCAAATCGCATGGATCCAGATTATCCTTTGCAATCGCGACGAAAGTTTGAGACAAGAAGGCATTATCCAATTGGAAGGCACGCAAAGCGGCTTTCTGTCCAGCAGCATCTCCATCGAAAGTAAAAACAACTCCTGAACCTTGAGTTGGGCCTACAAGTTTGAGAGCCCCCATAGAAGAGTCAGAAATAAGACGGCGAATTAGTTTGGCATGCTCCATACCAAATGCCGTCCCACATGTTGCTACAGCATTCGTCACTCCAGCTAAATGGCAAGCCATCACATCAGTGTAGCCTTCTACAACAACTACTTGCCGTTTTTCTGCAATCGTATTTTTAGCTAAATCGATGCCATATAACACGCGATTCTTATGGTAAAGAGCCGTATCAGCCGTATTAATATATTTTCCAGGATTAGTATCGTCATCGTAGAGCTTTCGAGCACCGAATCCAATAACTTGCCCTGTAGTATCGCGTATCGGCCACGTGGCACGACCTCGAAAATAATCGTAGACTCCCCCACGCTGATTTGGACGCGCAAGTCCCGCATCAATCATCTCTTGCTGAGTAAACCCATGCGATGCCAAATGCCTCGACAGTTCATCCCACCCACGTGGAGCGTACCCACAGCCAAAACGCTCACAATCGACCTGTGTAAAGTTACGACCACCTAATAACTGGCGAGCAGGGAGTGCTTCCTTCGTCATAAGCTGGCTCATAAAGAATTTTTGAGCGGCTGCATTTGCCTCTAATAAGCGCGAGCGCGTGGTTCCACGATGCTGTTGTTCTGCCATATGTGACGACTGGTCATAATGTAATTCAATATGATAACGGTCAGCAAGATACTGGACAGCTTCAGGGAACTCGATTCCTTCTGCACGTTGCACAAATTCAAAAACGTCGCCACCAAGACCACAACCGAAGCATTTCCAATGGTTATTTACTGTATTGACATTAAAACTTGGCGTTTTCTCATCGTGAAACGGGCATAATCCCTTATACGAATTCGTTCCAGCAGTTTGTAAAGTGACGGTTGATGAAACGATATCGTAAAGATCTGCTGCTTCTCGAACCTTCTCGATATCTTCCTTAATAATGCGTCCTGGCATTTCCCCTCACTTTACAATCCCGCGCTTGCCCAACTAGAAATGTATATCTAGAATACAGCACACACATGTCTATACATGCCATTTTTCTGCTAGCTTGAGACCTCGCATAAGAGCGCGCGTGACACTCATGTATAGCGATTTTTTCGTTGAGTTAACTTTACTCGCAGACAATAGCATGCAAACTCATAGCCGAATTATCAGTAAGACTTGCAACTTGATCAACCGCGACTCTCAATCTTTCGCCATCATTGCTTGCTTCCATCCAATCGTCCCAAAAAACAGGTTCAAGCAGATCACTTGGATGCGAGCCACTGCTCATCAATACATTTATCAGATCTTCAATTATTTTCGTCTGCTGATGACGGAACGATTCGTGCTCGCGTGGCTCTTGTACCGAAAATACCGATATGCCTTTAAGATATGTAATTTCATATGAGATTTCTTCAGGAACAACAACATTTGCGCTATATCGTGTCAGAGCTCCCTTGCCATATACGTCTCGTGTTACGCTTTCAACCGATCCCGCAAAACGACCGATTAATCCTGAGGTCACATTCTTAAGCATGGCTAAATCTCGTCGGGATGAATTGAATGCGGTAGGAAGCAAGCCTGATGAATTCATGCGCTTATAAGCTGCGATAAGTTTATCAGCATCCCATTGAGGCCCGTACCACCGTTGGATACTCTCAACGATTGCATCAATAACATCCGCTTCATGAATATCTTCGGCAGTAATTGCCATTCCCACAATAGCGTCTTCATAATCATGCACTGAATACGCAATATCGTCTGCTAAATCCATGATTTGCGCTTCCATAGGTTTAGCATATTGGGCGGCATGATTATCGCGCTTTAGCCATTCAAAGACAGGAAGATCGTCCTCGTATACGCAGAATTTATTTCCTTTTGAACCGTCTGGATGATGGAGACCTTGCTCATGCGTCCATGGATATTTTGTGGCTGCATCAAGTGCAGCACGAGTCAAATTAATTCCAGCCGACTGTCCATTTGGATGAAAAACTTTTGGCTCAAGCCGTGTGAGCAGTCTAAAGGTTTGAGCATTTCCCTCGAATCCTCCGATTTCGCGCGAAAGATTCATCAAGATTGTTTCACCATTATGTCCAAAGGGCGGATGTCCTAAATCATGTGACAGGCAGGCACAATCGACTACATCAGGATTACAGCCGAAGATTTCTGCAATTTGACGTCCAATTTGTGCTACTTCCAGCGTGTGAGTAAGACGTGTGCGCGCAAAGTCATCCGTTCCGGCGACAAGAACTTGTGTCTTGGCGCCAAGTCGTCTCAAGGCAGATGAATGCACCACACGTGCTCGGTCACGTTCGAAAGCTGTGCGATTTCGAGATTTTGAATCTTCTACTGCCCAGCGTTCCTGATCATAGTCGGTGTATCCTGCCTCAGTGTTCATTACGAAAGAACTCTCCCTGGTATAACGTTTTCGATAAGGGATATATCACTCTCGCTGAGTACTTCGTGAGCTCCCAAATAGAGTCGAGGGATACGGTTTCTCAAGCAAGTGAAAATCTCGTAGCTGATAGTGTCAGCGCTTCTCGCCCAATCATCAGCAGTAGGCTCTCCAAATACTGCTCCTCGACCCGGACCGAAGAGCAGGACAGTATCACCTTCGTGAATGCCCATCTCCTCGGCATTTCCATGAAGATCGAGAACCGATTGATCCATGCAGACACGTCCAGAGATATGTACAATTTTCGAATTTCCATCCCCTAACCGTACTTTTACTGGTCCGCCCATGTGTGAGATTCGCTGCGATCCTAATGGGTTAAAACCTGATGCACTACGATGAATACCGTCAGCATACCCCACAGGCATATCTGCTGTACTTGTATCGTGTTCGGTGATATATGTACGTCCGTACGAAATGCCATGTCCTGCCGGCAAATCCTTAATCGTCCCAAGCTGAGCTTGCAAAGTCATAGCTGGAGTTATACCGTAGTCGCCAGGAGTGCCCATAGCAGTATCCGGTTCATATCCGTACAGTCCAATTCCCGGACGCACAAGATCATAATAAATTTCTGGACGTGTCAGTGTAGCTGCAGTATTTGCAAGATGACGGACCTCAGGATGAATTCCTGCTGATTGCATAGTTTCAACCATGGTATTGAAGTTTGCAATTTGCATATTCGTCACATCCACTGCTTCTTCGCTGTTCGGTGCATCAGCAACGGCCAAATGGCTCATCACACCAATGACATCGATAAGACCATTTTCATGTGCAGCAACTAATTTCTCGATAGCACATGGAAGATCGTCACGTGTAAAACCGTTGCGTCCAAATCCTGTTTCCAACTGTACATGGACGCGAGCGCGCTTATGCTCCATGTGCGCGGCAAGAGCCACACGTTCAATATCTCGTAGTGAGCCTACAGCTATGTCGATATCTTCATGAATCAATTCGTCAAAGGGAGACATGGCTGCAGAAAACATCCATGCAAGGATATGGGCTCGTTCAGGAGTAATACCAGCATGCCGAAGATTCAATGCTTCGCGAGCTTGTGCAGTTCCTAACCATGTAGCTCCCCCCGCAAGCGCTGCAAGTGCTGTCGGTACTAAACCGTGGCCGTACGCATCCGCCTTAACAACACCCATAACTTCTGGAGCCTTCACACCTGCTTCCATCGCACGCTGAGCTGTCATATGAACCATATGTGACATGTTTGAAGCAAGAGTATCTAATCGCACAAGCGCTTGCGCAGGATAGTGCTTTAGCGCGTCCTCATAGAGGGACTGTCCAGCATCGGATAATTGTGGAAGGTCTACAGCAGTAAGAGTCATTATGTATCGTCTCGAATAACTTGTATCTTAAATAACTTATTTTTATTAATGTTATCGCTTTGTTTTTTAGGTGTGTTACTCGATCCCCCTGAACGCGAGTAACACACCACGTGATATTACGTTTTATATCTTTACGTAATATCTTAATATCTTAATATCTCTACTGAGGTTTCTTACTCGACAACCTTACGTTCAAATGCATCTGAGCTAATGCCTTGGCTCAAAATGAGCTTGCACCATTCTTTTGCTGTAAAAAGCGAATGATCCTTGTAATTGCCACAAGTTTCGATAGTTGTGGCAGGAACATCTTCCCATTGGGCTTCAAAAGCAATAAATTCCAAAGATTCTTTTACAGCACGAGCGATATCCTCAGTAGAATGCTCACCCCATGCTAAAAGATGGAAACCGGTGCGGCAACCAAATGGAGAGCAATCGATATAACCAGGAATGCGCCTGCGCAAAGTAACAGCAATTGTGTGCTCAATAGTATGCAGACCACCAGTAGGAATAGCATTTTCGTTTGGCTGAACGAGACGCACATCATAATTGGAAATAACGTCGCCATGTGGACCACTTTGTGTATCAATAAGACGAACGTATGGAGCCTTTACGGCAGTATGATCAAGGCTAAAGCTTTCTGGCATGACGTCCTGTGTAGGTTCAGTCATTATCCCATCCTTTACTGTAATCTCGCAATATTTCTACCCATATAACCGTGATATATCCAACAATCTGATATATCACACAAATGAGCTTTCCTTAACGAGAATTCATGTGTTTGACATTCATTATTATAGGTGAGATACCGAACGTATGAGTGAGCGTGAGCGCAAGGGGTTTTTACATACTTGAGCGAACGAAATTTGAACAGAAATCTTACAAGTTTTTTATATAGATGCATAAGACATTGATACTATAAATTTAGACATTTACTAAACCTTACTAATTAACACTTTCACATCACATGTAGTACTGTGAAAATATCTCTCAATGAGGAGTACATAAGGAGAAACAAAGATGGCACTCACTACCCCGCATATTCTTGCATCTAAAACCCCAGACCCAACATGGATTACAGACCCATCAGTGTGCGCAGTAAACCGCATAGAAGCTCATAGCGATCATCATATTTATGATCCTTCTGGACTACCTTTACGACATAGTCTCGATGATTCACACGGAGCGTGGAAGGCAAGCCTGACAATTCATAATGATGAATTTCTTAAGCGAATCGACCATGCATCTGCTAAACGCGCACAAGAAGCACTAGAAGAATTAGGCGGAGACATTCACAAAGTTCGAGTTCCAGGACATCTTCAATTAGATGGATTACTCAAGCCACAGTATGTCAATCAACAGTATCCTTGGGACGGTCACGAAGGAATTACCGCTCCCGAAATCCCACAGAATAATCACGTCGGAATTTATGCACGTGATTTTGAACTCACAAGTAGAGAATTGCAAGCACTTGAGAACTCAAGTGAGCGTATTCATCTTACATTTGATGGTGCTGCGATAGCAATTTACGTATGGCTTAATGGGCAGTTTATTGGTTATGCTGAGGATTCTTTTACTCCGAGTGAATTTGATATTACAAACGCCCTTGAAGATGGCACAAATACCCTCGTTGTAGCATGCTATGAATTTACTACTGCTCATTGGTTAGAAGATCAAGATTATTGGCGCTTGCATGGCTTGTTCCGTAGTGTGCATATGGATATCATTACAGCAGCACACGTAGAGCATATAAACATACACGCTGATTTTGATTCACTCACTGAAATTGGCATCCTTGATGGAAATATTCATATCATTCGTCACTGTGAGGATGCAATTTCAGCCCGCTTAGACGTCTTTGATAATGCGGAAAATCTCGTTGTTTCACATTCATACAGTGTAAGTGAGAGCGATACAGTAAAGATACATCACGATATCAACTCTGCACATCCATGGAGCGCAGAAGACCCTTATCTTTATATTATGCGAGTTACTTTATTAGATTCTTCGCATAATATCGTCGAAATCGCTGAACAAAAAATTGGATTCCGCCATTTCGAAATTGACCCACACGATCATGTGATGAAACTAAACGGTAAGCGCATTGTTTTCAAAGGCGTTAACCGTCATGAATTCGCATCCGATTGTGGCCGAGCGCTACGTGAAGAGCACATGCTGTGGGATATTAAATTCCTCAAGCAACACAATATTAATGCAGTACGTACAAGCCACTATCCAAACCAGACTCGTTGGTATGAGTTGTGCGATGAGTACGGAATTTATCTCATTGATGAAACCAATCTCGAAACACATGGATCATGGACTGACGCATTTGGAAAGGTCACTGCCGAACGCGCAGTTCCGGGCTCAAAAATGGAGTGGCTCAACCCTGTCATCGACCGCGCTCAGTCCATGTTTATGAGAGATCGCAATCATGCGAGTGTGCTCATCTGGTCGTTAGGTAACGAATCGTATGGCGGAGACGTCTTCACTAAAATGTCCGAATATTTCCATGAAGTCGACACTCGCCCGGTTCACTATGAAGGAACAACATGGCTTCGTGAAAATGATTTTGTCACGGATATAGAGTCCCGTATGTACGCTCACGCTGATGATATCGAGAAATATCTCCTTGGTACTTCCGAGCTCGGCGAACCTCTTAAACCATATATCTCATGCGAGTACATGCACGCAATGGGCAATTCTGTTGGTGATATGAAGTCCTACACTGATTTGGAAAAGTATCCACTGTATCAAGGCGGATTCATTTGGGATTACAGCGATCAGGCCCTCGAACAACAGCTTGCAGATGGTTCTACTCGCTTGACCTATGGTGGTGACTGGTATGACCGACCATCTGATTATGAATTTAGCGGAAATGGCATAGTTTTTGCAGATCGTACTGTTACAGCGAAAGCCAGCGAAGTCAAGGCTTTGTACGCCAACGTGAAGATTCAACCAACTCTATCAGGTGCTATTATCGCCAATGATAATCTCTTTACTTCTACATCTGACTACATTTTCGTCGCGAGAGTGCTCATCAACGGTGAAGAAAAGTGGCATAAAGAGTATCGTTTTGATATTCCAGCGCAGAATCGTTCTGAAGTAAAAGTTGACTGGCCATCGCTTAACAATTTCGCACATGAAGAACCTGTCGAGCTAGTCTACGAGCTGTCACAAACATTACGCGATTCCAATGCATGGGCACTTAAAGGATTCGAATTAAGTTGGGGTCAGCTGATTGTTCCTGTAGAAACAACCACAAGTACAAAGAGCTTGAGCTCAGCATCGGCGAAAGCAACAATCGTTGACGACTACTGGAACCTAGGCCTACGCACGCACGATGCCGAAGTCCTCCTCTCGCGTCAGCACGGCGGACCAGTAAGTTTCAAACGTCTGACACAAAGCGACGATATGATTATTCGTCGCCCACAGCTCACTACATGGCGCGCGCTCACTGATAATGATCGTGGATATCAAGCCGGCTTTACTCGCGCTCAGTGGCTTGCCGCCGGTCGATTCGTACGCATGATTGATCAGAATTTCGACATTAATCGAAATGATTCAACTCTTACAGGGACTTACACGTTTGAATTGGCAAACCCGAGCAAAACTCATGTAACGGTACGTTGGGAAGTTGATTCCTCGGCACGTATACATCTGACCGCAACATATCCTGGCAGCGATAAAGAGCCTAGTAATCCGCTGGCTTTCGGCTTGGAATGGATGCTTCCAGCTACATACACACACACACGTTTCTATGGATATGGCCCGCATGAGACGTATAACGACCGCTTGAATGGTGCGAAACTTGGAATATGGGAAACGACTATTTTCGATGACGTACAGCCATATCTTATGCCACAAGAAACAGGAAATCACGAAGGTACTCGTTATATAGAGCTCACCGATACTCATGGACATGGCATACGAGTAAGCGCTCATGGCAATAATCCATCACACGCTTTTGCATTTAGTGCTTTGCCTGTAAGCTCTGCCATGCTCGACGAGGTTCAGCATCAAGAAGAATTACCACCGCATACCCATACTTTCTTGCGACTCTTAGGCGCACAGCAAGGTGTAGGTGGAGATGATTCGTGGGGCTCTCCGGTTCATTCTTCATTCGAAATTGATGCGCGAAAGCCTGTGATATTAGATTTAGATATTGATCTGCTGTAAAATACACAGCTATAACGTTTCAAAGTCCTCTCTGTCACTTCTCTTCTCGGTAATATTGTGAGAAGTGGCAGAGATTTTCTTTAGGTTAAAGTTATAGGAAAGTACCATCTGTTTTCTTCTGTCGGCGACTACTCACTACGGATGTATGTAATCGCTCACCATGAACTACACATAATAGCGTGATATATCACACATTAGGCAGCGAACAAGCTTGTCATATGAGAAAATAGATTTAACGAATAAGTCCACGAGATTAAGGATGACCCATGGCTATTTATACTCTTCCAGAGCTGCCTTACGATTATGCCGCTCTTGAGCCTCATATTTCTGGCAAAATTATGGAACTTCACCACGATAAGCATCATGCAAATTATGTAGCAGGTGCGAATGCTGCTCTTGAACGTCTTGAAGAAGCTCGCGATAAGAATGATTTTGCTGCAATCAACTTGTGGGAAAAGAATCTTGCATTCAACCTCGGTGGCCATATAAACCATACTTTCTTCTGGAATAACCTCACTCCAGAAGGCAAGGGTCGCCCTGATGGCGAGTTTGGTGAAGAAATCACTAAGCAGTTTGGTTCATTCGAAAAGTTCCAAGCTCAGTTCACCGCTGCAGCACTCGGTCTTCAAGGATCTGGATGGGCTGTACTTGCATGGGATGCATTGGGTGACCGCCTTGTTACGTTCCAACTTTACGATCAGCAGGCGAATGTTCCAGTAAATATCGTTCCACTCGTCATGCTCGACATGTGGGAGCACGCATTCTACCTCGATTATGTCAACGTTAAGGCAAATTACGTTAAGGCATGGTGGAATATTGTCAATTGGGATCATGCAGCTCAGACGTGGGCAAAGGCAAAAAGCAATTCCCCAATTCTCTAAAAAGCTGTGCAGTAGTGCTGCCCTATCACATTTCAGCACTGCTATCAATTAAATTCAAGGCGAGGCGTACAGGCTTCGCCTTTTGCATACCGTTTGTATAACTGTAGCTTCAAAAAGCAAACGGGTTCTTTTCGCATCTATAGCCAAAAGAACCCGCCGGATATTGAGATTATGAGAAGAAAGATTTTTGTTTAATGTCTCATAATTAGACACTAAACGTGAGGGCTATCTTAGTGACGCTTACGAAGCTTAAGAGCTACAGCAGCACCACCCAAAATAGCAAACATTGCTAGACCTGCAATCGCAGCAACATCAGAACCAGTCTGAGCAAGCTTGTCGCCAGCCTTCTTGGTGCTCTTAGCTGCAACTGCATTCATCTTCGCAGCCTTAACTACAAGCTGAGCCTGTGCTAATGGCTGAGTAGAACCACGCTCTGTCAATACAACGTGATGTACACCAGCTGCAGTATTAGCTGGAACAGTAATAGTTGCTGAGAAGGTATCGCGTCCACCAGCGTGGAAGTCTACAAGACGAACAGGTGTAGAGCGAAGCCACAGAGTGTACTGCTTAGTAGAGTCCAACCCCGAAAGGCTTACTTCAACCTTATCTCCAGGCATTACTTCACCCACAGAGAGAGTTACCTTTTCGGTAGCATCAGCAGGAACTGGCTCATCCTTTGGAGCGTCTTTATCAGCTTCTGGCTGTGCAGGATCTGACTTGTGTTCATCCTGAGATGATTCTTGAGTCTTAACGATCTCCTTCATCATGCCCACAGAAACCATGGTGTCATCCGTCCCAGCAAACTTATAGCCTGGCTTCAAGATTGCATAGACCTGACCTGTCTGAGGGACATACTGCCATGTGTAACCTTCACCTGGTTCTGGCAATGTTCCATTCTCAGTAGCTTGTGGAGCTGCTGGTACTGGAATTTCCTTCAATGCTGGTGCAGGAGTCGGCTGCTCTGGCTCCTTTGGAAGCTCCGTAGCTGCAGGATAATCAGCACATTGTGCAGATCCTTCAGGGAAAGCATAACCAGCCTTTGCAACTGCAAATACTCGACCAGCTACACGTACCCAATCGAACCCTTCCCCACCCTGTGGAAGAGAGCCTGTAGCAGTAAGGGTTGGAGCTGCAGGGCACTCAATGCTCTTTACTGCTGGTGTAGCAGGTGCGACTCCATCTTCCGCGTGTGCGACAGCTGGCATCAAGAAAGCCATGCCCGTAAGCATTGCTGTCGTAGCCAAGGCTGTAACACCTGACTTGATAATTTTATTCATTTATTTCTCCATCTTTCTTGTATCTCATCAGGACGCACTTAACCTCGCAACGACTTATGTTGCTCAGTATCGTGTTATTAGTTGTTCATATCATCGCAGATATTCGACTAATACTCCGCACTTCTCTCGTGCGTCACATGGCGAGGACGAAACATACCTTGTTTCCTCCTCTTGAAGCCTCCTTCAAGATACCGTCGTACTACAACAGCTGTAATACAAGTTTCAATTCTACGCCTTATCAAGACAAGTTTCTAACTAAACATGTTATCGTTTGCAATGTGAACGATAACATGCTTTCTCATACCATAAAGAAACAATTTTTATTTTAAAAATACATACAATTTCATATTGTTAATGCATTATCAAGGCACCGTTTTACACGGAATTTAGCCAATCTAAAGACTCTTTTGAATAGATATTTTATACTTAAATAAAATACCTCATAAATGTTTGAAAGTTTTGTAAGTTCTATTTACTTTTGAGATGATAACGCTGTTTCTTCTTTTGAATCATCATCCATCATAAAGTATGTTTGATAAATCAGAGCTTGCAGAATACATGTAATAACCGATATCGCTGTTATCCCTAAAATATTCTTAATACTACCGAGACCAGCAAAACCATATATGAGCATAATACACGCACATTATCCAAGAAAAGTAATGATAAAGTACGTAGCCACCTTATCCCAAAGTATTTTATTTTTCATCTCAACCACTTCGTTATTAACAATCTCATGCGATACTACATGAGATTTCTTAACACGATAGTTTAATCCTCTCGTTAAGAAACTTATAAATTGTTTTTCACGTGTCGAAGCAGTTATTCCAATATTTGATTGCTACCACCGAGCAGCTTCAATAAGTTTCTTCGTGTAACTATGCTCAGGATGTGTCAGTACTTGCTGAGTATCCCCATGCTCTACAATTTTCCCCTCATGCATGACGACAATGGTATCGCTGAGTTTTTGAGCAACTCCTAAATCATGCAAAACAATGAGCATCGCAAGGCCCCGTTCTTCATGAGCATGCTGGAAAGTGTCAATAATATATTGCTTTCCTAATACATCAACAGCGCTAACAGGTTCATCCGCTACAAGAAGTTTAGGCTCGCTAATGAGGGCACGCGCGATAGCCACGCGCTGAGCTTGTCCTCCAGAGATATCACTGATGTACCTATCCATAACAACGTCTGGGTCTAAACTCACATTTTCTAGAGCTTCGCGCACCTCTTCATAGCTGGAACCAGACTTGCCCTCACGCACAATATCGCACACTTTCCATCGAGGGTCTAGTGAGGTTATGGGATTTTGAAAAACCAAACCTGTAGTATGCGGATCAGCTGTTTGTACCGCTCCACTAGTCGCACTGGTGAAGCCTAATGCGATATTGAGCAAGGTAGTTTTTCCCGAGCCCGATTGCCCCACTACTGCAACTCTCTCTCCCTCGTGTACAGTCACACTCACATTATCCAGAGCAGGAGTTTGCGTAGTAGGAAAAACTTTTCTTACATTTCGAAGTTCAATAAGTGCCATGACATTATTCCCCTCTACTCGAGTCCACGGTATCGTTTCCAGAGATAGCAATATCTCGGGCAGCTTCTATAAGTTGCACAGTGTAGTCATGATGTGGGCTGTTAATAATGCTCTCTAGGTCTCCCTCTTCAACGATTTCGCCATTATTGATGACATAGCACCGCTGAGCTACGCGCGAAATAACTGAAAAGTCGTGACTCGTAAAGAGCACAGCGGCACCTTGATGTTCAGTTCTTTGCACGAGTAAATTAATAATGCCTTGCTGAACGATAGAGTCCAATGCTGTCGTTGGCTCATCCGCAATTAATACTTGAGGATGTCCAATCAAAGCTTCTGCGATAGCTACACGTTGAGCTTGGCCACCGGAAATTTGTGAAGGGTAGCGTGACATAATTTCTCGTTCAAGCCCCACATGTGTAAGAGCTTCTTCTACACGCGAATGTCTCTCATCGCGCGACAGTGAGTAATGCATCTTTAACGGTAATTCAATGTTCTTCTCAACAGTAACCATAGGATTAAGAGCGGTCATAGGATTTTGGAATACCGCAGACATAACTGTCCCGCGCATGCTCGCACGCTCAGTATCACTCATTTGGAGAACATTTCGACTATTAACGAAAATCTCGCCTTGTACAGACATGCTCGGCGGTAGAATTCCTAATATCGCCTGAACGATTAGTGATTTCCCCGATCCCGATGCTCCTATAAGACCGACACGTTCTGCTTTATCTATATGCAGATCTACTCCGTGGACAATCTCTTGGCTAGGAGTAGAAATTACTAAATTCTTAATATCAATCATGAACGCCTCAATTCGGCATTAGTAAGCGGATCAATGCTTTCACGTAGAGCATCACCCAACAGATTAATCATAATAACCGCTACTGTAATAATTACCCCTGGCCATAAAGCAACACTTGGATGAATAGTAACGAAGTTAGCAGCAGTTGATAATGAGCGTCCCCACGATGCTATATGCGATGGAACACCAACACCAAGATAAGTTAAGCCAGACTCCGCGAGAATAGCGGTCGCGGATGCAAACGATACATTAATAATGACAGAAGGAATAATCTGCGGAAGAATATGTGTCCAAAATATCTTGAACTCCGATATACCTTTATAACGCGCAAACGTAACATATGGCGAACGTACAGCAGTTATCGCACTCGGGCGCACGACTCGCATAAGATTCAAACTATATGCAAAAGAGCAAGCAATAATAACGCCTACGATACTTGCTCCCCAAGGCGCTGCACATAGCAATGCGATAACAATAATTGGTATAGAAATCAAAGCATCAAAAGTAACAACTGAGATACCTCGCACGCCGGAATTCCTACTAACGCTCACTGCAACTCCTGATACGCCACACACCGCAGTGATAACAGCAACTGCACACACGATGAGTAACTCAGTAGCAGAACCAGCCATAAGCCACGAAAACACATCCGCTCCGGCCCCATCCGTACCAAGAATATGCGAAGAAGAAGGAGCACTCCACACGTTGTAGCCATCGGTAAAAGTCAAAGCATACGGTGTCCATACAAGCGAAATAATTGATACCGCAATCCATAGCATACAAAAGATGCTTGCAATTAATCCATCCCATCTCGTGAGGAGACTTTTGAGGATGATTCCCATTCTTTTGTTCATTACTTTTTTAGACGTGCCATTTCTAACAGCACCATTTCTAACAGTGTCGTTTTTAGTCGTCTCGTTTTTAGTCATCATCTTCACCTCTCTCACTGATTCGTATGTGCCTGCTGCGCGCGTAGTCGCGGATCAATTAATCGTTGAAGCATGTCAATTACAAGTCCCACCAGAAGGAAAAATGCTGCAAGTAACAGGAGCTCGGTTTGTACTGCAGGAAGGTCGCGCTCAGACATATCCGACAGCAAAATTGTCGCTATACCTGGGATATTAAAGAGTGTTTCAACGGTCAGAACGCCGGTGATCATAGAAGCAAATGTGACACCTGCTACGGAAATAATTTGGGGCAACGCCAGTCGAAGTCCTGTAGTTCGGACGGCCTGAGCATATGTCATACCTGCGGTCATACTCCACGCTATATGATTCGCATTTTCACCATCGAGCAGAGCGGAACGAGTATAGCGCATAACTTGGGCCGCTGTAATAATACCCACTGAGACAGCCGGTAAAATTAGTGAAGCGCATGCAGTAAGAAAAGTTGATACGCTACTAAGCGGCTGAGCGGGGAATCCTTGAGTTGGTAGAATACCGATAAAGCCACTGCCCTTCCCAAAGATCATAACGAGTAGCAATCCTGCCCACAGCGCAGGGATAGCTCCGAGAATTTGCGACATCACTCGCAAACTAGTACGAACCCAAGCATGCTGTGATGTCACTGACCATACTGCAGTAGGAATTCCCATAGCAAGGGTGATAATCATACTCATGATAATGAGCGGAAAAGTTACCGCAGCTCGCACAGTCAAACGTTCGCCCATCGCCTGACCTGTGATAACGGAAGTACCTAAATTACCGCGCACAATATCCCATAGCCATGAGCCATACTGCTCAATCAGAGGTCTATCGAGACCTAATTGTGTACGAATACTGCGATACCTTTCAACTGATGAATTTGTCCCCGCAATAATTGCAGCCACGTCACCAGGAAGAATTCTCAAGGCGAAGAAAATTACTAAGGATACGATCCATAGCATCACCACAAAAAGCGCAATTCTGCTAAGAATTGTTTTAATTATATTCCGCTGGTTCATCTGCACTGTCTGCTTCGCCTGCACTGTCTGCTTCGCCTGCATTGTCTGTTTTACCCCTGCTGTCTGCATCATCGCACTCTCACCTCCCATAGTGGCATCCAGGTCTGGTTAAGATTGACAGGGAACCCCGTAACATTTCTATCCCATGTAGTCATCACTCGATAATTGAATAGCCAATCAGCCGGAGCATCCTCACTTACTATCCGAGCCGCCTGAGCTAAGAGTTCATCTCGTTGTTTATCAGTGCTTGCTTGCATTGCTTGACTGTACAAACTTTGAACGCGTTTATTGTCGTAACCATAGTAATACTGAGGATTTGCCCATTGGAAGAAATCATGGCTTTCATTGTGATCGACAAGAGATATATCAAAATCGCGGTTTTTATATACTGTCGATAACCATGTTGCAAATTCTACGCGATGAACAGTCAGACGAATTCCAATTTTTGCAAGTTGACTTACCAGCTGCTGTCCAATTTCTGCAGGATAGGTGTTTGCGTATGTCAGACTTAAGCTCAAAGGCTTTTCTTGAGTATATCCTTGCTCGCGCATCAGCGAGCGTGCCTTAGATATATCTGTCGGATAAACATGAGTTAGATCTTCATATCCTGGATCCAAGCTTGGAATTGGACCACCGAGTGCTGCATCCGTACCACCTCGTGAAGCGATAATTGCTTCATTATCAATAGCATAACGAATTGCCTGCCGGATTGACTTATTCGTCAAAGGGCCACTCGCATTATTAAAGGCAAGGACATACTTATCCGTATCTTCCCCTGCTCTAACAATAAAGCGTGAATCATGCTCAATCGCCTTACTCAAGGTTGAACTTATCGGCGCTATCACCTGTGCATCGCCAGAAGTAAGAGCATTAAGAGCTGCTTGAGGTTCGGGATAATAACGAACAGTTACTGTCTTAGTCTGAGCTTTATGAGTTCCCCAGTAATTATCACGGGCACTCAATGTCGCATAAAACCCTGGCTCATACTTGGATAACTCATACGGCCCAGAGCCTACTGCCTGTGTTTTAGCATCATAACGAGCATCCTTATCAAGGACAATTCCCGCTCGGCCTGATAAATTCCACAGCAATTGAGAATAAGGCGCTACTAGTTTAAGAACCACTGTATGCGCATCGGGAGCTTCCACAGATTCAAATCCTTCTATCTGTGTAGAGCCTTGAAGCTCCTCTTTCATCATCGTATTAATAGACCATACGACATCATGTGCATCTAGGGCATCACCATTACTAAAGGTGACGTTTTCCGCGAGATGGAATGTGTATGTGAGTCGGTCGTCGCTCACATCCCAGGACTGAGCAATCCCCGCTGAAACGGTGTTATCAGTAGTACGTGTAAGGAGCGACTCGTATATGTTGCCGATCAGTAGCTGGTCTAGTGCGGTACCGGAGGTATTTCGAATATCAAGATTTGTGGGAGCAAGCTGCAAACCGATTGTTACGCTTCCGCTCGCCGATGAGGCACCTAAGACGTTATAGCCTAACGTTAACGCCACAAGCACAAGTATTACACTGACAATGCTTGCGATACCGCTCCACCATATAGAGCGTACACGAGATGAGCGTTTTATACGCTGCTGATTGAGCGTTTCATCCAAACTCGCGTCGCTTGAATCCACTGCACCGCTTGAATCCACGTCCATGCGTAAATTGGCAAGCTGCGCAGACAGCGACTGCTGCCTATGCTTTTTCGTCATTACTTTTCTCTCCTCAAGTCCCCGCGTTAGTGACGTCGTTGCTCGTAGAGTTTTCATGTGTGCATTCAGTATACTGAATTCTAGATACTTTTATTCAAGCGTGAAATTCAAACTGTGGGAGGCCGCTATGCTCGTCGCCGTAGACATTGGGAATACAAATATTGTTATTGGTTTTATGAACGGTGATGAAATTACCCACACATATCGTTTAACAACTTCTCGTGTTCGAACAAGTGATGAGTATGGCATGAGTTTATTACAATTCTTAAGTCTCAGCGGTTATAAACGAAGCGATGTTGAAGATGTCGTAGTTTGCTCAGTAGTGCCAAGTGTTATGCATTCTTTCCGCGGCTCAATTGAAAAATTCCTCGGCAAATCCCCCATCATCATTGGTCCGGGTGTAAAAACTGGTATAGCAGTGCGAATCGATGATCCAAAGTCATTAGGTGCTGATTGCCTCGTCGATTGCGTTGCTGCTTACAATTTGTATGGTTCACCATGCTTAGTCATCGACATGGGAACGGCCACAACCTTCAATTACGTCGATTCAAACGGCGCAATTACTATGGGCGTTATCCAAACAGGTTTGCAAACCGCCGCGCGTGCATTGGCAGGAAATACCGCGCAGCTTCCTGAAGTAGAAATTACTACCCCGTCAACGATTCTCTCTAAGAATACAAATTCTGCGATTCAAACTGGCCTATACTACGGCTTCCTCGGAGGAATAGAAAGGCTTATTACGCAGTGCAGAAAAGAAATTGGTGAGGACTTTACAGTCGTCGCAACGGGTGGATTTGGTCGAGTCATTGAGCACGATACAGATTTTATTGATGTTTATGATCCAGATTTAATTTTCAAGGGGATGAAAATTATTTACGATAAAAATCGATAAATATCTGCCATGTAAACTGCTCGTTACTTCGTCTGCACTCTCTCATCAGACGCTCTCAACCGACGCGCTTAATCGACGTTCTCATCATATATCGAGCTGGTAACGCGATTCAAAATGATGCAATTGCCCACTACACGGATCTACAAATTCCAGTGAACGAGCGATAAGCTGAAGAGGATCCGAGAAATCATCGTACTCCCGCTTCTTCATATCAGGATAGAAATCATCACCTTTAATCGGCAAACCTAACGAGTTCATATGAACTCGCAGCTGGTGAGTTTTCCCTGTACGAGGATAAAGCGTATACGCACGATATCCCGCACGTACTACATCTTCCCTTTGTTGACTTGATAAATCAATAATCGTGTGCGCATTCACCTCGCCCGGCTCCTCAAAAGCTTGCAAGATATGATGGACTTTAACGATACGCGAACGCCTTTCTATCGGGAAAACTCCTCCCGGCTGATGCGATGACAGGCAGCGAGTAGTACCATAATGCGGATGACGAATATGCACCGGCGCCATTGGAGCTAAGCACTCGTAAATTTTTATGGCCTTTTTATTTTGGAAAAGTAACTGGTATTTACCCCGTACATCTTTATCGCGTACAAAAACGACGATACCCGCAGTAAGCCGGTCCAAGCGATGTGCTGGGATGATGTCCTCTTGCCCATAAAGCTCTCTCAGGCGCATTAACGCGGTAGAACGATACCACATTCCGCGTGGCATAGTTGGAAGAAAATGAGGTTTATCAACAACTATAATATGTTCGTCCTCATAAATTACTGGCAAATCAAACGGAATATCAGGTTCATCAGTCACCAATGCATGTGGACGTTGTATCCGATGATTGCGATGACGGCGTCTTGACACTTGTTGTCTGCTCCATTCATATGTCACATTTTTCAAAATTGTGTTGTGAAATATCCATTACACATGCAGTTTTCCATCAGAAATGGCATTAATTCCTTTCTGATGTCGCTATGCGAAGATCCATCATTGATTCTGGAATTGCGGACATCATATCCATTAAAACGATATTGTGGCCATAGGTTTGAGCAGTTACATTGTCATGACAGTCACATTCGTTACTACCCTTGTCGCTCGTACCTAGCCATTGTTGTGTACTGCCTAAATCATTGGACGAAATTCCACCTGCATAAGAATGAATAACGACTGCCCCAGCCACTACCCGTGACATAAAATCAATGCCATTCGTATCGTTACGCTTTTGTCGCGCAGCACTTATTTCGTTTGCATTAAGTGCAAAAAAAGCTCCCATAATTCCAGCAAGAATATCACCTGTGCCCGCTGTTGCAAGCCAATGAGTTGCTACAGGGCATTCATACACGATATCTTCCTGAGAGACGAAATCATGCGCAGCTACAATCGTAGGCGATCCCTTTAAGACAACTGTGCACTGTAATTTTCGTGCTAACCATGATGCAATAGACTTTCGGTCAGCTTCTATATCTTCTCGCGATATATCGTTACCAAGGACTTTACAGATACGTTGCGCTTCACCAGTATGAGGAGTTATCACACATCGAGCGCGACAATCTTCATCAAGAGTTGTAAGAGTTGCAAAGGTTTCTAAGGCTCCTGCATCTACTACCGCATATGCATCATACTGAGCAAGTGTATGAAGAATATTGCGAATTTGCATGCTCCGCTCATCATCATACAGTCCAGCAAATCCGGAACCAATAACCCATGCATTAACATGATTCTCTGCACTCGCTGAGAGAACGACCTCAGGATGATGTGCTAACACAGCATTCTGGGCCAGCGCAGGAATATTCGCTCGCACGTATCCCGCTCCGCACGATGCTGCTGCACAAACAGAAAGAACACCTGCGCCAGGATATTCATCAGTTCCCGTAAATAGCCCCACAACTCCTCGTGAATACTTTGAATCGTTGGCCTTCGGAAGAGGAAATAATCCGCGCAAGTGTTCTTTTGTCAGTAGCATATTTCTATTTTACTGTTTTCGATAATTATTCGACAGACTATTCGACAGACTTTTCGCAGTCTATTCAACAGTTACTGACTTAGCGAGATTTCGTGGCTTATCGATATCTAGCCCCTTAAGCTTTGCCATATCCATCGCAAGTAGCTGCAATGGAATCACGTCGACGAGAGGACTCATCAATGTCGGGCATTGTGGACGCCAGAAGACAATATCCGCATATTCACGTACATCTTCATCGCCTTCTTCTGCAACAGCAATAGTGTATGCACCACGTGCACGAACCTCTTCAATCGCAGAAAGAACTTTAGAGTGAAGGACATTTCGTCCACGCGCTGGTGGCACGATAACGACAACAGGTTCACCAGAATCAACCAACGCTATAGGACCATGCTTAAGTTCTCCTGCTGCAAAGCCCTCAGTAAAGGTATAAGCAATTTCTTTAAGCTTTAACGCGCCTTCCATCGCCACTGGATAACCCACGTGACGCCCTAAGAATAAGAAGGATTGCGCATCAACCATAGCTTGAGCTGCGCTCTCAACTGCTTCAGCTTGAGTATCAAGCACACGCTGAATCTTTGCTGGCATAGCACGTAAATCATCAACGATATCTCGAATTTCATCGCGGTACATTGCACCCTTAACCTGCGCAAGATACAAGCCGATAAGATATGCGGCAATAATTTGAGCTACAAAAGCTTTTGTCGACGCTACAGCAATTTCAGGACCCGCATGAGTATACAAAACTGCATCAGATTCACGTGGAATTGTCGATCCCTGAGTATTGCAAATCGCAAGCACTCGAGATCCTTGTTCTCGTGCGTGACGCAATGCCATCAATGTATCCATAGTTTCGCCGGACTGAGAAATCGCGATTACTAAAGTACGTGAATTCAAAATTGGATCGCGATAACGGAATTCATGAGCAAGTTCAACTTCAACTGGAATACGAACCCAATGTTCAATTGCATACTTTGCGACCATTCCAGCGTACGCTGCAGTACCGCATGCGATGACAATTATCTTGTCAATTGAGCGGAATACTTCTTCATCAATGCGCACCTCATCAAGGTTTAAATCTCCGTCGAGATTAAATCGACCAAGCAAAGTATCGGCGACTGCTTGAGGTTGCTCATGGATTTCCTTATTCATGAAGGAATCCCAGCCACCTTTTTCTACTGCCGAAGCATCCCAATCGACAGTAAAAGGACGAAGCTCAACAGGATTGCCGTCAAAGTCGGTAACTTTAACCGTATCCGGTGTAATTTCAACTGCTTCGTCTTGTCCAAGTTCCAAAGCTTCAGTCGTATATGCAACGAAAGCTGCTACATCAGAGCCCAAGAAATTCTCGTCATCACCAAGACCCACTACAAGTGGAGAATCATGACGTGCACCAACCACTACGTGTGGTTGACGGCAATCGGTAGCCAGCAGAGTAAATGTCCCCTCGAGCTGACGTGCCACACGGCGAAGCGCTTCAAAAATATCTGGTTCACCTGTTTGAGCAATGATTTCTTCAGCAACTTTGCCCAATAATTTTGCAGCAATTTCTGTATCTGTTGATGATTCAAAGGTATAGCCCTCATCAATCAGCTGTTGCTTAAGTTGAGGAGCATTTTCGATAATACCATTATGAATAACGGCTACTTTTTCGTTGCCACTCATATGCGGATGTGCGTTGATATCACTTGGTGCACCATTTGTCGCCCAACGCGTATGACCAATCCCTGCAGTAGCAAGTGGCATTGGATGAACAGCGATATCGTCAATCAAATTTTCGAGGCGTCCTTCTTTTTTTCGGAAGGAAACTTTTTCCATTCCAGGAGCACTCAGCGCGACACCCGATGAATCGTATCCACGATATTCTAGACGTCCAAGACCTTGAAGACATACTTCTAGTGGCTTACCGCATGCAGTGCCACCTGTTACATAACCTACAATTCCACACATAACGTTCTATTGTATAAGAGCTCCTCGGCTTTTGCTTTGAGCACAGCGATACTTATGCTAAGCGTTTACAAAACGGCGTTGCAAACTGCATAATTACCCATGCATTAATTTGCGTTATCCTAAATTATGCAAACGCATGGCTCGCTGAGCTTCACGCTTATCCTGAGCTTCACGTAAAGCTTGACGCTTGTCGTACTCATGCTTACCCTTAGCGAGAGCAATTTCAACTTTTGCACGACCATTCTTAAAGTACAAGCTCAGTGGAATGATCGTATACCCTTTTGCTTGTGTGGCGCGCGAAAACTTCTCTATTTGGACAGCATGGAGTAAAAGCTTCCTTTTCCTTTTCGGCGCGTGATTTGTCCATGTGCCATTTAAATACTCAGGGATATTCGCTCCCTCAAGCCACATTTCCCCATGCTTATCAATAGAGACAAATGATTCTGTTAAGCTTGCACGTCCTTCACGCAAGCTTTTAACTTCTGTACCAGTTAAAACCAGACCTGCTTCAAGGGTGTCTTCGATTGTGTAATCATGGCGTGCTCTACGATTGTTCGTTACCACACCATTGCTCATGTCTTTTGTTTTCTTCGCAGCCATGTATATCCTTTTGTTTTCTTTCGTGCTTTAAGTGTACACAAAACGCGCCACCTCAAAGTGACGCGTTAAGATAATTTGCGTTGGGTCGCTTTACATGCTCGATTTACCTGTTCGATTTAATAATGCACGTACTGATATGCGCCCACATTTCCAATGGTTCGCCATCCTGCACGTCCGTTATATCCAGAGCCTGATTCCGAAATAAGAATAGTTCCATTCGAGTTAACACGCTCTACTACAGCAACGTGTCCGTATGTTCGATCCGCTCCAGCTTGTCCCGGCTGGAATACGACTACTGCTCCCACGTGTGGAGTGTTATTAACAACGTACCCTAGACGACGTGCAGTATTTGCCCACTGCATACCATTGCCCATATATGATCCCACTGGTAAGCCAAGCGCTGTACGACGATTGTATGCATACCATGTGCACTGACTCCATGGATAAGCTCCGCCGAGTACAGCAGTTCGCCCAGTTGCGTGACCATAGCAGGATGTCGCTGTTGCCCCACAGTTTCCCGGAACAGAGTAATCACCCGAATACTGCGCAGAGTAGCTTGGTGCTGGAGAGTTGGCAGACGACGAACCTCTATTTCCTGTATATTGTGATGTCGTTCGATTTCGGCGTGCAGCTGCCGCTTGCGCAGCTGCCTGAGCAGCAAGCTGACGGTTATACTCTTCAACCTGTGCCTGTGCTTGAACTACTGCTGCAGCTTCCTGAGCTTCAGCAGTTTGAAGACTTGCCTGCTGAGCACTCAGCTGCTGAGATTTCTCATCAGCTTGGCTACGCAAGGTATTAAGAGAGGAAACCTTATTTTGAGCATCCGTGGAAGCTTGCTGTGCGGCTGCTGACTCGTTATCAGCCTGAGCTTTAAGCGTCGAAATTCGTTGTTCAATTGCAGTTAAACGATCAGCGCGATTCTTGCCTGTACTGAGCTCTGTCGCCGAATCCGAAGCAGTTTTTGCTTCTACACGGCTAACCGCAGCATCGGACTGCATGGAGTGGATGAAATCAGAAGTTGATTTCGACCCTGTAACCACGCTCATCGTCTTAGAAGCGTTCGAGCCATGGAAACTATTACGAGCAAGAGCTGCAACCTTATCTTTTGCATCATTATTACTTGCCTGAGTATTTGCAAGTTGCTGTTCAAGATTGGTCTTATCACTCTGCGCTGCCGTCAAACGGTCCGCAGCTTCTTGAGCACGCTGAGCCGCTGCAGCAGCTGCATCTTGAGCTTGGGACGCAGCATCTTCGGCTGCTGGAATTTGATTATTGACTAAGTCATCCAAATCAGTAATGAGCTTGGCGAGCTGACTATTAACGCCAGCGAGCTGAGCTTTCAAGCGAGCCTGAGATTGCTGATGCTGTGCCAAGGTCTGATACGGTGTCACAGCTTGCGCTTCGTCAAGTGGCGAGATATACCATGACACTATACTTCCTGAAATCAGTGAAAGGGCCACAGTACTAGCGGCTATAGTCGCCTTAATCGACTTGCTCACACGTGCCGTCGTTACCTTCATAGGAATTCCTCAAATCTTCTCAATTTATGTAAATAGTTCAATTGTAATCTTCAGAATGCAATATCTCGGTGAACTATTTCGCTATTTTATCTACTTTAATATATGTCGTTTCACTGGTCAATGCTAAGCATGAAGGTACTTTCTTAGTGAAATCGACGATGCGATAACAGAAAGGATGATAGCACCTAAAATTATCCATGGTGCAAGCCATAACACACTGGTCATATCAATGAAGGACATCCACGTGACCGTTCTAGCGATCCAGTCAGTAACAAATATCTTGATAATTGCCATGAGAGCACCCACAGCAAGCAAGGAGCCAATGAGCGAAGCAAATACACCTTCAAGAATGAATGGCAAACGAATTGTCCAATTCGATGCACCCACATAACGCATAATTTCTGTTTCTTTACGACGACTTGCAGCACTCATACGTATAGTTGTCCCTGTCAAGAGAACAGCGACGATAATCATAACTGCAGCAAGTGCACCTGCGACCACCGTTCCGCGATTGAGCACAGCAAATACTGGTTCGAAAATTTCTCTTTGGTCTTGCACCTGTTCAACACCTTGAGTTCCGCTCAACACCTCAGAAACTAATTGATACTTATTCGCATCCTTAAGCTTGAGACGAAGGGAGGCTTGCATATCAGCAGCCGTAAGAGTACGCCCCTCATAAATACCGCCAGGATACTGCTTGACGAAAGTATTATTGAAGAAGTCTTCTTTGCTTACGTATGAAATCGTTGATACGACATCACCAAGTTCATCTTGAATCTTAGTTTCTATAGCGTCTACTTCATTATCTGTTGGAGAAGTTCCAGAAGCGCAATTCGCTGAAGTACTTGTGCCATCTGGGCATAACCAGACCACGACTTCAACTTGACCATACCAGTCTCCTTTAGCCTGCTGTACCTGAGTTTGCATAAGAGCTGCCGACCCGATAAATAGGAACGAGATAAAGGTCACCAAAGTAACAGAAACTACCATAGCTCCATTACGCTTAAAATTAGACCATGCTTGTGAGAGGATGAAACGCAATCGCATATTATTCACCATCCTTTTCATCAGAATTGTCTTGCGAAGTAACGCGCGATTTCTCATTTACCTCGTCGCGCACAAGAAACGCTGGAGGTGCCGGTGGTGCTGGAGGAGCCGGAACAGTAGCCGGCGTAGAAGTTGATGCAGATGATTTACCCTCATCATCTGTGTTACTTTCTTTATCATCATCTGGCTGCTGGGACTGAGAAGCTTCCTGATTATCATCCGATGCTGCGTTTAATCCTGTGCCCCATGTCAGAGTCTGCTCTGCTGAAGCGAATGCTTGCCCGTAACGACCCGTACGTCCTGAATGAACATTTCGAGCAAGTCGAGCTACTCCTTCTTCTGCTTCAAGATCGTCAACAGTTAATGACGAATCACTTGCTGCATTCGCCGATTCAGAAGTTGGCATGAACTTGCTCATGTCAACTGCTTCTTCCACGATATCCTTATCAGCAGTATTTGTACCTGCTTGAGATAGTTGTGATTCTGGGAGGACATCATTAATCTCACGGGCTGTTCTCACAGCTTGTTCAAGTCGTGATTTATTCGTCGCTTCTTCGTCAGGGAAATACAGCGCTGAATCATACATACCGTTTTCTTCGTCGCGTACGATTCGCCCATTATGAAGCTCAACTACACGCTTTCGCATCGAATTAACGATTTCCTCATTATGAGTAGCCATAACAATCGTTGTGCCCGTGCGATTAATCGCTTCAAGCACTTCCATAATTCCCACAGAAGTTGTTGGATCAAGATTACCTGTAGGCTCATCAGCAAGAATAATTGCTGGATGGTTTGCATATGCGCGAGCAATTGCGACGCGCTGAGCTTCGCCACCAGAGAGTTCATGTGGCATACGCTTTTCTTTACCTGTTAATCCTACTGCTTCCAAAACTTGTGGAACGATAGACTTAATAGTTGAGCGTTTGGTACCAATCACTTCAAGTGCGAACGCAACGTTTTCCCATACCGTCATATTTTCCAACAATTTATAATCCTGGAATATGAAGCCAATTCCTCGACGATAATGAGGAATGTGACGGTGAGAAATGCGACGCAGATCATTTCCTGCTACGCTAATTTTGCCGGTACTTATCTCCTCTTCGCGCAAAAGTAAACTCAATAAAGTTGATTTACCAGCACCACTTGCCCCGACAAGGAAAACGAAATCACCACGATTGATATGGAGATTAACTTCTTCCAACGCTGGTCTCGTTGCACGGTCATATACTTTGCTGACATTCTCAAGATCTATAAGAGCCATTTTCTTTAACCCTATTCCTTATTTCCAGTTAGTCTTCCGCTGCTTCTCGGCGTTGCTGATGTCGCCAACGAATTCCAGCGTCAATAAACGCATCCAAGTCTCCATCGAAAACTCCTTGAGTATCCGAAGTCTCGTATCCCGTGCGCAAATCTTTCACCATTTGATATGGGTGAAGCACATAAGAACGCATCTGATCACCCCAGCTTGCCTTAATATCTCCAGCAAGCTCCTTACGGGTCTTAGCTTCTTCTTCATGTTTGAGCACAAGTAAACGTGATTGAAGAATACTCATAGCTGCTGCACGATTTTGAATCTGACTTCTCTCGTCTTGCATAGTAATAACAATGCCCGTCGGCAAGTGAGTTAACCGAACTGCTGAGTACGTCGTATTAACACCTTGTCCTCCTGGACCAGAAGACATATAGGTATCAATACGGATATCTGAATCTGGCACTTCTATATGATCAGTTGCCTCTACCAACGGAATTACTTCTACTGCTGCGAAACTCGTTTGACGACGACCTTGATTGTCAAATGGCGAGATTCGAACCAACCGATGAGTACCGCCTTCAACGGACAGCTTGCCATATGCATAATCGCCATCAACTTGGAAGGTAGCCGATTTAATTCCAGCTTCTTCTGCATAGGACGTATCAAGAACTTTGGCCGTAAAGCCTGCACGTTCCGCATACCGCAAATACATACGAAGAAGCATTTGCGCCCAGTCCGCAGCATCAACACCACCAGCACCAGAGCGTATAGTAACTACAGCAGCACGATCATCATATTCACCATCCATAAGAGTTTGAATTTCCATGTCCGACAATGCCTCGCGAGTGCTAACCAAATCCGACTTTGCCTCATTCATTGAGTCTTCATCGTCTTCTTCAGCGCCTAATTCATAAAGAGTTTCAATATCATCAAGACGTTGAGCAACCTCTTCAAGCTTCCTTAACTGAGTTTGACGAGCCGATAGAGTCGACGTCACCTTTTGAGCATTATCAGTGTCATCCCACAGAGCAGGATCACTCGCTTCCTTTTCAAGCTGTGCAATCTGAGTACGCAAAGCATCGAGATCTACTGCCTTAGCTATAGTCTCGTACTTTGCTCGTGCCTCGCTTAAATCCTGTGAGAAGTCATAATCTACCACGTTTATCTACACTACACTTTCCATTCGGTCTATTCAGTTATTCTGCTCAGACTTAACAACCTATGCACATTTAGCGCAATTTTATGGTGATAATGTGAGCATGAAGAGATTCAAAATGTACTTTGTACACACGATGAACACAGCCGCGCGCACTATTAGTAGGATACCGTCACTACATTCATGAAAGTATCTAGTCAGATTTTACCGCTAATAAGCGCGTGCGGTAGATGAGATTAAGATATATAGACTTATATAAACCTATATAAACTTATATAAAAATAAAAAAGATATATAAACTTATATAAAGTTATATAAGATTCATTTTCGAGATTTACCAAATATATTTGCGACTACTATATGGAAGCGTAGCACGCTTACGATAAACTTAAAAGAACGTGAGTAAGCATTGTTTAGCTCATATAAATCGCAAATGATTATCACTCATTATGGTCCTGGTATAAAAACGAAGTGAGGAATTATGTCGACAAATCGTGCAGCTTGGGGCTGGGGATTAGCTTCTGTAGATGAAGAAGGAAATACTTTAGATGTCTGGTATCCAACGCTTACATTGGGTCTACTTGACGAAGTGCCTGCTCCTGCTGAACGCGAGAATCACAATTTTGCAGCTCTGATTAGCGATCATGCTGATGCTAGAGGGATTCGTCGCAGAGCAGTATTCACTATCTCTCGCGTTGACGAGCCAATTGTCGATGCTGCAGATGCCTATGCGCGTCTTCATCTTATGTCTATGCGTCTAGCAGCTCCTAATACCTTAAATCTTGAGGGTATTTTCGGTGCTCTTAATAACGTCGTATGGACGAATTACGGTCCTTTTGCGGTACATAATTTCGCTCTTCGTAAACTCGATGTACTCGCCGATGCACAATCTAGTGGACATAGTGCGGCAGACATTAATGTTTTGTCTATCGATAAGTTCCCACGCATGGTTGATTACGTCGTACCAGCTGGTGTGCGCATTGGTAATGCCGACCGTATCCGACTCGGAGCATATCTATCTGAAGGCACAACCGTTATGCACGAAGGCTTTGTCAACTTTAACGCTGGGACTTTAGGTGTATCCATGGTTGAAGGACGCATTTCTCAAGGCGTGGTCGTGGGAGATGGCTCCGACATAGGTGGCGGCGCTTCCATCATGGGTACGCTTAGTGGAGGCGGAAAGCATCGCGTATCTATTGGTAAGCATTCGCTCCTCGGCGCAAATGCTGGAATCGGAATCTCTCTTGGCGATAACTGTGTAGTCGAGGCTGGTCTTTATATAACAGCGGGAACAAAGATTAGCATGTACGATAAGGAACGTGTTGCCGCTGGCCTTCCGCTAGACGTCGTCAAAGGCGCTGATCTCAGCGGGAAAGACAATGTTTTATTTATTCGCAATTCTGTTACTGGCGCAATCGAAGCACGATCTCGAGCAGCTGGAAAACTCGGAATCGAATTAAATTCTGATTTACATAAGAATTAGTGTGAAGAATAAATACTATTTCTCACGCATAAGCCAAAAGCGATAAACCAGGGATTGACTGTGAATAAATTAGTCTAGTCAATCCCTAATTTATTTAAGATATTAAATTCAAACCATTCTTACCTGATTATCAAACAGAAAGAATCAGAAATGGAAAACAAAGCACCAGAGTTCATCGAAGTACGCGGTGGCAATATAAACAATCTCAAAAATATTGATGTCAATATTCCCCTTCATAAATTTGTAGCTATTTCTGGCCCCTCTGGATCGGGTAAAAGTTCTTTAGCAATGGGGATTCTATACGCTGAGGGCTCTCGGCGTTATCTTGATGCGCTATCCACATACACGCGTCGACGCATTCATCAAAATAAGCAATCTCAAGTACATGAAATACGTCATATTCCATCTGCTATTGCATTACGTCAACGCCCAACAGTGCCGTCTGAAAGATCGACAGTAGGTTCTATGAGTGAAGCATTCAATGTCGTTCGTCTCATTTTTTCTCGATTAGGGTCAACCGTCTGTCCGAATGGTCATAAAATCTCACCAAGTTTAGAAATCGCACACGCTATGGACCTTGCTGGCGACAAAATGGGGATTATCTCATGCCCTATCTGTCACATAGAGTTTATGGCTAAGTCCGCCGAAGATTTTGCTTTTAACTCAGCAGGTGCATGCCCCCAATGCCATGGCACAGGACAAATTCAAGAACTTGATCCTTCTAAAATTATCGCTGATGAAAATCTCAGCCTTGCTGATGGAGCAATAGCTTCATGGCGATTACCTGGTAGAAATTTTATGCCGACAGTTGCGGCAAAATTAGGTGTACGAATAGATGTTCCTTTTAAAGATCTGACCGATAAGGAAAAGGACATCGTTCTCCATGGCAAAAAGCAAAAACTTGCAGTAGATTTCCCAACCTCGACGGGTCGTGTTTTTAGTACGGAAAATACTCTGTATGAAAATGCTTATGAAGCAGTATACGCATCACAAAAATCCGTAAAAAGCGATCGTGCTGTAGCCAAAATTAACTCTTTCTTCCATTTCTCTCAATGTCCTCATTGTCATGGAACCAGACTTAATCCAGAATTGCTCACACAAATTACAGGTGGTTTCAATATTGCTCAGGTGAACGATTTGACTTTATCAGCTCTCGCTGATTGGGAAGAAAAAACTAAAGCATCACTTCCATCCGAGATGCTTAATATGGCTACACTTCTCTTTAAGAATTTATCCGATACTGTACAGCCACTTCTCGATCTGGGCTTAGATTATCTCACTCTATCTCGCAATGGTAACACCCTCTCGACAGGAGAGCTGCAACGTATCCAGCTAGCTCGCACTCTTCGCACAGAAACTACTGGCGTGCTTTATGTACTTGATGAACCATCTATCGGACTTCATCCTGACAATGTTGAGGGACTTATTCGTATATTCCGCCAACTCATTAGCCAAGGTAATTCGCTAGTCGTCGTCGATCATGAAGTCAATATCATTAGCCATGCTGACTGGATTATCGAAATGGGGCCGCAAGCTGGAGATAAGGGCGGATATGTTATTGCACAAGGAACTCCAGCTGATTTGATGAATAATCAGCATTCCCTTATCGGACCGTATATAAGTGGTCAAGCTGATATTATGCACACGAAAATATCATCCAAGAAGACCATGAAACCAACTGATCTGCACGTTTCTAAATTCTTTAACCTGAATGATGTTACAGTATCTATTCCAAGCCAAGAGATTACCTCCATATCAGGCTTCTCAGGAGCAGGGAAAACAAGCCTCATATTAGAAAGCCTTGTTCCTGCTATTCTCGCTCAGAAAAATAAAGAAAAATTACCTACTCAGGTAACAACTTTTGATACGCCTATTAAAGATGTTGTGAGCATAGACGCAAAGCCAGTTGGGAAAAATACCAGATCTACATTAGCTACGTACACGTCCATTATGACGAATTTACGAAAATTATACGCTTCTTTACCACAATCGATAAGTGCGGGATACGGCATTTCCTATTTCTCATACAATAATAAAGAAGGCGCTTGTGCAAACTGCGGCGGTCAAGGAACTATAACTTTAGATATTCAATACTTGCCAGATATGGAAGAGACATGCCCAGTTTGTGACGGAACTCGCTATAAAAAAGAGATTCAAAAAATTACTTGGAATGGATATTCCATTGTCGATATTCTGAATCTATCTGTCGATGATGCAATTAAAGTATTTGCCGATACTCCATCTATTCTTAAGGATCTACAAACGCTTAAGGAGATTGGACTGGCATATCTTCACCTTGGTGAAAGTACGCCAAGTTTATCTGGCGGTGAGGCTCAACGTCTAAAACTTGCTCAATACCTTAATCGTAATCGTTTACATACTATGTTTGTATTTGACGAACCATCTATAGGACTACACCCACGCGACGTGCAGGTTCTTCTTGATGTCATGAACCAGCTCAAACAACGCGGAGCGACCGTCGTTATCATTACACATGATTTAGATATTATGACGAACAGCGACTATCTCATTGATTTAGGCCCACGTGGCGGAAATCGTGGCGGCCGTATTATGGCAGCAGGTAATCCTCACGAGCTTGTAACTTCTAAGATTGAAAGTCTTACACTCGATTATTTACGTAAACATTTTGAAACATTTGGATTGAACGATTACGAATAAACCACGTGTTGTGATACATGATGCTCTGTATCAGAATATGAAAGAGCGACTAGACGCTGACAGGGCTAGTCGCTCTTCCCAAATAAAGTTCATGGTTACATTAGCAATTCAATTATTCACCATCACGAGCAGTAAGGATAATTGGATCACCATCTGTAATCGCAATTGTGTGCTCGGTATGTGCTCCACGAGATCCATCTGCAGAACGCAGAGTCCATCCGTCCTTCTCATCTTGAATGATTTCATCAGTTGTAGCTAGGAACCATGGCTCGATAGCGATAACGAGACCTGGACGCAAGCGGTATCCGTGATGTGCACGACCGTTATTTGGCACATGTGGATCACCATGCATAATATGACCTACGCCATGTCCACCGAATTCAAGATTGACATCATAACCATAGCTTGCAGCTACGTCGCCGATAGCCGCGGAAATGTCACCTAAACGATTACCTGCTCGAGCTTGGTCAATTCCTGCAGCAAGCGCTTCTTCTGTGCTCTTGATGAGTCGAAGATCTTCTTGCCTTGCATCTCCAACTACAAAGCTGATTGCAGAGTCCCCTACCCAGCCGTCAACGTTTATAGCCAAGTCTAGAGAAAGCAAGTCACCGTTTTTGAGATTGTAGTCAAACGGTACCCCGTGAAGAACTGCATCATTTACCGAAGTGCAGATGTAGTGTGCAAAAGGACCCGTACCAAAATCTGGTGCATAATCGACGTAGCACGATGAAGCACCCTGGCGATTTTCAATTGCATTTTTAACAAAGTTGTCAATTTCAAGAAGATTAGTTCCAACTTTGGTCATCTTTTTGAGATCAGATAAAATTTGACCAACAAATTTTCCTGCTGGACGCATTTGTTGGATTTCTTGCGGTGTCTTAAGTTCAATCATGCTTTAAGAATACGCGCACGTCTAGGCAGCATTGCTCATTACGAATTTACCCTTGTACAGCTAGCTAGTGCGTACCCGTAGTAATGAACTTAAACGAAACTTTTTAATCCGATAAAAACTAATACAATACCACCAACAATTTCTGCTGGTTTTTCCCACTTTTCTCCCGCTTTATTTCCTGCATAAAGACCACATGCCACTGCAATGATAGTTGCTAATGCGACACATATAATCGTCAAACCAAAAGGTAAATTCCTTGACAGCCCCAAACTCGATCCCACAGCAACCGCATCAATGCTGCATGCAAAAGCAAGCGGAACTAGCGTTTTCCATGTCAAAGGTGGAATCGACATCAAATTTTCTTCCTCTACATCGTCTTTAAGCGCAGAACGAATCATTGTTCCGCCTACAAGTCCCAATAGAGTAAAAGAAATCCATGGTCCAACGCCATTGATAATTCCCGCGAGCGCATCACCCAAGAGGAAACCTGATGAAAGCATTAGTATATGAACCGCAGTAAACCAAAAAATAGCGGCACCATAATTTCTATAGCCAAGTTTTCCATGCATTCGAGCACCAATAGACATAGCGACCGAAAGGGCATCAACTGAAAGCGTTGCACCCAAAGCCACCGCTGCTATTACTGCCGCACCAAAACTGAGCATATTTTCCTCTCTGTATTTCCTATGCATCTAATCCTGTATCACCTGTATTGCGAGTCATCTCGATAAGATTCACCACAATAAAATTCATCTCGATAAAAACTCATCACGATACAGCGAAAAGCGATTACGATACCTTCAATGTAACGGACAAAACAAGAAAAATACGTGATATTGATTACATAGTTACAGTTTCGAGGGGTCGAACTTTTGAGAATTTATTCATTGAGCATTGAACATTTAATCAGCGTCTGCACAAAACATCTCGATACACAATATCTTTATACGCTCGATGTGCTTTAAGCGCGATACTTTACACACCTTTTTTAGATGCCCAAACAAACTTGCAATAAAAATTTCCGTTAATTAGACTCGCATGTAGGGTTCGCATGTAATGAACTTTACTATGTGTTCTACATGCATATGCCATAATAATTTCATACGTATACGCGTACTATTACAAGCTTCAGAAAGGTATTATATATGGGACTCGATAGCAAACTTACTTCTGGAATCGATGTCGATTCCTTATCACAGAAGATTTCTGCACGTTCAGACTTCTTCCGCCACGTCAATGGAACATGGATTGACTCATATAAACTTCCTGATGATAAAGCTGGTTATGGTTCTTTCCACAAGCTCAGCGATGATGCAGAAGACCATCTCCACGATATTTTAGAAAATTCTCCAGAGTCTGCACCAAAATCTGCAGCACTCTATAATTCATTCATGAACACCGAGGCGATTGAAAAGGCTGGAATTAACCCTATTCGTGAAGACCTCAATCGCATTGATGAAGCGAATTCCAAACTCGAGTTAACACAAGTACTCGGAGCAATGGATGCAAGTGGCGGCCCAACCCTCTTCTCCGAATTCGTTTTTGCTAATCCTGGAGATCCTACACACTATATAGTTCACATTTCTCAATCTGGTCTAGGATTGCCTGATGAAGCGTACTATCGTGAAGAAAATCATAAGCCAATCGTCGAGAAGTACACTGGGATGGTTGCAAAGCTTTTGGAACTCGCAGGATATGCCAAGGATGAAAAGCAAAGCAATCGTTTCGCACGTAAATTTGTTGATGTAGAACGTCGTATCGCTTCATATCATTGGGATGTCGTCGATTCGCGAGATAGCGACAAGACATACAATCCTCGTACTTTTGACCAGTTTGCTGCATCCCTTGCTAACTTTAATTTCATTGAATGGGTGAATTCTTGGCAAGAGGCATACAACAATACTGAAGCATCTCAAGCTCAGCCTATTTCGTTGCACGATGCAATGAAAGATGTCATCGTGTATCAGCCAAGCTTCATTGAAGGCATTGATACTTTCTGGAGTGAGACAGATCTTGATGATCTCAAATTGTGGGCTCGTGTGCACGTTATTCTTCAATGGGCTTCATATCTCCCATCTGAATTTGAGGACACGAAGTTTGCTTTCTATGGACAAGTTCTTCGCGGAACACCGGTTCAGCGCGAGCGCTGGCGCCGTGCTATCGCACTTGTCGATGGCGTTAGCGGTGAAGAAATCGGCAAAGAGTATGTACGCCGCCATTTCCCAGCTTCATCCAAGGAACGTATGGAGCAGCTTGTAGCCAACTTGATCAAGGCTTATGAGGTTTCTATCACTTCTAGTGCTTGGCTTGGTAAAGAAACACAGAAGAAAGCACTTGAAAAGCTCTCGAAGTTTACTCCAATGATTGGCTATCCAGATAAATGGCGCGATTATAGTGCTCTCGACATACGCCCAGAGTATAGCCTTATTCGCAACCTGCGTAACGCAAGCATTTATGAAAATTCATACTTCCTTGCGAAAGCGGGAACTGTAGTTAATAAGCGCGAATGGCTTATGACTCCGCAAACTGTCAACGCTTACTACGAGCCAACCACAAATGTAATCGTATTCCCGGCAGCTATTTTGCAGCCTCCATTCTTCAATGCTCAAGCGGATGATGCAGCTAACTATGGCGGTATTGGCGCTGTTATTGGTCACGAAATCGGACATGGCTTCGACGATCAAGGAAGCAAGTATGACGGTGACGGCGTACTCCAAGATTGGTGGACATCCGAAGATCGTGAGCGCTTTGAGAAACTTACTGGCGCACTTATTAGCCAATACGATCAGTTCACACCTAAAGCAGTGGCGGATAAGTATATCGCAGAAGGTAAGGCAGATAAGATGCCACACGTCAAGGGCGCTTTCACCATTGGTGAGAATATCGGTGACCTTGGTGGGGTTAACATTGCTTTGAAGGCATATGCCTTGGCTCTCGGTGCTAAGGATGACTCACAAGAAGAGATCGACAAGGCTCTCAAATCTGCTCCAGTAATGGATGGCTATACAGGTCTTCAGCGTTTCTTCTTAGCATATGCATCTATCTGGCGTAGCGTTAACCGAGTAGAGTTGGCAGAGCAGTATCTACAAATTGATCCACATTCTCCTGCGGAATTCCGAGTTAACGGTATCGTTCGTAATGTTGATCGCTTCTATGAGGCATTTGATGTTAACGATACTGACGATATGTATCTTGCGCCAGAGGAACGCGTACACATCTGGTAACGATTAAACTCTTCCTGTTTCCTCATGGAATACATTTGCATGAGGAAACATGGGGAAATTATGACGTTTGTGAGCTTCTACGAATCTTTTTCTGGAAGCTCACAAACGTATTAGCGAGAAATAAATAACTGCGCGCTGATTCTTACTATCACATCGCTACATAACAGGCTCATTAATTCCATCGCTTTCCAGAGAATCTGTTCTCTCACCAACTGATGGAACCTGTGAGGTTGAATTAGTCGATTCCGCTACGCTTTCTGTATTATTTTCGTTGTTATGCACACTCTGCTCTATAGATGCATCGTGCGATGCATTATCATTTTCTGCATTACTGTTGCTACCAGTGTTACTATGTTCATTATTTCGTGACTGAGCAGTGGGCTCATTTTTTGAGAATACAGTTGAACCGAGTGTAAGATCATGTCCAATCCCCGATGCTTCAATACTTGGGAGTGTATGCGTTACACCTTCTTTCTCCCACGTGTCTACGGTTAAAGTACCGGTCACGATGATGGGATCACCGATTTTAAGTGACTTAATAGCATTAGTTGCTAATGAACGGAAGGCTTTGACTTGCACCCATGTGGTATCCGAGGATTTCCACTGGTTTTCTTTCGCACTAAAGTATCGTTTCGTCGATCCTACACGAAAACTACATGCAGGTATATGAGAAGTCGTGTTCCATTGACGTGGTTCAGTTCCTACATACCCGCTCAGAACTATATGAGCTGTATTTGTCATAACAATCTCCTGTAATGTGATACTACGTTCTTCTAGAAGTAGTTCTACTGTGGCAGATTGTTTACTGTGATACCAAGTTTAAAAATGATTGTTATCCATTGTGGATACACGCCCGAAGGAAATGGGATTATTATAATCTGACGAAACATTACCAGTATCAAGGTTTACTTACACAATAAAGCCGTACCTGTTAGATATAAAATTGGGATTCATGGTGCGATACCATGAATCCCAATCTCCTATTGATGTGAATTATTTACAATTCACGTACACTCTTGATAATTGCCTCGGCGGCTTCTTCAATCGGCACTACTTGAGTATCTGAGCCATCGCGGTGACGGATCTCAATAGTACCGTTTGCAACGGTATCTCGACCAGAAACAGCAATCAATGGCATACCCAAAAGTTCGGAATCCTTAAACTTAATTCCAGGAGAAACCTTTGCACGATCGTCAAAGATTACTTCCACACCTGCTGCATCCAAATCAGCAACAAGTTTTTCTGCAGTATCAAATGCTATCTGATCTCGTCCTGTAGCAATGACATGAACCTGAGCTGGGGCAACGGAAGCTGGCCACTTTAAGCCATTTTCATCATTATGATACTCAGCGATACAACTCATAACGCGAGATACACCGATACCGTAGGAGCCCATCCATACAGGTACAGACTTACCATTCTCGTTAAGAACATTTAATCCCAATGCTTGAGAGTACTTCAAACCAAGCTGGAATACTTGTCCGATTTCTACACCACGTTCCAAACTCAACGGACCAGATCCATCTGGGCTCATATCTCCAGTGCGTACTTCGACTGCTTCTACGAAGCCATCAGCTTCAAAGTCGCGACCGTATACAGCATGGAATACATGCACTCCCGGTAAATCAGCTCCTGTAATCCACTCGGATCCGCGTGCAATATGTGCATCAAGCAAATACTTGATTCGCGATTTGCCTTCATCATCGGCATTTTGAGGACCGAGCACACCAGGCCCGATGTAGCCCTTAACAAGCTCAGGGAACTTCGCTAAATCTTCTGGCGTAGCTTCCTCAATTTCGGCTGGCTCGAAGCTAGCTTCAAGACGCTTCATATCAACTTGACGATCACCTGGCACGCCAATAGCAACTATTTCACGCTCGCCAGTCGGGTGCATAACAGCAATCATCAAATTCTTGAGAGTATCCCCCGCTTCATAGGTCTTTCCATCAGAGCGAGGATGCAGTTCATTCGCCTTGTCAACAAGAGATTCGATAGTTGGCGAATCAGGAGTTTCCAATGCAACCATAGCTTCGGTCTGACTATAGTCGATATCATCTGGCTTCACAGTCGTAAGCGCTTCAACATTCCATGACGTTCCAGATGGTGCTAAAGCGAATGTGTCCTCACCAATTGGCAAAGGCGCAAGGAACTCTTCGGAAGCGAAACCACCCATTGGGCCAGCATTTGCATGAACCATGACATATTCGACACCTAAACGCTTGAAAATGCGCTCGTATGCATCACGCTGCATATAGTATGACTTTTTTAAATCCTCTTCCGTCATGTCAAAGGAATACGCATCCTTCATCACGAATTCGCGACCACGAATCATTCCAGCGCGTGGACGGAATTCATCACGATACTTTGCATGGATTTGGTACAACGTCACAGGAAGATCTTTATATGACGAATACATGTCCTTAACCATGAGGGTGAACATTTCTTCAGCCGTTGGAACAAGAAGATAATCAGCTTCATGGCGATCCTTGACACGGAATATGTTATCGCCATATTCTTCCCAGCGATTAGTTGCCGCGTATGGCTCTTTTGGAAGCAAAACTGGGAATTCAACTTCCTGTGCTCCCGTGACTGCCATTTCTTCACGGATGATATTTTCAATCTTACGTAAAACCTTAAGACCGAGTGGTAGCCAAGAGTAGAGACCTGGCCCCACTTTACGGATGTACCCAGCACGGATAAGCAACTTTGCAGATGTTACGTCTGCATCAGATGGATCATCGCGCAATGTACGCAAAAATAGTTGTGACATACGAATTACTTGTGAGCTCATAAACCACAAGATTATTCGCGCTACACGACTTTGGGAGCGCACGTTATAAAGTACTGTGTTCTGTGTAAGTATGTTCTCTATCGAGTCTTATAAATTCATTGATGTGAAAGCTCGGCCAGATCAATTTCGCATCAGGAGGACGATATTAAAACAGCGCTCCCTGACTAAATTCATCATCCTCCTCAGCTACGGAATTTATCGGCTTTTGCATAGCTCGAACGGCCAGCGCATCTTCTTTTGACAGTACAGCTACTGCATTATCCGAATTTACACGAAGTTGTGTATCAAGAAGAACAGCATCCTGGCTGACGACAAATGCACGTGGATTCAGACCTTGAAGGTATAGCCCATCTAAACCCTGCACTCGAGACATCGCCACATATCCCATGCCGGGCGCAAAAGTTCGTTGTAAATCCATGACTGCGCGATGTAAAGTCATTCCCTGTGATTTGTGAATCGTTATACCCCATGCACATCGCAATGGCACTTGCGATACCACTGCTAGAACCGTTTCAACGTCAGTAATTTCCCAATCAGCTGGCTTCATGGTCACGATATGCCCATTATCAAATTCGACAATCGGCCATCCACCTTTTGACGCTGACGTAAAGGATTTCACGATTCCAAGAGAACCATTGACGTACTGCTTATCCGGATCGTTACGCAACGCCATAACACTTGCTCCCTCACGAAGAACAAGATTTTCAGGAGCAAGCATAGTCTTTTTAAGACGGTCAACAAGCTGAGCTGATCCAGCGCTCGTAGCTACAAAAGTATGGGCAGGACCAGTTAAACGATTTAATTGAAGATCATTAAGCGTATCTGCTTGTTTATTCGAGGGAAAAAGATGAGTAATAATGTCATTATCATCATAATCTGCCGTGACTCGCTGAGCTATCGTGTCGTAATCGCCTTGACTAACGTTTCCTTCTCTTATAGATGTCAGCACGCTTAAAAGCTGACCATCATCTTGCCGATGCTGCTCTGTCAAATAGCACACAATCGGGTTAAGAGTATCCCACGCAAAAGATTCAGTAATAAATCCTTCCATATTCTTACCCTGCAAAGCATATTTTTCTTGCATCTGCATGGTCTCTAGGGATACCCCTAAAATATCCGAATTCCGCGAGGACACCGACACCGGTGGTAGCTGGAAGAAATCACCCGAGATAACAACCTGCAATCCCCCAAAAGGTTCATTATTTTTGCGAGCGCGTCGACATACTTCATCCACGAGGTCGAAAAACCATGCATGAATCATTGACACTTCATCAATAACAAGAACGTCAGCGTTCACTAAAGACTTCTTACGCCTGGTCAAAATCCGTTTCATAACTGCGTCAGTTAGTGCAGTAGAAATACCGATACCACTAAAAGAATGAATGGTCTGACCGTTGATATGAGTTGCGGCGATTCCCGTTGACGCAGTTACAGCTACCGATTTGCCGTTTTTACGCGCCTGAGTAATGAATTGGTTTAAGACATATGTCTTACCAGCTCCGGGCGCACCCGTGAGATACACAGATGCGCCTGCATTCATTATGTCGAGAGCTTGGGATTGGAGCATAAAAGGCTTTCATTGTTCGGCACTGTAGCTTAACGGGCTATGCTCGTATGCGTTTATTGCAATTTTATAACATTTGCAATTGTTCAGCGCACACGCTAATAGCATTCTCAAAGTTACAGAATAGCGAATTTAGTAGTCGGCTTTTTCTGGAGTACTGCTATCAGTAAGAGCATTCCCCTCTTTTTCGTACGTGCGAAGCAAACTTGTCGATTCAATATACTGCGCACCCGATTGAGCTTCTTGTTCAGTTGGTAAATCTTTGACGAACATCATCTGACGGTAGTAGCGCAATTCATCAATGGACTCAATAATGTCCGCAAGTGCACGATGTCCACCATGCTTAGCAGGTTTATTCTCATACACTGCAGGATACCAGCGGCGGCTTAATTCCTTTAGTGTGCTCACATCAATAATACGATAATGCAAATTACTCATCAATTGTGGCATGTATTTATCGAGGAACTTTTTATCTGAATGAATTGAATTTCCAGCTAAATGAGCTTTACCATTGCCTTGCGTCGGGAGAAACTTTTTCACGTATTCAACAATTTGTTTCTCTGCTTCTTCCAGAGTCAAGCCATTGTCCCATTCAGAGACAAGACCAGAAGACGTGTGCATATGACGTACAAAATCATTCATATGGTCAATTGCAGCTTGGCTTGGCTTGATAACCAGATCAATACCTTCATCAAGTACGTTCATATTGAAGTCGGTAGGAACGACAGAAACCTCGCACAACTCGTCATTATTAATATCAAGACCAGTCATTTCGCAATCAATCCAAATAAGACGCGACTCTTCAGCGCTTAATGCACCTGTTTCTTGTGCCATCATTCCTCCAATTTTTCTATCCTTGGCTCACTAACTACGTTACTGAACGAAGGAGCATCGAAATCTTTATTTCTTCTCATTAGACTACTCCTGTGCATGGTCTCTTCTATAATGAAAACGTTATCATTGAACTCGCAACTTAATGGAGAGAAGCTATGACTCACAATACAGTAAACGCTGATTTGTGGTGGCAAAATGCCGTTGTTTATCAAATCTATCCACGATCTTTTGCTGACACCACAGGAAATGGATTGGGCGATATTAAAGGCATCACAGCTCATATGGATTATTTGGCCAAGCTTGGCGTAGATGCGATTTGGCTGTCACCATTCTATCCTTCCGCGCTTGCTGATGGTGGTTACGACGTAGACGATTATCGTAATGTGGATCCTCGTTTAGGCAATATGGACGATTTCGATCAGATGGTTCATGCTGCACACGAACGCAATATTAAAGTCATCGTTGATATCGTCCCAAATCATAGCTCGAACCGCCATGAATTCTTTAAGGCAGCTCTCGCTGCCGGCAAAGGTTCTCCTGAGCGAGATCGTTATATCTTCCGTGATGGTCGCGGCGAAAACGGTGAGCTTCCTCCAAATGATTGGGAATCCATATTTGGTGGTTCGGCATGGCAGCGTGTAGAAGATGGTCAATGGTATCTTCATATGTTCGCCCCAGAACAACCTGATTGGAATTGGGATAATCCAGATGTTCATCAGGAGTTCCTCACCACTCTTCGATTCTGGTGTGATCATGGTACTGATGGTTTCCGTGTTGATGTGGCTCATGCTTTGAAGAAGGACATGAATTCTCCAGAACTTGATCAGGTATCTCCTCGAGATGGCGCTGATCGAACCGATGGTTCACACCCTCTCTTCGATCGTAATGAGGTTCATGAAATCTACGCGCAATGGCGAAAGCTCTTCAATGAATATAATCCACCACGCTTTGCTGTAGCGGAAGCATGGGTACATCCTGCTCGCCAGTATCTCTATGCTAGCCCTGACGACCTCGGGCAGATTTTCAACTTCGCTTTTGCAATGAAGATGTGGGCTCGCAACAATTTCCATGAGGCTATTGAAGCCGGTATTGAAACAACAGAACGTTCAGGATCTACTGCTACATGGGTTATGAGCAATCACGATTTGATTCGTCATGCTTCTCGTTTCGCTTTACCACAAATTCAAGCACCAAATGAGCATCAGATTGCTACTGATTGGCTTCTTCGCGATGGTGGTACTTATGAGGAAAACCGCGAACTGGGCACTCGTCGATCTCGCGCTGCTTTACTTCTCGAAATGGCACTACCTGGTTCAGCATATGTCTATCAAGGCGAAGAGCTTGGCCTCTTTGAAGTAGCCGATATACCTTGGGATCAGCTTGAAGATCCAAGCGCATTCTCAAGCCATGACAATGGTAAGATTAAGGGTCGTGATGGCTGCCGTGTACCATTGCCATGGATTGGTTCTGATGCTGAAGGTTCATTTGGATTCTCGCCAGAAAACGCTTCTGAGAGGCCTCATCTTCCTCAACCTCAATGGTATAAAGATTTTGCGGCTGACGTAGAAGATGACGATCCAGACTCCATGCTCAACCTTTATCGTGAAACTTTGCGTTTACGACACGAATTGCAGGCAACTGATCATACAATCGAGTGGCTTGATGAAGACAAGGAAAGTGGCTTGCCAGATGGCGCAGACGGCAATATGGGCGGCGTCATCGCGTATAAGCGTTCGAACGGATGGGCAAATATCACTAACTTCTCAGCAACACCAGCGGAGCTTCCTCATGGCACAGTTCTCTTAACTTCTGGTCCGCTCACAGCTGATGGCAAGCTTCCTCAGGATACTTCTGCGTGGATTCAGTTAGACTAGTCTTACCGACAAATACACGTCTTGTACAAGGAGTAATAATGCAAGCAATTATGCACACCACAATGGGCGACATCACTATCGAACTTTTCCCTGAGGATGCACCTATCACCGTCGAGAATTTTGCAGGTCTCGCGACAGGCGAGAAGGAATGGACCGACCCACTTACTGGTGAAAAATCTCATGAGCCTTTTTATAACGGATTGATTTTCCATCGCATTATTAAGGACTTCATGATTCAAGGTGGAGACCCACTAGGAACTGGTGTAGGTGGACCAGGCTATAACTTTGATGATGAAATTAACAAGCATAGCTTTGCTGAACCATACAAGCTTGCTATGGCTAATGCTGGGCGCCGTCCAAATCCATTTACTGGAAAGCTTTCCGGAACTAATGGCTCACAGTTCTTCATTACTACGGTTCCAACTACATGGCTTGATGGTAAGCACACCATTTTTGGTGAAGTGACCGATGAAACATCACGCAAGGTTGTAGACGCTATTAATGAAGTGGCAACCGATGCACGCGATAATCCGCTTGAACCAGTTATGATTGAATCAATCGAGATTATCAAGTAAGAGGCATTTCCCTTTAGCTATTTCTCCAAGAAGGTGGAATCATATATAGTATGATTCCACCTTCTTGTCGTATTACATATATTATGCTTTTTAGCGTTTTTCGAGAATGAAATCCTCTTCTGCTAAACGTAATTTTACCGGACTGGTTGCGTGAACGCTATGATGCGGTGCGATTCTCGCGTCATTGACATATGTCCCATTTCGAGAACCCATATCTGTTATTTCAAAGCCATCGCCTGAAATCTCTACTGTCACGTGAATACGACTAATATCTGAGTTCCCGCTGACGTGAATAAGACTTCGTGACGATCTGCCAATTGTTGCTTCATATGCTGCCACGGGGTACGTCTTACTATCCGACAACCGCGTCAGAACGATGAGAGCATTGGTTCCGGTTCCAAGACTTCCCCAGGAATTATTATCCTCAACAGATTCGTATACTTGATTATCCCGTATATCATCTATGTGCGTATAATTTTGAAGACACTCATCTACCTTCTCATCGTCATGATTCGTCTCATTTACTGCAACACCGACCATTTGAGGCTCTTGCGCGAACTGTTGACTTATATCATTTACGTTCCTCAAGGAATCCGCCGAATAGTTAATAGCCGAAAATTGCGGTAATGCAGTAGTTGATGAGGCAAGAACTGTTGCACCATCTGGTGGAATATCAAGTGACGAATTTGCAGAATTAGTTTCCGTCGTACTCGATTGAGCATTATCCGTTTGAGTAGATGCAGTATCTGGGATACTGATTTGTCCGAGAATTTGCTTTACTGTTTGAATATCGTACGTATATCCAATTGTCGGCAATGTGCGAAGATATCCACGCACTGATTCTTCATACCCACTTGAAGCTAAGATACGTTCAGAATGTGCAATAAACCTCAAGAAGTCAATGCATTGTTTGCGAGGTTTCTTCGTAAATACTGGTGCAAAAAGGAAATACCAATTGCCTGTTGCTTCATTAATATAAATATAGTTATGATCCCACTCAATAAATTCCGGATTAGCATTATGCTGCTCGCAACTATTTAAAAGACCTCGAATAAGAGTAGCTACGCTTGAAAAGCTCACCGTCATTGTACGATTTTTTAAAAATTGGGCTACAGATGTCAAGCCTGTGACATCGTAATAATATCTCACGCTTCTTGATGTTACTTCGAAACGCATTGGCAAAAGATATTGACTATATGAACTGACATTAGCAGCAAAAGTTGCCTGCCCCTCATCAGTCGTATCGCCTATAGAAGGATGCATAGTCACAGTTTGCGCGCCGCTAAGGCGATCTAAGCGTACAGAATAATGCATAACTTATCTTTCGTTAAAATCTCCTGATACATTATAAGTATGACTTTCACCGAATTTATAAAAAACAATATTTTTATCATTATTATTGCAATTGCTGCAATAGTCGGTATCGTACGTTTCGGTATTATTGCACCGAATACCTTATTAATGTGGCTATGGATAGCGGTACTTATTATTAACGTGATAACTTTAGGAATTCGTTGGTCTTCTCGTAAAAAATAAGGTAATGGGTGCGTAGGCTTTGTGCCTATACACCCATTACCTTATATGGAAAAGTATAAACTACTGACGTGCAGCAGAAGCCAAAGAGCTATCGAGATCTTGCATAGACTGCTTAGCCTTATCCAAGAAGCTGCTCATACCAGTAAGACCCTGAATGGTCTGGGAAGCACCCTTATTGAAATCGTCATAAGAACGCTGGAATTCTCCAGAAGCCTTATCGGTTACAAAGCCAGAAGCTACAAGCTGATCTACCAAAGACTTGAGATTGCGCAAAGTATTCTGCAATTCCTGCTCGCCAGAATTGAGCTTGCTGGATACTGATTCGAGATCGCCATAGCTGACGTTTACATTTGCCATGAGGGCACCCTTTCTATAAAGATTTATAAAAAACCCACTACTTAGCTTAGCATAGAGCCCGACGACATGCGACACAATGTATCCGCACGTTGTTCTTATTCTCTAAATTTTACGATTCGTCTGTGGCGCTTGCTGCTCCACCAGCACCACCAATAGCAATAAACAAATCAAACACCGCAACAATAGCCGTAAACCACTCATACGCCGCATCCACATCACCACGATCAGCAAAATAACGCATAGTCAACAAATCCATCACAAACGAAAAAACACTAATAACACACAAACCAACAGAAAAAGCAAACAAACCCGGCCTAAACGACGAAAACACCAAAGACACACCCCAAAACACCACAGACACACTCACACCAAGAACAACAATCACCACCCACACACGAGAAAACCACTCCAACAACCAATCAAACACACAAACACTAACAAACCCCGCCACCATAAACGGCACAAAAATAAACCCCAACTCATTCAAACCAAACCAACTCGCACTCAACGAACCGCAAGCTGAAGCAAAACCAAGATCCATTAAAATACCAAAAACAAAAACAACACTTCTTCCTTTCACGGTTTTGGTTACCGTAGAAAACCAAGCAAAGGGCGGCATCAAAATAAACGCCGTAAAAAGTGAAATAAACACGGCGAAGAATCGCATATCTTCATTATCTTGCCCACCAAAATGCAGAGTAAACAAAAAATTCACAAGATACGCTACAGAGCACAAAATCAGAAGTATTAATAACTTAGTCTTTGCCCCTTTAAGGGTATATAATTTTCCACCCGGTAACGCTTTACGCACACCACGACCAGAAATCGACATGACATAACCTGCAGGAAACTCTCCTATTTTCTCCTGCTCAGACAACAAACGCTTCACCATAATAAAACTCAACTATTCAAATAAATTGGATGTTTTAGAAATAAGTTTAGCTATCTTTCCCACATCTCCTGTTAATCCAGGAGCTACGACTTGTACCGCACTAAATGTTTTCGAGATAGTTCCAGCTGCATCATTCGAAGGTGCTGGGTTCGTATATGCTTTATATGCATCCTTTACTGTGCTAACCGAGTTCTTTGCGAAATTAAGCGTAGCTTTCGTATCCTTAGCTGTCTTGAATGCATCCTTAAAAACAAGCTTTAACCCCTTTGAAGCATCGTCAGCTAAGGCATCGCCTTTCACGATATTTGGCATCATGCTCTTAATTACATTGCTCCCAATTTCGTGAGAAATCGCATCTTTAGCGATGAAATATTTACCTTCTTTGACTCCCACATGCTCTCCAAAACCAGCAGCCTTAGCAAATAAAGCTTTAGCCTTTGAAGCCTGAGCAGAATGCTTACCAATTTTCACTGCTTCCGCAGCGCTTTTAGCTTCTCCAACTGCTTTAATGCCTGCTAGACCAGACCATGCTCCCAAAGTCGAAATCAGCAGATTAAACCCGAACTCTGCTAAGCTCATCTCACCACTCAAATACTTTGCACTAGAATCCACCAATGTCACCGCCGAAGCAGCTAACGTTATAGCTGCAAATAGCCAACCCGGTCCCGGAATAAAGATACTGAGTATACCTACTACAGCGCCTACAAATTCAACTATTTGGACGAATTTCTTCCAGCCCTTGCTATGGAAGAAATCATACGCACCTTTCTTAATTTTTTCCATCAAACTCAGCTTCGTAATATTGCCCTGCTGCTGCGCTGTTTGGATCCCTTTCGCCGCTGTCAGAGCAGCCTGATCATAATCAGATTTGGCACGTGCAATAGTTGTCTTAGCAGTTTCAATTGTTGAATCGTATCCGCTTATTCGAGAATTCAGCCCCGCAATTTGCGATTCAACTAACGACCGAGAGGACTCCAAATCACTCTTCTGCTGATCCGAATAACCTGAGGTATCACGATGATTAAGACTGCGTAAATTATCACGTTCGTTATTGAGCTGTGTCTGTAATGCTTTCTTGGAATTGTATGCTTCTATCGCCTCTTCTAGAGCATGGCCAGCTACCCGCTGCTGAGTACTCATATCTTCAGACCATGTATCAAGCACAGTTGATACGCTCTTCATTGCATCATGCAAATCTGAGATTTTCTGAGGAAAATCCCCAAGCATATCGATAAATGCCTTACCAGACTCGCTCATCAACATAGTTGATGAACTATTCGCTTTGCTTTTCACTTGTTGAAGAGCGGTAGAAAGTTCAGAAAGAGGAGTTACATATTTGCCATTAATATGCGCGGACAAAGAGTCAACTGATTGAGGGTTTCCCGGAACAGGGTCAGACGAGAAACCTACAATATGCCATTCATCACTACTTGGTCGCATTTATTCATTCCCCTTATAATCATCAATCTCCAAAGTTCGTGTAATTGCTTCAAACAATTGAGCGAGAGCATCCTTGATATCTACATTTGGCGAGTAGATAAAGACAGAGAGTACACATTTATCAAGCGGCACAAGCGTACGTAGAACTACGACTGGTGTATCTTGTAGAAGCTCAATACCATATGTCTGGAAAACTTTGCCAGCATGAGGAAGGTGCGCGATTTGCACATCTACACCCTGAGGACGTGTTTCGTCTGCCGTCGTATACATCTCATAGAACGTGTCAAATATGCTCTCCCCCTCTTCAGGCATAAGAAGAGGCAACGTTTGGCCCATAAGAAACATGCTGAGAGAACCATCAGATGTAGGTGTCACATAGCTTGCCACAAGATTTGTACCGCTCTCAAGAGCATCATTGAGCTGATCAGTGATGTCTTTTTTCAGAAGTAACTTGCGCGATTCAAGTTCAGGAACAACGGCAATCATATTATCCGCCATTTCTTCAGCCGTTTCGCTCATATTAGCTTGGGTCAAATTGATACGATTCCAATTCTCTGGAATATTAAGCGAGTAACCTACTGCCATGTCTTTATCGCTTCCTATGAGGTCTAAATATGCTTATTCGTATGGTATTAATTCAATTGATAATCGTCTAACAGTTTTTAATACGATGAAGAAGAGCCACTTTCATCGGATTGTGTTAGTACTGATTGCATATCATTATCAAGATTCGTTGTTTCTTCAAGAATTTTGCCCAAATATTCGGCAAGCTTTGTCGTATTCTTTGTAATCTTGTCACGTCGGTCATCTAGTCCATTGAAGAGGTCGTTGAGTGCCGAATTAACTTTTTCACCAACTTCAGCTGCTGAAGTATCAGTGCGTGCCATTTGTTCAAGAAGTGAGGAAGTGTTGCTTAAGCTTGTTTGGAGTTCTGATACTTCTTCTTGCTTCACAACAAATTTATCCATAGAATTTTCCTCTCATCTTTGCTCAATGAAATTATACTTTTGTGTCTCAACCTGAATACCTTGAGCAGCTTGGATTTTACGCTTCGTTACCGTTTACATTCACATAATCAAACTGAGCAGTAAATGAAGAAAAAGCAATCATCGTTCCTTGAGCGATAATCTGTCGGCTACGAACAGATAATGGCTTATCTCCCATCGGAGTCCGTAACCATGTACCATTCGCGCTTCCCAAATCCTCAACCCAGATACGTCCAAAGTCATCCATTCCGCAAGCAAAATGCTCACGCGAAACTTGCCCAGTTGGATCATTAACAATTACGATCTGCGAATATTTATCAGAATGTGACGGCATACGGCCAACTAAGCATGCCCCATTGAGTACATATGATTGACCATCCGAAATGGTAATCCTTGCGCGTAGCTTAGATGATACAGGAGTATGAGATTCCTCTTTCTCGCGTTCTCGTTTACGCATTGCCTCATGCTGTTCGTCGCTAAGCACTTCAATCGCTTCCAAATTATCACGACTAGCATGTCGTGTCAGAGGCGGAATATCTAGTAATTGAGGAGAAACAAGGGACGCTGAACGAATTGGACTCAGTTTGTTACCGATTCCTAGAAGACGCTTTATCCATTTCATGGCTATCATTTACTCCTTTGTTTCCTCAGGATTCATATCGCTAGATACTGGCATAGCCATTTGTATCTGCGCTGAAATAGAACCGACATGAATAAATCCTCGACCTTGTGGCTTACTATCCATAACATCGGTACGCTTGAAATGCATACCAATGTAATCTGCATAGGACAATTCTTCTGGACGAAGCACAATACCTTCACGCAGATTTTTTACACGAGCGCCCCAGTTTCCAAAGCCAACAGGGAATTCGCTAGAATCACCAGCAACGACAAGGCCAAAGCCATGCGATTCAAGAGTGAGAATATTATTACTCAACCAATTGCTTGCTGGTATATCTGTGAGCAATTGACCGTCATCCATAACAATTATCGTTTTCTCGCTACTGTCTAGTGCTTGCGTAAAGAGCTCTTCCGTCACATCACTTGAATTAGTGATAATTTGATCAATACCTTCTACGCCTTCAAGCTGACGCAGACCACCTTTACGAGGGGCGACACAGATAACACGATATCCAGCTCTCGCAGCGCCTAAAGCGATACTCATAACTGCAGTCGTCTTTCCAGCACTTCTGCCACCGTAAATTGGCAATACCGGCGATTCAACTGGATTCCACGCAATGACATCGTTATCTTCCCCGCCAACGCCCAAAGGAATAGTATTGCCGATGACACCACGCATGTACACGTCATCAAGCGTAATCTTCGCTGGCATTTCTTCGACACTAAATGGACGTCTTATTCGTGGTACGCCTTGATCTCTTTCCGCGCTTAATGAACGACCTGCTTGACGAATGAGATTTGATTCATCTTGGCCTTGGATTTCTTTATCAATCAAAGCTATTTGAAGTTCTCTTGCCCCGTCTGAAGCAAAGCCACGACCTTCTGTAATTTCATCTGGAACGTCATTATTTCGCATTCCGATAAGTGAATAGTCTGTTTTGTCTACAAGTCTAAGGATGATTTTCTGCTCAGCATAATTGGACATACGCCCTGAAAGAAGTTGCTTATCTCCAGTAAGAATGAAGTGGACTCCGCTCGATACTCCTTCGCGCATTAAACTTTGTACGCGAGAAACAAGTATTCCATTGTCGTATGTATCAAAGTTCGATACATAGCCATCCCAAGAATCAAGCAAAACTAAAGTATGCGGCATTGTATGCCCCGCATTAATTGGGTCAGTATTATACTCATCGACGCTAGCATATCCACCTTGAGAAAGTATTTGAGCTCTGCTGCTTACTTCTCGCTCCAGTTTGCCTAAAAGACGATCAATTTTTTGTGTCTCACTTCTTAAAGCAACTACACCTACATTAGGAAAAGAAATAAGTGGCGACAAGGCGCCGTTACCCGCATCAATGCAGTATATATGCAAATCTTCACAACTATACAAGCTCGAAGCTGAGTATGCTATTGTGCGAAGCGCGGTAGATTTGCCACTTCGTGTAGTCCCGATAATGAACAAATTGCCGAAAGATGATAATTCAATATTTTCTGGAAGCTGCTTTTGTAGATCAGGATAATCTGCAAGAGCGAAAGGAATTGGAGGGTGAGATCCGTGTAAAACATCGGATACATTTTCAGATACTTGAGCAAGGTCTAGACGATTGTCAAGCGCTGGAAGCCATGGCTTACGCTGGGCTTCAAATCCTGCCGACTTAGTTGCCTCGCTGATAGCTGTGACCAATACCTTCAAATCAGTAACCGATACATCACTTGAATCTTTTTTATTGTTTCTTCTTTGTGGAATTGGTTCGCCAAGATTTTTATCGTTCACAGCTACGACGAGCGGAGCTTCTTTTCGTTCCTGCGACGATTGTCGAGGATCAATATAACGTCCCCCTACACGTGCTGACTGGAACGGGATCAGCGAACTCGAGCCAAGTCGAACGACAGCGCGGCCTGGAGTGCTTTTAGAGATAAGCCCTGCATCTTTAGCGTCAATAACATCTTGGCTTTCTGAAGCATCAGTCATACGCAAAGCGATACGCAAGTTTGTATTAGCTCTAATTTCAGGAGAAACGACGCCACCTGGACGCTGAGTTGCCAGCAAAAGATGAATACCGAGAGAACGTCCTCGCTGGGCAATATTAACCAAACCAGTAACAAAATCAGGAAGTTCACGCGCCAAGGAAGCAAACTCATCGATAACGATCAGCAATCGTGGAAGTGGCTTTAGCTGAGGATTCTTCACTGCATAATCGGTATAATCCTCAATGTCTTTTGCTCCGACCTGTGCAAGTATGTGTTCGCGGTAATTGAGTTCTGCACCAAGAGATACGAGAGCGCGAGTAACGAGATGATTATCCAAATCAGTTACCATACCCACGGTATGAGGTAAATTCACACAATCCTTGAACGCTGCTCCACCCTTATAATCGATGAGCACAAAATTCATAGAATCTGGCGTATTAGAAACAGCGAGCGAAGCCACAAGCGACTGTAAAAGCTCGGACTTACCTGAACCAGTGGTACCACCGATTAATCCGTGCGGACCATCTTTCGACAAATCAAGCTGGAATACACCATCGACGGATTCGCCTATCACAAATTTTGTTGATCTCGGACTCATATTCCAACGTCGCAAAATCTGTTCAGTACTTGGTGTTAATTCAAGCAATTTCAACAGATTCGAAGACGTAGGGATAGCAGATTCGGTTTCGTCCGGACTTCCATCTTCAATTGGCGCGAGGGACATCGCAACTGCCTCGGTCCAATTTTCTGAGACAAAATCAGGCATGACATCATACACGTCATCAGCTATATTCGATCGCACATGAATGACATTATCCTCAGCTGAAACAACTGTTTGGCACTCTTCTGGAAGTAGTCGCTCATCTGTATCGATACACATTGTGTAAATTCCTACACGCGCGCCCTCTTGAAGCACTCGGATAGCACCCGGAAGTGTACGAATAACGTGCGCATTATCCATGATGACAACGATGCTATTGCCATTCCATTCTTTTTGAGCATTATTCTTTATATCTTCAAGACGCGCATCGAGAATTTGGGTAAGCTCAGATAAGCGAGTAGCTACGGTTGCTGAAGTCGTAGAAATTGTGCGAACGGTATCTTGTCCCATTTGTGGACGTGTTTGTGGCAGCCATTGCGCAAAATCCCAATTGATATGTGTTCCAAAATCGCCTCGAAGATTTGGGCTTAACACATACAAACTTAAATCACGCGTTGAATGCAATGCAGCCAGCTGAATTGTGGCGCACTGTGACAGAGCACGTACAGTTTCTGGGGCTCCAGAAATACCTAGGCATTTTGCTTGAGGAAGTAATACCGCCACGGGGTGATGATGGAGTTCCCACGCCTTAACTTTCTCTTGAGTCAGAGCTGAGGCGCTCTCAATGGTAACCGCCGACGGAATTGTTCCTGTGCCCACGCGAATACCTAACCAGGATTTATCCGTAATTCGTCGATTCCACAAACGCATATCGTGGTTTACTACGATATCCATGACGCGTGAAGGATCAGGATATTCACGTAACGCATCCTCCTGTTCCTTAACAACAGCCGCTTCAGCAGACTCGTTTACATGAGCTTTATCGGATTCAAATTTTTGCATCTCATTCTTGTAGCGAGTATTGCCGCTACGGTTACCCGAAAGGTACGAGGCAATCATCATAACAGGACTCATGATTCCGAACATGAGGTACATAGGGTTTTTCAAGAAATACGCCATGCCCACGCTCATTGCAAGAGGAAGAAGGGTTGAGATAATAGGAATCGGAGCTTTTGCTGGCTTTATTGGTTCAGCCGGCATAGTAAACTTTGTCGCTTCTGCGTATGTATGGATTTTTGGAGGACGAGCGAAAAGCCAATATCCGCTTTCAGTTCGAGCATCAACCGGGACTTCTTCATCATGCGTATTAGTAATCTCAATAATGCATTCGGGAAGTACTATATGATCTCCGAAAGCGATTTCTGTTGCTTCAATAATTTCTTCATCATCAACAAAAATACCTGAATGAAGCTCTTCTATTTTCTCTTTCTCTCGATCAGAGGCAGCCTTCTTTGCGGACTTTTTTACACCTTTTTCAGGATGCTTAGCACGTCGCTTTTCTTCTTTCTCTTGTTTCTTTCGTAACTTTGCTGCCTTTTTTGCATTCTTATTTGGCGCATCTGGAGTTCCAGTAATATTTGGATAAATTTTAAGAAAATCTTGCGAAATATCCAGCATAAAATCGGAGCTCATCGAAAATTCATCAGCATTAAGCAACGAACTAAGAGAGAGCAATCCATACGACAAATCGTAAACTTCACCCGCATGAATACCGCCAATGAAACGCAATTGCACACTGCTAGGCTGTCCTTTAACTCTCGGGCGAGGATCGAATACTGCTTCTTGCCCCTGAGTAAATGTAATCCATGAACCCTCGTGTAGACCTATTTCTTGTATTGTCTGATTAATTTCGACAATGCGCCCATCGACACCGATATGTACCGTATCGCGAGAGTTAGTATGTGCAGCAATGGACAGTGCTGGAAGAAGCTCCTGCAAAGAACTGTTGTCGCTACTATCGATATAGACACTGTAGCGCACACCCTGCGAAGGGTTATGAACGGTGACGATACCTTTCATGACTTCTCCTCTATAAACAAGCGCAATTTGAGCTATTATCTTTATACAAAAACTGGATTCCCTCAGGACTAAATTGAGCGACGATCTTATTCATTGCCCGACTTAGCACCATGTATGAGGAAATCCAGAGATGGTCAATTTAGTGGTTGAACGGATTGCGACGGTATTGAGTACGACGATGACGAATAACCAATGCCAATGCAATCAACATGAGCAGGATAAGTGCTGCTGCTCCTACGAACATGATAATTAATGTCATCACAGCATGTTCTCGCATATACTGCCACCATGATGTAGCTACAGCCATATCATCATAGGAGACGATGGTCCTATTACCCGCTTCATCATAAGCAGTTAATTGAATATCATGATCTTTCGCATCTGAATCAAGCTTATATGTGGCAGGCGATGCTACAAGTTCATCTCCGGTCCACTGCCCTACAGTTTTTCCATCGACTCGTAATGCAACCTTGCTCAGTTTCAGATTATCTTGAGCTTGCACAGTCAGAGTGCGACCATCAGCACTATAGAATACCGCATGAGATTGCGCACCAATCACGCTCGCAGATGGCTTTGTATTATCTACTGCAAAGTTAATATTCACAGCATGAGTGCGAGACTCATCCTTCTTATCCATCGTATTTTCTGATACGTTGCCAGCTTTATCGACGGACGAAACGATAACACGATAATATCCATCATCTTCAAAATTCTGAGCAGGAATTGTGTATCGTGTACGACTCCATCCCTTGTCATCTGTAGCTACACCCGAATATTCAGATGTATTGAGAATGCGCGATGCTGAATCATGAGCGATAACAACCTTAGTCTTATCTGTCTCGAGGCCTGAAACATTGATCTCATCGATAACAACATTTCCAGTCTTCTTAACGAACTTTCCGCGAATCTTTGCTGTATCTTGCGACAGCGCATATGTAGAGCCGAAACGGTTCACAGAGAATGTGATGCTCTTTTCTGTCACGTTCTCAGCTTCATCGGTCATGCGCGCGGTAAGCGTGTAGACATCATCTGAATCGACTTCACGTGCAAAATCAGCAAAGCTTACTTGGCGTGACTGTGCAGTAATAGAGTCTGCAAATGACGTCACTTTGCTCACGTTCTCATGACGGACAGCTTTCAGAGTGAAACTTGTCTTCGACGCGTTGAAGTTCGTATCGTTGAACAAAATCTGAGGAGCTACTTTACCGTTATATGCAGTCTTATCTTGGATATTAGCGAAATCAATAGTTGGCTTTGTTGTATCAATAATAAATTCGCCAACCTCAATCGTGTTTGATGCAGCGTTACCAGCTAAATCTGTAGCAGTAACAGTCATAGTATAGCGTCCATCACTTGTAAACGATACGCTCGTGCTGTAAGTAGCAGAGTCGCCACTTTGATTCCAGGATCCCGCAGCTGGGCCAGCTGTTACACCCGACTGTGCATTCATAGCCCAAGTCGTATTGACCTTAGTATCTTCAGTACTAAAATTGCGTTCAACCTGCGAGATGGTCGCCACACGTGATGCATTAAAATACTTTCCATTAATAACATTGTTATTGTCAAATGTCACGCTCAAAACTGGCGCAATAGTGTCCACAACAAATTCGTCATGAGCTGATTGTGCAGCGTTACCAGCGGCATCTTTGTACTGCGCATCAACAATCCAATTACCGTCAGAAGACGCATCAAATTGAGCAATCCAAGGACCATTACCATCATTTTGTTTGAAATCGCTGAGCTTCACCGTCGATGAAACGTTGCCATCTTTGCGCGCAACGACCACATCATCGTCATCAGAAAGGTCACGCATTAGTGAGAAATTGCTTTCGTTAATTGTCACCGTTCCATGACGATGTGCTTTATAGTATTTCTCGTTTCGCACATCATTATTGTCATATGAAACACTCATCTCAGGCGCTGTGGTATCTACTAGCACCCCTTTGAAACCATAGACATCGCTCTTACCCTGAGCAAGCTCAGCAAGTGAGTGCGAATGGTCTTCGTTACCAGCTTTGTCCTCTAAGCGAAGATAAATCTCATCGAGCTTAACGACACCATTGTTATCATCAATATCAAAAGACACTGAAGAGCCATCATCCGACTTTGTGAGTGTATAGCCAGGGTACTCACTTCCATCAGCACGCACCAATGCAAGCTTGTCCTTATCGACGCCTGATGTAGCATCTTTAATATCGCTAATCGTTAGACGCAAATGCGAGGACGAAACAAGCCACTTATCTTTGGTGCTCTTGTTCGTCTTTTCCTGTGGCTTAGTCGCTTGAGGATTGTCGGTAGCTACCGTAACTTTACCGGCTTGAGGCGCAGTGTAATCGATGACGATATTGTTTCGAGTACCCGTGTGCTTTTTATAATTTACGCTTATATCGTAACGTCCTTCTGCAGGCTTATTGTCTTTGCTCTTCGTGTATTCACCAAGACTAAAGATATTGGATGTATACACGCCTGGACTAGTTTGCTTCCACTCAGAGTTTGCAAAGGTCAAATTTTTGTTATCAACAGGTTTACCATCACGAGTAATCTTTAAGGCTTCGCTTACTTCAGACTCATTAAGGTACTTAAAGTATTCAAGCCAACGATCCTTAATAATAATACGGAATTTCACATCATTCTTATGATATTCATTCGTATTTTCACTACCATTATTATTTACAATTTGGATCTGCGGGTTTTCGTCAATTTCCAGACTCTTCATCCACACGATTTCCTCAAGATTATCTTTCTTGAAGTTATCAGTAGCATCTATGAAATCCATAATTGGACGTGTCTGCTTATTTCCATTAGCATCACGATAAGTAAGGGTTATGTCCTTAACCTTATAGACACCTTCCCGTGGAAAATCAATTGTAGCTGTTCCATCTTTGCCGATAACCACGCTTTGAGATGGTACGCGTTCTGGTCGCTCATTTGGGAAATAGACCGCAGGGAAATTCACCTGGATGCTCGTGCCTTCTGGCAACTTCGGTTTAACGCCTTGAGCATCAGCAGGTTCAGTGCTCTGTGCGCTTATTTTAAGCTTAATTTGCCTAATGGTAGTGAAGAAATGAGTAGTAGTTCCATCCCAAACTTTTGTCGAATGATCCGATCCAATTCCGTCAAAAGAAACATTCGTAACGTCAAGCTTTCCGGCTTTGACATACGTGTCAACTGACATATCCTCATCATCATTGCCATTAACTGCAGTTAGGGCACCACGAATCGGACTAAATCCTGGCGTTGGACGAAGCGTTATCGAATCCTCACTAGAATTAAATTCATCAACCAATTGCGGAACATCGATAGAATTATTAGCCGTATTCACTGTCGTCTCACGAGTAATCTCACCACGAGATTGTCTAGCCTTATTTAAGAAAAGTGGTAAAGCATTTATATTATGCGCGTTTATATAATCCTTCGCAGCTTCAACGCGCTGAATCAAATTCGGAATAGTGAAGCGAACCTTTGTCACATGCCCTAATATTGGTAAATTACCTTTTTGATTAAGATTAACTATCTGTTCAGAACCATTATCATAAGTAACAATAAGTTGAGCACCATCAGTACCCGTAATAATATGAGCAGGCAAATCTCCAGAATTAGGAACATCGTGCAAAGAAAGATTATCAAATCGCCCGTCAGAGTATAAAACAATCAGTCTAATGTCACGAGTATCTACCGCCCCACTTGTAATATCAAATGAGAAGTTTCGACCTTGCTTTTTGGCAAGAGTATATGTCGGCGCCGTGGAATCGACATAATAGTAGATATCGTTAATAGTATTTGCGACGCCGCGAGCGCGATTGAGCGAAAGTGTTGTTTTCTGTCCTACATAATATGCATCTGCATGATTATCTTGTGAAAATATCCAATCATCAGACGGTTTAATAGATGCACCAGTAAAAAGGGCAGCGCTGTCATTCCCCGCAGTGCTCTTTCCCGCAGACGGATCTACAGTAGTCGTCGTTTCAGCAGCATACGCATTCTGATTGTGAGAATGGTTCTGACTCATTACTGCCGCTACACCGCTTGCGCACAGGACACTCAATACCACGGCACAAACCATGCGAATAATCGTCTGTCTCTTCATCTCTCGCCCTCTCATATTAAAATACTTGCTCTATTTACTGCTCGCTCGTTATCTCAAGAGTGTTTAGCCAAAGTCGTAACACCCTCATCATCCACATATTTTTGAGCGAGAGTAGTTTCTCCTTCATCTTCGTCCATTATAGATGAAAGTTGTGTATTTCTACTAGGAGCTAGTGTCGTTTCACCTTCATCCATATCAGCATCAGAGCTAAATGTAATCATCGAGCTCAATCCAGATGAATCATCCATCTCATGAATCGTTGATGGATTAGCAGCACGCGCATGTCGCCCATATGAGCGGTTCGATACTCTTTCTTCGCTGTCGTCAGTTCCCCATGTGCCCCATCGAGAATGGCGCATCTGTTCAATTTCCTCACTCTGTGCACGCCCTGAGAGAATTTTCTGGATATCGCGAATACGTAACGCCTTGTATAAAACGACAACTGCTATAAATAAGAGAATCGTCGCTACTAAGAATACAATTCCTAAAATACGCCATACATCTGCGTCCATTATTGCTCCTCTTACTACTTACTGAGCTTCGTTCTCATTCGTGTAAGCACGATTAACTAAGTCTAAAGTTGTTTCTTTATTGTCAAGAATCGATTTGCGCTGTTCATCTTGAGTCACTGTGGATGTTCGTGTCTTTTCTACAAGTTGGAATGTAGCTTTCGTCAGCTCATCCATAGTATCTTTTTTCACACCATCCGCATGGAAATTACGACCATACACTGTGACTGCGTTAATAACGAGATTCGCTACATCAAATTTAATGACAACGTTATTCGAGTGCTGAGCAATTTTCAAAATCTTTTGCAATCGCGCAAAGTACGGCTTATACTTACCCGAGTCCGTTCCTTGAGCGATAAGCGGGACTATTTGCGAATTAAAAACTGCGATATCAGCATAAACTTCTGCTAAATCGTGTTTATCAAATTCACTAATACCCGCAGCGTTTCTCATCCATGGTTCCGCAGCACGAATGCGAGCGCTTCGAGCTTGTTCAGTGACGAAACGAGCACCCTTATATTCGTCGTTAAATCCATCAAAGTAATACCAATACGTATTGCCGATATCGTAGCTCAGCTGTGCCCAATCGACCGGATTGCTTTTCAGCTTCTGCGAATTTTCATTAATCGCGGTATTGAGTTGATGCTCTTCTTGACTCGACAGGCTCTGATCAGAAATATAGAGTTTAAGAAGTAATTCAAAAGGTTCGATTGAACTCGGGCGAATCCTAGATGCCCTGACATACGCATCCGCTGCAACTGTCTGATTAGTTGTTTGATTGCCTTTACTAATCCAATAGTTGTAATCACTATTGGCTACAAAAGCTGATATACCAAAACTTGCTATGCTCAATCCTGCTGTGATAGCTGTTGCGATAACGACCGTCAGAAACTTTCTATACGTCTTTTTCAAAGCTAGCTGATGTGCATCATCTTGCTCTTTATAATGCCGCAACGCATACGCCATATGGCTTTGCGATTCATACCTCTTATCGGGATCGGTCGCTGTTGCCTTTAAAATAATCTCTTCGAGTCCTACTGAAAACTCTGGATTAAATTGACGCAACGGCGAAAACCCATTGTTACGAGGATGCGAGGCTGTCAAGAGATAATACATCGTTGCACCCAAGCTATATATATCTACACGTTCATCGTATTGAGCATTATAGTCAAGCTGCTCAGGAGCTGCAAAACCAACCGTTCCTAAACGACGACTATCCCCTACAGTCGTTTGAATATGCTCCGTTTGTACTTCGCGCGCAATGCCGAAATCGATAAGCTTAATATTCCCCGAAGGGGTAAGCATAATATTAGATGGCTTTACATCACGGTAAATTACCTGTGGTGATCGTTGGTGTAAATATTCTAAGATATCGCATAATTGGATACCCCAATTCACCACATCTTGCTCGCTTTGAACTCCTTCTGTTTTCAAAATATCTGCCAGAGTACGACCTTCAACATAGTCCATAACGACATAAAGTCGTCCAGATTCTTCAAAAAGATCAACAATACGAGGAATTGCCGGATGATCAAACTTTTTAATGAGATTTGCCTCTGTGGTCAGGCTTCGCATAACGACATCACGCTCTTGTGCATCGCCTAGCAAACGAATCTCTTTAATTGCCCACTGCTTGTTCAAGGTCTGATCAATTGCTAAATACACAGTGGACATACCGCCCGCTCCAATGAGAGTTGCGATACGATAACGTTTACCGACGATACTGCCTAATTGTGCCATAGAAAACCTTCAGAATAAGAAAATGAGCTAACTACACGATAGTATTACACGCGTGACTGAAGCAAAGTGATATTGTCAATTACTTGTTTGATAGCATGCATTGTGATGGCATACACGTCTTCATCAGTACTTAATTGAGGATAGTCACATATTTTTTCAGAAGTAAAGCCACATGCATCATCTGTGCGTACTGCGGAAACTTTAATTCCAGAATCACTACTCGTCATAAGTAAGGCTATATCTTCAGCAATGTCATAATCATCTAGATTTATGTATTGCTTACCAATAGCCCCCACAAGAAGCTGTTTATTAAGAATGCTTGGAGCTGTAACTACTACTGGAATCTCTTCATCGGTCCAATATGATGTAATCGTGTGCTGGCTCTTGTCGTAGCTTGTTTGCGCTCCATATGATGTTAGGATTTCATTAATGCGATGGAGCAAATCTGTGTTATCATGATTTGCGAACTCTTCTGACCAATTACGCGACATCGTAATGCTCTCACCGGCGTTATCATCCTGGAAAATTTTCTGATCAAGCCACGAGAAATACAAATCCATAGCAAAAATTGCTTCTTCAATACCTTCGTATAATTTCTCAAGACCATCAATACTATGTTCCACGATTATTTGAGCACACAGCGCAATCGGATCTTCATCATCATGCTTGACAAACCCAAAAGGATACACATATGCGCTATTCCATTCATTTGCTATATGTGCAGCATCACGATAGTCCAATTCTCGATCTCGAGAATTCCACAGACCTGTAATACGTATCTTAGAATTATCCACATTAAGAATAAGTACTCCAGAAACAAGGTTCAACGATAGAAAATCATCATCGTCATGAAGTTCAAATTCATATCCACGAGTAAAAAGTTGTTGCTTAAATTCATGGAGTGCATCAATGTGAGAGTTAAAAAGTGCAGATTCCATCTTCATCTTCCAATGTTTTATATAACGCAGCTATGTATACAATACCAAGTGGCGATGAAAAATGATGAAGAATACGATCTTGTCACCTAACATGTTCTATTCATTATTATCATTTGTGCTCTTGAGTAGACCAGCAATACAGAAAATAATATCTAAGACTAGTGAAAAAGCAGCGGCCCACTCATACCGATTATGTAACTTATTCAAAGAAGAGAAATACTCTATCGCTTTTAGATCAGCAAAAAACGATGCAACCGCAAAAACAGTAACAATCAAACCAGAAAGAATCCCAAGCGCACGATTACCCTGAACAAGCAAATTAATCAATACAACAGGAATCATTGTTAACACTAAAACACGAGCAAAACCTTGAATCCTGCTATTCACCCTGCTCATAATAAAGCCCGAACACAGAATACATATCACGGCCGCTGATACAACACTTGCACTAATAGGAACAACAAAATCATTATCATGGGCCCAACATGCAAGGCTCCACGCAATCGATCCGCACAAGAAAAACTCATACACACGACAAAGAACAAAAGTAACCTTTGTATACTCTGATGTCCACCATAACACATAGAACAATAAGAAAAATAACGAAATAAATATCGGGGTAAATATCACAAAATTATAAATTCCGTCCTCATTGCGTAAAGAATTGAACTCTAGATACACGTAGGATAATACGAAAACAACGATGCTAAACACTAAAAAGGACAACGCCTTTATTTTCACTCCTCTAGAATTAAAAGCCTTCTCACCCTCAGGACGTACTACATACAGAGGTTCGTGAAGGTTGGCATCCATAAAGAAGGATAAATCCCCTGCGCCATACAAATCATGCGTGCTCAGCTCTTCTCGGCCAAGAACCCAACGATTGCGCTTATACCATTTCTTATTAACCATAATTAATCGTTAAAATCATTATCATTAGCTTTAGCAAGTCCTACTACGCATATAATGATATCGAAAACCAAAGTGAACGCGACTAACCACTCATACTCACTACTGACCTGACCAGAACCAAAAAAAATACGATACCGTCTTCATATCAGTAAAGAAAGAAAACATACCCACACCAGCAAACACCAAACCACCCAAAACACCCCACCAAGCATTACTAGGAAGCAAGAAAGCAACAAACGCTGCAGCAACACCCGCAAATAATAAAATCCCCGTCAACCAGGCAACCTTACTATTAACAGAAACACCATCATTTAGCCTATCAGAAAACACCAAGCCCAAGCCAGCAACAGCAAATACCAACACAAACGCCACAACAACAAACGAGTTCTCTATCGCCCACCACGCAAACACACATGAAATCGCTGATAGTGTCATAAGCTCACAGATACGCGAAGCTATATAAGCCCACCGTTGACGTTTATTACTAAACCACGATAGATATAATAAAAAAACACAGCACCCCGACTGACATAAAAATAATAGGTAAATCTTTTTCAAGCTCAGTTTGCGCATCAGAATATACAGTACCCCGAAAGTAGGTAACTATAAACACGATTGCCACTACACAGGCGAAGAAGAAAGTCTTACGCCTCACACCACGACGCGTAAACGCACTATGAGTACTATCAGGACGATACAAATCCTCCGGCAAAACAGCATCCATAATATACGATAAATCCGTGCGCTGATACGAATCATCAAACTCAAACACAGACTCATCAGCAGTATCATTCAAAACCTGAGACATACCCTCACCATCTACACCATCAGCCATATCCACGCTCAAACTCTCATCTCACTTACCCTGGAAGAATTCAATAATCTTCTTCGGCCCATCATATAACTTCGAATACCCCTCACTAGTAGCCTTCATCCACATACTACCCGCAATATTCATCATAGTTTTAACACCCGATGACGTAGTATCCTTATCCTCATAATTGTTCCGAACTAACCCATAAAAATTCTTCCCATTCTTCACTCCCTCCTTAACAAGACTTGTCGTATCTTTAACCACAATCTCCGTAGTCATAGTCGTAAAATCAGTCTTATGCTTGACAATGCCAGGAAGATATAAAT
>NZ_RXLP01000007.1 GCF_004332295.1 Alloscardovia theropitheci
CCCTATAATTTTAATGACTGGTTTATGAAGCAAATGATAACTAAACTACTGTTTAACGTTGATGAATATCAGCTGAAGGAGCTTCATGAAATTTTCGAGAGGGGGTATTCGGTATTTGATAGCTTAGCTCTTGATTCAATGTTGCCGGTGAATTTATCAGCTGAATTTGAAGTCAAAGCGATTTTAGGAATTTATAAGCCTAGCATTGATGTGCCGAATCCACGAAGCTTCTATGATGTATTACAATCTATAATTGATACTGCCGGAGCTCTGAATGAAAAACGGATGCTCGTGTTGCTTCATATAACTAAATATTGTACTAAGGAGCAGTTAGACTACTTAGCTAGAGACATTTTGAGACAAGAACTACAAGTTCTATCTCTTGAATGGACTGACCATCTGTTCAGATTCGAGGATGGAAGAAGCTGGTACGTTGACGAAGATTTTGTGCAATTCCCATGAATTGTTCAGGAAATGTTAAGGCTATCGGTTTCGGATGTCTGACGGATCAATGAGGTAGACCACTTCTTAGATGCGATCCATGAATCCGTCAGTGTTTCGGATGTCTGACGGATCAATGAGGTAGACCACATGCACTACCTGACTACGCGGTGCGCATGCGTTTCGGATGTCTGACGGATCAATGAGGTAGACCACAGTCTCTTGCTCACACTGGGGCGAATGTATGTTTCGGATGTCTGACGGATCAATGAGGTAGACCACTAAAGGCATGTATTCGCGCATCCTACGATTGTTTCGGATGTCTGACGG
>NZ_RXLP01000010.1 GCF_004332295.1 Alloscardovia theropitheci
GATCAATGAGGTAGACCACTTGGGATTGACTGAGCAGATGCTCGAGCATGTTTCGGATGTCTGACGGATCAATGAGGTAGACCACCACGTCTGAGTCGGGGGTGTTGGTATGAGCGTTTCGGATGTCTGACGGATCAATGAGGTAGACCACGCAATAATGAGGGTGATGGTCGCACTGTAGGTTTCGGATGTCTGACGGATCAATGAGGTAGACCATATTCAATTCCTATTGGTCCAGTTTGTTCTGATTGATATACTCC
>NZ_RXLP01000025.1 GCF_004332295.1 Alloscardovia theropitheci
AAACATGGGATGATCATGATAACCAGGATGGTATCCGCCCGGACAATATTAGCGTCAATCTGTTCGCTGACGGGGTGAAGATTAAGACAACCCATGCACGTAAGGATACGGGATGGGTGTATTCGTTTAATAATCTTCCTGTCTACAAGAATGGCAAGAAGATTACCTATACGATTAGTGAAACCCCGGTAGAGGGTTATACCAGCACAACAACCGGGTTTAATCTGACGAATAAGCATACTCCAGCATCTACGAGTGTGCGAGTGGTTAAGAAGTGGGATGACAAGGATAATCAGGATAAGATTCGTCCGAACAGTATTCAGGTACAGCTCATGGCTAACAATGAACCATCCGGTTCTTCTGTGACTTTGAGTAAGGATACTGACTGGGAGTATACATTCACAAATCTTCCTGTTTACAAGGCGGGGAAGAAAATCGTGTACACGGTCACGGAAACCTCTACCGTGACAGGATATACGATGACAGGGAACACGAATAACCAGGGAGTCGTTACTATTACGAATTCTCATACGCCTACCCGTGTTCCTCCTACCCCGCCTACGCCTCACCTTGCACACACGGGAAGTAGTATCGCATGGATTGTCTGGCTTGTTATCTTCCTTGCTGTCATAGGTGGTGTCGTGGTGTTACTTAACCATACGCGCCGCTAAAAATCATAAAGACTTTACCATTTGTTTTGATCCCCTTAACTTCTCCTCTCAATCAAAGCAATGGTAAAGAAATAGGGTCTCATAGAAATAATCATTGACCATAACCCCTTACAGTCTATGAGACCCTATTTTCATAAAAAGTTACCACCTTCACAGTTAACGATGACTCACATTTTTTGAGGTGGTGGAAGGAGACTCAAGAATTTCTTATGATGAAAAAATATCCCCCTGCTCTATTCTTCAGCGTCTTAGTTATTTTTCTGGCCCTCAGACAAGCCGTTGCGCCTGAGTGGCGGATTACCGTCAGTATCGTTACTCTTTTCTTTCTCCTGTTCCTGTATTGTCTTGTTTTCCAATCGAGTAAAGATCCCAACCATATTTTGCTCGATCCGCACGCGTCGCGTCGAGATCTTCGACGTGCTTGTCGTGTGATAAAAAATCTCAAGAATTACACCGTCATAACCATCACCCCCACCTCTAGTGGGTGTGATGTGTGGTTGTTACGTATCCGCAACGGGATTATGACAGACACATATCATACGAAGATTCCTCTGTCTTTGGAAGATAGTGCTGCCTGTGAAACACCTGATGATGACCATGTGAGTGTGCTGCATGATATGGAAAAGTTTATGGGAACCGACATCCTGGTCGGACACGATATTACCGATTACGTCTATCCTCAGCTCAGTACTGTGTATGACAGGCTACTGCATCATCCGTTAACATTACCGTATATTGATACATTGTCGATTACACACTATATTTTCCCGAATTGGACCGATTATTCTTTCACCGCTATGCTTCACAACCTCGATATTGACACCGTGAGCCCGATGTCCGATTATCACCGGGCGCTTTACGTGTTTTACGCGTTTGAATATTTACGTCGTCATATGTACGACAACTAACCCATTCTTATCTACATACAGTTTTACACAATTTTTGGGTTAATGCTTAATGGAAAGGATAAAGATTTTATGCGTATTTGTATTCTTGGGCTTGGCGTTATTGGAACAACCTATGGGTATGCGTTTAGCCAAGCAGGACACCATGTAGATCATGTGCTGCGCGATGAGTCCAGTCTTATCGCGCCGCGTACTCTTAATATTCATTTGTATGATTGTCGCGCGCACCGTCCTGCTAATACGCACATTCATTCGTATGATGTGCATTTAGCGCCTATTCATTCTCACTATGATTTCATTTTTATTAGCGTCAGAAACGGGCTCTTACAGCAAGCAGTTGATACTATACGATCAAATAGGCTTACAGGTACTTTGGTGATCTTTTGTAACCTATGGGATAACCGATCTGATATTGAGTCGATTGTTGATGGATACCCGTATATTCTTGCGTTCCCTACAGCCGGCGGATATAAATATCATGGTGCTATCGATAGTGTTCTTTTAGATCATGTCATGGTCGAAAACCCGAAGAATACGACGTGTTCGTCGTATCATGATTTGATGAGTCTGTTTACTCATGCTCATATTCAGGTTGAAACCCCTCATGATATGCTCGAATGGATATGGATTCATATGGCTATTAACGCGGCCGTGACCGCGACGATCGGTCGAAATGGTGATGTGTCTCGTCCTCAAATTCTTGCCGACGAGTTTATGAAGGATGCCCACGCCCTGCAAAGAGCTATCCTCACGGTGCGTGAAACCTTACACACAGTCGAAGCACGAGGCGTGGATTTATCCCTGTATCACACTGAGGTTCGCCCGTATATGATGCCTTCATGGGGTGCGTCTCATGTAATGAAATACATGTTCGCCCATAATGAGCCAGCACGGCGTATTATGCTCATGCATAATGATATGAACGATATCATGTATGCGTGTCATAACGTGTATAGGACAGGGGAAGATTATCATCTTGACATGCCGTATTTTTATGAGGCCATGGACACGATTTATAGAAAAAAACCACAACTTGCTACGGTTTATGAACGTAGACAGTGACATTTTCTCATGGATGCTTTAGCTCTTGTGTATTTTCTGTCTCTGCCCATTCTCGTGCTCGTATCGACAACGTCACATACGAGGAAAGTAAAGATTGGCTGTTTTATTGTTGTCATGCTCATGAATATTCTCATCATCCTTTTCACCCTGTGCCATCTCATGTTCCCTATCTCTCTCTAGGAGAGGACATGAAAATGCGGGGACAGTCCCTTTACCCCCCTGCTATTTTTTCTGGGAAGAGGTGACAAAACCCAGAAAAATTGAGACTGTCCCCGACTTGATATTCACGAAACGACTAAAAAATTTATTCCATTCTCACGGTGTTATCCTCGTCTACGTATGACGATGAGCAGCATGGCAGCCATACTACTCATAAGAGCAAGCCCGGTAAGTGTAGGAATAATATCCATACCCGTGCGCGCTAAGACACGGTGAGATGAGGAAGACTGAGATCGAACAGGTGGAGTAGCCGGCGACTGAGGAACACGAGGTGTGACCGGTGTTACCGGTGTGGCTGGCGTTACTGGTGGATGTGAGATCGGACGTATACGTATTATCGTGTTGAGCCCAATACGATACGGGTTTTTAATATCGTTAGGGTTCACTGTCTTACTGGTCGGATCATACCCGTGGATATCTTGTCCTGGAATAATTTCCCACCCACTGGGGATACCTGGTAGTGGTGTTGCATCCGCTTGGGACGGATCACTAGGATGATTAGCGTAGACGCGCTCTGCTACCACGTTACCGCCTTCATCGATGAGCTGGATTTGTCCGAGCTGATGATAGTTGACATCACATACAACGTTGACCATGCTTCCATCGGGATCGATCCCTTGAGCGGGCGTGGTTACTTCGAGCGAATAATACCCTTCTAACACAGGCGTAGGGATTTCAGGAAACGTGGATGTGCTCGATGTGCCGGTAAAAATCTGCAGGGGTGTTATTTTGTTAAAATTTTCATCAGCCACATAGCATGTTGATTGTGCAGCCCTGGCCTGGGGTATAAACCCGAATGTAAGAATACTTGCGATAAGTATCAGTATGGTAGATACTGAGAGTGTTTTTCTTCTCATTCTTTTTCTCTTCTTCTCATTTTTTATCGTGTGTCACGACACAATATTTCCTGATATACAAGTAAGGGGTGCAGGGTGTGACAGTTTTTATAGTAAACGACAATGAAAAGTCGTATCAGGGTACACGCCAGTAAATATTGATAAAGAGTCTTTGCTGTTTTCCCATGTCTTCGCGTGATGCTCGGCTGTGTTTATAAAGTATAGTTTTATGGCACACTTCTCGTCCACATGTTTTCGCGTGGGACACGCCGTGGAAAGTGTGTCATAAAACGTTCCAAAAGTCTTTTCTCTTCTCCCCTATTTTTGATACGTTTATGACACACAATCCGTACATCGATGCGAAAGAATGGAAAGGCTCGTCATGTTGGTGGGATATGCACGCGTGAGTACCAGTGATCAAAATATTAATCGTCAAATTGATCTGCTGGCTGCAGCAGGAGTCGATACACGAAATATTTATCAGGAAAAAATCACCGGTACAACTAGGAAGCGTCCAGAACTTACCCGAATGCTAGAGGAACTCCAACCCCACGACACAGTAATCATCGTGGAATTATCGAGAATAAGTAGATCAACCCAAGATATGCTCTCCATCATCGAGCAGATTAAAACCAAAGGCGCGTTTATCAAATCATTACACGATACATGGTTAGATACTACAGACGAGAATCCTATGTCAGCTTTCCTTTTAACCGTTATGGCAGCGTTGAGTCAATTAGAACGCGATCAGCTGTCCCAACGTGTCAAAGAAGGATTAGAATCCGCGAAGAATCATGGTAAGAAACTTGGCTGCCCTTCTACGGCTAACCCTCAAGCATCAGCAGTCACTGCCATGTATACGGGCGGAATGAAGATCAGCGAGATAAGTAAACAAACACGCTTATCTCGATCCACCATTTATAGAATCCTACGCTCCGCTCATACCACACGTGTAAAAGACTAGAAGGCTAGATTTTAAATGTGTGATATTACCATTGTATGTCTGTAGCATCAGTGTAGTCTTCGTTTGGCTCATGGAGTGCTTCTATAAGAGAGTGTTCCATTCCTGGTATTGACATGAGATACTGTGTTTCTACGATGGACTCATTACTATCCTTAGTCAGGATGTGCTTGTTCTTATTGTGTGGGTTTGTTTGTGTCATCATGCTTAGATAGTCTTATTGTTTTCGTATATATTTATATATGTATATATGGTAGGAAGGAGATTTGTTATGAAAGTGTTAGATGTTGCTGCTCTTTTTATTGACGGGTATGCTCATGATGTGTCATTGACAAATCTCACTCTCAATAAACTTGTCTATTTTGCTCAGGTTGAAGCATTACGCAGAGATCCTCATTCCGCTTTATTTACCGATGAAATTCAAGCATGGAATTATGGTCCTGTTGAACCTGTAGTTTATGACACTTTTAAGAAGTATGGAAGTTCCAGGATTTTTACGGTACCTGTTCACGAGTCTTCTTACGAGGCTACAGCTGTAAATATTGTGGATACTGTTATGGATAAGTATGGGTGGATGACAGCTTTTGACTTGGTCAATTATTCACACCGTGCTGGTAGCGCATGGTCTAAAGTCTATACTGGTGAACACCATCGTATTATTACGATTAGTGATATTTTGAACTCATCTGATATACGCATGTATCCACAACGTTTTGGAACATTGGCTGATGCTATTGCTGTGACCGAGAAAAACTATGAGAACACGTTACGTATTCTAGGTGACGCATGAGTCCCTATGATTGTCTTATTTTCTCTGTTGAGCAGATTGAATCGTTTACTGAATCCATCTGCTCGACACATGATGCTATTCTTCTCTCTTCTCAAGGTCTCAACGTTTCTACTAATCACTCCTACGGGTTAGTGGAAAGTGTTGTTGCAGCAAACTTTAGTATGTATTATGATCATACGCCTGCTCAATTGCATGGGTTTACTGATATTTTTGATCAGGTGGCACATTTTGCTACTCAGTTATCTACTGATCATCCTTTTCCTGATGCGAATAAAAGAACAACTGTTGTTACGAGTGTTTCTTTATTGTATCAGCATGGTATTGGATTGTCGTTCACTGATGATCCCGATCCGGTGCATAATACACTGTATCAGTGGATTCAAGATATTGTAGAACGTAAAATCCCCATCGATGTTTTATCCCATCAATTACGCACTCACGCGTTTCTTATAGAAGATACTGTATATAAACCATTCTTATAGTGGGAATACTTTTATAATCTCCACGGATGAATACGGAATAAAAATGTACGGGGTGATGGTTTGGCACTGTGTTATGTAAGTCATCACCCCGTATTGTGTGTTATTTTATTCTATGCTCGCTGAATAGTTTTGCTGCTGAATACGTTGTTGTGTTTGTTCTTGGACGTACTGTTGTTTTTCTTCGTGTTGTTTGATGATTTGTGTGATGTGATGGCGTACGTATTGGTCGCTGTCTGTTTGCATGCTGATGGGTAGTTCATCGATGATGGTGTCCATGATAGTGTGATGATATTCTACAGCATTTGATCGTGTGAGGTTTTCTGGTATCATCTGGTCTGTTAATGCTTGCCATAATGGGCTGGTTTCTTCCTGGTTGTTGGTACGGGTAACGACAGTGGCTGTTGCTTTTTCTTGCATCGTCATGTGCTCATATGCGTTAGTGAGGAATTCTTTGTCATGTTCTCGGTTTCCGCTGGTTATGAGCGTGTATGTGACGGTCTCATTGTTTTCTTGGCTTCGCGTATCGGTGAAAAGACTTTCTGTGAGTTCGCTATCCGTAGTTGTGAGGATGTGGGCGTGGGGATGCTTCTCCTGATATTCCTGGGCTTGGATGGGGTTGGCAGCGATATAGATGGTGTTTGTTGTAGTGTTCATGTGTGTTTTCCTGTGCGTGTGTGGTGGGGTTGGTTGGTTGTTTTTGTAGTCGTATATTTGTGTGGTCAGGTTTGTTCTCCATGCTGCTAACAGTGGGGTAACATCTGCTTTTATACGATCTCCCAGGGGTGCGAAATTGTTAGTGATAGAGTGTTCTGCCCTGTAGATGAGTACGCTTTTGATGAGATTCATATATGTGTGGTAGGCGCGGGTTGCTACCACCGGCAGGGAGTTTTTGCCCTGGATAACTTTTTGCCATGCGGTGGGATTGCTCAGACTTTTAGCCGCTTGTCTGTCTAATGCTTCTTCGAGCATTTTGTCGGCTTGTTCCAGCATGTGTAATTGTGCTGGTGTTTTCTCTGTTACATGTTGAGGCGTGTAGGTGGTTAAGTACCCATACTTGCCTAAGCGGCTTGTCCCATGATGCGGGCTACTAATCTGGTTGAGACTACGGGTGAGAACACTGATAGTATCACCTTCATGCATTGTAGTGAATAAATGCTGATCCGCATCACTAACCTTGATGTCACTGTGTCCTTTTACTCGGTGAGTAATAATCTGATTCGCCTGGCGTGGGTCAATCATATATGCTTTCCCATAAGCAGTAATCAGCTCACTCCATCCTGGCTGTGTCTTCATGGCTTGGATCTCGTGCTCACTGTATAGAGAGGTCATAGCCTGTATGAGATCGTCTTCTACCAACACGTTTTGTAAGTATTGGCGTTCCGCGAGCAGTGTACTGATGGAGTGAGTCTGATTATTGTATTGCGTGCGACTTCGTGTAGCGAGCACGGTAGGGGTAGAGGCACATACCTGGTTGAGGTATGCGTCAGCTAACTCGGATTCTGTTGGTTCTATATCTTTGTCAGTGTAATACTTTTCAGGGTCAGGGTTGGTTGACTCGTATGCCCAGTATTTTTTACCGTGTTTTTCTTGTTCACTGGCTTTGGTTTTAACCCAGTTCGCATGATCATTATCTGCTAGAGGCGCAAGCTGTACATAAATCTCATTGCTGGTTTTCCCACGAGTTTGTGCCACATACAGGCTTGCACGGTTGAGGATACTGTCCGTGTTGATGATCACGCGTGCTTTATCGTAGGTTGCGCCTTGTGCGAGGTGGATGGTGGATGTGTAGCCGCCTTGCGCGTATTGTTTGACATACCAGAAAGGCAGGCGTGCAGTTTCCTCATTTTGTGGGTTTTTCACTTCTACTATCTGGCGTTCGATGTCGACGTTGGTGATAGTCCAGTGGTCTCCGTTATGCACACGCTCCCCGAGGCTGGTGGTGATGTTTCGCCCGGTGTTTTTACGCGTGATAATATGATCGCCTTTCCCGTAGGAGACCCCGTCGGCGAATTCTGTGCGAAGTGCGGGGTTGGTTTCTACTTTTCCTTGTGCCATTAAATCGAGAGTGAATCGTTCGTTCATGTGGGCAACGGTGTCATTGTCCGCGGCCATTAAGATCACGTCATAGCCGTGGGCAAGATCTGTGAGTGTGTCACTGTAGGCTTTTTCACTCATAGCATCCTCACTCATACTCTGATGAATACGATTCATATTCCTGTAGTCGCGTATTGCACTGTAGGTGCCATCCTTACTCAAGATTCCATCGCGTAAGTCTTGTGTGATGTGTGCTTCATGCTCATCCGTGAAACGGAACAGTGTGGTCAGCTGTGCGTAATGGTCTTTGCCTTGTAAGTATGTTTCATATAAGGCTCCACTTCCTTCTCCGACAGCGCCTAACTGCATGTGATCGCCCGTGTAGATGACACGCGTATTATGATCGGCTGCTAGCTGGGAAAGTTTGGCGAGGTCGGTACTGGAGGCCATTCCTGCTTCATCCACAATGAGCACACTATTATCAGGAATAGTGTATTGCGCAAGCTGCGTACGGTCGCGTACGAGCTGGGCGCGCAGATTTTTCTTCTCTTCTATGCTCACTGTAGGGTCGGAAAGTTGTTGCTCGATGCGCTGAATATTTTTTGCTACCGCGTGGTGAGTGTTCTCGGTAAGGATGGCTGCAATGTTAGCGCATGTAATGTTCATGCTCTCACTCATCTCTTCGGCAGCTCTGGTCGATGGTGCAGATCCTATGAGATGACCCTCGCCGAGAGTGTGGTCGATGACGTATTTCATGGCTTTGAGCGTGGTCGTTTTCCCGGTTCCTGCTGCACCAATGATACTAAATATGTGACGCTTCGTGGTCAACGCTGCTACTGCTGCATCATACTGGTCAACAGAGAGTGGATAGCGTGTTTGCTGATTATACTGGTCCAGAAGATCAGTGACTGTTTCCCTGTCGAGTAACCCGTTGTCATGCGTAGTATCAATAAGAGTTAGAAGATTTTTTTCGGCATCCATGAGCGTGATTGACGCGTAGAGTGAGGTGCCTTTTTTCATATCGAGCACACTCACATGGTCGCCTACACTGGTGGTGAGCGTGTATCGCGGGTCGTTCACTAGTTCGTCGGGGATACGATAACGTTCAGGTGTAATAGGGATAAAACGTGTGAGACATTCTCGTGTTATGTGATGCGCGATAGCAACGTGGTCGTCCACAGTTTTCAGGTTGAGCCCGTCAGTTAATGTTTGCGCTGTGGCGATAATATGGTCGAGACTGAAAGTGGTTTTATTGGCTGCTACCGTGTGTTCGAACGCTTGACTCACTTCGTTTTCACTGGCATTCGATGAGCGTGATGCGTGTGCTTCATCCGTAAGGTTCGCCTCTAATAAGGGTGTCATGAGGTGGAGGATATGCGTGTGATCGAGATGATCATACGTGTAGGTTTGCGTGTCCTGCCCGTGTTGACTTGCGACGAGTTCACTCGCATCGATGTCACGGGTCTGGGGGATTTCTTGTACACGTTGGACGCATGTATCCACACTGATAGTGTCCTGAGTTTTACGGTGCCTGGTGTCATTCCATGCGCGCTGTTCGAGCATTTTAAGCTCACGACCGGTCGGAGTATGCCCGTGCGTGGTCTCGTATTTTTCTATCAGTTCGTTGAGCCTGTTTGTGATGTGGGTACGCCTGGTGGATACTTCTTCGAGGATCTCACGGGGCATGTTTCTCATTTCCCAGACCTTGGTTTTATCCCCGCTCACACTGTCAGTAAGCGTCCATTCTATTCCCCAGTTTTCATGCATGATGGAACGTAATCGTTGCGCGTGCAGAATGTTGATGTGTTCTTTCACACTTAACAGTGTGCGCCCATCTAAAGCGACAATAGACCCGTCTTCGCGCGTGGCGAGGTTACTGATAACAGCATGTGTATGATAGTGGGGTTCACCATTTCTGTTGGTGTAATGCTGGTAGGCAGCTATAGTAAACCCGGTCAGTTTCGTACGTGCTACTCCCCCTTTGCCGATTCTTCCGTAGGCTGCATCGTGTTCGAATTGACCGATAGCTTCGCTTAATGATTGTTTCCACATGGCATCGAGTTCGCGTTTTTGCTCTTCGCTAGCGATCATCCAGAGGACGCTAAAACTTTTAGGTGCGGCGAATGTTGCATCATAGCCGAGCACGGTTGATGAGCTGTGTGGTTTGCGCGGGTCAGCGTTCCTCATACTAATGTGTGACGCTAGTTTGTGATGTGTTTCGGGGTGGTTCATGCGTTCGATGACGTCGAAAAGTTCTCCTTTCCCTACGATGTCTCCCTCATGTTTTCCGATCATGGAAAGCCCGCTTCCCATCCAGTATCCGGGTGGGTTTCCTTCATGCGTATAGTAGGAAGACATGCCATGAGTGGTGAGATTTCTCATGCTGTCGCTGACAGATTCTTCGAGGTATTTGGTGTATCCTGCGTGAATTATTTTCATACTCATACTCATAGTTGTCCTCCTACATACGCGTGATTTGGTTATTATTTTTAATAATTGTTCGACTCGTTCGAGCTATTTTCTTCACCATGAGACGACTCATCATGAGTATTATTTTCATGTGGTGTCTGCTCGTTTTGATCACTCATATGGTCGCTCATGGTGTTATCGAGTACGCTTGTGTCGTCTTTGCTGGTGTGTGTTTTTGCATTCACACTTGTGGTGAGCTTGCGCATGAGAGCGGTGAGATTATCGATGTTATTGTCTTTGAGTTCTTTAACACTTAATCCCATGTCTTGTGCTGCTCGGTACTCATCGAGGTAGGCTTGCATATCTTTTTCGAGTCGAGATTCGATAGCGCCGAGTCGTTTTTGAATGCTTTTGAACTGGGCTGCTTTAGCTTTGAGAGCGTCCATGCGTGCTTTCATTTCATGCTCGTAGCGTGTCAGTTCTTCTTCGAATTTGGATACCATAATTATTTTTCTCCTTATATTTATGTTGGATTATTTTCCTGTTATTAGATGATGGTGTACCCGTCATCTATGCTGGTGTTCCACTCATCCCACTCATCATTGTCATGCTCACTGACAAGTGGAGTGTACTCACTTACAACACTATTCACCTCACGGGTTTGTGTGGTGGTCGTGTCGATTATCGTATCGGGTGGGCTCAGTAATCGTTTCCAGTCGAGTTGTAATTTCTCAAACCGTTTGACCCAATAAGCTGCATGATCAGAGTCAGCGTGTACGCTAATGTATCCTGTTTCTACCATGCGTGGTAACACTACAGTCAACTCGTCGATGAGGTCGACAAGTTGTTTGTTGCGCGTAGTGAGTTTTTCGTTTTCTTCGCTCAGAGTGCGCATCATACTGTCACGCTCGTAGTCTTTCAAGGTCAGCTTCGCGTACGCCATATCACGTGCACGATCACGCTCGGCTTGTAGATGATCACGGTTAAAAAGTTTTCTACATGTTGGTGTACAAAACTTTTTACGCGCCTGTCTTCTAGTCATAACCTGGAATTGTTTTCCACACCGTTCACATGTGCGAATGATGGGAATAAATTCTCTTTTCTGTGGCATCTTGTCCTCCTTTCTATTATTTTTAGTTCAGACGATAGTACTGTCACTATGTAATGACACGTGTAAAAACATTTCATCGATATCGATGAAAAACCGATTGCGTCAATGACGCATTTATATGCCTTGAGGTATTGAAAATACACGCTTTAGCGTGAAAAATCACCCGGAGGGTGCATTGGTGCATGAAAACATAAAAATGTATGTTTTCAACTCACATGATTTTTCTTTTCACATATTTTCTTAAAAATTTATGAATAAAAATTGTGGGATAGAAGAAAAATGAGATAAGCAAAAATTAAAAACAAAAAATTAAAAGTACTAGAAAAATATTTTTCACTTTTACCCGCATCGTGGAAAAATTTTTCACACGAAAATCAGAAAAAATTTTATCCCCATACCGCATAACCACATTTAAAATTTTTTCACATGATAAAAATTTTAGAAACGCAAAAATGAGTTTGCCCCTCACACAGGTGAGGGGCAAACTCTAGAAAAAATTTTTTTAATACACGACATCGAGCACGAGACCCGAGTCGGGGTCGTAGCAGAACGCGCATCCACCGTCCTCGTTCCAACTACATAACAGTGCCAGCTTATTAATGTCGATGGATTGCATGAGTAAACTCATCGGTTGACTCGTCATATCATCATAGTGTGGATTGATCCATGTGGTCATGAAGTCATCAAACCATTCGTCCACACTCATAATGCTTGCCGCTTCAATCTCGCCACTAGTATGCTTGTTGTTCATCCATGTTTTAAACTTGGGGTAATCTTCTAACGCCTTATCTAAGTCACGCGCATTGTCGAACCATGTACACATTTTTTGTTTTTCTTTCCGTGATTTGGGTTGCTCCTCCTTGAGGGCAACCCTTAAATATTTTTTGGTTATCGTGTGTTATTGCGAATGAATCTTTTTTTGCTTTCCTCATGTAGAGCACGAACATGATTGACAATGTTGTCTGCATTAACGGTACCAATTGTGTCATCATAATAAAAATTATGGATACACCATCCCACGACTTTGTTCGTATCGTATGGCTGGCTTGGACTGGTAAAAATTACATCACCTTTCGCATTGACTGTAATAGACATGTCTTGCTCTTGGTTGGGGCACATGTCAAGATTCCACATCAGGTAAAAGGTAGAGAGTATGTCGTCCTCGTTTGTGATATCCAGATTGCTCGCAGTCGCTTGACGGATATCACCGTGTCCGCAACTTGTAAAATGAATGTCAACCATGATTATGTTCTCCTTGTGTATGAATTAATTTTGTGAGGTGTCGGGTGGGGCGGTACAGTCCCACCCGAGTGTGTGGGATTATTTTTTAGAATGGTACGTATGCGCCGGTTTTTTCAGCGAGTTCTTTAAACTTTTTCATGTAGTAATATTGTTCCCATTTTTCTTTGGCTTGCTTGTAAAGAATGTCTACAAGTTTTGTAATGTTTTCATCAGCTTCATGCTGATTTATGTGGGCGCTTATAAAATATTCCGGGTTGTTTACAGGTGTAGGAAAGTTAAATCTTACTCTCAGCGGGCTTACTGTCATGTATAAGCCTTGCCCCTTATTATCAAGTTGTAGTGTTTGTATTTCGTGATACGCGTTGAGGATTTCTTCCTTTGCTTCTGGGGTGAACAGTCCGTATCTTAACCAAGCGACGTGTCCGTCTCTAGTCAAGGCTACTTGTAATTTATCGTTCATGATTATGTTTTCCTTTCCTTGTGCTGATTATTTTTCGTTCAACTTCTTGAACACGGGCGGCGTAAAAAGCTGGAGTGCCATGTCAAAACCGCGTGGATCCCCTGGGAGACACGCGAAATTATTTTTGACATGGTTAGCGCAAGATTTTTATCGTTGAACGGGTCAAGAAGTTAAACAAAACTTTTAATGTTGAGGACACCGTATGGTGTTCCTTTAAATAAACACGTGTGGTGTCACTTCTTGATGTGGCACCACTGTGTGATTGTGTGATCCACACTGTGTGTGGTCACTCCGTTTTCGCCGCTCTCCCTTTTTTTATTTTTAGTGTGGGTTTTGTTTTACTGTGTGTGAAGTGTATTGATAAAAAAATCAGTGGCTACACTCGTTAGGGAGTGTAGCCACTGTCAGCAGTTTCAAGGAAAGAATAAAATTATGTGTGGTCGGGGTATTGGTAGGTTACTGTGTAGCCGAGGTGTTCGAGGATGGTGCCGGCTGCGCGGATGCGCGCGTTGATGATGTCGCGTGGTAAGTCGAGGTGGGATTGATTGTTTTTGTGGTAGTAGGTTAGGGTTATGGTGTCTCCGATCTTGTGGTGGATTGTTGCTTGTTTCACCGTCTGGTGGATGTATTTATCGTGGTCTTTTTTGAGATTGTAGAGGAGGTTCCATGCTTTGTCGGGTGGCTGATACCACGAGTTCGTGGTATCAGCTTCCCACCGGTGGGTGTTGCGCACGTTCATGGTGAGCTGGTCGGCTAGCCATGGGTGGGTTATTCCTAGGGTTTCCCTGAGGGCTTTGAAGTCGGCTCGTGTTTTTCCTGTAGGTGGTTGACTGCTCATGTATTTTTTCTTTCATACCTGTGCGTGTGTGGTGGGGTTGGGGTTCGATACCCCGTACCCCACCACGTGGCGACTTTCTGTTTTTTAGAATGGGATGATGCTGGTGTCCATGAATCCGTCCATTTCCCATTCGTCGACAGTAGTATTGTTGGTGTTTTCTCGGTTTTTTTCGCGCGCTACTTGGGCGAGGAGGTCGATGGTGAGGGTTTCGGCATTGAACACGATTTGTGCTCGTGGTTCTCCGTCTTTGCTGATCCATGTTTTTGGTTGTGGGTCGAATTTTCCGATGACGATCAGGGGTGAGCCTTTGACTATTTTTTGTGTGTCGATGAGAGTGTTGACTTGGTCTGCTACCCCACCGTAGAGGCGTACGCTGATGTAGTCGGTGTCTCCGTTGACCCATTCGCGGGTGGTCTTGTCGCGGTACCGTGAGCTGGATGCGATGGTCAGGTCTATCATGCTTCGTTTGGAATCGTTTCCTGGGAAGTAACGGTATTGGTCGGTGAGACCGCCTTTAATGATTTGGTTGATACTGGTACGCATGATACGTACTCCTTTCTAATTTTTTGTGTTTTATTTTTTGTAAGGTTTAATGTTTGTTTTTAGTAGCGGGTGAGTGTGATGGTGAGTGTGGCGGTCATCATGTCGGGCAGGTTCTGGTATTCGTCGAGTGCGAATTTGCTCACGATATTTTCAGCGTCTCTGGTGTCGGTGATGGTGATTATCCATTGCACGCTGGTCTGGTTGGCTAGGCGTGTGCTTCGAAATTTTTCTACGCTATTGCATACGTTGGCGATGTGGTGGGCTTGAGCCGGGTTGAGGCTGCTGGTTTTTATCATGGATAGTTGGGGTGTCCATCCGTCACTATCGTTCATGTCGACGGTTTTGCGAAACTCTACGATGAGTCTGATATGGGTGTCGTCTGCCATAATCATCCCTTGTCCTTTCCTGTGGGTGGGATACCACTGGTAGAGTATCCCACCCTTGTATCGTATTCTTGTGTGTTATGCCCAGTCGTTGGGCGCGTAGATACTGATTCCGAGAGAGTCGAAACGGTAGACGGTTTCTAATGGTGGCCGGTCTTCCTCGCTCAGGATTTTGTAATCATTGTTCTTGTCGTAGATGATGTCCGCGTTAGCTAGGAGCGCATCCACGTTCACGCGCACGGGTGTGGGGTTCCATTCGTCGTCAAACGATGCTGGGATGAGCATGCCTGCGAACACGCGTGGGATTTCAAAATCAGCATACCCACTCCAGTTGCAGATGATGGTGTCACCGTTATCGAAGAATATAATCCCGCTTTCTTGCCCAGTAAGCTCGTAGAGGCTTATTGGTAGGTATTCTTTCCAGTTGACACGTCGCATGGTATGGAGAATAAAATCATGCAATGATTCTTCTGTATGCTCGTTTGCTCCGATGTGATGTACGGCAGTGTAGAGGTCTTCATCATGATATGAGAGGACTTTTTTCACACTCACCCATGTGATATCACTGGTGTAGTCGGCGACGTACCCCGTGTTGTAGATGTCTCGCATGTGGTAGATGAGTTCACCGAGCTGAGCGTATTCTTGCCTGGTTATTGTCATGATGTTTCTCCTATCGTGTGAGGTCTAGTTAGAACACCTCGTGTTCTGTGGTGACACTTACCATTATACCACTGTTAGCGACTATAATGGTGTGCGACACGCCGTATAAGGCTAATGTTTTCAACGTTTTTGTGTGGGTTTATTGTGTGATTTTTTGGCTGAGGATGATACCGTTATCGCTGCTGCAGATGGCTTTGATGAGGGTGTCTTCTGTAGCGTCGTGCAGGTAGTACCACAGGGGTTCTAGTAGCTGTTCATAATCGATATCACTGTCGCGCATGTGTTCGCGCGTATGATGAGTAGCCTTGTGTATGTCTTGTGCAATAGCGTGAGTTTGAGGGGTGAGCCCGGCGAATCTATCAAGCACATTCTCGAACGTGTCGGTATCGATGAGTCGTCTGTAGGCTTCATACGTGAGGTCTTTTTCAGGGATATCGAAGGGTTGTATGATGCTCTTATCCCACGCGAGGGGTTTAGAAAATCGGTAGATACGTGCCATGATATGTTTTCCTTTATGCTCTTGAGGGTCACTGTGGGGCGTAGGCATGTACGCCCCACGATAGGTTTGAGGGTGGTTAGTCGATGGTGGTGATGAAGTAGTCGAGTTCTTCACCTGTAAGGGTGGTGTAGCACCAATTTTCGGTTGTTTCCCATAACTCGTTGTAGAGCTCAGCTAATGCCTGATTGGTTTCGTAGTGTTGCCAGATTTTGTAGTTGAAGACGAGGACGAGTTCGGTCATCATCTTATAGTTGCTTGACCATTCCTTTATAACGCGCTTATGAGTGTCTTTAATAGCGTTAATACCAAAGGCGTCTGCTATGGAGTAGTCCATCCAGAACGTGGTAAGTGGCGTGTATCCGGTGTTTTCTAATGGGTTTACTGGGATGATGAGATTTCCTATAGCGTTCATGGAGGTCTATCTGTCTTTCTTTCCTTGTGCTGATTATTTTTTGTTCAACTTCTTGAACACGGGCGATGTAAAAATCTGGAGTGCCATGTCAAAACCGCGTGGCCGTATGGACACGCGTAAAAAGTTTTGACATGGTTAGCGGAAGATTTTTATCGTTGAACGGGTCAAGAAGTTAACAAAATCCAATTGTTGAGGACACCGTATGGTGTTCCTTGTCCTGTGGTTAGGGGTTCTAGGCGTCTTCGTGTCGTGGCGGGGTGATGAGAACACACCAAAAAATTTTTTTGTGTGTGGGCTCGTTACCCCTGCCCCACGATCCTTTATGCGTGGAGACAGGAAGATGCCTAGAACCCCTCACCACTTCGCCCACCACAAGGGGTGGGCTGGGTAGAGTATGAGCGCCTCTGTCGCGCTCATACCGTTTTCTGGCGGCGGGACGTGAGTGACCCCTTACAGGGTCACTCCATCAAGGAGAGTCTGCCACGCTAGTGGCAGTCCTTCCCGCCACCCGCGCCCTCCACCCGAGTTTGTAGGGATGGAGAGCCCGGAAAAAAATGGTCTATCGGTTTTAGCATGTGAGGATGTCGGTTTTAAATTCTTCGTAGAACATGGTCAGCCAGTTATCCCACGTGTAATCGATTCCGTCTACAGCGTGTTTATCAACGAGTGTCATGAATTTTCTTTTACGGTTGTCATCGTTCATGATAGCGGTGAAACGTTCGTATTCATGCGCGTTAAGAGGATACTCACTAAATTTCGTGATGTTTCCTGTAGCAAGGTCGTCTCGAAAACTTTCTAATCCGTACATATTATCGTCGATGTAGGTTTTTAGGTTGTCTAGGGTGTAGTCGTATTGGTTGTGTTCTATAACGTCCGTAGATATGGTGCCGTTATCGTAGGTGACCGTCACTTTTTGGGTGTACAGGATTTCACACCCGGGTTCAAAATCAGCGTAATCGTAGGTAACACTGATAGGTGCTTGCTCAAGGACTGCAAGTATCATGGGGTCGATTTTATCGCGATATTCTTTATCAGTGAGGATATTAAACGTCCATGCAATGTTTTCACTGTATGCCCATCGTCCTGTTCCCGTAAAACTTACTGTAATAACTGTTGCACCGTCTCTAGTGGTGGCGGCTTCTATAGTGTCGCTGATGATTGTGTTGTAGAACCAGTCGCCTGCTTGCTTACGGTATTCATTGACAAACATGAACGCGGTGGACGGGTTATGTGATATGACGGTCATGGTGCCGTTAGCGTCGGAAAGATTAGCCATGATATAAAGTTCCTTAATGTGTCGATATGTTTTTCTTGAGGTGTGTACACCCCGTTTAGGGGTGTACACAAGATTTGTTTTTCGTGCTGATAAGTTAGCGTAGGTAGGCGGGTTTAATGTTGTAGCTCAGTGCCGTGTAGGTGATTCGAGCTAGCGAATACATGTTGTCGATATCTAGCGCGTAGCTGATTTCACTTTTCGCGGTGGTGTTGTCGCCGAGATACCATGAGAGGTAGCCTTTTATTGCGTGGTATGCTGGCGCGTATTCGTCTGTAGTGTGGTCGGCAAATATGGTGTCTAGGTTAGCGATAACGTTTGTGACACGTGTCACCTGTGGCATGTAGGTGGGGTCGTCGAAGATGCTTTTGAACGCGGTTGTGATTGTTTTTTCAGCGGTGTTACCAAAGGGTTGGATAAGAAAGTTTGTTGCCTTTTTAACGGTCATGGTATTTATGGCAGTGAGGATGATAGTGTCGCGAAAACCTAAGTATTTGTTTGTTCCGATGATGAACGTGTCACGCTCGTCAGTGGTAAATTCTATTTTTTGGTTCTCATTGATAGCGTTGACCCATTGGCGGGTTATGTCGCCAAACCATGTATAGAGCATGTCAGGAATATGGTTCTGATTGGTGTTGAGTTTTTCCATATCGAATTGTATGCGTAATGCGTCGAGAGCTAGAGTATCACTCATGGCATGTCCTTTCCTTGTTCATAACTGTTACGTTATGGAAATCTCACGCTGAGATTTACTGTGAGCACGTATGTGCTGTTAGTTTTGACAATGCCCTGCGTGCCCTAAGAGACCCTCCAACACGCGTGACATATAAGCGCCATATAATGACCCCTGTAAGGGGTTATGGCGTTTATATGTCACTGTGCGTGGTGCGTGGGGTTCTTAGGGTGCGTGGGGTAGGGTCACAACTAACACCACAAGAAACTTTTGGAAAGCCTCAACTTCTGGTCACGGTGATCACAAGTTGGTAGCTGCTAATTTTTGTGTGCGGCGTGTGGAATATCGCCTGTGATTTCCACCATGAGCACAGTCTTACCCGGTAGGGTAAGTCCGTAGCACACTGCCCGCCCCGTAAGGGGCGCGGCATAATAAACAAAAAGGGTAGGATCCAAATTTTATTGGATCCTACCCTAAGGTGTGAGTAGAGTTTGTTATGCGGTGCGCATCGCGTTATACGTGATGTTACGCAAGAGTTGACTTCGCGTGATGCCGAGTTTTTCTGCTTGACTATCAAGCCAGTCCACCAAGGTTTTAGGAAACCTGGTATTAACCGTTACCGTCTCATCTGTGTCATGCACGCGTGGACGTCCAGAAGTTAATCGGAGTACAGCTTCCTCAATTGTTGGCGCATCATCTGCTGCTTGCATGAGAATATGATGAGCAAATTCCTGCGCTTGTTCTCCGGTGAGTGTTGTTGCTTGAGAATCATCAAAAATAAAATCAGACATTATTTTCTCCTTACAGTTTTAATCGCGATTCATGAATCCATCTTGCAACGCATTGACATGAAAGACATGAATACGTCCTGCAGCATCGATGCGCATGATAATTTCTAGAAAAGGTATCAGCGCATCTGCGTGATAAGGTCCAATAACTTTCGCATACGTTAGCCCCTTTTTGGTGTAGTGACGAACAAGGGTTGCTCCTTGTATTGCTTCTACTACGTCATCGAGTGTGTATGTGCAAGCCCGGTCACCGTGCAGGAACGATGGTATTTTAGTCGTTGTGTGTGGCACGAGTGTAGATATTGTTATCGTCGGTTGGATATTGGTAGTGGACGCTGTAGCCTAATCGTTCGAGCTCGAGGGCTACTGCCCTGGTCCTGGTATTGACAACGTGGTAGGAGCCGGGGTCTCTGCCGTAGCGATTGTAATCGTCTTGACCGCGGTAATACGTTAACGTGATCACTCGTGGCGCTACACCGTCTGCTGCTTGGACAGCTTCTTTGACGAGGTTGACGCTTTCTTCTATCGCTTTGTAGTAGGTGATTTCTTGGTTTTTAAGCCACTGCCATACGTCGTCTGGTGGGTTTTTGGGGTGGGATTGTTTTTCCCAGTTTTTCACAGTCCTCTCGCTTAACCCGAGAGCGTCTGCTACGTCTCTACAGGACAGTCCGAGTTTGTCGCGCAGCGCGCGAAAATCGGCTTTACTATACGTATTGGTCGTCATATAATCGTGTATTATCCTTTCTATCTATAAACCATAGAGGGTAGATTCTATATGTGGAATCTACCCTCTTTTTCTGTTTGTTTTTAGTAAGTGTATGAGGTGTCGTAGCGCCATTCTTCGTTATTAATGTCCTCGTAATCCTCATCGTTTACACTGATGCGCCAGCCGAGACCGAGCTTATCCGCTAGAGCATCCATGTCGTAGACTGCCCCGTCCACATCCTCGTAGTCATGGTCGATGTAGGCCCATGCGTCGTCGCGACGAGCATGTCGAACAGCATCCCACATGTCGTACTCTCTATCCGTATACGAGTATGGAATAAAAACGTTACGTTTGTCTGTCACAATGAAATGGTAATCACCGTATTCTTCTGATTTATCGACGAATATAGTACCGTACGTATAATGTGTGTATGTTTTAATGGTTGTCATATCGATAGTCATAATAATCATGTCTCCTTGAGATATTAGGTAAGAACACCTCGTGTGTTCTTGATGACAATATCTAGTATACCACTATTAGTGACTATATGGTAGTTCGACACGCCGAAACACATGGAATTTCAACGATTATCAGTATTTTATCCACGCTTACACATGCGCATCGATGCGGATGACATGACGAGTGTTGTACACCTAGAGTTGCTTAGATCTTTTTTCTTTGTCTCGGCAATAAAAATTAGTGGCCTCACCCTTGTAAAAAAGGGGAGACCACTAATAGTGAACTAAAATCAAGGCTTTCTACCGAAGTCTTGGTTTAGTTTTTATTTTTCATCCTGTGTAGTGGTTTGAGCTGTTTTCTTGCGGATGATGATGAATGCTCCGCCCAGTCCTACAGCAGCTACCGCGATGAGTGCGAATGGGATGATGGTTGAGCCTGTCGTGGCAAGACGGCTTGTGGTGGCGTTCCAGTCATCGGTTGCTTTCACTGGTGTGTCATAGCACATGCCGCCCTTCTTATCATCACCGGTGACGGTACCGTCGAATGGGTGGTTGTTCGATACGTTGCATGGCACGATAGGAGTGCCTGTGGTGGTACCACGATCTGTGTGATGCGTGCGAAGTCCGGTTAAGGTTCCGGTGACTTCTACCCATTGTCCTGGCTTGAGGATTAACGTATCCCATCCAGCCGGATACTCTAGATTAGTCACGGTTCCGTTTCCTGCGATGGTCTTGTCTTCCAAGGTAATCTTGGTGAGGTCAACGCTTCCGGTATTGATAATACGGAAGACAACCCGAGTACCGTTCTTAGCACGAGTCAACGCTTCTGCTGGAGTGTTACGGTCACCCTTGGTAAGTCCGCTTGCTGCATCGTATTTAATGAGTTTAATAGCAGGGGTTTGGTCTGGGGTCTTGGTCCATACCAGGTTAGACTCACGCTCAGTATCATTCAACGTTTCCACGAAACGGTTTTCTACACGGTCGGATACTGCGGTGCGCGTCATTTGTACGTATGCGGTCCAGGACAAGTTAGCATCCATACCACTTGCCAGATCGAGGAATGCTTGAGTAGCTTCTACAGTAAATACGCCATTATTATCGGTGAAAGTGAAGTATCCCGCTCCCACTCCAGACCCGTCGATACGAGCACCCTTAGCGATAACAATATTGCCTTCATCATCGGTAATATTGTTATTCGCGTACACTGCCCATTGACCGGTGGTCTTATCGTAGCGAGTATCATACTTGTCGACAATCTTCCAATTCTTAATCTGCTGGTATGCGCGATTCCCCGTAATCTTCGAGCTATCGAGCTTGTAGAGGAATTGGTGGTTCTTGTAAATGCTCTTACCATTGACACTGTCACCGTTGACGTTGACAGTCACATCCTTGCGTGGATTAATATCCTTCAAAGGATTGGTTACCGTGTTGGTCACGTCAGTTCGTTCGTTGGTGATCTGGGTAGCAGTGTTCTTGACAACATATCCGTCAGTGACTTTTGCAACCTTCATCGGCAAAACAACCGTGTATTTTTGACCAAGCACGCTTTGATCAATGCTTGGCATAGTCTTCGGATCTAATGCCTTAGTTACATATGCTTCGAGATCGGTTGGTTGTGGATCACCCTTTAATGTGTCACCGAGATAGTCAGTGTCAACGGTCTTGAAGAATACGTACACGCTACCGTTCTTGACTTGGATATTGAACTTGCTGGTCACATCCTGTCCGTGAGAGTCGAGGACTTCGATCTGATTGTCGATAAGATTCAAGTACTCGCTATCGTACTTGTCGACCATGCCGAGGCGTTGAATCTTATACGCACTATGAGCAAGCTTTTCCGCGTCCAAGGTGAGGCGATAGTAGACGTCGTCTCCATAGTAAACGGTTTTGCCATCGATATTAATACCCGTCTTCGTCTCATCACGCTTAGTAGGTGTGACGTCAACTGGAATATTCTTCACCGTATTCGACGGAGTCACACTATTGTTCAACTGAAGTGTCCACTGGTTGGTAACCTCACGGTTAGTTGGCGCATTCTTTGCTACGGTTCCTTCAAAACGAATCTGGAAACGAGCCTGAACACCCGCCCCAAAATGAGCAGCCACGTAGGCTGGCTTCAACGTTACGGTAAACGTATGAGCCGCCTTATCCTCAGTCAACACGTAATCGTTCTTGGTAACAGTAGACCCATCTGTAAGGTTTAATACTTCGATGGTTTGCTTATCCAGCTGCAAGTACTGGTCGTACTGGTCAATAAACGCCACCGTATTAATAGTTTCGGTAAGGTTCTGTGGGATGGTTGGGGTCGTGGTGAGCTTGTATTCGAGTTTTTGTCCTGGGAACACATTCTTACCATCCACACTTGCTTGGTCACCACCCTGGGATGCTTCACCGATAACCTGCTTAACAACTGGTGGAACATAGCCACAAATATATGGCTCGTTCGTCTTCTTACTCTTACCCGCAGCAGACACAGAACCACTATTGAGTAAACCATGAGACGTGATAGCTGCTCCTGTGGTTGGGTCAGCACAGAATGTCACCTCACTGCCTTCTGCCTGGTGAGAATCTAAGCGTACTTGTGCTGCTCCTTTACCGTTGGCAAAGTTCGCCTTACCACCCACAAGCAACGTGTACTGCTTGGCAGAAGTGTTATTGCGCGCGCTAGTAAGAGCGGCCTGCTTCATACTAGCGGTAACGGTTGTACCGTTAACGGTAATGTCGAATTGGCTGGTCACATCCTGACCGTGGTTAACAATATCGTTGACAGTTGGCTTACTATCATCGCTCACATCAGCCGCGTATACGTGAATATCGTTGTTATCGGCATCGAACAAATAGTCAGCTTTAGAGTAATCATCAACGAGTTTAAACTCTGTCAGAGAATCACCTAACTGAGCAGCCAATGTACCGTTGATAGCAGCGCCGAGCTTGGTTCCATCGAGGACGGTGTGAGTATCCGCACCCGTGGTGTTGCTCCATGTGTTATCTACGACAGCATTCCACTTGCCATTCGTGTAGGTGAGCCATGATTTATCAGGCGTGAAATCCCACAACTTTGGCTGATCTGCCGCCAACACGACAACAACGATAGTACGATTACCACCATTGGTCTCACGAGCAGCTAATCCATCAATGGTGGATCCGCTAGACAAGCGAGCATTGGTATTATAAGCAACACCATTATGTGTATATGTTTTAGGACCGACTTCTTGTGCCCAGGCTTGCATCCATTGTGCTTGGGTTAGTCCTGCTGTAGCGTCGGCGATATTGCGTGACTGGTCTGTACGCACCGCACCGACTGCGAAGACTCGACAGTTCGCACTAGCAGTATCCCCATTATGACGTGCAGCATAATTGGTCACGCACTCATTGTTTGCGTTTTGAATAGCGTTAGCTACGTTTGTATGACTATTGGATGTCAAGACACCGTTTAAGGTGCCGGTCAGTACGTTTTCTACGGTTGTAGCGTTGGCTGGTCCGAAGTTATCGTTGGACGCCCACACCACGCGCGACGTGTAACCGCCCGTACCGGTAGAGCCACCAGACGAGCCACTACCGCCGTCGGCAGCCAATGCAGCACCCGCCCACACGGTGGACGCGGTCACTACAAGAGCACCAGACTTCATAGCAATCTGCCTAAGTCTCGTGCTTAAAAGTTTATACTTAGCAAAATGCATGAGCATAATTCCTTTCCCTCACACTCCCCACACAGGGGAGCAGTTTTTGTTATAACAAAACAGAAACACGTTTAAAATGCTTCTACTAGTAATGACACACCTACAAACACTCCATCGATATCGATGAAAACCCAGAAAAGAGAAAAGAATAAAAAATGAGGGAGCCCACCAAACAGTGGACTCCCTCGCAGAGATAGAAGAAAAAATGTGTACAACTATTCTACCCTATAGCCTGGGAACAATTACCCTGAGCCTCACACGGTGCTTGCGGACGATTATTCATCCATGCTTGCCAATCGAATGAGCTACCACCTCCATTGTTGTTACTTTGTGGTGCTGGAGTGCTTCCACCACCACGGTTTCCACCGTTGTTGGTGCGTGGTGTGTAGCGTTGCTGGTTGCTGGTGTATCCGCGTCGAGGAGTAGACGAACGCTGTTGCTGTTGCTGTTGCTGTTGTTGTGTGCGTTGTGCTTCTTCTTGAGCTTTCTTGTCCGCATCCGATTTCGCTTGAACACTTTGATTAACCTGATCGATAGCACCCTGGACTGGTTCTCCAGCTTTGGTGAGTGTCTCAACGGTGGCATGCTTATCCTCTAACGCTTTACGCAGGGCATCGATGAGGGTTTTCAGCGTGTCACGTGTTGCATTATCGGCTACTTTACCCTCAGAGTCAGTATAGGTTTTAGTAGCGGTGTCGAGTTTCGCCTGGGCAGTATTGCGCGCGTCGGTAAGATCTTTCTTATCTTTTGATGCTTGCACGTTTTTCATCGCGGTCTTTAATTGCTCCGTCTTCGACTTCAGCGCGCTTGTTTTGGAATCTATGCTTGTCGTGGATGCGCTAAACGAGTCAGTAAAACTGATATTACAGTTCAGTGGTGTAGCTGGGCTGATTTTCTCGTTGACCAGCTTATGGAACGTGTCGTATGTTTTGGCGTCTGCTACTTGATCCTTGCTGATAATTGTTCGGCTAAGGGTTTCTCCCTCGCCCACAGTTTTCTTATAATCCTCATATGTAGCAGAGTATGTCTTGTTCGCATTCTCACACGCGCGGATAGCAGTCGAACGCCTGGTAGCCACACCATAGATAGCTGCCCCCAGGAGTGCTACAGCTGCTACGCTTGCTGCCACAATCCACAGCACACGACGCTGACGCCTTCTCTTATCGTCTATGACTTTATCATCTATCGAGGTAGTAACCTCATCCGACGCATCTCCATCAACAGGGTCAATGATGCTTGTCTCTTGAGTTTCGTCATTATCCATAGGCTTGCTCATAGTGTTTCTTCTCCCCTCATAGGCTTCACACACACTCTCGTGTGTGTTTTCTTATCTTTCACTATATAATGACACGTCTTCAACACCACTATCGATATCGATACATTTCCCTGTTACTTCTGGTCATCCTGACCACAAGTCAAGGAGTGTGTAGGTGGCTCATAATGACGCAGCTACACACTGTTATGACTATCACTGGTTTATTAGAGGGGTGAGCCGCACATGACTGCTTGAGTAAGATCACCCGCGTTAGGCAGGTTTATATGCAGGTAGATTTGGGTTGTTTCTACACTCTCATGCCCTAATAGTTTGGAGACCAGGAGGATATCGTGGGTTGTTTCATACATTTTAGTCGCGTACCTGTGGCGGAGGCTATGCGTGGTATAGCCTTGGTCGAGAACAGCTGTAATATGTTTGGCTATATACGATGCTTCAACATGGTTAGCCCACCGTCCTGGGTAGACGAACCCGTATTGATCATGAATATAGCGTGCTAAATCCCTTGCGATAGGAACGACTCTTTCTTTACTGCCCTTACCATGTACAAGCAGTAGAGTAGACCCGTTGATAGTAATAAGATCATGAGAATTGACTTGCGCAATCTCACTACGACGCAAACCACATTCCGCACCCAACCTTATCATCGCAATAAGTTTCTTATCCCCATGCGCTTTAGCTAACGCATGATGCACTACATTCTCTGGGCACACTCGTGGCAGCGAATGCTCCTTCTTAATACGAGGCAGTCGTCTGGTTGGATCTACGTCAATAATCTCGTTATCGAGCAAATAATGATAAAACGAGCGAACCGTCGCGAAATAACCTTTACGCGTTTCTCTCTTCCACGGCTGAGCCGCAAACACATGCACTAGTAGCTGCTCTGATACATCCAATGGATCACAATCCACCAGGCGTGCAATACTCACTAATTTGTAGTATCGTGATTTAATAGTTGTATCAGCGTAACCACTAGCCCTGAGCCACTCTAACCAGCCCTCAGCATAGTCGCGCCACGCCGAAGCTAATATCAATTTCCTAACCTTAACATTATTCTGTATACTCATAGGTATACAGAATATACCAAAAAACTACACCATCAACCTTTCTCACTAATATTTCGTGAATACGTGTTATTCTATAAGTATTAGTAGGAAAGGAGTACTCCACACAGTATTAAGCGATAGAAAGCAAGAGGAACATAACATGGCGTCAGAGTTAGATAAGACCATCTCGAAGAATGTGCGTATTTATCTTGCTGCACGAGATTGTACACAACGCAAACTTGCGGACTTCATGGGCGATCATCCTATGGTGACAAGCAAAAGAATGCGTAACCAAATGACATGGCGTGCAGAAGATATTGAAAAAGCAGCGGAGTTCTTCGGTATTGAGCCATCAGTATTAGTCACAGCCCATGACCTCTAAAGCGTAATACACGACCACTACAATAATTGAATATAAATTCTACAAACATATAAGCGTCTGTAAGAAATGCATAGAGTCTAACGGTTCGCCGGTAGCTAGGGGACAACCCAGAAGTCCATGGTTCAAATCCATGCCCCGCTACCAAAGAAAAGCGAACCGTAAGGTTCGCTTTTTTCATATCGTGCCTAGTTCTGACGACCTCTTAAAGATAAGCATAAAAAGAACACGTATTTATACATAACAGCAATGAGGTTCTTGATATGTCAAGGCGTTCGCTTTTCTCCATTTTTTCACGCAAACGGCTCTCACGAACACCTCAAACCCCTACTCCCAAGCAATCGTCCGCACCTAAGAAAGTGACCTACACTTCCACAGACCAAGACTTCGTAGATTCTCCTAATCAAAAGTTTCGCATTGGCGAAGATTGGACATGGTATCACGGCAACTCCTGGTGGCATCAAGCACTGTGGATGATTGTATATACCGTTATTTATTCAATTGCTGCTGTTTATTCTAAGTTTGTCCTTCATGCGACGATTATAGGCAAGCACAAGCTCAAGCAAGCCCATGGTCAGCCTTATTTTCTGTATCAGAATCACACGCAACCATTTGGCGACATCGTTTTCACCGTACTTGAGAATTACCCGCACAAGCTCTCAGCTATTATGGCTCAATCAAATTATGGGATACCTGTTGTAGGAAGTATTCTCCATCACTTTGATTTTCTTCCCGTCCCCCTGACAGACAGCCAGCGCATCAAATTTAAAGAAACAATGACACAGCTCGTGGAAGACGGAACTGCTATTCAAGTATTTCCGGAAGCACACGTATGGCCTTACACTACACGCATTAGACCATTTTCTACTTCTTCCATGCGATATCCTGTTCGCTACAACACACCGTCATTTACTGCAACGACCACATATCAAAAACGCCGTTTTAGCAAAAAGCCAAAGATAACTATCTATATCGACGGACCATTTTATCCACGCTCAGAAACTTCACACTCTGAGAATTCGCACTCTAAACCCCAACTACGCGACACGCCTCACAATATCTCAACTATTAACAACGCCGATAGCAATATGGATAAAGTTCAGCTAGAAGAAGCCCTAAAAGCGAGCCTTCATACCCAAATTATGAGCACTATGCGTAAACGTTCTGAATTATCAACGTACACCTATATCGACTATACTCAGGAAGAACAAAGTTAAAACTAAAGAACAACTATTCGCCCACATATTTGACAATGATAGTTTCGATACTTTGCAAGTTTAACAAGCTTGCTCAGTATCCGACGAGTTCAGAAAATCAGATATCATCAAGCAAGTTCCGGCAAGCCCGATCACAGCTCGATACGATTGAGAGATGAAAGAGGACAAATGAGCATTAATCTTCTTTTTTGCGGTGATGACTATATGCGCCATGGTCTTTTAATCTCTCTCCTTTCAATCTGCAAGCATACTCATGAACCGTTGCATGTGTACGTTCTCACTGCCACTATCCCAACCAAGCAGAAAACATATCATGCAATTTCGCAGGATTCCATAGATTTTCTTCAGCATCAGATTCGCTTGACGAATCCTGATAGTTTCGTTCAGCTTTTCGACATTACCGACATGTTTATGGCAGAAAAGCCCATGGCAAATATGGACACTCGTTTTACTCCATGCTGCATGCTGCGCTTGTGGGCAGATAAAGTTCCTCAAATTCCAAGTCGCATCCTTTACCTCGATACTGATATCGTCTGCAATAAAAACTTTGATAAGTTTTATGCGCAAAACATTGACAATGTCGAAATCGTGGGAGTTCTCGACTTTTACGGCTCTTGGTTCTTTAAGAAACGCGCATGGGATATTAAGCGAAACTATATGAATTCTGGCATGTTCCTCTTTAATATGGCACGCATTCGAGAAACAGGACTTTTTGCAAAAGCTCGCCGCATGTGCCAGTCACGAACGATGTTTATGCCAGACCAGTCTGCGCTCAATAAGTTAGTTGTTAATAAACGCATAGTATCGCGCGATTTTAATGAACAGCATCATCTTCGAAAATCGACCGTGTTCCAGCATTTTTCTACCAAATTACATTTCTTCCCATGGTTCCATACTCTTACGGTCAAACCGTGGGATGTGAATGCCGTGCACGATACACTTCATCTTACTGCGTACGACGATGTTCTTAGCGAATACGAACGTCTTATTCCTAGTATGCCTTAAGATAATTTCTTTATAACTACTAGAACTAGCCAGGCAGAGTAATTTACTGCATTACATGTGAGGTACTCTCAAGGAGCGTTTCATGACTAATTCGTCTTCAACCGTCGACGTTTTCTATTCGTCCGATGAAAAATTCGTCCCGATTTTAAGCGTCGCATTGACTTCTCTCGTGCTCAACACGACTCCAAAGCGTAATTACAGTATCCATATACTCGGCCGCGGGATTACTCCGCAATCTGCTCACAAGCTTGAAAGCATTGTTTCTACGTATCCAAATATTTCTATGGAAATTCTCGATATGGATCAAACTATTCTCGAGACATTGCAAAAAGATGATAATAAACTGTATGCCGAGGTTGAAGCTATTGAAATGTACTTCCGTTTGTTCATTTCCCAGCTTTTCCCTCATATCGATCGCGGAATTTATGTAGACGCAGACACCATTTTTGAATCCGATGTCGCCGACCTCTACGATATCGATCTTGAGGGCAATCTCGTTGGAGCAGTAGGCGATCCAGTGGTTTCTGATCTCGACCCTGATTTGCGCCGTTATGCTACTGCCATGGTTGGCATCAGTCCTGAAGATTACGTTAATTCTGGTGTTCTTCTTATGGACTTGGCAGCGTGGAATCAATATAAAGTAGCTGAACACTTTACACAGCTGCTTACTCAATACCATGTTAGTTCTATCGCACCTGATCAGGATTATCTCAACGCTATGTTTGAGGGGCGCATCAAGCGTCTTCCTTTCTCATGGAATGTGATGATGGCAGCAGGCGTTGAACCTCCTGAAGATATTCATTTTATTCATTGGAATCTCGTCAATAAACCATGGAAGCTCACGAGTGCTCCATTCTCTGATCGCTTCTGGTATTATGCTGACCAATCGCCATTCGCTGAGCAAGTGCATAACTCCCTAAACGAGTCCACACGAACGCCGGAAGATGACCGTCAGCGTACTGCTTACATGATTGGCAAAGCACGCGATTTCTCACACAATCCTGTTACATTCCGTTCCTTAAAAGAAAAGGGTGTGAGAGTAAAACTATAAGACGCGCAATGCTTCATCTTTGAAGCGTAATTGAGACGTTATTATCGTCATAGCTACCCTCGCTTATTCTCAATCGAGATAACTAATCTAGATAACTATGTGTTAGGCGTTCTATACATTATCTGTGTAGAACGCCTAACTTATACTCGCCTACCCATTACGGACCAATTATCTATTCGCTGCACTTATTCATACCGTTCGATGTATAGTAGGCATATGTTTATCGGCGGAATTAAAAGACCAGTTATCGCAAATATCGAAAAGGCTCACAATGACGGCCGATTCAATGACCGCGTTGAGATTCATGATCCTGTCATTCACAAAGAGGATCGTACACAATTAACTCTTAACCATTTGCGTTATGTGCGAACTTTCCGTTATCGCATTAATAATCGAGTTGCGCGCTCTCTTTATAACATTTTCGGCTGGTGGAATAACCGTACGACACAATTCGTCGGGCTTGAGAATGCTCGTAAAGTTAAAACTGGCGCGATTATTACATCCAATCATTTCAACCCATTGGAGAATCTAACAGTTCTCCAGGGTATGCGCCGAGCCGGCCATCTGAGAAACTACGTGGTATCCGAGGACTCTAATTTCCTCATGCAAGGTTTTATCGGCTTTATGATGAAGAATATCGATACGGTTCCTATCACCAAAAGCCACGATTATCTTTCGCACCAATTCCCGGCTATTATTCGCCAAATCTTGGCTCATAAACGTTTTATTCTGATTTATCCAGAAGAACAGATGTGGTTTAATTACCGTCGTCCTCGCCCAAACAAGCACGGGGCTTTCGACTATGCTGCGGAATTCGGCGTGCCAATTATCCCATGTTTCACTGAAATTATTGATACTGGAAAACCGGATAAAGAAACAACCGAGTTCAATAAAGTACGCTATGTTTTGCACATTCTTGATCCTATCTACCCAGATCCTTCATTATCTGTGGCACAAAACAGCGAAATGATGCGCCAAAAAGATTATGAGCAAAAAGTAGCATGTTATGAGAGCGTCTATGGTAAATCTATCGATGCACCATTCTCACTCGATGATATCGCAGGATGGACAGCCGGAGATCCTTCTATAGAACCTCAAGATAGTAACGCCGAAGATAGCAACGACAAAGATAGCAACGACAAAGTTGATAATCTAGCAAATCCATTTGCTGCTTAGACACAATAGATATGGTGATGGGGTTGAGAATACTTACATTCTCAACCCCATCACCATATTTTCCGGTAGTTATCCCGGTTATCTTGGTAAGTGTTTCATCACACGTAATCTACTCGATATTAACTTACTCGGAATTAATCTACTGGACATTAGCAGATTGAGATTGCTCAACAGGAATCTCAATCTGCGTTGTACGCTCGCCATCTGAAACATGAACACGAATAGCTGACGAATTGCTATTCTGAGCCTGCACTACTGCGAGTGCTTGACCATAATATGTTCCTGTTTCATTCTCTGTATAGGAATCAAAAGTAAATGGCGCTGCACTGCCCAATCCTACAAGCGTTCCGCCATCTACATTTACAGTTAAACGGCCACGTTCCAATGGTTTTACCACGCCATGTTCATCACAGTACTGCAAACGAATAAACGCAAGATGTCCTTTGCGCAGTGCTGGAATTGTAGTTTCATGAGACGAAGCCTCGGAGACAATCGAGGTAGCATCATCTGAAATGTCTTGCCTGGAGATAACATCTTCTCCAGCTCCGCCACCAAAACTGACATAGCGTGTAATGTCGCCATTAATCGATTCGGCTACAGCACGAAGTTCTGTTGGACCTGTAGCACTCGTCAACGATGTGCGTCCTATTTCATTACTCTGCTTATCGTATGCTACGGCTTCAATCGTGCCTGGCTCGTAAGCACATGTAAAACGCGCTATGCAATCATTACGCATTTTTTTGCGTCCCACTTCATGTCCATTGACGAACAATGCCACGCTGAATGCGCGAGCGTAAACTTCAACTTTTGCCTTTTTACCCTCACATCCATCCCAACTCCATGACGGGATAGCATTGCTCATTTTCCACGCGGATGGCGAATGCTTATCTTTTGTATGATTAACTGGGCAGACAGCGATAAAAGGACCATCCTCTGCTTCCAACGCAACCTTTGTATACAATGCCTCACCAAGATCTTGTCCAATTAAATCTATTCGACCCGATCCAGCTGTTCGCCATCCAAAACCATAAGGTCGAGGAGCATAATCAGCGTATTCCCAAGCACCAACGCCTACTTCTCCCATGTAATCCATTCCAGCCCACACGAAATCGCCCACGAGACGAGGGTTCTTCTTAGCGAGCTCACGGAATCTATAAGCGTCTGAGCAGAATGTCTCACTTCCTAGGATAAGACGGTTCGGATATTTCTTAAGATCATGACGATATCGCTTGATTCCGTAGTTGTACCCTGCGATATCCATCGCTGCAAACGCATCCTTGGTTTTCCAATCACACATCGGAAGGGTGGCACCCGTCTTCATAAAGTCTGCGCCAAGTACACCAGCCATGTCATTAAAGAACTGACTTCCCACAGCCTTGCCGGAGCGCCCAGTCTCATCAGGCACTTGAGCGCCACTTACCGAAGTATCGTTCGTCGCACCACTCGCCGATTCCTTCGACGCACTCTTTACTGCATTTTTTGCAGCATTATCCACTTCTGCCTGAGCTTTCACATCTGAATACACGCCCATACCGATAGAGCTCAAGAAATTAAAGAAAATATTAATTCCGCACGTAACTGGTCGCGTCGCATCAAGCTCGTGAATAAAATCGGTAAGTTGTTGTGTAAGCTCAATACCTCGCTTTTGAGCGGTTTCACTTACCTCGTTCCCAGTCGAATACATGATAACGCTAGGATGGCTGCGATCCTTGCGAACCATATCCGTAATATCGTGACGCCACCAATCTTCAAAAAATTCCACATAATCGTACTGAGTTTTGTGAATATACCAATGATCAATATATTCGTCCATCATAAGCATGCCTAAAGAATCACAAGCGCGCAGCATCTCTTTTGAGCATGGATTGTGCGCAGAACGAAGTGCGTTATATCCTGCTCGTTGCATTAGAGCGACTTTACGCCATTCAGCATCCTCGTATGCACGGGCACCGAGCACGCCATTATCGTGATGAATGCACGCACCCTGAACGATAACTCGCTTACCATTAAGAAGAATTCCCTCATTTCCCCATTCAAGTGTGCGAATACCCACTTGTGTAGTCGCTTCATCCAAAATTGCGTATGTGGCGTGACCGGATAAGTCTTCGTGAGAATCTTGCGCGTCCTGTGTCTTCTCCAGACGAGCACGCAACGTATACAAATATGGATGATTTGTATCCCACAGTTGAGCATCATGAACTGTCATCACGACATGTGCTGGAGAATTATCCGTCGAGTCTGCTTCGCCGGTGGCTACGACACTCCCCTGGCGATCTGTAAGTTCAAAGATAACGTGTGCAGGTTTGCGAGTTTCTGCAACAGCTGAGATATGTGCTATACGCGCAATTCGTCCCAACTGCTCTACACCATCAATGCTCTCAGTTGTCATATAAAGACCATCTATATCAATGGCATTATCATATGCATACCACAGCCGAACAGGGCGATAAATTCCTGCACCCGAATACCACCGGGAATTTGGTTGATCGGCATTTCTAGCGATTACTCGTAAACGATGCGGTTTGCCATCGCGTAATTGTTCGGAAATATCTACCGTAAAATTCGTATATCCATATGGACGATATGCAATTTCTCGATCATCAAGATAAACGCGAGCATGCTGGTATACGCCTTCAAATTCAAGTACATAAATTCCTTTATCAGCACCATCATCGATTGATTGTGTTACGTCTGCACATTCCTCTAAGTCAGCGAGTGAAATTGTGCGCACGTACTCATAATCTCGACCGTCATACCAACCAGAATTAATACCGCTAATTGCCTGCTCATAGCGTGGTTCACTGAGCATTGCATCGTGAGGGATAGTCACATCTTGCCACACCTCATTGCTATCAAGATGGCGATATGCCCATTGTGTGTGAAGAGTTACTGAACGCATATACTGTCCTTGAATCTGTATATCTAAAGGTTTAAATTAATTTCTTTTAATTAAATCGTGCAAAAATGCTCAAGGCTATAGCCTTATTGTACGAATGAAGAGGATAGTTCTCTAGTATTCTCAGCTTAAAAACCTGCACAATACTAGAGAACTTTCCTTCATTTCAGATATTTTTATATCGATTATCGCTTCATTAATGACTCATTTAGCGATTTACTTCTTGGCTGGAGAATCCTGTACTGCTTCATCGTGTTTAACACTCATGCTCGTACGTGACATAAATGATTCCACGATTAAAAGCAATACGGCTATTACATACCCTACAAGTGCAGCAATAGTCATGTTCATTGCTACATCTTCAGCAGCAGGATGATTGACAGGAATAAAATAAATATCTGCCACTAGCGGCATACGCCTCACAAGGAGAAATGCGAGTGCCGCGCAAATGCTTGCTATGGACACGATTAACAACCCGTCGCTGATGATAGAACGAAGTGAAGGCATGCCTTCTACCGCGATCTTATTGCCACGAATCATCAATGCAACATCTGCAGTTAACGCCACGACAGCGAGAATAGACAGACCAATTGCTGGATAATTTATGGCATTTCCTGCCAAGAATCCTGTGGTACCGCTGACGATAACAATGATCAAGGCAGCCAGTGTAGCAACGGCAGCGATAATCTCACGCCATGATTTTTTCATGAAAGTAGCCATGTCTAGTTCCTTTCCTTAGATGTGACGGATGAATTATCGTTATGGTCTTCAACGATCGACTCGCCAGCAGAAGTTTCGTGAGACTTCACACCACGTATGATACCCTTGCGAGCGCGCATGATACTGATAATGTATCCAGCTAATCCTGCTAATACCATGGCACCTGCAACTACCAAAGCCACAATGTATCCTATACGCCATGAGGTCATTACATTAACTGTGTGGGTACTTGAGTTAACACCGTTAAGAGCTGCTGAGTTTGCAAGCGCATACAGTGCATAATGCAAGTTCTGCTTAATCGCAAGCAGCATGTCACGGTCTCCCGACAGTCCTTCCACAGTCCAGTAGTCAATTCCTTGTGGACCAAATCCACAGAATGCAACCGTTCCTGCGAGCGTGGACTCCTTTGGAGCAGCTTTCAACGAGATAGATGTAAAGTCAGTTACGTTATATCCCTTGAAGCCCCATTCATCGCGCAAAATATCGACCATCACTGAACGATTAGCACTTGGAGCTACTGCACCTATGCGGTTGTAAGACGTCATAACGCCGCGAGCACCTTCACCATATCGCTTATCCTTATTCTTATCTTGCGAGAATGATGCTGGTTGACCGTTGCCTTCGAATGCTTGTTGGAAATTACGCAATTCAAGCTCGCGTGCTTTCTGCTCGTTCATAAACACAGCGATACCCGAACGGTTAATTTCCTGATCGTTAAACGCCAAATGCTTGACGTTTACCAATGTTCCCTTACTCTGGGCGCCTTGAACTACAGCACTACCCGTGTAACCAGAGAGCACCGGATCTTCAGAGTAATATTCCACACCGCGACTGTTGTAAGCATGACGGTGCAGGTTCATTGCAGGGCCAATCATAATAGGAAGATTGAGTACCAAAGTGCTCTCGCCCATGAGGATTTGCCCATTTTCATAAGCAAGTTCCTTATTCCACGTGTATGCGAGATTAACAGGTGAAGGAGCTACACGCGTTGCTTTGTTATACTTCTCACCATCAGCATATGGCGTTCCTTGATACTGACCTTCAGACAGAAGATGCGAATCAGAACCGCCTGGCCCATCATCAGATGTCATGTCTGGAAGCCCGATTGAAGGCATTCCACCAATTGCGTGGAAAGCGTTAGCCGCAAAATCGAGATATTCTTGCAGCGTTACCTTATCAATGAGCTCGCCCCAACGTTCATCATCGTAAGAAGCGCCCTTCATATCATTGATGGTCAGTGAGCTAGACTTATCGCCAAACTTAATATCAGATGTATCTTCATTCTTCTTGAGCTTGATAAAATCATTGCCTAAAAGTTCAGCTAAGCGTCCAGTAGCTTCTAATCCTTCATATGTGTGAGGGTACGTTCCTTCCCAATTACTACGTGACAGATACGTTACAGTTCCTGGCTGGAATGCGTTGAAATCAGTAGCATAGTCACCCTCAGAAAGTTTATTCGTAATCTTCTGTCCTGACTTTGATACAGCGAAGGTTACTGAATCAACATCACCATCTACATCCCACTGTTGAACGGTATCGTCAACCACGCTTTGGGAATTAGCTGTGCGAGATGACTGATTATTTGTAACTGTATCTGTCATTTCAGGTTGAATTCCTTGAGCAGATAATACGTTATTAAGTGCTTCATGGACGTTATCACCTAGCGAGAAATAATAACGACCTGGATCCATAATGAAAGTCTTTGCCGTCTTCGCATCGTAGCTTGCAAGAACCGATAGATCCACTTTCATCTCAATAGTTTGAGATTCTCCAGGCTGTAAGATATCAGTCTTTTCAAAATCTATAAGCTCAATAGCTGACTTTTCTACACCGTTATCCCTGTCATACTGCGTATAAGGAGCGCTCGCATAAAGTTGAATAGGTGTCTTACCAGCAACTTTTCCTGTGTTAGTTACGGTGACGCTTGCAGTAGCTGACTTCTTATCACCGTTGACCTGAACAGAATTGAGCTTACGCTCAAACGTTGTATAGCTCAGTCCATAACCAAATGGATACGTTACTTCGTTGTTATAGTCCCACGTACCATCGCTCGTCGCAACTGTACCATCTGCAGCCGCGTATGTGCCGGCAGATGCCTGTGCGCCACCGCGACCACTGACGATATCTGCGTAACGAGTTTCGTAATAACGATAACCGGTGTAAATTCCTTCTGCCTGAATGAGGTATGAGTTCACTGCAGCATCTTCACTGAAGTCATGCGCATTTTTCCATGGAATATTTCCATAGTTTGCCATTGCAGGGGCTAGAGCCGAATTCTTTGCAAATACGTCTCCTAATGCACCAGAAGGATTAACCGTTCCATTGAGAGTGTCAGCCACGCCGTAGAATCCGTATGCACCTGGGAAGCCAATCCACATAATTGCATCGATATTTGCGTCATCTTGCAAATTTGCAATTTCCATTGGATTTGTAGAATTCACGAGAACGATAACTTTCTTGAAGTTTGCTTCTGCTTCGTGAATAATCGCCATTTCCTCATCAGAAAGACTCAAGATATTACCGGTTACAGTATGCACTCCATCAGCTAATCCTGCCTGCCCTGGAGTATATCCATCACCGTTTTCACCAGCTGGACGACCTACTACGACAACCGCAGCATCATTGTAATCCTTATATTCAGATGCATAGTTAGGGTTGAGACGCTTGAGCTCATTAAGACTCAATTCATGTGGATTATTGTAAGAAGTAATGGATTCATACTCCGGGATAAGACCGCTACCAAACTTTGGCTTTGTCCATTTCTGCCCTTTGAAATACGATTCATATGCAGAAAGCATAGAAGGGTTAATCTGGAAACCCTTCTCCTTAAAAGCTTCAGTAATTTGGACTGTGGAATATCCATCAGCAATCGATCCGCCAGAGCTTCCATATACAGGGGCATAGCTTCGTACACCAAACATCGTAATTTTTGCATTCTTGCTTAGTGGCAATGCTTGGTTATCATTCTTTAAGAGAACATTTGTTTCCTCGCCCTCTTTAAGAGCGAAATTCTTGAAACCATCATATGCTTCTTTCGCCGTCTTGAACGACGACTGATAGTTCCACGTATCTTTATCATTCTTCGTCGATTGTGTTACGGTACGCTGAGACCTCGTGCCTAATGCTGCGTCGACAGATGTGCGATACATTTCAAGTGTTACCGCAGCTACCATAGCTAGCGATAGTAGTAACGCTCCAATTGCGGTTATACCACGCCAAATTCGCGAATGGCTTGCCATCTTTCATCCTCCTCGATTTGTGGGCGTTGTGGCACTTGCCTCGTGCCAGTTTTGCTCACTATTAGTATGCGAGAGAGAATCCTAATGTTCTAGTCATTCTTCGCAAACGACATAAAATGCATCTCAAAATGCTTTAACTAAATTATTTCCATACGGTATGCGCGCGTCCCGCGTTCATCTCACTGGAATGAGAAGAGACAAAGTAAAGATATTATCATCCGTCGAAATCGCCATCACCCCGCCATATCGCTGGGTAATCATGCGGATTGATCGAGTACCGAAACCATGGTATGCATCATCACCAGTAGTTGTGCGCGGTAAATCATCCACAAATTCGACAGTTCCCTCAAAAGGATTTTTTACGACGACAGCAATCATTGCACGATTTTGTCTCACATCCAAGGAAATGTATCGTTTCTCTTCCTCGAGATGACTCACTGCTTCAATCGCATTATCCAATGCATTTCCAAAAAGTGCATAAATATCATGAGAACGCACGAAATACAAAAGTTTTCCATCTACGATGCGTTCAAAACGAATCTTTCGTTTCTCGCAAATCAACGATTTTTCCTGCAAAACGACATCAAGAGTATCATTGCCAGTATCGACCGTTGAGTCGTAAATATTAAGCATTTCCTGCAATTCTGCTTGCTCTTGCGGATCTATGAGACGACCTAACGATCCTAATTGTTTTTTAACATCATGTGTTTTGATATTAATCAGATCAATTACTTCTTTCGAACTAGCTAGTTGCTTCCTCTGTTCGGCAAGCATGCGTTCAAGGACCAAAGAATTATTCTCAGCATGATGACGTTTCATCATTTGTAATAAAAGCATCATGAAGAAAAAGCTACTAACAAGATCGAAAAGCGCGAAAACAAATCTCACTTCGCTCGTAGTATCCAATGCCAAGGATTCGAAAGCGTTCGTCAATATATTTGCGCATACCAACATTCCTCCCGTAAGGGGTATGAATGAGCGGTAATTCATATGAAAATCGCTAAAACGCAAAAGCCGAGCAAAACACCACCATCCCAGGATAAAAATTGGGATAAGAGAAAGGACGTACATATATGAGCCACATTGAAGCGATAAGTGCGCGGTATCGCTTATACCATAGCCGATTAACGATGCAGCACGATAACAACAATGTTGGAGAATTCCAGCAGCAATTGTCACAACTAAAGCCTGCTCGCTGTCGATTGCCCAGCATAACACAGCGCACGCAACGATAAGAGCAAAGAACACGATGTAATGAACAATAGATGTAGCAAGTGTCACAGGGAAAATATGATTCCAGCCCCATAAGAAAATAGTTACTAGGGCAACGGCTCCTGCCATACGTGCGGCAAAATAACTACGCCGTGGCATATGTCCTGCGCACAATACGAGCGAGATAAGAAATTCAAAACCAAAACCGGTATCTGCTAAGAAGGACGCAGATATCTCTACTATGGCGTTCACTATGGTATTCATACGTTTCCTTGCCCTATCGCTAGCGCAAATTTCTCCATAAACTCCTTTTTAAAGGCGCGCCCTATAGGGATTTGCACGTTATCCGTCATAATGAGCACATTACCTCTCACCTGCTCGATGTAATGCGAATTGACGATGAATGCCTTCGCACTGCGGATAAACCCATGCCCTTCCAGTTTCGCTAAAGCAGCGGTAAGTGTAGCAGATTCAGAAATAACACCCTGACTGGTCACATACCGTAATGTATGCCCGCGTACCTCGATGTAATAGATATCGCGCAATTTAAGTCGCGTCATACCACCTTGATGCGATAGAAAGATTGCTTCATCTTGCGACTGGACGATACGCATTACACGATCCATTTTGCGTGAGAAATCAGCAAAATTATATGGTTTAACGATGTAATCGAGAGCATCAACTTCATATCCATGAGCTGCAAACTGCGCCATACTTGTTACAAAAATGAGTAGAACAGCCGGATCTAAACTACGCAGTCGCCGCGCCGCTTGTAAACCGTTCATATTAGGCATATCAATATCCATGAAAACGATATCGTACGTAGAATTATAGCTTTCCAAGAATCGTGTAGCTTCAGGAAAATAGGTGATATTAAGCTGCTGATTGTGCACATTATTTGGCGTTCTTGAGTGCTTTATGCTGTGATCTTTCTCAGATACTTCTCCATGCGAAAGCATTGTGGGCAACGGATTAACAATGCTTTCAGCGCCAGAATCATGATAGTTTTCATGGTGCGAATCCTCTTGACCCGTATATTGAGAACGCATATAGAGAGATAGGCTCCGCACGAGAAATTGAGCTGCATTTTCATCGTCTTCAACGATAGCGACGTTTAGCATTGCAACTCCTTACTCATCCTCGTGTCTGTCTGTACCTGTTTTAGCACTGTGCCGACTTAGCACAGTGCCTGTTTAGCACTGTGCATCTCACTGTTCCAACCAATAGCTGTACTGATTTAGCACGTCGATTTGGTACAGGCCAATCTACTTAGTGATATCTATTGTAACGTGCCCATCGTCTTGACAATCCTCGCTTTAGAACTCTGAAGAATGGACTAAGCGAACTACATTCTCCGCCATGCGCGACACATTCTCACTCGCCTGCTCAATAGCTTCACTCATAGTTGATACACCAGGAATTATTCCAAAAATCGCATCAATACCCATATCGTAAAGTATCTCTGCCCCCGAACCTACTTTCCCAGCGAGCGCAATAACTGTACATTGTTGAGCAGCATCTTTCACAGCTTGAGCTACGCCTAATGGAGTTTTACCGTACTGGGTTTGAGAGTCAATCCCGCCTTCACCGGTAATGCATAAATCTGCTCCGACTGCTTTCTCTTTCAAATGGGTCGCTTCAATCATCACGCTGACTCCCGGCTTTATAGATGCGCGCGTAAACGCTAAAAATCCCGCACCGAGCCCTCCAGCAGCCCCTGATCCTGGTATATTTTCTACGTCACGACCGCATTGCTCACGAATAATTTTTGCATAATGCATCAAAGCAGCATCAAGCTGCATAATCATGTCATCACTTGCACCCTTTTGCGGCCCAAATACCGCAGATGCTCCACGCGAACCAGTTAACGGATTAGTCACATCGCTAGCAAGAATTATCTCAACGTACTTCAATCGCTCATCCATCTGCGAGCAATCGATGGATTCCAATCTAGCTAATTCAGCTCCTCCAAAGTCCAGCTCGTTACCATCGGCATCTTTCAAATGCACGCCTAAAGCTTGAGCCATGCCAGCGCCACCATCATTTGTCGCAGAACCGCCAAGACCGACAATAATCTTTGTAGCTCCTCTATCCAACGCATCTTTAATAAGCTGACCGGTTCCATATGTCGTTGCGGTCAAAGGATTCATCGTTAACTCATTAACAAACTGAATTCCTGATGCCTGAGCCATCTCAATAACGGCCGTGCAATCACCCAGTGAGTTCTCCTCATGTGTCGTGTCATCATGCACACTTTTATCATTAAGACTGGTATTACCTAAAAACCCATATTGTGCACGACACATTTTCCCTAGCGGATTGACAACTTCAGCTGTCACAAGATAACCGCCGGTAGCGTCAACAAGCGATTGCACAGTTCCTTCACCGCCGTCTGCCATAGGAACCGTAACAATATTTGCTTGCGGCAATACACGACGAATGCCAATTTCTATCGCGTCAGCTGCTTGCTGTGCAGTTAGGCTTCCTTTAAACGAGTCCGGAGCGACAACAATTTTCATAATTTAACTTCTTTATACCGTTTTATACCGTTTTCGCATAATCGTACGCGCAAAATCCTATTCGCATTGTAAATCGCGATACATAAAATACGAGTTCCCCGCCTCCTCACGTACTATATAGCTTCACACACTTTGTATAGACAGCGTACACACCATACATAATTCGTATTTCCCAAACAATCGTGAAGCATCTCACGACCGCGTTAGTAAAATATCAGCATCGCTTTTAAGCTTTATGCTCTATCGTTGAGCTCTAGCATTGTGCTTAATTACTGTGCTTAATCATTGAAATTCGCAAAATCTTTCTCACTACGTGGACTATTTGCCTATACGTCGTCTCGAAATGCAATAATGCTAAACAGAACAAAGCAGCAGAGATGCAAAACATCCGAGCTGCTTTTGCTTTATGTATGAGGGTTTCGAATTTATTTGATTTTGTGACTCTCCATAACTTATACAGAGAAAGAAAGAAGCAATCGTGTCTACGACTCAAGAGACTTCCGCACAGACGGGACACAAGTCGGGAATCAACACTCCTGCACAAGTTATTGCAGCTTCTCTCGTAGGAACAACTATCGAATTTTATGATTTCTACGTATACGCAACTGCTGCAGCACTTGTATTTCCTAAACTTTTCTTCCCAGCAGGAAATGATACAGTTAACTTGCTGAGCTCATTTGCTGTTTTCGGCGCTGCAATGGTAGCTCGCCCATTGGGTGCAATTTTCTTCGGACATTTAGGCGATCGCCTTGGCCGTAAAACTACTTTGGTAATTTCCCTGCTCACTATGGGTATCGCCACATTCATTATCGGACTTCTTCCTACGTATCAGCAGATTGGTTTATGGGCTCCATTCTTCCTTCTCATACTGCGTTTGACTCAAGGTTTTGCTTTGGGTGGTGAATGGTCCGGTGCTGCTCTCGTCGCAACAGAAAATGCTCCAGCTGACAAGCGCGCACTGTATGGTACTTTCCCACAGCTTGGTGCACCAATCGGCTTCATTATCGCTAACGGGCTCTTCCTGATTATCAACTTTGCACTTCCTCACCCAACGAGCTCAGTACTCCAGTCAGAAGCATTCTTGGCATGGGGCTGGCGAATTCCATTCATCTTCTCTGCCATTATGGTTGCTGTAGGCATGTGGGTACGTGTTAAGCTCAATGAATCTGAGACCTTCAAGAAGGCCGTTGAACAAGACAAGGTCGTGAAGTCCCCTCTCGTTGATACTTTCCGTTTCCATTTCAAGGAAGTGGTTCTCGGCACATTTGCTATGCTTGCTACCTATGTTCTCTTCTATTTGACGACAACGTGGATTCTTTCCTTTGGCACAACAACCGTTGACAAGAATGGGCTTGGAATCCCTTATACTCAGTTCGTTTTAATGCAGATCGTCGGCGTTATCTTCTTTGGTATTTTCACCCTCGTTTCCGGTCCATGGGCCGATAAGATTGGTCGCCGTAAGCTTCTCATTTGGGTAACTGTCGCAATTATCATCTTCGGTTTGCTCTTCCCATTGTTCCTAGACTTCCATCATGGTAGCCCAGCAAGCGTATGGCTCGTAGAAGCATTCTTGATCATTGGATTCATCATGATGGGTATTACGTTTGGCCCTATGGGCGCTTTCTTACCTGAGATGTTCCCTACCAACGTTCGATACACTGGTTCTGCTATTGCTTACAATATCAGCTCTATCCTCGGTGCTGCATTAGCTCCAATTATCGCTGTTGCCTTGTGGCGTGCAGCTGGCGGCAGCACATGGATGGTTGGTGTGTATCTCGCAATTGCCTCGGTTCTCACCTTAATATCTTTGGTGCTCACGAAAGAAACCAAGGATTCCAACTACAATGAAGAACTCGCGTTCGAAAACTAGACTGGGCTAGACTCAGTTAGACTAGGCTAATTTAGACTAGGCTAATTTGGATTAGGCTAATTTGGATTAGGCTTGGTTATATATGTTATACGTATATAACCAAGCCTTTTTGTTTGGCGTAGATGAATAAAAATACTTTTTTGCACTTTTGCCCATTTGATGTTTTTCACGCTACGTATTTATGCGGATTCGCGAATCAGAAATGGGCAATAATGCAAAAAACCATATATATACGCCCGCTCCGCACGTCATTCTCTCATTTTCTTATTTCCTAATTTATTCTTAAAAATTTTTTACTACGGCATGTCGTGTCTTCAACTTCTTGAGACTCAATATCTAGTATTTCGCGATAGTTTATCCACTAAACTATCCACTCAGACACGCAACGATTTGAGCCAAATACTGTAGTTATCCACATTATCCACAATCCTCCAAAAACACTATATATAGTATTTCACTATATTATGAATTACTGTATTTAGGTAAAAATCCGTCTAGACATAGAGTTAATGTTTCATACATGCTCTTCGCTAATGCTGCTTAACTCAGCATCGAGATAACACACATTAGCGATACATAAGAGGTTTATGAAAGTTTGAAGGTGACGAGGTAAATGACAACTGCAACTGTTATTGAGGATACTGCCGTTTCCGTTAAAGGAACCAAGGTAGAAAAGCGCGATGGTCGCGTCGTTCCTTTTGACCGCATGAATATTATTCACGCGATTGAAGCTGCTTTCCACGCAGTAGGCGAAAATACAAATTCGCAAAATACACGCCTCATTGAGGATATGACATCTGCCGTAGAAAGCACTATTGCTGGACGATACACAGGCAACGTTCGCATTGATGATATTCAGAATGCAGTTGAGCATACACTCATCAATAATCATTTGTACGAAATCGCCGAAGCATACACCTCATGGCGCCTCAATAAGGACATCGCTCGCGCGAAGGCAAGCGATGTTAATGAAGCTATCAAGCGTTTCGTTAATCACGATGAAACTATTATGCGCGAGAATGCAAACAAGGATTCCAACGTTTATGCAACACAGCGCGATTTGCTTGCAGGAGCCGTATCCAAGGCAAGCGCTATGAGCATGCTGCCTCCTGAAGTTGCGAATGCTCATATTAAAGGTGATATTCATTTCCACGATGCTGATTACAGCCCATTCACCCCAATGACGAACTGCTCATTACCTGATTTCGGCAACATGCTTGCTAACGGATTCATTCTGGGCAACGCTATGATGGATTCTCCAAAGTCTATCGGTACTGCTGCTACACAGATTACTCAGATTATTAAGGATATCGCAGGTTCCCAGTACGGCGGACAGACTGTAAACCGCGCTGATGAAATGCTCGCACCATATGCAAAGCTCGACTATGCTAAGAATTTGGACATGGCTCGTACAGTATTCCCTGACGGTGAGCCAATTGACGTAGCTAAGCGCGCTATCGCCGCATTCAAGGAACGTGAAGCTGACTGGTTACACTTTGAAAACCGCGCTCCTCTTCCTATGGATACCCCATTCCATGACGACGTCGATGAGCTTGAGCAGATTCGCGAGATTTATGCGAAGATTCTTACACGTAAGAATATCTACGATGCAATGCAGACCATGGAATATCAGATTAATTCCAACCGTATTAGCAATGGTCAGACTCCATTCGTTACAGTTGGTTTTGGTCTTGGTCAAGATTGGTTCGCTCGTGAAATCCAGCGCGCTATCTTCCTTGTTCGCATTCGTGGTTTAGGCAAGGATCGCCACACTGCTATTTTCCCTAAGCTCGTTTATACCGTTAAGCACGGCGTAAATTCAAAGCAGGGCGAGCCAAATTACGATATGAAGGAACTTGCGCTTGAGTGCGCTACAAAACGCATGTATCCAGACATCGTTTTCTACGAAAATATCGTAAAGATTACTGGTTCCTTCAAGGCTCCTATGGGTTGTCGTTCATTCCTGAATGGCTGGACCGACCCAGATACAGGGAAGGACGTTGAAGATTCTCGTTTGAATCTCGGTGTTGTCACTGTAAACATTCCTCGTATTGCTCTGGAATCTCATGGCGATAAAGATCGTTTCTGGAAGTTATTCGATCAGCGTATGGAAATTGCTCATGAAGCTTTGCAATTCCGCATCAAGCGCTGCAAGGAAGCAACTCCGATCAATGCTCCAACTCTCTTCCAGCACGGCGCATTTGGTCGTTTACAGCCAGGCGATAGCGTAGATCAGCTCTTTAATCGTTCTCGCGCAACCGTTTCCCTGGGATACATCGGTCTTTATGAAACCGTAGCAATGTTCTATGGCAAAGACTGGATGCAAGATCATACATGGGACGAAAACGGCAAAGAATTTGCTTTGGAAATTGTGCGCCGTATGCATAATTTGTGCATAGACTGGGATAACGCAGAAGGCTATCATTACTCGGTATACTCCACTCCTGCAGAGTCCTTGACCGATCGTTTTGCTCGTTTGGATAAGGAACAGTTTGGCTCTATTGATGGCGTAACAGATCACGATTTCTATACCAACTCCTTCCACTATCCTGTATGGCTTCGCCCAACTCCTATGGAGAAGCTCTCTTATGAGCGTGATTTCCCATACCTCGCAAATGGTGGCTTCATTAACTACTGTGAATTCCCAAGCCTTCAGGCAAATCCTAAGGCACTTGAAGCTGTATGGGATTATGCACATAATATCGGCATTGGCTACTTAGGTACCAACACGCCTATTGACCATTGCTTCGAATGCGGATTTGAAGGCGATTTCGAACCAACAGAAACCGGCTTTAAGTGCCCTGAGTGTGGCAACAATGATCCGAATAAGTGCAATGTAACCAAGCGTACTTGCGGTTACTTGGGTAACCCTGTTCAGCGCCCTATGGCACATGGTCGTCATGAAGAAATCGCTCATCGCGTTAAGCATATGGCTGGCGAAACCGGACACGTCACATTGAGCGATGGAACTGTGCGCGAATGGTGGGACGAAGCTAAGTAATATACCGTTTTCAATTTTCACTTCGTATGAGGTGAAATAGCACTAAGCGATACGGTAAGTAACACAATTGGAGGCCTTGATTCACTGCGAACAAGGCCTCTAGTCTTACTCGACATTACCTACTCGTCTTTAGACACAAATGAACTATCGACATAGATTCTTCGCGCCTAGGTACCTAGATACTGATCTTCAAAGCAACTTCGTAAAAGCAATCGGAAAAACTAAACGAAACAACTATGACCGAGAATTTTAAGAAAACTGGCATCACACAATCATCAACGAACGATCCTCATCGCAGCACGGCACGACCGCGTACTAGTGCTCACCGTGATTTTGCAGCGAATGAAATAAATCGCGGACCTTCTATTCCTACCGATCTCGCGAATAATCCTCGCGCAGGTCAATGGGACGGACGCAAACTCTCGAGGAACATAGTCGCAGATTATAAGCGTTTTATCGTCACTGACGGTGAAGGTATCAGATGCTCGCTCTATGTAAGTGGTTGTCCTTTTCATTGCCACGAATGCTACAATTCATCTATCTGGGATTTCCAAGCGGGACATGAATATACTCAGGAACTTGAAGATCAAATTATTGCCGATTTGAGCTTGGACTATGTCCAAGGCCTTACGCTCTTGGGTGGCGAACCATTACTTAATACCCCCATGCTGCTGACATTAACTAATCGCATTCGAAAAGAATTCGGTCATTCTAAAGATATCTGGGCTTGGACAGGCTACACATGGGAAGAACTCATGCGCGAGGGCGAAACCCCTGACAAGATTGAACTACTCCACAATATTGATATTTTGGTCGACGGTCGATATATCAGCACGCTTCATGATTCATTACTCCAATTCCGCGGTTCATCTAATCAGCGAATTCTTGACGTGAGTAAAAGCTTTGAAACTGGCGATGCTGTTCTATGGCAAAAGCTTCATGATCAAGAACGTTTTATCCCTGAAATGTACGGTAAAGAGCGAGCAGCTGCTGAGGACGCTGTTGAAAATTCTTAAGTAGTTTCGTGGTCTATCAAACTGCCAAATCTCTTAAATCGCGAACACGCATAGAATCAACATTCAAGATATACAGCAAAACTTATGAAAAAATGGCTGGTACGCGCTTTACAAACGTTTACCAGCCAAATATTTTTTCAAAAGCCGCAGAACCCTAGCATCCTAGAGCCCGGTGCATCGTGTTATCAGATTCTTAGTGCTTAAGATCGATAACCATACGGCCGCGAATCTTGCCTTGCTCCATCTCTTCGAAGATATCGTTGATATCTTCCATTGGGCGAGACTGGCACTGTGGTACTACCTTGCCTTCAGCACCAAACTGGAATGCTTCCTCAAGATCCTTACGAGTACCTACAAGGGAACCAACGACGCGAATACCATCGAGCACCAAGCGTGGGATGTTCAAATCCATGGATTCGGTTGGCAAACCAACAGCTGCGAGAGTACCGCCAGCGCGCAAAGCATCTACAGCACCGTTGAACGCACTCTTACCAACTGCAGTAACTACTGCACCGTGAGCGCCGCCACATTCACGCTGTACAGTTTCACCAACGTCTTCACGCAAAGGATTGATTGTTAAATCTGCACCGAACTTCTTTGCGAATTCAAGCTGTTCGTCATTGATATCAACAGCAATTACCTTGGCTTGGAATACGTTCTTTGCATACTGGAGAGCGAGATTGCCCAAGCCACCAAGACCAGAAATAAGGATCCATTCACCTGGGCGAACACCTGATTCCTTGATAGCCTTGTAGCAAGTTACACCTGCACACGTAATGGAACTTGCAGCCATTGAGTCGAGACCCTCTGGAACCTTAACTGCATAATCAGCTGGAACGATGCACTCCTGAGCCATACCACCATCAGCGGTATAACCTGCATTAAGAACAGAACGGCACAATGTCTCACGGCCAGTAGTGCAGTATTCGCAATGTCCGCATCCCTTGAAGAACCATGCTACGGATACACGGTCGCCAACCTTCAAAGTAGTAACGCCTTTAGCTACTTCCTTTACGACTCCGATACCTTCATGGCCAAGCACTACGCCAGTCTTATCGCCGAAGTCTTGGTGCATAACGTGCATATCTGTATGACATACACCACAGCATTCCATATCCAGCAAAGCTTCACCATAATTCAATGGACGAAGTTCCTTGTCAACAACTGCTGCTTTCTTGTCTTGTGTAGCTACGATCGCCTTCATTGCGACGCTCCTTTGTTTCTAAAAACCTCTCTACAAAAGTTCTAACTTCTTGGTTAGGAACACATTTATTGTAACCTATATCACATATAAAACGCAAAAGAGAACAAAAAATGTTGTTCGTTTGTGAGAGATTTGTTAGCTTACACTACTGGTCGTGCTAGCAGGCTTACACTACCAGTATCTGTATTCGCATGCACAGCACTTACATACACAAATCACATTAAGTTTAAGCGCAGTGATGCAGTGAGTTAGCACTCATGACTAACTCACTTTTCACATCTTCTTACACTCAACTTTTCCGATGCCGTGGATGGTTTTGTTGTGCTGACCTCATTGCCCCTCGTGAATAAGACGATCCTTGCCGATTGCCCCAGACATGGTTCCTACTTCCGCTACGATGCTGCCCACTCTTATTATCCATAATCACCATCGTTATTGCTCGTAGAGCGAGCGCGAGGAATGCTACAATTCCCATTATCACTGTGACGGTCGGCAGTATATTGAGATCAGCTCCTGTCCTACTTAGTTGCGGTTTATCTGGCGGTATCGGAGGCGGCGGTACAATTGTCGTGTCCTCTCCTTCAACGCCTAATCCATGCGAAGCAAGAATTTGACCGGATGCATCCCATACAGTTGCTTTCCAAAATACTGTACCCGATACCTGAGTGTGCACCTTCGGACTTGTTACAATAAAGCTTCCGTCGTTTTGACGCATGGAATCATTAATTGCTACACGCGATTCATGTAAAAGCTCTGGTCCCATTCCCATTTGTGAGTTATTCGCGACCGCATCATAAGCTGAGAACGTTACATAGGATCCTTCAGGTACGTGTCCTTCTACTCGAGCAATATCATTAAAGTTGCTGCCAGGCTCCACTGACTCATCCGATACATGAGTTGTTATCAAGGTCTTTTCCTGAGCATCAATGACTCGTGTATATTCCCATTCATCATTCCACGCGCTAGTAGCTGGCATGACACGGTCATCGCCTGCAAATGAATATACGAATGCATAATACCCATGCTTTTGCGCATTAATACGCACTTCATGACCAAATGCGTCCGGCCTACCACCGCCGACAGCTATTACACCATTGACTGCTTTATATGTCCAGCTTCCTATAAGTTTATGCTCATTATCTTCTGCAGGAACTTGCACTTTATCTGGCTTATTAAGGGACCAGTAGACGCTAACGGTGGCATATTTTTCATCAGGCTTCCAACCGAATTTTTCATTTCCAAGGAATTTCCCGTGATCGTCAGGAAAACCGGAAACGGTTATGCGATCAGTGAGCTGAGCTCCCACCTGCGCAGAATGTTCGGTAACAGTTGAATCCACTATGACATGACGACGAGTAGAGAAGCTCTCCGATACCTCAAGCAGACCTGAAATCGCATCATGCTCAATCCATTGAGCAGCATCAGGACTTTGCTTAGCTTTATCGATAACCCATACCCATGAAGCGAATTTTCCTTCTTCATCCACAAGTAACGGGTTAGCAGAACCTCCGACATCGTATGCGAGCGCCTCGAATGTCTGATCTTTCCCACTGACATCTACATGAGATGTCCCAGCAACTCGTAATCCTAGATTTTCTAATCGCTTTAGATACTGCACAGCAGTTTCGTCGTTTTTTACGGCGGCTTGTGACGACTCACTGAGCTCAGTAAGCCTATCATGTGTCAGCCCAGTAAATAAGTATCCTTCGACGGATAAAACTACTCCACCTTCCCAATCTTCACCAGTTTTAACTCCCACAGTTAGCGAATCATTGGTAGGCTTTCCTGCTTCATGTACTCGTGAATCAACTGCAGTAGATAATTGCGGCTGGAAAGTTTTCTTCACACTGAATCGAATACCCTCATATCGAGCTTGCTTTGATTCGCCTAATCTAACGAAATTTTGTGCACTTTCCATATCATCTAATGTGGGGACAGTTGCTGATTGCGATGTACTTACTTCCCCATCACCTGTTGCCGTCCAATTGAGAGAAACAGGCCCTGCCTTACTCATCACCGTTATAGATGTAGACGAGTTCGTATCAAATTGCGCCGGGCCATGAAGTTCAACGGTTACTGGAACATTTTCTATAGCTTCACCTTTCGCGTTCACGACACGTACGAGCACCTGCCCACGTCTTTTTGACTGCAGATATTCCACACTTACCTGAGTATCCGCTACGGCATTAGCTAAGCCCTCTTCCCATAAAGATTTCACTTTGTCACTTAGCCCAGGGATTGCTTTCAAAACAGCATCTTTCGCCTTATCCCATAAGTGACGAGAGGATTGTAATTCGAAATGATCATGAACGAGGTAAGCAAGCGCTGCATGAGTAAGAGAATCATGTAGTGGTTGATACTTAGGCAGTAAATATCCCATTGCACGTGCTTGAGCAGTATCAGGAAGCTGGGTAGCACTAGTAAATTTCCATTCTTCAGCTATTCCCCATTCATGGCAGTATACAAATTGACCTGCTGCTGTCACTCCTATAACTCCGAGCGAATATCCCGCATAACCCGGTACACTCATCGTCACGTTAGTTGGCGGTTTTTCAAGATTACCACCCTCAGTTTGTGCCCCAGCTTGTGGCATCTTTATCACACCAGCACACAGTAATACTCCCATTATCATGGCAAAAAGTTGAACGATTATACGTAAGCTCATCCTTCGTCTCATCGCTAGTCCTTCCTACGATTCTCAACCTGTTCATCAACGAAGCTTCATGACGAAGCCTCCTCCATGCGAACATTTACGTACTTACAGACTGCCCTGACTACGATTCATATGAGAACTTTTAAAAACATTGTGAACGAATGTGAATAAACACAAGAATGTACTGTCCATTACTCCAGCACATACTGGCCAGATGCGATTTACTCACGCCACCGAAAACCACAAGCGTTCTCACCTCATGCGTCCACCGCCTGCACACTCACGCGAACCCTTTATACTGCGCACTCAGTATGCTAGAAATCGAACGCTCATCATAACGAGTGCATGTACATATCTCTTTGAGGAGAAAAAATGGCAGAGACATTTAACGTTTTAGTAGAAATCCCACGCGGATCTAAGAACAAGTATGAAGTAGACCATGAGACCGGTCGCATTATGCTTGACCGTACTTTGTTTACCTCCATGGGTTACCCAGATGATTACGGTTACATTGAAGGAACTTTGGGTGAAGACGGCGATCCACTTGATGCGCTCGTTATGATTCCAAACTCCGTATTCCCAGGCTGCGTAGTTGAGTGCCGTGCAGTTGGCTTGTACCACATGGTTGATGAGGCTGGCGGAGACGACAAGATTCTGTGCGTTCCTGCTGATCCTCGCTTCGACGATATCAAGGATATCGACGATGTTAACGAATTCCATAAGAAAGAAATCGAACACTTCTTTAACCAGTACAAGGCTCTTGAGCCTGGTAAGGAAGTTATGCCAGGTTCATACTGGACTACAGTTGACAAGGCAGAGGCTGAAATCGTAGCAGCACGCCAGCGCCTTGCTGATGCTGAGTAAAGAAGCTACACCAAGTTAACTTTCGAGGAAATAATTCTTATATGCTGAGTCCCCATGTGTTTTCACATGGGGACTCAGCATATTTCATGTAGCAGATTTTTATCGCCACAGATGGTTATCTATTCAAAAACCATCCACGCCTATCTTCAACGCTGAATTATCGTCTACAGATTATTCATCACACCACTAATAAGAACCACTCCAAGTGGGAATATTCCACTGAGCAATGCAGCAATTCCGCTATAACGATAAATCAAAGGAATCCGTGAAGTATGCACAACTTCAGCTTTCACATTTTCCGTATCTTCACCAGTTCCAGCGGTTTCTTGCGAAATCTCATTTTTCTTATTTTGCACCAGAGCATCGTGCGACCACAACGCTGCACACATGCATATAGCTATTTCCCCTACGACAACACATGCCAGCACAACCCACATTCCACGCGGATGAGATAATACATATGCTTTTGCGAGACCGGTAGCTGTCCACCCCGACGAGACCAAGCCGAGAGTTCCCATAAAAATAATTGACGACAATGATTTAATCAACTGTGAGCGGTCTCGTCTCAACATTTCAAAAAGGAATCCTCCTGCTATCAGCGCTGTCATAAGAAGAAAAAGCGCGATTCCAAAACGTTCAGCAGTCGAGACAGCGATGCCCGCAATCGCTGATGCAACTCCAGCGGCGATTGCAGCGATACGCGACGTACCAGGAGTTGGAGTATATATTTCTACCGGAAAAACGAGAGCAAAAGCAGTTACTATAACTACAACCCATACAGACATAATCCAGATTGCTGCTGCACCCGTGAAGGATATTGCTACCGAAATAATTGCCATAATTAACGCGGCTATTGCATTAGCTATGCCTACACATATCGCACTTTTACGCATTCTCGTTCTCCCCATCGTCGTGTACCACATCACATAGCAACACAATCAACAATGTGCATCACACATGTATCAGGATGCGGTTACATGACGTACCAAACAGTTACTATTATTTATAGTACTAAATGAAGAAGGCAATAATTACACGTACCGCGCGATATGCGCTAAAATAGCTAAATTATCGAACAATTACAGGCTGACAGCATGAGGATGGTTCTATGCAAGATTTAACGCTTATTACCAATTCACCAGATCCCGCATCAGTTTTGCCTGCCTTAGCGCTCTTGCAACATCGCGTCCGTGTACTTCCTGCCGAAACCGCTTCACTCGTGCGTATTCCTGATAATACGATTGCTTTTCTTGACGCACGCGAAGATGTCAACGCCGCAAAAACTTTCTGTTCTATGGCCTCTGCTTCACACGTTGAATTTCCAATTATTGTCATCTTAAGTGAAGGCGGATGTTTAGCTTTTAATGCACAGTGGGAAGCAACTGATTTTGTTGTTAATACTGCAAGCCCTGCTGAGGTAGAGACCCGTATCAGAGTCATCGCTTCAGGCGGTTTTAAGCCTTCGACTTTCATTGATGACAATCAACCTGAACACACTGAGGATTCGCCCAATTCCGACTCACAAGGCATGATTTCATGCGGAGCACTTGAAGTGGACACTGTAGGGTATACTGCCACTCTTCGCGGCGAGCCTTTGGACCTTGCGTATAAAGAGTTTGAACTGCTCAAATATCTCATCATGCACCCTGGGCGTGCTTTTACTCGCGTCCAGCTCCTGCAAGAAGTATGGGGATACGATTATTACGGTGGTACACGTACAGTTGATGTTCATATTCGTCGTTTGCGCGCAAAATTAGGAATTGAATTCGAGTCCGCAATTGGTACCGTACGAAATGTAGGTTATCGTTTTGACCCTCCGCAAAGTATGCGTTCTACTTCTTTATCGTCTCATGATGACATGATGAGTGAAAATCCCACTTCGTCGGATAATTCTTCTTCAATCAACGATTAACGGTTAAACTACATTTATTATGTCAGCATCACGAGAAACTGCACGCGAACGAGCAGAACGTATCCACAATGAATACGAAATTTTATGTCGCGAAATACCAGACCCTCGACCGGGACGAAATTTTTCAAACTCATTTGAGCTACTCATAGCCACAATGATGAGTGCACAAACTACTGATGTTCGTGTCAATGAGGTAACACCTGAACTGTTTCGCTTATACCCAACTGCTCAAGCAATGGCTCACGCACGTGTAGATATCATAGGCGAAATTATCCATTCAATTGGTTTTTGGCGCGTTAAAGCACAGCACGCTGTCGAGATATCACAGGCTCTCATAGAGAATTTTGATGGCGATGTTCCTAGCACAATGGAAGAACTCGTTACCCTGCCTGGGGTGGGTCGTAAAACAGCTAATGTTGTTCTCGGGCATGCCTTTGGCGCTCCTGGATTCCCAGTTGATACGCATGTCATCCGACTGACCAAACGACTTCGTTGGCGCACAGATTGGCGCAAAACGAACCCAGATCCTGGCCACATTGAAAAAGAGATTACACGGTACTTCGAACCAAGCGAATGGAAGAATGTTTCCGACCGACTCATTCTTTTTGGACGTTCTACATGCCATGCTCGTAACCCCAAGTGCGAGAGTTGTCCATTAAACCAAACTTGCCCGAGCTACGGATTGTATACAAAATAGTTATCACAAACTTCGCGCAGCTTTCCAGTTCATACAATCTTAGCGAAGCCTCCAAGTACAATGAAAAGCATGAAGAAATCCCCAGCGCAAAAACGTTCTGTCAATCCAGGTGTTATATTTATCGCCACCCTCCTAGTCCTTACTCTTATCGTTGGTGGCGTATGGGCTGTAATAACTCACGGCGTACGTTTGCCTTTGACTCAACCATCATCTGCTGGAAACGGAACAACTCTTAAAGTTGCTACCGATAAACCGTTGAATTCTCTTGATATTACTACAGATACTTCTACTGCTCTCGACCAAGCATTACTGGGTAATGTGTACCAAACTCTTGTGGGACGAAATGAAAAGAATGAGCCAACAACCACAGGAATTGCCCAAAAATGGGACATTTCGAGTGATGCTCTAACCTATACTTTTACTCTTCACCGCAATATGCGTTTCTCAAATGGGCATACTCTCAATGCTGAAGATGTCGTTGCATCATTGCGCTCGACCATTGAAAATCAAACGGCCGGTTATGACAGGCTATCCCATATTTCTGCTGTGAACGGTAATAGCGATACTGTCACTCTCAAACTTTCGACTCCTGATCCTACACTTCTGTGGTCTCTGAGTACTCGTTCGGGAATCGTACTTGATGCTGAAAGCTCCAATGATAAAGCAACTTCTGCTGTGGGATCGGGTCCTTACCAAGTAGAAAGCTTTGATAAAGGAAAGTCTTTAACTCTTACAGCCAATAATCAGTACTGGGGGTCTCCATTAGAAGGATCATCAACAGTAGTTCTTACTTCGTATTCGGACACAACCGCCGCCGTAGATGACTTAAATAAAGGTTCGATTGACGCCATTATTCCATTGGCAAATTCACCTGCCGTATCGAATATTTCGCAAGCACGCGACACCCTAGAAAAATCATCGAATGTTACTGTTACTGCGACTGCCAGCACACACCGTTGGGCTATCACGCTCAATAACAGCGCTGATTCGATTTTCTCCGATACCCATATACGTCAGGCCTATCGCGCCATGCTTGATAAATCGTCGCTCATTTCTCAGCTCGGTATAAGTGCAATGCCGATTTCTGGCCCAGTTGCGAGCCTTGATCCTGGGTATGAGGATTACAACGGCTTGTATCCTTATGATCTTCAGCAGGCTCGTCAATTGCTCAGTTTCTTCGCGTACAATCGCAATATTACGCTGTCATACCCTGCTAGCTATGGTGATGCTCTTGCTCAGGCAATCGCTTCTCAACTTTCTGCACTCGGGGGCTCAGTTACTCCACAAGCTGTTCCTGACGATCAGTGGAATGCTCAAGTCGTAGAAGGCAAGAATTTCGATATGGCATTGGTTGATTTTGTGGGAAGCCACGATTTAGGAACTGTCGCTAATCCGTCATATTTCACGTCATATACCAATGCCGACATGGAAAATAATTGGGAAGCTGCCCAAGAAGCTACCAGCAATGATACGTATGTAGATAACGTACACAAAGTAGCTTCTCGACTTGCTGAGGATGCACCACTCTTATGGCTTTACGAGGAGCAGCCTCTTGTAGCAGCACGCGGTTCGATTACAGGGCTTCCTACTGCACTAGCTGACGCATATGTTGATTTTGCGCGGATTATTAAGAAATAGATTTCTTACAACTATTTCTTAGCTCATTCTTTGCTAAAATTGTTGTCACCAATGACGGGTTAGCATCTGTTTATTATGGTAGGTGACTTCAATGAATGTATTTACACATAAGTCCGTTATTCGCGTACAAAAAAACGCCGAAAACTCATAATTCTTCTCACTGCCGCCACTCTGGCGATATGCGTATGCTTCGCTGTGCTGTGGCACCAGAACCAGCCAGCACAGTATATTGCGTCAGTGTATGGAGTGCAATTACCACCAACGGTAGAGGTTACTTCGCTTCATAAAGAAGAAGGGTGGGATGCACCGTTATGCTATGGAACTCTCAAAGCAAAAAACACAGGTCATATCAATCCACTCGATGCGATAGCCAATCCCGTGAATTTTTCTCCTATCAAGAACGCAGAGGAAACTTATATCGCAGGATCAAAAGACCGTGATACGAGCGTAAGTAATCTCATAAACGATGTAAATCAAAAATTCAAGATAGAGAAGGCTTCATTGTCTTCTCCAACCCTTCTCTATCAACGATTTGCAATTAAAGGAGATAGTATTTTCGTAGTTTTCTACGATACGCATACTCATGATTTATTCTTCTACGGCACGATGCATGCTTCACGGTGAAAACTTGGTGAAGTGGTGAAGTGCGACCGCGAGATACTCATGCGGAATAATTTCTAACAACGAAAATTTAAGCGTTTGCATACAGCGAACTTCCTATAAAGCAAACTGCGCGCAAACGCTTAAAATCATTAGAAAACGCTTTATCCTCGTGTCGCGTAACTCCCGTAAAATCGTGAGCATGACTAATGAAGCACAAGCACACGAATTGAGCGTGTCCGCACACTTGACTCCTCTACCTGACAAGGTCGGCGTTGAGGGTCTTGAAAACAAGTGGGGCGAGACATGGGAAGAACAGCAGACATACGCATTCCAAGGAACTCGCGACCGCAAGGCGGTTTACTCTATTGATACACCACCTCCAACGGTTTCGGGAAGTTTGCACGTAGGTCACGTTTTTTCTTATACTCATACTGATGTCATCGCTCGCTTTAAGCGTATGAATGGCTTCGATGTCTTCTACCCAATGGGTTGGGACGACAACGGTCTTCCTACAGAACGTCGCGTACAAAACTATTTCGGCGTACGTGTAGATACCTCTTTGCCATATGACCCTGATTTTAAGCCACCATTTGAAGGTACTACAAAGAAAATTCAGGCAAAGGATCAGGTTCCAGTTTCTCGCCAGAATTTCATCGAATTATGCGAACGCCTTACTAGCGAAGATGAAAAACTCTTCGAGAAATTATGGCGCACTCTCGGCTTATCTGTTGACTGGAAGAATACGTATCACACAATTGGTGAGCATCCTCGACGCGTAGCGCAGAAAGCATTCCTTCGTAATCTCAGCCGTGGTCAGGCATATCAGAAGGAAGCTCCTGGTTTGTGGGATGTCACATTCCAAACAGCAGTGGCTCAGGCAGAATTAGAAAGCCGTGAATATGACGGTTTCTATCATAAAGTTGCTTTCCATCTTGTCAATGAAGATGGAACTTCTGGAGATCCAATTTATATTGAGACCACACGTCCAGAACTTCTTCCAGCATGTGTGGCATTGATTGCGCATCCTGATGATGAACGTTATCAGAAATTCTTTGGTAAGGAAGTGTACTCCCCGCTCTTTGGCGTTAAAGTCCCAGTAGTAGCTCACACTGCTGCTGAGATGGATAAGGGTGCAGGTATCGCTATGTGCTGTACTTTCGGTGATGTCACCGACGTCCAGTGGTGGCGTGATCTAAGCCTTCCTACTCGCTCAATTATTCAGCGAAATGGTCGTCTTTCTATGACCACTCCAGAGTGGATTACCTCTGAAGAGGGCATTGCTCTCTTCGAGCAAATCGCCGGTAAGACAACCTTCTCTGCTCGTCAGATTATCGTTGATGCTTTGCGCGAATCAGGTGATTTGGACGGCGAGCCAACCCCTACCAAACGTATGACGAATTTCTATGAAAAGGGCGATAAGCCATTGGAAATCGTCACATCTCGCCAGTGGTATCTTTCAAATGGTGGCACCGATCGTGCTTTGAATGCTGAACTTATCGAGCGTGGTCGCGAGCTTGATTTCCACCCTGATTTCATGCGTGTCCGCTATGAGAATTGGGTTAATGGCCTGAACGGCGACTGGCTTATCTCTCGTCAGCGCTTCTTTGGTGTACCGTTCCCATTATGGTATCCAATCAACGCTGATGGTGAAGTCGATTACGCGCATCCTTTGACTCCATCGGAAGATATTTTGCCAATTGATCCAACTATCGATGTGCCAGCTGGATACACCGAAGATCAGCGTGATATGCCAAACGGCTTTACTGCTGAAAAAGACATCATGGATACATGGGCTACATCGTCTCTCACACCACAAATTGTGACAAAGTGGGCTGAGCCAGGTGAAGAGAATGAAGCTCTCTTTAACGCTACATTCCCAATGGACCTTCGTCCTCAAGGTCAGGATATTATCCGTACGTGGCTCTTTAGCTCGGTTGTACGAGCTCATCTTGAAAACGGCAAGCTCCCATGGGCTCACACTGCATTGTCCGGTTGGATTTTGGATCCTGACCACAAGAAGATGAGTAAGTCTAAGGGTAACGTAGTCGTTCCTGCTGAACCAATCGATAAGTTCGGCGCTGACGCGGTACGTTATTGGGCTGCTTCTGCACGCCTTGGAACAGATGCGGCTTACGAAATCGGACAGATGAAGATTGGTCGTCGTTTAGCTATTAAACTTTTGAACGCTACGAAGTTCGCATTGGCTATTGGTCGCGAGGATGAAAACCATCATGTTTCATCCAGTGCAGCTGCTACATGGAATGCTTCTGACGTGACGAATCCATTGGATCGCTCAGTTATGGCTCATTTAGCTGACGTCATCGATACGGCAACTAAGGCTTTGAATGATTACGATCATGCGCGTGCTTTGGAAACTATCGAAACCTTCTTCTGGCAGTTCTGCGATGACTATATCGAGCTCGCAAAGAACCGCGCTTACGGCACAGCTGATTCCACTGGAAACTTGCCAAGTGAGTCCGACATTCTTTCTGCACGCACAACTCTTGGATTAGGCTTGGATGCATTTGCTCGACTCTTGGCTCCATATCTTCCATATGCCTCTGAAGAGGTATATTCATGGTTGCATGAGAGCGAAGGCTCTGTACACCGTGCAGTATGGCCTACTTCCGAACTCTATCGTGAAGCTGCCGGGGATACTGCATCTGCAGGCGATGTCTTGCTCTGGGCTGGTCGCGCTTTGGCAGCATTGCGCAAGATTAAGTCCGAAGCAAAGGTCTCTATGAAGACCCCGATTTTGTCTGCAACTTTGGCTCTCGATGCTTCTGCAATTCCAGCTGTAGAAGCCGCATCAGCTGACATCTATGAGGCAGGTAAGGTAACGGGAACTGTCGAACTCGTTGCTGCTGATATGTCTGCTGAAGATGCAAACTCAGAGGAAATTACTGTTACTGCTTCCGAGCTTGGAGAGGCTCCGGCAAAGAAGTAATAATTCAAACTTACAAGCCATCATACGATGACTTTGCGGTTTATTTAATGGAGCGCTAATCACGGGTTTTGTGGTTAGCGCTCCATCATATTTTGATAGATACGCTTTTTAGGGTGTGCGTTTGGTTTGAGCGTTCCGTGTTTGTTGGACTGTGTAAATAGTTTCCTTCAATCATGAAGCAGCTCAATTCTTATCGGTTACACACTCAAATCTTTTGATACCAAAAATTGAAATTGAAACATAAAACATAAATAAAAATATTTTTAATTCTATGTCCGATTTTGCCTTTTCTCCTGGCTTATAGAGACAGATGAAATACATCTGCCCTACGAAAGTAGAAATCCTCTTAAGGAGAAAATTATGACTGATATGATGGTCAGAGCTACGCAAACGTGGCTCAATAAAACATATGGCAATCGTCCCGGATATACTCTCATCCCAGAAGATGGTAATACCGGGTGGACTACTATCTATGGTCTTTTGCACGCATTGCAAATTGAGCTAGGTATTACAGCTACTGCGGATAATTTCGGAGCGGGTACACAGTCTCGTTTTAAGAATTGCTGGCCAGGAGGTATCCGCCAGCAAAACTCTGACAGCAAGACAACGAATAATGTCTATAGCATTATTCAAGGAGCACTATGGTGCAAAGGTTACTCCACTGGAGCCGGAGAAATCACTCAGCATTTCTTCGATGGCACAGGTGCCGCTATTCGTCAACTCAAAACCGATATGGGAATTACAGGCGATTCTACCGTTAACCTCGATATTATGATGGCGTTGCTGAGTATGGATCAGTACAAACTTCTTACTACGCAGGGTGGAAAGAACTCAATTCGTACTGTCCAGCAACGCATTAATCGAGATTATCGAAACTTCACTGGGCTTATTCCTACAGACGGTCTGTATAGCCGACAGATGAATACTGCTCTTATTCAAATATTGCAGTCATTAGAAGGCTACAGCCCAGATGATGCCACTGGTAATTTCGGCAGCGGGACTATTTCACATCTGAAAACTATTTCTGCTGCGAATGCATCTGCCAATGGAGCATGGGTATGGTTAGGAAGCGCGGCTCTTCTTGCGAATGGTTATGGTTCTTTAGCAACTTCAGGGTGGACTTCTAACTTGGAGTCTTTGATCCGAAACTTCCAAGCAGCTTACGCGATTCCTCGTACGGGTGTTCTCGACAGGACTACATGGATGAGTTTGCTTACCTCTAAAGGAGATCTAAATCGTGCATGTGTAGCTTGCGATACACGATTCGAGATTACTAGCGAGCTTCTTACTCATCTGAAATCTGACGGATACCAGATTGTAGGTCGCTATCTGACCGAGCCAGGCATGGATAAATTAAATCCGCGCGATTACTTTAAGGCCATTCGCCCTGGTGAACTTGAGCGCATCGTTAATGGCGGCATGAAGTTCTTCCCTATTTTCCAGGAGAACTCTCGTCAGCTCGGCGACTTTACAGATGCTAACGGACGCCGTCATGCTCAGAGCGCTTCCCAAGCAGCTTATCGTCTTCGTATACCATCTACGGTTATCTATTTTGCTGTGGATATGGATATTATGGATTATCAGATTGACAGTCATATCATTCCATACTTCCGTGCAATCCATAACACTCTCAATGGCATGTACCGCGTGGGTATTTACGCCTCGCGTCACGTATGCGACCGCGTAATTAAAGCTGGACTTGCAGTCAGTGCATTCGTGTCAGATATGTCAAGCGGGTTCTCTGGGAATCTTGGATATTCTATCCCAAATTCTTGGAATTACGATCAGTTCACAGAGATTTCTGGATATCACGGTAAGTGGGATCTAGACCGCGTAGCATACTCAGGTCGTGTGCCAGCTGTAGATCACCTCTTGTCACCACTAGTGAATCCAAATGATGACCCGTTCTATAAGTGGGTAAAGAAGACGGAGGCTGAGTGCTTGGAAGCGATGTCAGGATTTGCCAATCCTCATGCATCACACAAGAGATTAGTCGGAAAATTCATACTTGAATGGCTTCGCAAGCCGGAGTATACGTCTACTCTATGGCACTTTTACACTCCTGAACTGCCAGAGCCGGCTGATGAAGACGCCACACGCGAACTATGCGCTACTATTTGTGCAAAGCAGGCTCCGATTAAGAATACGCTTCCAACTCGCGATATAGCTCACTTTGCAGCTACCGCATTAGGCTATATCGACTGGGGCGTTGAATATACATACGATAAGTACGGACTTGGAGATCTGGGTGGTTGGCCTCTCGACCTCATTCAGGTCTGGGGATCATATCAACGTGAGGGGCATGGTAATGATCTCTCTACATGGATGCTCAATAATATCGGCCAAAAAGGCGTATCAACTGGCTTCGATTATAACGATGTTCTTGCTGATGCGGACGCATGGCTTATCACAGCTCATCTCAAAGATCATCCAGACGATACCTCTCTTTCAGATACTATGAAGGAGATTTTCGCTGAAAATGAGAATACCCGCATACATCGCTTCTTCTATGAGCGATTTGGCGGTAGCAGTGAGAATGTAGTAGAAGCATTCGCATCATTGTGTGATGGGATTGATGCGCTCGGCATAAATTGGGATTTTACCAAGGATTATTTACAGGATGCAGCTCACGCAAATTCCCTGCCGTCATCTTCACAAATACATGTACTCAGCGAAGCATATGCTAACCGCTTAGCTAATATGTAGCATAACCCTTATATGGTTGGCTAGAGTGAAAATCTTCACTCTAGCCAACCATATCATTCTAATAAGAACGATAAAGATATTACAGTGAATATCAACGCAACAAATCCGATAAAAAGCCCCATAATAGTCACTGCCGTAATAGCTAGATAATAACAAACTTTTGAGGTTATTACTAGAACATGTTTCCATGCTACTTCCGGACTCTCACACGCTATTATTCTATAAGCCTCATTACCATTAGTTTTTCTAGATTTTATAAGAATCTGAATGATGCACACCACAATGACACCCACCAAAAGTAGGAATCCTACAGCTCCACAGTATGTAAGAATTTTTAGGTTTCTAAGCCCCTCTTCAGTCTGACCACTAAATGCCTGCTGTACCATTAAAAGAGGAATCTTAGGCAAAAGAAGCGTCGCGTAACAAAGTGTAAGACCAATAAACCAAACAATTTTAGTAGTTCCTCGCAAGTAGCGAATAGTTACTTTATGACTCATCGTTCTTTCATTTCTCTCTAATTATATGCTTATCTCTAATATATAATGCAATACTTGCTGTTCATAGATGCCTCTGCCAAGTTAGGAAGGAAACATAAGGCTAAATGCTAAGAACTCTATAAAGCCACAAAATAGACCAAAAGTATATATCGTCATCATAATAAGACACTTAGAGATCTTGAATAAGTAGAGCACAAACTTCCATCTACCGATATGTGATATAAAATGCATTTGTCAACCTGAAAATTTCTACCACGTATTTTCCAGCGGCAAAGAGCAAAGACACAGCAGACTCGCAATCACGAGTACAAAAAATGTCACGCCACCCACCATAATAAGACCACCCTTAATCTTTAACTCCACATACAGTGTCAGTTAGGGGTATACAGCACAAGGCAAGCGCAATCCAGCGAAGTATGTTAGAAATCTTGACAGTCACCTTCAGTACCTTAACATCATCTTTTTCTATTCCATGCTTCTCCATAGAGTTCTTCTCCATTTCCAGCGAGTTGAATTACAGTATTATCATGAAGAATTCGGTGTACTTCTTCACCGTATGAATTCTGCTTGTCAAATGCGATAAATATTTGTTTCTTCGCCTTAGAATAGAGCTCCATAATTCCTTGAATAGCTTCATCACTAATATTCTTAAAAAGAAGTGAATCATGCATGATAATAGGAATATTTGTAAGCTCTAGAATAGCCAAATCGTATAGAATGAGCCCTTTATAGTTCGTTCCAGTACCGTTATCTTCTGGCGTATAAAATGTGTAGTTAGAAGATGTTCTCAAATTTAGTTCGGGAGAGTTTCGCCTTTCACCCTGGAAAATTTGTCTATTAAATTCACTCATCTTCATATTCGCTGAATTCTGAATACGGTTAAGGATGCTTGTCACAGCATCATTAAGATTAGTCAGTGATTGCTTCTTCTTATCTTTAAGTTCACGAGCTTTCGCATACGCATCATTTTGTGCTTGTAAAGATTTGATTCTACTAGTTATCTCATTATACGCTTGAGCGAACTCTAGTGGAACGTCGCTATGTAATCCTAGTTCATTAATCTGACTTGCGAATTTTCTACTTATCTCTTCTAAAGCAGTAATTTGTTCTTGTATAGATTCTTGATCCTGTTTGAAGTTCTCCTGAAGTATTTTTGAGAGTTTCTGATGGTAATTCTCTACCTCGTATATTTTTCTCAAATTAACATTTGGGAAGAACTCTTGCAATGCATTAAGATCTGAAACTCTTGGAAGTAGACCATAAGATAGACTCAAATCCACCAATCGCTTCTTACGATAGAGGTTAGAAATTTGATTATCCAGTATAGTCTTCTGGTTCTTCAAATCAATGACTTTACTTTTTACATCTACCTCATATTTGTCGTATTCTCTCGGCTGGCTATTCTGCAAAGACAGCAGTTTTTCTTCTAATCTACCTATTTCTATCCTATTAGCTTCATAGCGAGTTTTATTCTTTACGTCTGATGCTATGAATTCATATTTTCTTGCATTATTGAATACACTCAATTCTTGCCGAAACTTCTCAAATTCTTTAGAATACATATCGATTTTCGAAAACTCATCAAACGTCTTTATAAGACGAAACACGCTATCTCTTTTAGTCTCAGCACTATGACCTTTTAAAGGATCATGCTCATCTAAATTTTGCTTTCCATAGATACGCGAGTATAGCGATACAGCTGTTCTAAAAGTTAATCCCAAGAAATCTATATTGTATTTGGCACTTAGCCAATGAGTAAAATCACCACACTCCCATACGTCTCCTGTACGATTCCACCTCGAATCCGTTATGTATACCTTCTTGGGATTATTAGTATTTCTCAGAAAATGGTAGTCAACCCCATTAAACCGAAAAGTGAAACATACATCATGCGTACCTATATGCTTGTCAGCTTCGCTGCCTATATAGGTATTACCACCAAAGACAAAATCTAAGGCAAGCAGTAAGGAAGATTTGCCGATGGAGTTCTCTCCACTCTCATCACCTAATATCACATTAAGTCCCTGTTTAAAATGTATCGGCGACCTCGTCTCACCACTATGCCTGAATACAGGTGAATAAATCTCAGTAAGCACGATACACCGTCCCATCATCGCTCATATCTATGGCCCGTAAAGCGTAAAGACAATCCATTATCTCGAGAAAGTCAGTCGAGCTTTCCAAATCACTTTTTATAAAATCAAATAGACTCCGTATATCTGTATCTCCATCGTCAATTTTCTTTAAAATTTTAGGAAGGTAATATAATACTGACTTTCCATACGGATAAAGCTTATTCGGTAGTCTCATCAAACACCTCGCAACTTTGAATGAAATAGCATACTAATATTTGACAGTACAGTCTGTCCTGCAATGTAGCTTTTTCGAGTTTCTTACAGATTTCATCAAAAATCTGATATGCGTCTACTCTACTTTTTACTAATTTTTTATATACCATTCTCATCTGATTCTGCAAAGATTCAAAGTCGATGGTACCATCATCATTGAGAGACTCAAGTATTCGTCTGACAGCTACAAAATATTGAGATACATTCATTCGTACTTCATTATAAAGATGTAAATATTTCTTGGCATCAATTTTCTTATCTATCGACTTTGGTTCAAAAGATATATCTATAAGCTCATTGGGTTTGAGCTTCTCGATTCCAGAAATTACAGCAACAATTCCTCTCTCAAAAGTTTCCTCGCTCATACGTATTTCAGCGTTACTGCGATTGAACAATAGCTTCTTTATTCGCTTCATCGCCTGCACATTCTTTCGTGTTCTCTTCACGTCATAAAAACCTTGGCATCTAGGACACATCGCAATAATATTCGTTAAATCAATCTTCTTACTTTTATCTATTACTGCCACTTCATATACATATTGCATTTTCCCGTCATTCATTACATATAGCATCTGTGAGCAACCGGGAAAAGTACAATAATCTGATGCTTCACGAAGAAGATAATCACCGAACTTGACCTTTAAACTGCGTCTTATGTCTACATCTTTTGCAGCAGATATCTCACCTTTTGATATAACTTTTGAACTGGTAGTAATGATTTCACGAACCCACTCGGTAACTATTTCTGCAATATTATCAGCATTACAACTAGGATTATAGTATTTAATCTCTTCGACCATCAGGTCTTTTTTATCGTCATTAAGATTAAGTATCCAATCTTACATGCCTCCTAAGGAAAGATGATCAATAATATTTCTTGCTACTGCACCACTAATACCTCTTTTGGTATAAGTACGTATTGTTCCATCGAGCAGTCTTCCAGAAGCATCTGTTTTCATTCCCCACTCTGCTTCTGGGACATTCGTAATTCTCTGCATAAATTCTCTAAAGAATTGCGGAACGGTATCAGATGAACCTAGATATTTATGCAGGATTCTAAAAAGGACAGGAAAGGTAATCATTTTTTATTCTCCTTCCCCTTCAAGCTGAACCAGCGTGAACCACGGTGACCCAACACACTCCCAATATAAATTTTGTTCCCCATAACCTTATCTATAGATGAATTCGATAAGACTAGAAGATTGCTAGATTGTCTCCTATTCTATAACGAAATTTGAAGACTTGATAACTCTCAATGTCTTGAAATGCGGCACGATTCATCACTTAACTGGCAAGAAATGACGATTTCTAGCTAGATAAGTCACAAGAACCTCAGACCCCGATCAAGCCTGAGCATCTGTAAATACAGGAAGCGCTTCCTCTCACACAATTGAGAGGAGCCCTCATGGGCGAATACAACAATGAAATATCAAGAATAAATACGGAAATGGAGGAGTTTGATTCTCACTGGGCTAAAACAGATAGGGCTGACTCACGTCGAGATCGTCATTCTTTATTATCAACGTTCTCTTACGAAGGAGAACATTTTGTTAGTGAGGCAAATACTGAGTCTGAGATTATTAATATCGATTATGCGCATAGACTTCTCAGCGTTCTCAATACAAATCAACGACGAATAGTACTCGGAAAGACTATCGCAGGCTATTCTTTCACGGATTTAGGAAAGATATTAGGTAAGGATGAGTCTTCAGTTCGTAAGATGTATCGCCGGGCGATAAAGATCATGCGCGATTACGCTGGAAAGCTTAACTAGCACCCAAACAAAATGGCTGTATACAAATATTCTTTGCATGCAGCCATTCCAACCGTCATTAGGTAATAAGATTATTCCATACCTTTATACCTATGCATCCGCACTCTTCGACTTCGTAACTGTCATCTTATGCTTTAACTGTTACTTTCAACGTCTCTTGTAGTAGAATCAAATGAATCAAATTTGCATACCTGTCAATCTTCATGAGAAACCGGTATCGACTATCTCTTGAAAGCCACCACTTCTTTACCACGCGCATACCAATATAAACTTTAAAAAATCAAGGAACCTCTCGCTCTTCCACGAGATGATTTCTCAATATTATGCGATTATACGACTATGCATTTAAGAACGCTTGTACTTTATGTGCAAATTGCTGAGCATACTGGAATATCGATCCATGCCCTGCTTGTGGATAGATAACCAGCTCACTTTGACTTATTTTGTCATGCATATCATAAGAATTCTGCGTAGGAACTTGCATATCCTGATCACCGTTTACGATAAGCGTGGGCTGAGTAATGAATGATAGATTATCCTCAGCTTCCTTTCCCCAGCGTTTAATCGCTTTCAATTGTCTTATAAAAGATCCTACAGATATTTCTTTATCCCGTACTGACGATTTTTCTGCACGCTCGCCCATTCGACTTAAGACCTGTTGAGCTTCCCTCGCACCTTGATCATCATGCGTGTAGAAGATATAGCGTTTAGGATCTACCCGTTCGAATGCAGCTCGAATCATATACCGGAAAGTCTTGCCTGTAACTTTATCCACTTCATATCCGCCACGCGGTCCGGTCCCAGCAAGAATCAGCTTATTGACCATCTGTCCTCGAAGCCGTACAATTTCTTGAGCAACCATTCCACCCATAGATAATCCCAAAAGATTTATCTTCTCCAGTCCTAGTGCATCAAAGATATCTATAGCCTGCTGAGCCATTAATTCAATCTTAGGTGGAACTTTACCTTCACTTGCACCTACTCCAGGAAGATCCAGTACAATTACATGGTGATTCTGCGCTAGTAAATCAAGGAGCAGCGGATCCCAGTTATCAAACGTTGCCGAAAGATGAGTAAGCATAACTAACTGGTATTGAGATTTTCCCATGCCCAGTTCGCGATACACAATCTTCGTATTCTTAACGTCGATTACTTTATTCTCTGTATTAATATAAGACATTATTTTTCCTTGCTTTCGAAGCTGACTACTGTCTTACCGCGAGCATGCCCGTTCGCAACTTTGTCTAATGCCTTGTTAATTTCAGAGAACGAATACACACTATCAATGGAGGCTTTAACATGATTGTTTTCCAAGATTTCTGCGATTTCTCGCAATTGCTTTCCATTACTTTGAACGAAAACGAAGGAATAATGTACCTTGTATTTCTTTGCAAGTGAGTCAATCCCGAAACCAGCAACAGTTAGAAGTATCTGTTTCCACCATGGAAGATTCATCCTACGAGCGAATTCCCCGTTTGGCATAGCGCGTAGCGAAACAATATGTCCACCTGGTTTCATAATCCCCATCTGCTTTTCAGTTTCCTTGCCTCCGATAGTGTCTAAGACGTAATCAACATCGTGCACGCTCTTTGTATAATCTTCCGTCTTATAATCTAAGAACCTGTCGGCTCCAAGGCTAAGAACACGTTCTTTATTAGATGCGCTACCATTCGTTATAACAGTTAAACCTTTCGCCTTTGCGAGAGGAATAGCAATCGCACCCACGCCACCAGTACCACCAGAAATAAATATCGTTTTTCCAGCTTCCACATGCATCAGATCAAAAGCTTGCATTACCGTTAATCCAGTGAGTGGAATTGCTGCTGCTTCAACATCTGACAGATAACTTGGCACATGAGCAATTGCGTCACTATCAACTGCAACATACTCAGCAAATGCACCGATATGATCTAGTGGGAGTCTACTAAAAATACGATCACCTTTAGAAAAGCCCTCTACACGAGACCCCACTTCTTCGACTACGCCAACCAATTCATTGCCAGCTATAAGTGGCAGCTTATATGGCGTAATCATTTTTACTTCGCCTCGTGAAATCATATTATCTACAGGGTTTACGCCTGCTGTTAAAGTCTTGACGAGCACTTCATTGTCACGTATGTGCGGCTGAGCAACTTCACGCATCTCAAACGAGATATTGTCTTTATCATACTTAGTAAGTTGAGCAGATTTCATTTATTTCTCATTTCTATTATTCTTATGGGAATTGCTTTTGCTTGCTTCACGGTAAAGATTTTCGATAACGTCTTCAAGATTTTGTGATGCTAATTCACGTTCAAGATGCTCCTCCACGGGCGAGAACGTATCATGTACAGCTTCACCTATATATCTACCCACCGGGCATTCTTCACTGGTGTTGCTATGTATGTCGAACAACTTTATATGGTCTATTTCTTGAGTAGCGTAATAAACTTCAAGCAGACTTATATCGCGAGCTGATTTACTTAAGGAATATCCTCTTTTGCCTTGCCTCGATTCTAAGATATTCGCTTTATTGAGTAAAACAATAATTTTTCTGATATAGCTAGCATTCGTTCCTACACTTTCAGCAATCTTTTGCGAGCTGAGACTTTCAGAACTCTCACTTACCATAGCAAGCACGTGTAGCGCTACAGAAAATTTTGTATCAATCACTTAAAACCAACCCACTTAGAATCGAACACGTTTTGTACTTGTATCTATTACTAGTACAACTATAAGTGCAAATAGGGACTTTACGTAATACATTATTTCTCTTTATATTTTCTTGCGCGCTAGCAGTATCCTTAATCAGCCTTTACCGCACGAGTAGCAAAGAAAGTCGTAATATTCATCTCATGAAGTGCGCCTTCTCCAAGAGTATCCTCATACAAATCAGTTAAAGTAAAACCTGCTTTAAGCTGTCCTCCAATTTGCTCTTCCAAGGTATGAGAGAACTGCACTCCAGCATCCTCAGACTCCAGATATGCCATCTGTTCGGCATTTTTGAGTGGATTAAATGGCAATGACCAACGAATTTTCGTTTGATCCTCGTCATCGACTATTGCCATAAGATCCTTGTCGAATCCGCCGAGCATTACACCGCCCTTTTTCAAGACACGGTATGCCTCAGCAAATATCGGTTCAACTTTTTCGACATAACAATTTGATACCGGATGGAAGATGACATCAAACGTTTCATCCTCAAACGGCAATGGTTTCGTCATATCCGCTTTAACGATTTCGATATTGTATCCCTCACGCTGAGCAACCATTCGTTCCGATTCAAGCTGTTTCTCAGAATAATCGAGCACCGTACAGCATGCGCCAAGAGCCGCGAAAATCGGCATTTGCTGCCCACCGCCCGATGCTAAACCGAGCACTTTCTTACCGCTAAGATCTGGGAACCATGCATGCGGCACAGGTTTAGTTGGAGTGAGAAGCACATTCCATTGCCCTTTTCTAGCAGCCTCATATGTTTCATGTGAAACGGGGATTCCCCATTGCCATCCTTCTTCTACCCAGGAATCAATGGTTTTGCTGTTAATATCTTGGTAGTTTGTCATGTAAGTCTCTCTTGATAGCATTCACGAAATCTAATTATCTCCCTCTTCAGCAATCTTCTTATGTCGTTTCTTTGACTGACCGACAACGAATTCAAGATAACCTTCCGCTATCTCTTGCTCAAGACCGCTTTCTGCTGCAATTACACGAAGTCTATCCCGTTGACGATTTTCGCGGGCACTATCGAGGGCCGCAAATCCAGCTTTAGCTTTCAGCTGCCCCACTCGCTTCGTGGCTTTAAAACGACGAGCTAGTAAACGAACGATGTCGTCATCAATCGAATCAATTATTTCGCGTTGCTCTTCTATCCCACGTATAGCGTCACTAACGATCGCTGACGTGTGTTCATCGACTAGTTCAGACGAAATCTGCGTATTCTCGTTCACAGTCTCATTCTCGTTCTCGTTCTCACTCATACTGTACACCTTACGGTATGGGAACTATATAAGCAAAAGGCAGCCCGCTATAGCGAAACCGCCTTCTATGCTTAATGTTTAGCTCGTTTACTTCTCAGAAACTATTATTTTAGTTTCCTTGTGCCATCATGCGGAAGAATTCTGCATTTGTCTGAGTCTTCTTCAAACGACCAACGAGCTGCTGGTATGAAGCTTCTGGCTCCAAACCACCAAGTGCACGACGCAAACGATAAATAATTGGCATCTGGCTTGGGTCGGTAATGAGTTCTTCGCGACGAGTAGAAGAAGCATTAATATCAATAGCTGGGAAGAGGCGCTTTTCGGACAAATCACGAGACAAGCGCAATTCCATATTGCCAGTACCCTTGAATTCTTCGAAGATAACTTCATCCATCTTTGAACCTGTTTCAACCAAAGCGGAAGAAATAATCGTCAAAGAACCACCGTTTTCGATATTTCGTGCCGCACCGAAGAACTTCTTTGGAGGGTAGAGTGCCTGTGCATCCACACCACCAGAAAGAATTCGACCTGATGCTGGAGCTGCGATATTATATGCACGCGCCAAACGAGTCATAGAATCAAGCAGAACTACGACATCTTGACCGAGCTCTACAAGACGCTTCGCACGCTCAATAGCAAGCTCTGCCACGATGGTGTGATCAGTTGCAGGACGATCGAAAGTTGAAGCAATGATTTCACCTTGAACAGTGCGTTCCATATCGGTAACTTCTTCTGGACGCTCATCGACAAGAACAACCATCAAATGAACTTCAGGATTATTTGCAGTAATCGAATTAGCGATATTCTGCAAAGTAATAGTCTTACCCGCTTTTGGAGGAGAAACAATCAGACCACGCTGACCCTTACCAATTGGCGAAACGATATCAATGATACGACCCACCATATTGTTTGGATTAGTTTCCATCTTCAAACGCTCCTGAGGATACAAAGGAGTGAGCTTGGAGAATTGTGGACGCTGAGCAGCCTCATCAAGTTCTAAACCATTAATTGTCTCAATTGATTGTAATGGAACGAACTTTTGACGCTGGCTACGACGATCATCACGCGCTGCTTTAATGTATCCGCGTACAGCATCACCCTTGCGGAGACCATACTTCTTAACCTGTCCCATAGATACATAGACATCATTTGGACCAGGCAAATAGCCAGAAGTACGAACGAACGCATATGAATCAAGAATATCGATAACGCCTGCAACTGGGATAAGCTCATCGTTTGGCTCATCAATCTGCTGATCATCATTAACATCATTACGATTCTTACGCGCATTGCGATCATTTCGATCATTGCGCATACGATTACGCGAAGATGCAGAACGAGAAGAGCGCTCATCAAAGTCATCATCGCTGTCATCATCCATGACGTCCACGCGAGTATTACGACGCATACGACGCTCAGTATTCTCAGTCTCTTCATCCAAACGTTGACGTTCTTCATTGGAAAGACGATTGCGACGATCTACTACTGCAGAAGTACCGCGCTGCTCGCGCTCAGCCGCCGACTGAGCAATATTTTCTGCACGTTCGCGCTCTGAACGATCTGGCAATGCTGAAAGAATATCATCCAAATCAGCCTTCACCTGATGACGCTGAGCTTCATGCGCTGCCTGCTCTTCTGCACTAACTGGTGAATTGCGACGACGCCGCACAGGAATATCACCTAAATCAAGAGTGATTTTAGCTTTGGAAGTATTTTCTTCATTGTTTGAATCATCCTGAGCTGCGCTCGCACGACGTGAACGATTGCCACGTGGGAGAGGCAGGTCAAGAATTGGAAGTGAGGACTGTTCAGACTGTGAAGACTGCGCAGACTCTACTGAATCGGATTCTGACTGCACATCTAACTGAACAGAAGAAGCGGACTGCGCGGTTTCTTCATTGTGCGCATCCTCATTAAGATTTTTAGCATTACGACGAGTCGCTGTCGTCTTGTTTGCTTTTGGAGCAACCACGCGAACGCCTGCTGGCGCTTCCCCACCACTGCGTGCTCGCTCAATAACATCGATAAGTTCAGGCTTACGCATAGTTGACGTACCGCGAAGCATCATCTGCTTAGCGAGCTCTCGCAACTCCGGAAGCTTCATATCTGCAAGATTTGTATTTGCCACCCGTGTGACCTTTCGTATGTAAAAAACATTCCTCACGTGACATCATAACGATTTCATGAGGGAAAAGTTCTACGTTGAAATTTCGCTATACAATAAGCGAACTGAAGAAAACTATACGGTATTTGGTGGACTAATACAAGTTTACCGTGTCTATTCGTGTCTTTCGCGACTATCGTGACTCATTAATCTCCCCACAACTTATGAACCAACTTATGAATCGACTTATGCACTATAAGCAATCTATTGGTATGCCCTTAACGCACTGCGTAAAGGCAGCGTATTGCATGTATTGCTCTTTCTAATACTCTTCTTATATCAAACTAAATATATTTTTTGCAGAATCGACAATATATTATTTTCGTAAATTTCTGTGGTTGTAAAAACGCCATCTATACGAGGCACGTATTAAAGGAGTCCCCTTATTTTCGTATATATTACAACAATTTGGGACGGAAGTTTAAGTCGGCCAGATACGGCGAACAGTATATACCAATATCGCTTATTCTTAACGAGTCTGTGTTTGGTACAACGTGCAAAAAATTGCCGTGAATTCACCATACAGACCGGAGTATTTGCTCAAAAATATGTATAAGCATGAGTTAGGCTCGTTCTCTTTAACCCATATAAAGAGAACGAGCCTAACTCATGCTGGAAATTTACTTCACAGGCGCTTTTCACTTGTGAAGTAAACGTTACCCCAACGCTAGTAACAAGTAGCTAGCAATTACTCCTAGTGGCGATGTGCGCGATAGAAGTTGATAAGAGACTGAGTGGACTGATCCTGCTGAGCCAAAGCAGCATCATCCTGAGAAATTGCAGGAGCGATCTGCTTTGCGAGAACCTTACCCAATTCCACACCCCACTGATCGTAGGAGTCGAGACCCCATACGGTACCTTCTACGAGAGTAATGTGCTCGTACAAAGCAATGAGCTCACCAACAGCAAATGGAGACAAAGTGTCACCAAAGATGGAAGTCGTTGGACGGTTTCCAGTGAATACACGTGCTGGAACGATTGCTTCAGGCGTTCCTTCTGCGCGAACTTCTTCCGCAGTCTTACCAAATGCCAAAGCCTTGGTCTGAGCCAAGAAGTTAGCAAGGAAGAGCTCGTGAACGTCCTGAGAACCATCCTTTGTAGGATTTGGAGTATTAACAAATGCAATGAAGTCAGCTGGGATCAGACGAGTTCCCTGATGGATGAGCTGGTAGAACGCATGCTGACCATTTGTTCCTGGCTCGCCCCAGAAGATTTCACCAGTCTGAGTAGTCACAGGTGTGCCATCCCAGCGCACAGACTTACCGTTGGACTCCATAGTAAGCTGCTGCAAATATGCTGGGAAGCGGTTCAAGTACTGGTTGTATGGAAGAACAGCGTGGGAATGTGCTCCGAAGAAGTTGACATACCATACGTTCATCAAGCCCATAAGAGCTACAACGTTGCGCTCAATTGGAGTGGTTGCGAAGTACTCATCGATTGCGTGGAAACCGCGGAGGAAGTCTTCGAAACGTTCTGGACCATAAACGATAGCGATAGAAGTACCAACAGCGGAATCTACTGAGTAGCGACCGCCAACCCAGTTCCAGAAGCCGAATGCATTATTTGGATCAATACCGAATTCAGCAACCTTATCGAGAGCAGTAGAAACAGCAATGAAGTGCTTTGCTACAGCTTCAGCGTTCTTCTCGTCAGAACCGTCAATTGCACCGTTTGCCTTCAAATTCTCGAGCAACCATGTACGTGCGGAACGTGCATTTGTCAAAGTTTCGAGAGTTGTGAAAGTCTTAGAAACAACGATGAAGAGAGTCGTCTCTGAATCGATTCCCTTGAGCTTTTCAGCCATATCATTAGGGTCAATGTTTGATACATAACGAGCAGAAATACCGGAATCACGGTAAGCCTTAAGAGCTTCGTAAACCATGACCGGACCCAGATCAGAGCCACCGATACCAATGTTTACAACGGTATCAATCTTCTTACCAGTTACGCCAGTCCACTCACCGGAGCGAACCTTGTTAGCGAATGCATAAATGCGGTCAAGAACTTCACGTACATCCTTAACAACATCCTGACCGTCAACGATATACTTACCTTCGTCAGAAGCTGGACGACGAAGAGCAGTATGAAGAACTGCACGATCTTCAGTGTTATTAATGTGTACACCAGAATACTGCTGCTGGATGCGCTCGTCGAGCTTGACATCCTTAGCCAAAGCAGCAAAAAGCTGCAAAGTTTCAGGCTTGATGAGGTTCTTAGACAAATCGAAATGCAAATCGCCGGCATCGAAACTCAAGCTTGCAGTACGGTTTGCATCCTGTGCGAACCATTGACGAAGGTTAATTCCTTCAGCCTGCAACTGATTAAAGTGATTTTGCAATGCAGCCCATGCTGGTGTCTGTGTTGCATCAATAGGTGGATTGATGGCCATTGCCAGTCCTTTCATACCAAATCGCGTACGTCCTTGTCGTACTGATGTATAACGATAGTAGGCGAAACGGACAGCAGTAATATTGCCTCGATTCGCCTACACGATTCAGGAGAGTTACGCATGAAAATCACAGTTATTTACACTTATCCGAACGATTCTGGATACAATCACGCTGTCTTGGAAGCTGTTCAACGCGGATTCGCGAATAATACCCACAATCATGACGTGACTTTGCTCGATTTGTATAAGGAAAATTTTGACCCGGTTTTACGGTTTGATGAAAATCATCGCCGCAGAGATCTTGCTCAAGATCCTGAAACTGCACGCTACCGACAGCTTATTACCGATAGTGATTTGCTCGTATTTATTTTCCCTATCTGGTGGGCTGGCATGCCTGCTCTTCTCAAAGGATTCATCGATCGTATCTTTGTGAGCGGCTTCGCATACAAATATAAGGGTCTGCTTCCTCAAGGCTTACTTAAGGGAAAGAAAGCGTGGCTAATAACTACTCACGATACTCCTAAACTATTTGTCAATCTCTTCCAGCAGGATTACGAAAAAGTTTTACAGCGACAAGTTCTTAAGCAAATGAGCGGTATCACAACCATCAAGCATCATCAGCTGAGTTTTATGCGTAAATCATCATTAGAAAAGCGCGCGAAATTCCTCAAAAAAATCGAAGAATTCGCACGCTCACTATAGTTTTTACGTTTTAGATAACCATTAGATTCCTAGATTCGTCAGCGTTCCCCTCTTGCGTTGAAGATATACGCTTACTTGCCATACCAACAGTCCTACGATAAACCATATAACGCCAACTATGAGAGCTACAGTGCTTTCAGTTTGCCATGCAGCACAATGATCAGAAAATGCTCTTGCCGCTTGCGTTATATGTGTTAATGGGATAATTCCAATTATGCGTTGAACTATCTGAGGAAATACCGTAACAGGAGCAATAACTCCGCCAATAATAGGCAAAAGAGCTGATAGAAAATTAGGAACCGTATAGATATCACTCAATAGCATACCGAGCGCTGCAATGGTGAGACCAAAGCCAGTCGAAGCAATAATCGTTACGATAAGAAGAACAATTAACTCCCCCCAGTTGATTATGACGAGACTTTTTGCGTCAACGAGAACTAACGTAACGAACAACGTTACGAAGTTGCTCACAAGATTCACACCAATGAGCGCGCACACGCGACCACACCACACTGGCCATGCAGATCTCGAAGCAAGAAGCACAAAACGTGTTGTCCCTTCAAACTTATCCCACGCCAGCGCCTCAGATACCACCAAACTAGTAGCTAAACTACATGAGCCGAGTACAGCTGCAAGCGTAGCTTGGAGTAGAGTTTGGTCAGATTGGCCAGATCCGGACAGATGCATTCCAATCATTCCTGATAAAAGAAGATAGAGGAATGTAGACAGTAATGGCTCTACAAACATTTGCATAATGGCAGTATCAAGAGAACTCAAACTTGGCAAACTCGAAATAGTCACCTTAGCGCCGCTATAAAAACGATGAAAAATACTCATAGTATATCCAAGCTGCCTTCCTTGATTGCCATATGAAGAGCTCTTTTAAGCATGTAACTCGCCACACAAAGAAGCACACATGACAGCCCTAAGCTAAGAAAAACCATCCCTATCATGCCAGTATTCACAGTCGTAGCATGTGCCACCCAAACGGCTGAGGTGAGAGGATGAATAAATGCCACAACTTGTATAGGAAGTGGCAAATTACTAATAGGTGTCACAATGCCGCACAGCATCCATACGGGAATAAGTATAAGTGGTTCGTATGCTGTTGCTTTACTGAAAAATACGAAGAATCCAGCGAGAAATGCAGCTGAAGCAACACACGCAAGCATAGCTAAGGCATAGCCGATTATATTGAACACACTTATAGATAACGAGGTGAAAGCAAAAATTGCCACAGTTGCAAGAGCAGCTGGAATACCTAATACTCCAAGCAGCGCAGCAGATGCCACTATCGGGAAGAATACTGCTGATGGAGACACTACACTTGCTGCCAAGTACTGAAGCGTGCCCATATACCTTTGATAGCCAATGATTCCCGTTGCTGTCACTGTAGATGACCATAAACCTGCTATAGCAGCATCAATCCACATATCGTGAGCAAATAATGCAACATTTTCGCCCAATGCTACATACGCTACTATTTTCATCAACGCAAAACAAACTGGGGTCAGCAAAGCATTTTGAATGAAAAAAGTTGTCTGCGCAAGGCTTCTGAGTTGAAACCACGTTCCACGCAAGCATGGACCAATCGACGAAATACGTTGATGAACAACACCCGCTCTACTACTGAGAACGTTCGTATTTAGTGAGTTTACTGGATTAACTGAGTCTACCGCGCCCCTTTCCTTACTCATTGCTCGCCTCGACTTCACTCAATTCATCAATATTTTGCGTCCCGCTGGTAGCATGAACATTTTCCAGTATCGCCAAATACGTTTCTTCCAGACTTGCAGAACGATTTCCAAGCATATGTAATCCTTGAGGTAGCGCCAGTTTCTCCTGCACTTCATATGGCGTATTCCACATAACAGTCACATTCCATACACCGTGTGATTCGAAAGCTTCACACCACATGACACCATCAAGCGCACGAATCTGGTCGATCATCTCATCTGGTAGTTCTTCACCCTCGTAGGAATATGCACTCACGTGGTCAATGTTCTGACTTTGAGCTAACTGAGACACAGATCCACGCGCAATAATTTCACCATCATTGATAATTGCGACACTATCAGCAAGCTTTTCTGCTTCACTCATTTCATGCGTTGTCAGCAAAATAGCTACACCTTGAGAGCGAAGTTCTTGAACGAGTGAACGTACATTTCGTGAATTCTCTGGATCCAATCCCGTAGTTGGCTCATCTAAAAGAAGCACGTCAGATTGAGCCACCATTGCTCTAGCTATGTGCAGTCGTTGCCACATACCACGTGAGAAAGTTTGAACCTTATCTTTGCTAACTTCAGAAAGTCCAACACGATCAAGCGCTTGCGCTATACGTGCTTCTCGGTCCTTATACGAAACTCCCGCCAAATCTGCAAAATAACGCAAATTATCAATAGCACTTACTGAACGATAGAAACCACTTTCTCCGCCCAGCAAGAGTGACATGTGAGAGCGAGCGCGAAGAGGATCACGAACTGCATCAATTCCGGCAATTCGCACATCACCACTATCCGGAGTCAGAAGAGTTCCAGCAATTTTACATGTCGTAGTCTTTCCAGCTCCATTAGGACCAACTAAGCAAAGTATCTCACCGCTATCAATATGAAGATTGATATTGTGCAGAATAGTTCTGCTTGTCCTTTTCCCGTTTTCGCGGACTTTGTACGAGCGAACTACGTTGTTGAGTTCAAGCTGATGGACGACACTGTCGCCATTATCTTGCGCTTCATTATTGCCATTATAAAGATTGCCCTCGCGACCGCTTCTGTACAAAGCTAGCGCTTCCGTATCATCGTTCATTGTACTTCTTTCATCTAGAACGATTGAATTGCATGACCAAAATCCTCTATCCTCTTTGATTCTTTCAGCCGTGTATTACTTACCGCTAACTGTTCTACCCCCCCATACGAAAAAACAAGATTCCGGCGATTCTTGTCATTATTCGCATATCACCACAAATATTTCCTCAATGATGTGATCATTCAACAGCGTATGAAATCACGACACTCATCTACATACATCTTGCGATTTCATAGCCGTATGCTAGTATTTTTTATCTGTACGGTTTCACGTGAAACTGTATCGCCACCTTAGCTCAGTTGGTAGAGCGTCTCACTCGTAATGAGAAGGTCGCCGGTCCGATTCCGGCAGGTGGCTCTTCTTTCTTGCAACGTCGGCGACGACATACTCACGCGCGAGTGGCGGAATTGGTAGACGCGCAGGATTTAGGTTCCTGTTCCACTGGAGTGAGGGTTCAAGTCCCTTCTCGCGCACATTTTTTGTCCTGAGATACTTTTCCCGCCCAATTTTTTGCATTTTCGACTACTTTTACCTCTTTTTTGCCGTTCGCCAGTCTCAAAAGCGACCGAATATGCAAAAAATACGACGAACCTAGGGTTCATCTGTCAAAATCATCCCAGCATACGTTCGCCTATATCCACAACATGTGTCATTACATATGTCCCAACATGTCACAATATACGTCGCAAAATATGTCCCAAAATACGACCATATTTACAGTATTTTTTAAGTACTTTCCAGGCTTCACCTACTGCTAAAATTGCACAATTTTTAAGAGCAAACATTTACCATTGAACTAACAGAATTCATACATTTTTGAGTTTTAAGGAAGAATTATGAAAGTATTTATCGTCGGAGCAAATGGCCGAGTCGGCAAAACTCTCATTACTGAGCTCACTAACCGTGGCCATTCAGTAACTGCAGGAGTGCGCAATCCTGAAAATTTTGAGATCAACTCGAACGTAGATATAGTTCAGTTTGATTTAACAGCACCAGTCGAGCAAATTGCGCAAAAAATTGCTGGATCAGATGCTATTTATTTCGTAGCAGGCTCTCGCGGAAAGAATCTTTTGCAGATTGATGCATTCGGCTCAGTTAAACTTCAGCAGGCGGCTGAGCGTGCAGGAATTAAGCGATTCATTCAGTTATCTGCCATTTTCGCAACTGAACCTGAACAGTGGGATGACCCTCGTTTGGCATCTTTGCTCAATTATCAGATTGCTAAGTTCTTTGCTGACGAATGGCTTATTAATAATTCAGGCTTAGACTATACGATCCTTCAACCAGGTGCACTTGTAGAGGCTGAATCGGGTACAGGACTTATTCAAGTCGGCGTACAAGAAGCGTTATCGAATACAATTCCAAACGTAGCTGCAACTCTTGCAGAAATTCTTGACCATGATAATACTATTGGAAAAGTTATCCCTATGGGCGATGGGCAGACACCAATTAGTCAAGCGCTTGAAACTCTATAGCTCTTTATTAACTCTTAAGCTAATTAGCCGCCAATCTTACGGCGTAAATCCAGACCCAAACAAGATGAAGGTCGATATTCCTGATGGAAAATATCGACCTTCTTCATGTGTTGTTGCGTTATAGACTCTCTAGTTCGCTATTTTTTCAAAGTAAGGTGCGAGAGCTCGAAGCGCCTTACCTCGGTGAGAAATCGCATTCTTTTCTTGAGCGCTCATTTCAGCGGAAGTTAGCGTTCCCTCCTGATCATTAGGCACAAAGAGCGGATCGTAGCCGAAACCATTCGTACCACGTGGCTCACGAAGAATAACGCCCTCCATGTCACGAATTTCGACGACTTCAAAATCATCATTTCCGCCGATAAGCCCAGCTGGAATGACCAGTGCTGCTGCGCATCGGAATCGCGCCCCGCGCGCCTTATCTGGAATATCACTGAGCTGAGCTAAAAGCAATGAATTATTAGCTTGATCATCACCATGTTTACCCGCCCATCTTGCAGATAAAATTCCTGGCGCCATACCCATGACATCTACAATAAGACCGGAATCATCAGCCATCGCCGGAAGCCCTGTTCGAAAAGCTGCATCGCGAGCCTTTAACAAAGCATTCTCCTGGAATGTCGTTCCATCTTCTACTGGATCAGGTAGATTAAGTTCACTCGATGTCACGAATTCAAAATCGTCTGCGCCTACTACTTCCCCGATAATTCGCGCAATCTCACGAACTTTACCGGCATTATGGGTTGCAACTACAACACGTTGACTCATTTCTTATTCCTATATCTTCTTGAACTAGCTAATTTTTCAGGTTAAATTTATAGGTACTTACTCGCCTATTACTCAGCCAAAGCCTTACGCTGAAGCTCCTGGAGCTCTCGATTTCCCTTTTCGGCCAAATCAAGAAGTTCGTTCAATGTTTCGCGAGTATATGGAGCACCTTCTGCAGTTCCTTGAATTTCAATAAAAGCGCCTGATCCAGTCATCGCCACATTCATATCGGTCTGCGCATGCGAATCCTCAATGTATGGCAAATCAAGCATTGGCGTACCATCAATTACACCTACAGAAATAGCAGAAACCTGATCCTTGATAACCTTCTTGTTTTCTGCAACGTAACCTTTCTTCTTAGCCCACTCGATAGCATCAGCGAGCGCAACGTAAGCACCCGTAATCGATGTTGTACGAGTACCGCCATCAGCCTGAAGTACATCGCAATCAATCTGAATTTGATTCTCCCCCAGTGCCTTCATATCGACCACACCGCGCAAAACACGACCAATAAGTCGGCTAATTTCGTGGGTACGCCCACCTACTTTTCCGCGAATTGATTCGCGATCAGTTCGCTCAGATGTCGCACGAGGAAGCATAGAGTACTCTGCTGTCACCCAGCCAAGTCCAGAATCGCGACGCCAGCGAGGCACCCCTGGGGTGAAAGTTGCCGTGCACAGCACACGGGTATTGCCACATTGAATGAGCACGGAACCTTCAGGAGCATCTGTCCAATTTCTTTCAATCGTTACAGGACGAATTTCATCTACTTGACGACCATCTGCACGTACCACTTGACCAGTTTTCAGTAAATCTTTAATTTGAACCATATGTCTATCCTACTCAACGCTCTACCGCTTTAACATCCCAGCTGCTCACCACTCTATGGACGTTACTCTATGGATGTTACTCAACAGGCGTTACCTCACGGACGTTATATATCGTATATATTAGGCGTTCATATATCAGAATTTGAAATCCGATCAATTTTTGCAGACTGGTTCGTCTTTCGCATCTATCACAGCGAAATTGACTGGCTCTTTTGACCAAACCTGCAAAAAATTATGGAGTGCTGTTCCTTCCTCGTCTTCACTATTAAACGTTCACCATCAACCGTTCATCATCAACCGTTCACCGCTTACCCTACACTCGAATCCGCCGCAAACACCGCTCTTCATTCACATTCTCTTTCACACGCCACTCAAATTTCTCATCTTTACAAAAGATTTCCCGATTATTCGTAGACTTTCACAGAATTCTATAACCTCTTTTCAATTTCCACTCCTATCTTTTCGCTATCCCATCATCAACGTAAAAGGCTTCGTAGAAGACTTCATATACAGTTGTATTTATGACTATTCTTGTATCACTTTTCCGTTTCGCCGTAGCAGCTATGGCGCTTGCTGGAACATGCCGAGCTTGGTTCTACGGCGATACCCAAAATTTGGTATATTTTACATATCAAACAAATCTTCTTATCGCGTTTCTTTTCATTTGGGCTGGATTAGCGGGGCTTCTTCGCGGAGTACAGCCACCAGCTTGGCTTAAGGGCATGGTCACGCTCAACATTATTATTACCGGTCTTGTGGCATGGATAGTTCTTCCTCCAGACGACCCAGCAGCGGTTTTCCGAATTTTTGGCATTCCTTCAAATCTTCTCGCGCATATTCTTGTACCGATTTGTGCGGCTATTGATTTTGTTCTTTTTGATGAGCATCGTCGTTTTAAATGGGTTGATGCGCTGACATGGCTCATTTATTTCCCAATTTATCTTGCTTTTGTTGTTATCCGCGCGCTTGTTTTCCATGGAGTTGGTCCAGCTGCGGGCGGCAACCCATACCCATACGGTTTTATTGACCTCGCGAAACTTGGAATCCAGCAGTTCGCGCTCAACTGTGTCATCTATCTGGCCATTTTCTTCGTACTTGCACTTATCATAGTAGTAGTTGATAAAGCATTGCCAGCGCGTACGGTTCTTACTGGTTCGTCTCCTCGAGCAGCACGTTTCAAACGAATTCGTTAACGGCATCTGCTCGTCTATGAATTGATGAACGAGTTTGGCACTACTGAAGAGCTTTATCGAAAGATGAGCTCTTCTTTTATAGCCGTCTCATTGTCACCGCATGCTTATCAAGCATAAAACGCATAAGAATAGCCGATTACAACGGATAGAGGAAGATATGTCTACCGCAGCTTTACTAACTGATATGTACGAATACACTATGGTGGACGCTGCCCTAAGAGATGGTACAGCTCATCGCCAGTGTGTGTTTGAAGTCTTCACACGCCACTTGCCTTCGGGTCGCCGTTATGGTGTCGTGGCTGGTTTAGGACGCATACTCGAATACATCAAGAATTTCAAGCCCTCAGACGAGGATTTAGCATTCTTGCGCGATAATCATATAGTTTCCACTGACACGATTAATTGGCTAGAAAATTATCATTTCTCCGGCACTATCCGGGCATATCGCGAAGGTGAAATGTTTTTTGCAAATTCGCCAGTTCTGCAAGTTGAGGGAACTTTTGCAGAATGTACTCTGCTTGAAACTGTTATTTTGAGCGTTCTCAATTATGATTGCGCGATTGCTTCCGCAGCTTCTCGCATAACGTCTGCGGCTGGATCTCGTCCATGCGCTGACATGGGTGGACGCCGAGCTCATGAAGAGGCAGCTATTAGTGCAAGCCGAAGCGCCGTTGTTGGTGGCTTCGTCAGCACTGCGAACTTAGCAGCAGCTAAACGTTACGGCATCCCTTGCATCGGAACAGCTGCTCACGCATTTACTCTTGTCCACGACAGCGAGCGCGATGCTTTCGAATCTCAAGTCCAGGCTCTTGGGACTGGTACGACACTTCTTACTGATACCTACAATGTGGAAGAAGCAATTCGCACGGCAGTAGAAGTTGCTGGTTCTGAGTTGGGTGGGATCCGCATTGATTCAGGTGACTTAGCTTCCATGGCGCAGAAGGCTCGCCATCAGCTTGATGCACTCGGAGCAAAAAATACAAAGATTACGGTGACAAATGATTTAGACGAATACGCAATCGCGGCGCTTGCCACTGCACCTGTGGATTCTTATGGTGTTGGTACCCGACTTGTTACTGGATCAGGACATCCAACTACTTCTATGGTGTATAAGCTCGTCGAACGCGAAGGCGCCGATGGGCATATGCACCCAGTTTCGAAGAAGAGCTTCGGAAAATCAACTGACGGTTGGCGTAAACGCGGTCTTCGTGTATACGAATATGGTTTAGCTCAGGGTGAGCTAGTACTTGCTGGTCCGGCTGATAAGATCAACGATTGGGCAGCATCTCAGAGCGAATATGAAGAGGTTAAAGATTTAAGCATCATTGCGATAGATCACGGAACTATTGATGAATCACTAATGACGCGCGAAGCGCTCTTCGCCGCTCGTGATTATCATAACGAAGCATTACGTGAACTTCCTGTTAATGCGCTCTCTCTCAGCGATGGAGAGCCTGCGATTCCTACTGAAGTCGTTACTCTCAACTAATCGAGGCTTGATTCAACTATAAAAACGAAGTTTGCTAAAAGATAGAAAAGATAAAGTTGAAAGATAAAGTTGAAAGATAAAGTTGAAAGATAAAGTTGTGGGCTGAGAAATCTTGAATACGATTTCTC
>NZ_RXLP01000003.1 GCF_004332295.1 Alloscardovia theropitheci
GCGAAAGAGAATGTTAATAATGATATGGGTATGATGGATTCTTCTATTCGTGGTAAATCGTCATCAGCGATTCGTGAGACGGTATCACAGCAAGTTCAACGCTTGGATTTGATTGGGCAGGAGTAGGTATGCGTAGATTTGGGTTATGGGCAAAAAAGCATTGGGAATTGTGTATTCTTATTGTTTCTATCGTGGTAAGTGTCGGTGTTATTGGTGGGGGTGTGGTGTATATAAGGTATCAGCAGAATCAAGAGCGTGAGTATATGTATTCGGTTGTTATGGGTAGCGAGGGCAGAAAACTCATCGAGGATGAGTTACGCTCTGCGGATCCGAATGCGTTAACGGATAAGGGACGTATTAAATCGTATCGTATCCTTACGGATACGATTGAGCATAATCCCATGGGCGGAATCATGGTGAATGTTGAATTGAATAGTGATGCTGAGCTTGAGATTGGTTTAGCATTTGAAAAGAATAATCCAGAGGAAGAACTTACGGTTCGTATCACAGATTTATCTGGAAAAGCTGCTGATCTTTTTCATCAACTTGGAGCTTAGGAATTGCTTATGACATCGGAGTATCTTTCTGAACGTGATCGAGTAGATATCGCGTGGGTTGAGTATAAAAACTATGATCAAGAATCAGCTCGTACTCATCAAGAAGTTCGTTATGGTGCTAACAATAAACTTTTGGGTACTTTGGATGAGGTGGTGGATGGTAAGTCCACGGGTTTGAAGATGTATGTGGTCAAGACGGATGAGGATCATTATTTGGTGTTGTTTCGTGGTTCTGAGGCTCCGGGTAAGGCGGGATGGCAGAAGGATTGGTTGGATAATGATGTGCCGATAGCTGATAAGATTTTGTCGGGGTCTAAAGGTGTGACTCCTCAGTTGCGGCAGGCGAGTCAGTGTTTGAATCGGGTTATGAGTGAGCATAAGTCGGCGTCGTTTGAGGTGTATGGGCATTCGTTGGGGTCGATGAATGCGCAGTATGCGATTGCGAATGCAAGGGAACCGTCTCGTATTCGTGGTGCTTTTATGTATGAAGGGCCAAATATTTATTCCACGTTGAACAAGCAGCAGCGTGAAACGGTTGCCAGGCTTAATAGTAGAGCTCATAATTATGTGGATAGTAAAGATAGCATAGCGTTGGGTTTTAGTGATTTCTTGGGTAGTGTGGGTCTGGTTCATAACGTGTGTTCCAAGGATACTCATGATGTGACTAAGC
>NZ_RXLP01000013.1 GCF_004332295.1 Alloscardovia theropitheci
GTCTTATTATCATCATTAAAATCAACAAAAAAATAAGACAAATAAAAAACGGTCGCCATCAGCACGATATAACTAATCGCCTTGAGCTGAATTCCCCTAAGGGTTAGGGCTCTTCCATCACCATCACTGTAGTATAACGTCTCAGGTAAAAGAGCATCCATCATATATGACAAATTCGAACGCTGATACGAATCATCAAACTCAAACACAGACTCATCAGCAGTATCATTCAAAACCTGAGACATACCCTCACCATCTACACCATCAGCCATATCCACGCTCAAACTCTCATCTCACTTACCCCGGAAGAATTCAATAATCTTCTTCGGCCCATCATACAATTTCGAATACCCTTCACTACTCGCCTTCATCCACGTACTACCCGCAATATTCATCATAGTTTTAACACCCGATGACGTAGTATCCTTATCCTCATAATTGTTCCGAACTAACCCATAAAAATTCTTCCCATTCTTCACTCCCTCCTTAACAAGACTTGTCGTATCTTTAACCACAATCTCCGTAGTCATAGTCGTAAAATCAGTCTTATGCTTGACAATGCCAGGAAGATATAAATCCTTCACATAATTCTTCGCATTCGTCTTCATAAAAGTACCCCACGATACAGAACCCTCGCTCTTGCCTAATACCAAAGCCATCTTTCCACCAGCCTTAGCAACAGACTTTGCACTTTTTATGGAAGACAACGCCTTACCAAACGGAACAAAGGCAAGTGCAGTTTCTGCTACAC
>NZ_RXLP01000017.1 GCF_004332295.1 Alloscardovia theropitheci
GGACTTTACTGACTGGGGTGGGGTGGTTTCTAGTGGTGGTTGCAACATTGCTTACTTTTGTGTGGTTTTATTTTAGCAGTACATGGTGTTTTTTTATGTTCATTAATGAGTTCGAGTATTTTCTCGATAGGACGCTTCCACCCTAGGGTTTACGGGGCCGATCGTTAAGTTCTTCTGCTACAGTATCCAAGTAATCTTCCGAATAAACACTCATATCAAGCACGCGAGCAACATATTTATACCCATATCCTTGAGCAAACAAGCTGAAAGCCTGCCGTCTCACACTCTTACTATCTACGTTCACGGAGGTCTCCTATTCCCACCTCCAAAAAACGGGGAACAGTTTACAAGTAGGGGGATATCAAATAGGTAGTAGATTCATTCATAGTTAAGATTAAATTCGCAGAGATAAGTTAGAGACAATATCATATGACTCGAAGTAAGAACATCAGAATAGTCATAGATTTGTTCTTACTATTGCTGACTAATGTTGTCACAGATTCGTTGTGTGACAACATTAGTCAGCAATAGTGTTTATTATACCTAAATAGGGTTGAGTCGAGTAGGTTAGAAGTATCATTTAACGAATATAATAGCTTGAGTGTTGTTACTCTTACTATAAACAAGGGATTACTTTACTAATCTAAAAGATGAAACCATTCTTTAGTTTATCGTGAAGATTTTCCTTATAGCATCGGCCAACAATTTTTTAGATTTTGGTACACCAAGCAAAGTTATGATAATAATGAATAAAAGCGTAGCAGGGAATATTTTGATTAGACCCTGTAGGATTAAGCTATCATTCAAATTCATTGGAACTTGATCTTGTAATTCAATGGTAGGTAGGCATATGTGATACCTCTCTTCTAGGGCTAGTGTAAAAAATAAACAAATTTCGTATAATAATATACTGAATCTCACCTGTACTAGTTTCGCTCTATTGAGTGGAGTTTCTTTTATCGTTAATGAGGTAATTTTTGAAACTAATAGTACTAAATTATCGAAGGTTAATGTGAAAGTGCTCAATGCGACCAATGCGGCAACCATCTCGGTAGAGTTAGTGTTAACAGTCCCTAGAAAAAGGAAAATAAGTAAACCTATGATCAAGGGGATAACGCTTATTTGTAATAATTTTAAAAAAACCTTTACGGAATAACAGAACGAGATTAAAGTCAAGAGTAGAGAAATTATTGATAAGAGTAGGGAAATCTTTGGTGATTGTTCTATCTTGGAAGCGTGAGCAACAGCTTGAAGGTAACTACTACAGAACATCCAATACATGACAATGGTGGCTCCTCTAATTGCTAGTGCGGAATTTTCATGACTACCTTTGTGTTTGCTCCAATTGACTTGAAACACTCTATCGAGACAAATCATAATTATGGACCATATGAGAGGAATAATGAAAGGTATCCATACGCGAAAATAAATATCCACTGACTTAAGAAGTGGAACCAGTTTCTGGGTAAATAGTAAAAATACAAAGAATATATCGATAAGTGTTGAGAAAAGAATTGTAACAAACAAATATATATTCCCTTTAATCCACATACAGAAACGGGATACTTGCTTAGACAGTTTATCTTTCATTGTTTTCTTCTCACTCTTGTACCTAATCTCAAAAATATGCATTAAAAAATATTCTGGGTAGTTAGAAAATGAGTTATAAAATCATTCAATAAAGAGATGCTTTTTATAACCCACTCTTTTGTTTACTTTACTCGGTTACATGACAGATACTATGTTTAACGAGTACCGGAGTCTGAAAATGTAGCATCTTTGAAAATTCGATTGCATAATGTGGAGCATTCTCCAAGTAGAGTTCTTGGTACATAAACAAACTGTAGCTATGCGAGTAAACCCACTGAAACAATCTAACTATCCGAAACCGATAAAAATTTCATCCATAGGAATAAAAAATTGTATTTCTTGATAATTCCTCTTGATAACTCCATCCACTCCCTCAAGCAAACACGCGCGAGATTACCGCGCTAACACCATACTCCATCTGTATTGCATGTCTTGCAGTCGTTTTGCAAGACATGCATTCATGTTTTAATAGAGGGGTTCATTTTGTAGAGAGGGAATAACTTTCTTAGGGAGAGACGAATGACACATATTTCTGATGATTCTATAGTCAGAAAGAAGGAAAAAAGGAAGATTATATTAATTGTGCTTGCAGCAGTTGTAGCTGTTGCTATCTTGGCTGGGACAGCTATATGGGGGATAAGCGCGATTAATTCAACGAATGATTCTGCTAGCACGTCTGCAGATGGTACGGTAACTAGTACCACTCAGTACCAGTCTTCATCTGCAGTTCAGAATAATCAGAGTACTCACGATAATTCGAGCCCAACGAATACCGAACATACTGATCCTGTTCCAAGCTCACCACAAGCTGACAGTGCACAAGATTCCTCGTCTGCAGATGCTACTCAAAGCGAGAAATCGCAAGGTTCGGGCAGTTCAAATCGCTCAAATAATTCGAATAGCTCAGCAGATACTTCTGGCAGCAACTCAGATCGCTCTCACCACTCTCAAACTCAAGGTGATACTAGCAACCATTCTGATTCATCAAGCTCTCACACGAGTTCGGATTCGGATAAGAGTCAGCCAGAAAAGCATGAGCAGCAATCGCAAGACCCAAAAACTGACGATGAGAAGACCGACTCCGCAGCTTCAACATCCCCAGCAGACCCTGTCGTCTGGAATTACGGCTCTCACGCGGTCAAAGATGCACAAAACACGCTCGCTGATGATCAAGTGCGCCAGTCGCCGTTCTATTCGGTACAGGTGCGAAACGATGCGTCGACAGACGACAAGACCAAGACTCCTCAGTCTTTCGACTCCTTCACATACCTTTCTATCCCTCGCGGCGGTCTTGGCAAAGTTGGCTACACTAGCGATGATGGCGCTGAATTTGCAGCGGATAACGGTTTTACGATGAGTTGGTCTAGCTTTGTGTATTCGCATGATGTGTGGGTTAATGTTTCACTCGATACGGGTGCGAAGATTTCGAGCGTAGACGATGTAACGATTCGCCCTACGACTCTTAATTTCCAGAAGAAACTGGTTAACGACCATACTATTGCTATTAAGATCCCGTTTAGCGCGGACGGTTATCGTTTCTCTGTAGAATTTGCTCCGGAGCAAACCGATGTGTATGCAAACGGTGCTGGCGGTGCGGTGACGAAATATTCAACGGCATCGAACAAAGACGAACAGCTGGCTAATGCTCACGATTACATCGAAACCGAACCTCGAAATTCCATGATGATTTTCGCGCAGCCAGAAGTCAAGGGCACTGAGGAAGGTGCGAAGACCATTCCAACTGAAACCTCTGGTAAGACTCTTACTGTCGAACCAGGCGAGTTCCCGAAGACTATTGCTGATGATATCGAAATCATTTATCTTAAAGCTGGCGTTCATTGGATGGGCGCGAAACGTCAAGCAGAGTTTCCTGCAAGTGTGCGTTGGGTGTATTTCGAACCGGGAGCATATCTTAAAGGCGCGCTCAAATTTGAGGGAAATCGTGACGTGACGAATTACAAAATAACTGGTTATGGTGTACTCTCCACTGAGCAGTACGGTTATGAAACGTCTACAACCCACGGTTTTACTCACCGACCAGACAGTGATAACAATTGCTGGGATTCGTGTGTGAAGCCAATGCGTTTCTCTTCAGAAAACGTTCCTCAAAAGCTTGATCTTCAAGGTATTACGGTAAAAGAGCCGTCATATCACTCTTTTGTGCAATACGGTTACGATGATTTTGCTCTCGATGTGCGAAATTACCAGCAAGTCGGCGCATGGTACTGGCAAACCGACGGTCTCGAGCTGTATAAAGGCTCGACCATGAAGAACACCTTCATTCATGCAAATGATGATGCCGTCAAGCTCTACCATGATGATGTTACCGCGAAAAATACCGTCATTTGGAAGAACGAGAATGGCCCTGTCTTCCAATGGGGTTGGGTCGGTCGAAATATCAATAATGTTCGCGTCGAAAACACAGACATCATCCATAACCGCATGTATTGGGGTGGTAATTCGAACTCCGGTGTCTTTAACTCTGCAGGGGACTTGTGGGGTGGCTCTCACGAGGAAAGCCCATCGCCGAACTGGCTCGTCCAGAATATGACTTTCAAAAATACGCGAGTCGAGGGTGCGCTGAACTGTGGTATAAACATTGATAATCAAGGTTCCGCCAAGAACATTACCATTGACGGTTTCTATGTGGATAAATGGAATGGGCAGAGCAAAGATTTGCAACGTTCAAGACTGACCATGGCTTCAAACCGTTTTGGGCAAAAAGGGCAATTCGGCGACGAGCATAGTAACGGATTAACTATTCGAAATTATTTCGTTGGTGGTCAAGGAATTAGCCTTGACGATGGCAACTGGCAGGCTGATCAGCTCGGTCGATTGAACTTCGATGCTTCTTTGTGGGGCAAATGGAGCGTGGATTACGATAAGAGCGTTGCGACCAAGCCAACTGTAGAAGTTAGCGGCTTAGGCGATGGACAGGTAGTCGATTCGCGAAACGTGACGATTCAAGGAACGGTTAGCGGTGCGCGGAATGTCACAGTTATCGTTAACGGTGAAGCAATTCCAGCAGTTATTGCAGATGGAAAATTCTCAGCTCGCGTACATTTTGCGCGTACCAATAATTCTGTACGAGTTGTAGCGACGAACGTACTAGGGGAAAATGCTCAGAAGGTTCTCACTCTCGTTTCCTATGGAGAAAAGCTCGGCTCAATGACTGACAGAGAGGGCGATGACAACGGTCCAGGCTCGTACGAGTATCCGCTTGACTCGGCGTTTACCAAAGGCAACTTTGATATGACCGAGTTCACAGCTTACGCTGATGGAGACCATTACGACTTCACAACGACCATGGCCACAGATATTACGAATCCTTGGAATGGTAACGGTATCTCGACTCAGCAGCTCAATATTTATTTGCGCGATGGTGAGGCTGTTGATACGGGTATCGTGCCGCTACGTGAGGGAACGCAATCGTATGTCCAAGGCGCTTGGAATTACGTCATTGTCGTTGATGGTCGTTTTAACCCAGGAGTGTATGATGCGCAGGGGAAGAAAATTGGCGATATTGAGATAGCAGTACAGGGCAAACGACTTACTGCTCGTGTCGCTAAGACGGTCTTGGGTAAATTTGATGTGAAGGATGCCAAATATCAGGTATCGATGTATTCGTCAGTGGAGAGTGATGCTGGCCTAGGAAATATTCGCCCAATCTTTTCTGCAGAATGTGTAGCTGGTCGAGCAGAGGGGTGCGATAACGGATGGCTTAAGTACTATCGCTTTTGTGGGGCAAAGGGTAATTATTTGCACGATAACCCATACAATACCGATCATACGGCTTCGAACGCGCTGGATATTTTTGTCGGTAATGAGAAGCGAAACGGTACGCAAGCTGAAATTATGAGTTTGGATCATGATAAAGTTCTCTTCCCATATCTGAAGCTGGAGAGGTAGGAGCTTAGAATATTTCGCTGGGTTCAGTTGGGTGAAATTGCCTCGATTTATCATCTTTTGGGTAAAACGGGTCATAATTGAGAACGCGACTGGGTATTTCGAGCTGAAAATGGTGCCGAAATGCCCAAAAGGTTACAAATATTGAGTCGAGCAGAAAATAGGCGCATATGGATAAGACTAAAGAGCTAAAGGGTAATTGCAGAAGATTCGTTTTGAAATAAAGCTCGAAATCTGAGGTATGAGTGTACCTGTAAAGCAAGCTCTAAATCCAAGTAATGAAAGTAAAAGTCGGAGGCTGATAGCAAACACAAAAGGAGCTGTGTGAGAAAATGAGTCTTTTCCCACACAGCTCCTTTTTACTGTGTTAACTTGTAGTGTTCTTTATGCGGATATAGAACCTTAGTAAGGTTGCTCATGCGGTAGGCATTGGGGTATAGGGGGAATAGATTCAGATATTGTCCCGCTGCTATTTGTTAGTGGGTGTTGTCCATACGTACTAGGAACTATGTTTCCTCGTTGTGTTCTTTTCTCTGGAGTCTTCGCTCTTTTAACGCTGCAAGTTGTTCTGGTTGCTGATAGACATAGTCGATAATAATATCCATGAGATCAAGAATATCTTTGGCATCGTCTTCGTCTACTGGCTGGGTGAAATCTCCATGCGCCATTTCGTTCCCAAAGTAACGTATCTCATTTGCTTGTTCAGTAACGAGTGACGACATGTTTGTTTCCTGTGAGAGCTTCTCGATTTTATTCGCAAGGCTTCCCTTTTCGATGTGGTGCTGTTTACATATTGCCTCAAGTGCACTTCTCGCCATGAGTATACAGGCTCTATAGCTTCTAATGCTAAAGCAGGAGTATGCTTCGCTAGCTGCGCTTGATATAGCTTCAGGCACATTTTTATACTCTTTTCCATATGGGAAATCGGGATACCATTGAATTATTCGGATTCCTCCTGCTTCTATAAAATCTGGAGCAGAGAATGAATAGTCGTACTCGGGGACTAGCGGTTCAGTAACTGCAATATTTGGTGCATTACAGTTATCGCACTTGCATGCAACTATCCGAACGTTTTGTTCATCTGTTTCAATCTTGTAGGCAGGCGCATATTGTGTCATATGTGATGCTGTTCTACATGTCCAGCATATTCTTGTTACCATACCTTTATTGTACCTTTTAACACGAGTAATGAAATGAGCTGAGAAAAAGTAAACTACTCATTTTCCCGAATGGCTTAACTACTATGATAAATGTTTCATTTTATTATGCTGGGAGATGTGGGCGCAATTTTGGTTAACTTACAACTTTGATATTAAATACGAAAGAGACTAACATTGTCTGATGCGTGTTTACATGGTTGAGATGTGTAACGGGTAAGGTGTTGCACTGCTGTTGTGATAATGCATCCGCACATAATTGATGGATATTCGCAAGGGAACGTGTGTGTGACATTAGTGTTTTTTAGGTTCTCTCGCCTTTTCATACCATTGTTTGTAGTTGTCCATATTATCTATTCCCATTTGCTTGAGAACATGATTAAAACAGTATGGATTTTTGGATGTTTTCTTGCACAGGTTAGTGAGTAATGCTTCTATCTTTTTAAGAAATTCTAAGTATTCTGACTTGTCAATAATTAAATTAAAATCTTTAATAAGTTGGAATACTTTTTCGTTTGCAGTTAATGGTTGAGCACAATAGAGTCGTTCGTCATGTGCACATATATTTCTGAATTCTCTTATTCGTGTATAAACCGAATCAAGCTTTTTGGAATCTATGGTTATCGGCGTCTTGTGGGATTGATTATAGAGCTTCGTATATGTCTGAGCGATTTCACCTCTAACATCTTTTGTTTGTGACTTGAAGAACCATGTTGTTTGGCCTAAAGTTAGATTGTTTGACAGAACCCAGAGTGGGACTTCTCCGTCGTGCCTAGTGATGCAATGCTGTATGTAGGATTTTATTCTTTCTGGGTGCTTTGTGGCGGGACTATTATTAGCAATTATGCGATGGAAATCAGCTATTAATCCATGTACTTTTGCTTTTGGATTGTAGTAGCTGCTGTCAAGATATGCGTTTTTTATATTCGGATATTTTTTAGTAAAGTGGTATGCACATGTTGTTCGTAAAACTGCTTCTGCTTTTGTAGTAGCTATGAATATCGTACTTCGTAGTTCTCTATCAAATTTAAATAATTGATAGATATCTTCGAATTCTGTTCCTTCTTTGAATTTATCTTCTTTTGCATTAGCACTTTCGTTTACTAGAAAAGGATCCTTATAGCCATTGATGATGCTGTAGTAGCCTTCTCGTTGGAGCCTGCGTTTAGCTATACCTTCGTTACTGAATTTTATGTTCCGTCTTTTTAATATTTGTATCTGTTGTTCTGTTGTCGTGAAAGGTTTATGCATCATTGCCCCCTTTTCTTTATGCATTAGAGCCACTCTATACAAGTTACTTGCTCTAGAGTGGCTCTAACGAACCGGACACCGCCCGGCTTAATCACATTTCTATCGTATCATTTAGTTTTTTAGACACGCCAAGTGCGCTTTCGTTCATGGTTTGTTTGTCTTTAGAGAGTATATAACATAAAGTATCTCTTTTAGTAGTATTATGCATGCTTGGTCTTATGCTGTCTTACGGGCTAATAACAGGAGCAAGCATGCTAATCGATGGTCTGTTTCATTTTTGTGCCTGCATACAATATTCTATATAGTACTGAGATAGATTACATGGATTAGCTCTTTATTCGCTTTAGATGGATATCGTCCGTATGAGCTTGTTGAAGAGTGCGAATATATCCTGACAAATTTATTTCGTTTAAAAAAGGTCAAATACTGTTCGTGCGACACTATTCGCGTCACCAAATATATTTTTATTTTACCTACTTATCTAAATTAGCTACGGCTTAGTAACAATTCTGCTCTGTTTGAGTTTAGAAAGTTTGAATTTAGACTCGTATAGATGACTGAGGTAATGAGTTATGGTTGTCTGCGTATATACATTCTCAGCACAGAGAGCATGATTATTGTGTAATTGGATTATTTATGAAGTTTTTCTCTTTCTGTATAGATAAATTATTGTGAGATGGAATAAGCCCGATATATATGGATGCATGGTTACTGATATGTGTTAGCCACTGTTTAGTCGTCTAAAAGAAACTGTTAACGGATACATAGGCTGGCACAGTGCAAAACGAATCTATGAATGACTTAAGATTCTAAATTCAGTAGGTTACTGACGTACCTCGAATTGTGAGACGGAATCAAACCAGTCTAGCAACTCCTCACCACTTCAATTCTTGCACACCACTACATGTTTTACACTGTACAACGTTATCTCAAGCGATGTGGCAATCGGTAAGATTATCTTTACTCGTTCCTACGCATGATAGAACGGATAAATCTTCTTGGATGAGAAAGTAGTTACCGTCTATGTTGTACTGGCTTAAATCGAACGTTATATTATTACCTTCGATTGTGAGCCCAGCGTGTGGCTGCACTTCGTAACCATTAATTATTTGCGAAGCGCTAGCCGTTTGCGGTATGGTCAGAGTGAGCACTATGAGAGCGGCACTTATCGCGCCTATTTTTTTCCTTTCATGATCTTCTCCAATGAAGTGTGTGAATTATTTGTGGGGTAAGAGGAAAGAATTAAGTAAATAAATATAGCAACGAACAAATATAACGTAATGATTGCTTAAAACTCTTCTCTTGCAATGTATTATAGCGCGATTTATTTGGGGTGGCAATGAAAAGCGCTCGACGCGATAAGTGAGGAGGGAATTATTTGCGCGCAATCGTGAGAATGAAATGAGAATGAAAAATGAGCGATGATACCCGGTTTTACCATCTTTTGGGCAAAACGGGTCACAAATGAGAGCAGAAAGTATCTTTTTAATCCGAAATTGGTACCGAAATGCCCAAAAGGTTATAAATATCGAGTCGGGAGGAAAATTATCGCAGTTAGATAGGTGCAGAAAAATTCGCGCAAATAGCTTTAAGCAGATATGCGCATACGTTAGGTGCTAAAGATGTACCGAAATGCCCAAAATGCATATAAAAATCTCCGGCTAGAAAATTAATCCTAGTCGAAGATATTTCTCTCTTAAGCATTCGTCATCCGAAAGCCTTATCGTTTGTAACCCCGCGCGGAGTTGTAATTGTAAATGCTATGCAAGGTATATTACGCAGTGATGCGCTGTTTGGTATTCATATCACGCAGGGCATCACTGAGTAATGTGAATACCAAACAGTGACGCCCCGTGCGATGTGAAGATCGTACGGGGCGCTGCCCGCATTGCTACCAATTGTTATGCATTACGCATGCTTGAGCAGCAAATCGCGGCACAACCCCGTCGAGCCGCGCACGACGAGTTCTGGGTCAAAAGTAACCACGCGATGCTGCCCGATAAGCGAATCATCGTTCATCATGGCATAGAGTGACGTAACAGCAGAGCGTGCGATGCTTTCGACTGGCTGGCGAAGAGTGGTCAGACCCGGACGAATGTATCCGAGCTGCGGCGAATCGTCATAACCGATTACGGAGATATCGTCAGGCACGCGCATTCCTCTAGCATTGAGCGCTTTGATTGCTCCAAGCGCAAGAGAATCGCTTGCACACAGCAGCGCAGTAACGCCGTTCTCTGCGAGTTTAATTGCTGCATCATGGCCGGATTCGAAACCGTATGTCGTCCAAATGGTGTCAACGATTTCGATGTTGTTGTTTTCAGCAAAACGAAGTGCTGCCTGATACTTCATGATAGAAGGGTAGTGGTTTGGGTCGCCCATGAGTAAAGCGACTCGACGATGGCCTTGACTCATGAAAAGTTTCATTGCCATATCGCATCCAAGAGCATCATCAGTGCGAACTACAGTGCCCTTGACACTTGAATCTGCTTCGTTAATGAAAACTTTTGGAATCCGGCGTTCGTCCAGTAGATTATACATGGAAAAATCGCCGTGACGTGTGTCATAATTTCCAGCGATAAATATGATGCCGTCGATTTGCCGATTCATTACCATAGTGAGCAATGAGTTTTCCGTTGCACCCCCCAATGTATAGGTGCACAGCAGTGGCAGTACATTACGTTGCGCTAGCTGAGTAACAATTGCGGTAGTAAACGCTGGGAAAATCGGATTATTCAGATCAGGAGTAACGAGTGCAACTTCATGCGTTGTAGTGCGCGTTGCCTCGCTTCTTGGCATGCCTAAAGATTGCATGGCCTCCATCACAGTTTGACGTGTCTCCTCTGAAACGCCAGGTTTACCGTTAATAACGCGTGATACTGTCGCTTGGCTTACGCCAACTTTTTGCGCAATATCTGCAAGTGTTTTCATGGGTGCCCTCTCTATTTTCCACGAAAGCGATAATCTTCTACCACCACTCTATACCTTTGCAAAAAGTTACGCAAATTTTGCGTAAAAAGTTTTGCGTTTAAGATGACAACGCAATATTTATAGTAAGAGTTTGCGTAGTTTGCATAAAGAAACGCCGAAAGAAACGCAATTTTCGAAATAATTGTCGTGCCGGAAGCCCAATAATTTAGCGCTTTCTCGTAAACCTTACGAAATTTCTAGAAAATATTTACGTAAAAGTTGCGCAAAATTTGCGAAATGTGGTATTGTTATTTACATCATAAAAGAAAGAAATGAGGTCGCGGGAGACTGCACGACTTTCTCATTATGGTGTTCAATGATGAAATAAGGAGAAAATTATGAAGAAGCGTTCTGGCGCTACCGTTGTGATTGCAGCAGGTTGCGTAGCGGTTCTCGGTATGGCTGGTTGCAGCGCAAACGGCGCAAATGCAACCAAGACGGCAGATGGCAAGCCAATCGTTAAGGTTCAGGTTGTCAAGGATGCCCGTTTGGGTAAGATGGACAAGCTCGGTTGGGTCAAGGACCTCGAAAAGGCTTGCGATTGCAAGATTCAGTGGCAGGAAACTGCAGCAAATTCTTGGGGTCAAGCAAAGGGTGCACAGCTTGCAGCTGGCGATATTGCTGACGTAACCATCGGTGGATACGGCACAAGTGATATTGCTCAATACAGCAGCCTCTTTATGGATTTGACTCCACACTTGAAGGATATGCCAAACCTTTCTAAGGCTTTCAAGGAAGAGCCATATGGCCAGGTAGTATCTACCCAGGCTGATGGTAAGATTCAGGGCTCGCCAAACATCGCGCCTACCCGTGAATCCAACTCTTCTAACCACCTCTTCATTAACAAGACATGGCTTGATAAGCTCGGTCTTCCAGTTCCAACTACTTGGGATGAGTATGAAGCAGCTTTGAAGGCATTCAAGACTGGTGATCCTAACGGTAACGGCAAGCAGGATGAAATTCCTTTGGATTTGAATGCTGCTGGAACTGATGGATTCGGTATGTTCTCCATGAACGTATTCGTTACTTCCCTCGGTATTCCTCTGTCTTCCTCAGCTGGCGGAACCATTGGTATGTATGCTAAGGATGGAGTAGTTAAGAACTACTTGCAAGATGAGCGTTGGAAGACCACAATTCAGTTCTTGCACCGCTTGTGGGATGATGGCGTAATGTCTAAGGACATCTTCACCCACGATTGGTCACAGTACACTGGTACAGCAAAGAATGATCAGAAGACAGCAATCGTTGGATCTTCTATCATGTGGACTCCATCCGATCTCTTCGGCAACGCTTTGGGCGATCAGTACATTACTCTTCCTACATTGAAGGCTTCTGCAGATCAAACTGAGAAGACAGTATGGACCTTCAATGGTGATGATTTGAAGTATCAGGCAAACAAGGCAGTTGTTAAGGCAAACCCTGCAAATCCTGAAGCTACTTTGAAGCTTGTAGATGCATTCTACAGCCCAGATATGTCTGTTCAGATGACTTACGGTGAATTCGGTGAATGTGTCAAGAAGAACGGTGAGAATGATTACACCGTTTTGAAGCCAGCTGATAAGACTAAGAATGCTGGTGACTGGATGTTCAGCCACGCACTCGCTGATGGTGCTCCTGTTTACTTGTCTCGTTCAATGAAGGTATACAACGAGAACGATGAGAAGGAAACCGGTGTAGGTGTAGTCGATGCAGTTTATGCAGAAAACTATGCAAACATGAACATGAATACCGATGTTCTCTACTCGAACATGCCAATTACCCAAAAGCAGCAGGAAACCATTACTGCTAATGCAACTGGTTTGAACCAGATGTCTATGGCAAACTTCGCAAAGTGGGTTACTGAAGGTGGTGTCGAAAAGGATTGGGACGCATACCAGCAGCAGCTCAAGGACAACAAGCTTGAAGAAGATATCAAGATCCAGCAGGAAATCTATGACAGCTACAAGGCTCGCATGGAAAAGCTTGGTGTTGATTTGAATACACTCGTCGGCGCGCAACATTAAGGAGAGCTTATAGAGACATAAAAACTATCACTATTCTTTCTTTCTTAAAATCTCATTAAATGCCATAATCCGACCTAAAAGGCTAGTCGCACATAGATGCTCCTTTACCGCTAGCTCGATAGGAAGGATTATGGCATAGTTTGAACCATTAAACCTTTAATAATTGTTAATTAATTTTATTCAAGAGAAGAAATGAAACATTGAGGAGTTTCCATGACCGACGTCAATGGCAATGATGCCACTAACGGAGTAGAGGACTCAAAGCGTAGGGGAATTATCGTCCTTACCGCTTCTGCAGTAGCTGTAGCAACTCTTGCTGGTACTGCAATTTGGGGAATTAGCTCTGCTTATCGCGGATCTCATGACAATGAGACAACGACATCGCAAACGCAGAAGACTGAAGCTCAGTCGCAATCGCAGTCATCGCGTTCAAAACGTACTGCTGATAGTGCAAAAAGAAATCCACAAACTTCTACTCAAACTGAGAAGAAGTCCGATACCTCATCTGAGGCTAAGAAAGATGTAGCGCAACCAGCACAGAATTCACAGAATCAGGGTTCGCAAAATCAAGGTGCGGCTTCACAAAGCGCTCCTGCTCGCCCACGCACTCGTACACAGATGCGTAATTCACGCTCACGTGGTGCAAGCAATTCTAATCCGACTCGTAATACGCCTGCACAGCCTGCTCAGCCATCACGACCAGGCAACAATAATTCTGGCAAGCAGACCGTTCCGGTAAATCCGGATAAAACTACTAAGCCAAATCCAAGCAAGCCTGCAGATGAAACTAAGCCACAGCATAACGACTCAGATCAGCCAGTCGTATGGGGCTATGGTGCTGATGCTATCAAGGATTCAAAGAATGCATTGAAGGACAACCAAGTTCGTGAATCGCCATTCTATTCTGTCAAGGTAGGAAATGTATCAAGTGACAAGAAGCTCGATTCATTCACATATCTTTCCATTCCTCGCGGTGGTCTTGGAAAGGTTGGCTATAACGGTACTGATGGTGCTGAATTCGCAGCGGAAAACGGCTTTACTATGAGCTGGTCTAGCTTCGTGTATTCCAAGGATGTGTGGGTAAATGTTTCTTTGAATACCGGTGCAAAGATTTCAAGTGCTGATGATGTAACCATTCGTCCAACTTCTTTGAAGTTTGAAAAGAAGATGGTTGACGATCATACTATCGCTGTAAAAGTACCGTTTAATCAGGGTGGATACCGTTTCTCAGTAGAATTTGCTTCTGAGCAGACTAAGGTATTTGCTAATGGTGCTGGTGGTGCTGTAACTGAGTTCTCTACAGCTGCAGATAAAGATGATCAGCTCAAGAATGCGAAGGATTATATCGAAACTGAACCACGCAATTCTATGATGGTGTTCGCTCAGCCAAAGGTTGAAGGAACAGATGAAGGCAAGGCAACGATTCCTACTGCTCAAGATGGTAAAATGCTTGTGCTTGAGCCTGGCGAATTCCCTAAGACAATTGCTGATGACGTTGAAATCATTTATCTAAAGTCTGGTTCTCACTGGATGGGTTCAAAGCGTCAAGCAGAGTTTGGTCCTAGCGTTCGCTGGGTATACTTCGAGCCGGGTGCTTATCTCAAGGGTGCTTTGAAGTTTACTGGTAATCCAAAGTATACGAACTATAAGCTCACTGGTTATGGTGTATTGTCTACCGAACAGTATGGTTATGAAACTTCTACGACTAATGGTTTCAACCATCGTCCAGATAAAGATGATCAGTGCTGGAACTCGTGCGTAAAGCCAATGCTCTTTACTTCTGATGCTATTCAGCAAAAGCTTGATCTTCAAGGTTTGACTGTCAAGGAACCTTCATACCACTCTTATGCTCACTATGCATACGTTCCAAAGGATGCAGAAGAAGCTAAGGTTCGCCCTATGGGTAGCGAAGAAACATTCTCCATGGATATTCGAAACTACCAGCAGGTGGGTGCATGGTACTGGCAGACCGATGGTCTTGATTTGCATACTGGTTCTACTATGCGAGATACCTTCTTCCACGCAAATGATGATGTTATTAAGCTTTATCATGACAATGTAAAGTCTAAGAATGTTGTTATTTGGAAGAATGAGAATGGTCCTATCTTCCAGTGGGGTTGGGTTGGCCGCAATATTAACAACGTACATGTAGAGAATACGGAAATTATCCACTCTCGTATGTACTGGGGCGGAAATAGCAATATGTGCGTATTCAACTCTGCAGGCGATCTGTGGGGCGGATCTCACAAGGAAAGCCCTGCGCCTAATTACTGGGTACAGAATATGACATTCAAGAATACTCGCGTTGAAGGTACATTGAACTGTGGTATTCGTATCGACAATCAGGGTTCCATGAAGAACGTGACAATTGACGGCTTCTATGTCGATGATTGGACAGGACAGCGCCAAGATCTCCAGCAGTCTACTTTGAAGATGGCAAAGAGCTGGGATGGCAAGTATGGTACTTTCGGCGATAAGGATACGGCAAACGGTCTTATCATTCGCAACTACTATGTCAAGGGTCAGGGAATCAGTTTCGCTGATGAAAACTGGCAGGGCGACCAACTCGGACGTCTCGCATTCGATCCTTCTTTGGAAGGGCAATGGACAGTTGGCTATGATGGCGAGGCAACCGGTAAGAAGCCTGAAATTACTGTCGACAGTCATACGAATGGACAAACTGTTGAATCCCGTGATTTGACCTTGAAGGGTAGTGTCAAGGATGCAAAGTCCGTCACTATTGATGTCAACGGTAAGGAAGTTCCTGGAAAAGTCAGTGCTGATGGAAAGTTCGAAGCAACTATTCATCTTGATCGAGTCAGCAACTCTGTACGCATCTTGGCTCAAAGTGAGACAGGCGTAAAGTCCGCAAAGTACATCGCTTTGACAGCATTCGGCAACAAGATGGGAAGCATTGCAGATGCTAAGGGTGACGATAATGGTCCAGGATCATACACGTATCCAACTAACGGTGCATTTGCTGAAGGTAACTTCGATATGACCAATTTCGATGCCTATGATGATGGCGACAGCTACAACTTCGTAACCTCACTGGCGACTGAAATCAATAACCCATGGGGTGGCAACGGCATCTCAACTCAGCAGCTCAATATCTATCTTCGCGATGGAAAGGCAACTGACGATGCTGTAGTACCACTTCGCAAGGGTACACAAACCTACGTTAAGGGCGCATGGAAGTATGCAATCATCGCTGACGGTCGCTACAACCCAGGCGTATATGCACCTGATGGAACAAAGGTAGGTGACCTTGAAATCAGTGCTATCGGTAACCGTCTGGCAGTGACAGTTAAGAAGTCAGTTATCAAGGATATTGATGCTGCTTCTGCACAGTACGAAGTCTCGCTCTACTCTTCTGCTGAAGGCGGAGAAGGTGTTGATAACGTACGCCCAGTGTACTCTGCAGCTTGCTTCGCGGGAACTGCTGAAGGCTGCACCGGTAGCTGGTTGCACGAGTATCGCTTCGGTGGTGCAAAGGGTGTATACCAAAGCGAAAGCCCATTCATCACTGATACCACCGCTTCTAACGCAATCGATATCCTCGTAGGCGATGAGAAGGCTAATGGTACACAGACAGAAATCATGAGTCTCGATAAGGATCAGGTCGTCGTTCCTTATGTAACGTTGGCCAAGTAAGTTTTCCCGAAACGAGAATTCAAGAAATAGACGAAGTGTGAGAGTTCTACGAATACTTTTGAGAGCTCTCACACTCCTGATAGTCCGGGTGATAATTCTCAGTTAGCAATTCTAAATCCGTGCTTAGTTACAGGTTTGGAATTGCTAACTCGAGAATGCTTGCATTGAATTACAGAATTCCCGGATTGTATAACTTATTAAAACTTTATACATACATAGCTTTCATAGATTTATCCGTTAAAGCATAGAAGAGAAAGGACTTGATAACTAGCACACTAAACTATTCTTTCTTTCTTAAAATCTCATAATATGCCATAACTCAATCCGTAAAGAGAAACATCGAAGTGACTCTTACGGAGGGTTATGGCATTAATTTTTTGAGGTCATGAGAAAGAATGATTTATTCATACAAGAGAAAAATTGAAAACAAGGGAGTTTCAATGAATAAACGTATGGGCAGAGCTGCCTCTACAACGATGAGCTCGAATAATTTCGAGGAAGAAATCCTGAGCTCAAAGAATGTGGTTGATACCACACGAAAATTGGATAGTGTCAGTGATCGAATGCAAGAAATTGCGAGCGATTACGGTATCTTAAGCAAGCATGGTTGCCTTAAACGAACAGCAGTGGCAACTTTCGTAGCCGCCGCAGTTGCGCTTGCTACCTTGGCTGGAGCTGGAGTGTGGGCGGTGAAGCCTGCATATGGAGAGGAAAACAAGCCCGCAATAGATCAAATAACGTCATTGCCAAAAGAATCTGAACCTGTCACGTGGGATTATGGTTCTCAAGCAACAAAAAATGATGTGAGTGAAATAGCTGATGATCAAGTGAGGGAATCTCCTCATTATTCGGTACAAGTGCGCAATACTGATAGTTTTTGGTGGCATAATTCGTTCACGTATTTGTCCATCCCACGAAATGGCAAAGAAAAGCCGCTGTATAACAATTCAGCAAAATGTCAAAGTGAGGAACGCGAACTTCCAAGGTGCTTTTATAAAGATGGTGCGGAGTTTGCATATGAAAACGGCTTTAATATGAGCTGGTCTAGTTTCGTGTATTCGCATGATGTATGGGTTAAGGTTTCATTGGATACAGGGGAGAAGATTTCAAGCGCTAATGACGTTACAATTCGTCCGAAAAGTTTAAACTTTGAGAAAAAATATGTCAATGAGCATACGATTGCAGTAAAAGTTCCCTATAGTGCGGCAGGTTATCGGTTCTCAGTTGATTTTGAACCAGAACAAACTCCCGTATTTATGGCTACGAATGGCACGGATCCGATTAGCTGGAAGTCTACGCGGCCTGATGTGCGATATCGGATTGAAACGAATAAGTGGTATGTCGAAACTGAACCGCGTCATTCAATGATGATTTTTGCGCAGCCAGAAGTGAGAAATACGAATGGGGAAGAAGAAAATATACCTCGCGGGGATTCCCCAAATATGAAGAAGCTTGAAGCAGGAGAATTCCCTAAGGATATTCCAGACGATGTCGAAATAATATATCTCAAGAGCGGTGTGCACTGGATGGGAGCTCATCGCCACGCTGAGTTCAAAGATAATATGGGCAAAAACGTCCGCTGGATATACTTTGAGCCAGGAGCTTTCCTTAAAGGTGGACTATTCTTCAATAATGGTCAGCGTAATTATAAAGTAACTGGTTACGGTGTTTTATCTGGCGAGCAATATGTGTATGAAGCGTCCACGAAGAATAATTTTGACAGGAGAGATGAGGATAAAGAGCCTGACGGCTGTCATGGTACATGTGTGAAGGCTCTAAGATTTACTTCAACGAATGAACAACAAAAGCTTATTTTGCAGGGAGTAACGCTTAAAGAGCCTGCATATCATTCATTCGTTGTATATGGGAATGAAGATAGTTTTGAAGCGAAGATTCGCAACTATCAGCAGGTGGGTGCTTGGTACTGGCAAAGCGACGGTGTTGAGCTGTACAAGAAATTTGATATGCAACACGTCTTCTTCCATGCCAATGATGATGTTATTAAAATTTATCATCCCGATGCTGTAGTTAAGGATGCAGTAATTTGGAAGAATGAGAATGGTCCTGTCGTCCAATGGGGATGGACCGGGCGAGATATAAGTAACGTAACTGTCGAAGATATCAATGTCATTCACTCTCGAATGGACATGGGGTGGGCGTCAAACACTTGCGTGCTTAACTCTGCTGGAGATCTCTACCCAGGTGATACTAGTTCACCATCGCCTCGCTTCCTGGTGGAAAATATAACATTCAAAAATTTCCATATTGAAGGTGCACTTAATTGTGCTATGCGAATTGATAATCAAAGATCAATGAAGAACGTGAAGATCGATGGCTTCTATGTCGAAGCTTTTAATCATCAGTACAAAGATGATCATTCGAGGTCAAAGCTTCGAGTTTCATCGGATGTCAATGGTATCAGGGGCTACCTTGGAGATCCGGGTCAGAGAAACGGTCTGATCATACATGATTTCTATGTAGGGAATAAGGCTGTTACTTCTAAAGGTGAAAATGACATTCGTTCACTAGGTAGAGTTGATATTGATAGTTCGTTTGAAAACGGATGGAGTATTGACCATAGCTCGGATGATGCAAATGCAAATCCTGAGATTTCATTGTATAACTATCAAGATGGTTCCGTTGTTACCTCACGCTTGCTACCTGTAAAAGGTAAAGCGCGACATGCGTCGAGTGTGTCTGTGTATGTCAACGGGATACAGCGAGATCCAATCTTGTATAACGGTGAATATTGGCTAAAGCCGGGTGCTTACTTAAATAAAACGAATAATAATATTCGTGTGGTAGCACGTGGATACGCTGGGCAAACGGTATCGAAGATTTATACCATTACTGTTTTGGATGAAAAAATTGGGTATATGGCAGATGCTCTTTATGACGATAATGGTCCGGGTAGTTACACGTATCCAAAATTATCTGAAATGTTTGCTCCGGGTAACTTTGATATGACTCATTTCGATGTATATGAAGATTCTCGCGACTATCATTTTGCGACAACGCTGCGAACTCAAATAGTTAATCCTTGGTTAGGGGTTGGCATCTCGGCCCAGCAATTACATATTTATCTTCGCGATAAAGCGATGAGTGATAAGGAAGAGACTCCACTGCGTGCTGGTACTCAAACCTATGCTAAAGGCAAGTGGAATTATGCAATTGTAGTGGATGGTAGGCAAGGAGCCGGCGTCTACTTACCTAATGGGGAAAAAGTAGGCGATGTTCGTATTTCTGCTGATGGAGTTACGATTCTTGCTTCCGTTTCAAAAGGCGTCTTTGGGTTTATGAATATACGTGAGGCTAAGTATCAAGTATCCATGTATTCCTCTGGGGAGAGCTCAGAAGGTGTAGGGAATATTCGACCAGTATATTCAACTGATTGCTTGAATTATAAAGCTTCATCTGGTGAAGATTGGTTAGGGAAATATCGTTTTGGCGGAGGTAAAGGCGATTATATGTCTCACACTCCGTTTACGACGGATACCTCTGGGTCAAATGCCTTGGATATCTTTATCGGCTACGAAAAGGATGGCACTCAATCGCAATTCCTCAGCCTTAATAAAAGTAGGGCAGTTGTGCCGTACGTTGGGTTAGCCCGATAAATATAAACGCGACAGAGACTTACATAATATGTGTAAGTTCTCCGTAGCAATAATTGCAAAACTCTTGCAAGAACCTTGCGTTAAAATTCGCATGTTTTTTGCAAGAGTTTTCTTATCTTAGAAACGTTGGAATTATTAACATTCGGTGGCGTTCTAAAAAAAATTTTAAAAAATTTCGCAACATTCCGAGCGCAAAACTTGCGCAAGATTTGCGAAAAGATTACTATATATTTCAGAAACAGTTTAAAGTATTTTCGTAGAGGAAAAAAAGGACGTTTCTTAAGTTCAACGGTGAAGGATAGTAATGACAACACATGACGTGACGGAGAAAGACTCCAGAGAGCTACCGTGGTGGTCAAACGCGGTAGTGTATCAGGTCTATCCACGTTCATTCCAAGATTCCGATGGAGACGGCATGGGAGATGTACCGGGAATTACATCTCGCTTACCATACTTGGCATCTTTGGGGGTAGACGTGGTATGGCTCTCTCCTGTATACAAATCTCCGCAAGATGATAATGGTTACGATATCTCCGATTATCAAGATATCGACCCAATGTTCGGAACGCTCGACGACATGGACACCCTCCTCAAGCGCGCGCACGAACTCGGCCTCAAAGTGGTCATGGACTTGGTGGTCAATCACACCTCCGACGAGCACGATTGGTTCAAAGCATCCGCCGCAGGCGATTCCAAGTATACTGATTGGTATATTTGGGAAGATCCAAAGCCGGGTCACGTCGGCGGTCAACCAGGTGCCGAGCCAAATAATTGGGGCTCCTACTTCGGTGGGTCGGCGTGGCAGTGGGTTCCTGAGAGAGGACAGTACTATTTCCATCAGTTTAGTGTGAAGCAGCCTGACCTTAATTGGGAAAATCCAGCTATGCGTCAGGCAGTCTACCAGATGATGAATTGGTGGATGGATCGTGGCATTGATGGATTCCGTATGGATGTGATTTCATACATTTCCAAGACTTATGATGAAAACGGACGTCTCCCAGGGATAGCTGGCTCGCTCATTCCTGAGCGTCCAGCCGGTCCAGACGGTTTCGATAGTCCATTTGACTACTGCTCAGATGGTCCTCATCTCGATGAAATTTTGCAAGAAATGCATCGAGAAGTCTTTGACGGTCGAGATGGATATTTGAATGTTGGCGAAGCGCCTGGCATTAGTGCTGAGCGAGCTACGCACGTAACAAATCCTCAGAATAAAGAGCTGGACATGCTCTTCCTTATCGACCATATGGGCATTGACCAGCATGGTCCAGCAGGAAAGTGGAGTGTTACCGATTGGAAGCTCAGCGACTTGCGTAAGATTCAAGCTCGATACGAGCAGATTATTGATGAGGGCGGTTGGACTTCATTGTTCTTCTGCAATCATGATCAGCCTCGCGTAGTTTCTCGATGGGGTGATGATTCGAGCGAAGAATCACGTACACGCTCGGCAAAAGCACTTGGTTTGCTTCTTCATATGCATCAGGGGACTCCATACATCTATCAAGGTGAAGAGCTTGGCATGACCAACGCTGATTATACGAGTCTTGATCAGTATGAAGATCTTGAATCTATTAATATGTATCATCAACTCGTCGGCGCTGGAGTCTTGAGCAGCGATGAGATGATGAACAGCATTCAGCGTATGGGACGCGATAATTCTCGCACGCCTATGCAGTGGGATGATTCTATCTATGCTGGTTTTGAATCTGCTGATGCACACACTCAGCCATGGCTTGGTGTGAATGCGAATAAAGCCACTATTAATGCTCAAGCTGAGCAAAATGACGAAAATTCGGTGTTTAGCTTCTATCAAAAGCTCATCGCACTTCGTCATACAAACCCAATAGTTTCACATGGTCATTGGAATGCATTGGACATAGACGATGAACAAGTCTATGCGTTTACACGCACTCTTGATGATCATGAACTCGTTGTTGTCATTAACGTCAGTAGCGAGCTAGCAGCACTTCCAACTCAGACGGCGGCAGTGCTTAACAATACAGACCATACTAATGATGAACATGGTGATGGTCTACACGAATCAAAGGTGATTCTGTCCAATGACAGTGCACAAGGCGTAATCGAACAGATTAACGCCAAGTCTCTCAATCCTTGGACTGCTTTCGTCTATGAGGTGAAATAAGGAGAAGACAATGGCACAGGCAGCGTATAAGAAGCCGACTCGTGCAGAGTTACGTGCGTTGAATAAGTCTCGCAAAAAGCGCGAAATTCAAGAAAAAGCAGATAGGCGTAAGCGTTTAGGTCCATGGTATAAGAGACTTGCACGCCATTTCCGCCTGTACTGGCAATTATGGTTGATGGTTTCGCCAGCAATGTTCCTAGTTATCTTGTTCAGTTATGTACCAATGTATGGTGTACAGCTTGCCTTTAGGCGTTATGATCCGCTTAAGGGACTAACAGGTGGCGATTGGGTAGGCTTTGAATATTTCGAAAAGTTCTTCCGCGATGCTCTGTTCTTCCGCATTATCGGAAATACCTTGCGCATCTCGATGTGGACTCTCGTCATGGGCTTTATCGCGCCGATTTTCTTGGCTTTGCTCATCAACCAAATTGGCGGAGAAAAGACAAAGAAGTTCGTTCAGACAATCACATATATGCCTCACTTTATCTCGACAGTTGTTATGGTGTCGATGCTGAACATCTTCCTGTCTCCAGATTCTGGTTTGATTGCGAAGCTTTTCCCAACCATCAATTTGATGGGAAATCAGGCAGCGTTTACGCCGATTTACTGGATGAGTGAAATTTGGCAGCACTGCGGATGGAACTGCATTATATATCTTGCCGCGCTCGCATCAGTGGATACGTCTCTCTATGAAGCAGCGAAAATTGATGGCGCTGGACGTTTGCAGCTTATCCGCTATGTCGATATTCCTGCATTACTTCCAACGGCAGGTATCTTGCTCATTATGAATATGGGTTCGGTATTGGGCGTTGGCTTCGAGAAGATCTTCTTGATGCAAAATACGTTGAATATCCAAGCTTCGGAAGTTATCTCGACATACACGTATCGTATCGGTATTTTGTCGACTCAGTTCTCGTACTCGACAGCAATTGGCTTGTTCAATTCCGTAGTCAACTTCATCTTCTTGATTATGGCAAACCAGATTGCAAAGAAAGTCTCGAACACGAGCTTGTTCTAGGCGAAAAGGTAGGTAATTAACATGGCAACAGCACTTGCTTCAAAGGTGAAGGTTCGTGCCGAAAAGCGCAAGGCACAGCATAAAACTGTGTCGGACTGGATCGTCGATACTATTATCGTGATCTTGCTCGTGGCAATCGTAGCATCGGTCATTTACCCGCTGTACTTCATTATCATCGCATCATTCTCTGATCCTGCTTTGGTAGCGCAAGGAAAGGTAACGCTTATTCCACAGGGAGTGAGCTTTAGAGGATACGAGAAAATTATCATGGATGAGCGTATCTGGACAGGCTACCGCAATACAATTGTGTACTCTCTCGTAGGTACTGCAGTTAACTTGCTCGTTACTCTTCCTACTGCTTTTGCTCTTTCTCGTGCGGAGTTTAAGCCTCGTCGAATCATCTTATTCCTCTTCACATTCACCATGTTCTTTGGTGGTGGCTTGATTCCTAGCTACTTGCTGATGAAGGATTTGGGCATTTTGAACTCTATGTGGGTATTCATTTTGCCAGGAGCTTTTAGCGTGTACAACATGATCATCGCGCGTTCCTTCTTCGAAACGTCTATTCCTGAAGAACTACGTGATGCAGCTCAAGTAGACGGTTTAAGCTACTTCAGTTACTTCATTCGAATAGTTTTGCCTCTTTCCGGTGCAATTATCGCGGTTATTGGTTTGTACTACTTTGTAGGACACTGGAATGATTATTTCACTGGTTTGATCTACATTCGCGATTTGGATAAGCAGCCATTGCAAAATATTTTGCAGATGATTCTTCTGTCCAACCAAACTGGTCAGGGAGCTGCGTCAATGAGTGCTCTAGAATCGCAAAACTTTGCAGATCAAATTAAATTCGGTGTGATTATCGTGTCAACCTTGCCGTTGCTCGTCATCTATCCGTTCTTGCAGAAGTACTTCAACAAGGGCGTCATGATTGGAGCAATCAAGGGATAAAATTTACCATCGAATTACTCAATATCCAGAGTATATGAATATTCGGAACTAAAATTGAATATAACTGAATATTACAGAACGGCTTTGTGGATGGGCGTCGGAGCGCTACCACAAAGCCGACATAAGACCGGTCGTATGCATCTTACGATGGTGCAAATGCGTACGGCCTATCGTAAACGGGCTCTTGAGCCACCCCTTTTAATGCTCAAGCCCGTTTACACCTTAAACACCATATAAGGAGTAATCATGCAGCGCTTCGCAGTGGGATATGAAAAGGTATGTCGAGTCATTTGGGTCGTGTTCAATATCAACGTAGCTTTCATTGCGCACACGCTGATGGGGCTAATTGTCATCGGGTTATTTCCCTCTATCGCTGCGATTTACTCGACTGTTCGTACCTGGCTGATTGACGAAGATCAAAGCTGGACTTGGAGACAAGTGTGGAAAGTCTTCCATGAAGCTTGGGGAGAAGAAATTACTTCAGCGAACGGATTTGGATGGATCCAATTCATTGCGGGAGCATTCCTTGCATGGGATTATTATCTGGCGAACAATAATGATCTTGGTGGGCATGTGGGAATTGCAGTATCAGGCATTCTTCTCGTTGTGAATGTCGTGTACTGGCTCTTCGCCTTAATGAGTTGGGCTATCCGTGCTCATTTCGATGAGAAAATCATGTGGATCGTTCGCATGAGCGTATCCATGTGTATCGCTCGGCCACTGTGCTCACTGCTCATTATTCTTGAACTCCTTCTCACTGTGTGGGTGTGGGTAAAGTGGCCGGGAATTTTTATGACTTTTGGCATCGTCGTCCCACTCTTCCTCGTTATCGCAACGATTTATTCTTTTGCGCGTATCCCTGGATTTAGCATTCTTGCTGAATTGATGGAAAGTAAAGAAGTGCACCCAAGCTATGAAGCTGACAGGTAGGGGATAAGGAAGCAACTGAAAATCAGACGAGGATGGGATACACTCGTTACATTTTGTAAGATTCGAGATTTGACCATCTTTTGGGTAAAACGGGTCATATTTGGATGCTAATTTATGAATTTTTCATCGAAATGTGACCCATTATGCACAAAAGATGATAAAACTACGCGGCGAACGCATTGAATGCGAATGTCAGGCCAGTACTTCAAAGAATTTTCTGAGTAACTTAGTCCCCTCTAGATATGCAAAAATGTGTGCGAACAAAAAATCATTGTCCGCACACATCGCTCTATAAGTAACTAGTACTACAGCTAGTAGTTATTCAATTATTAATGGCTCTTAATAGCGGTAATCAGGGTCAAGCAATCTCATCAATTCTTGATCGTGATGCTGTACAAGCTGAGAATTGTCATCAAGAATCATAGTATTACCGTTATCGCGGGTGTAGGATGACCATTGAGGTAATCCATCAGCACTTGGTACACCGTTGCGGGCAAAGTTTACCCATGCAGAGCTTATCTTTGTGCTGAAATCATTATTACCATGATCAAATACGTATGGAATTTCTGCACCATGATAAGGATCTGATCCATAATTGAAAACGTATGCGTATACAGGAGCACCATTTTGATCTGCCTTATGACTCATAATTTTAAGCATTGGAAGACGGATAAAGGTGTCTACATATGGTGCATCTGAAGCGTTACGCATTGGATATGCTTTTTCGAAAGCATCGACCTGTGCTGATGTCATATTTTCATGGCGAGTAGAACGCATCATGTGAGTCCATTCGCTGAAGTTGCTTCCAATAAGAAGAGGCACGTCTTTACCTGCTGCGGCAAAACCATCGTCAGTTACAGGAGCGGTTGGAAGATAATCTCCATCGATAACTGGACCCCAATCGATACCGAAGTTATCAGATAATGCTAGGCGGGTATTGGTCTCTTGTCCCACTTGAGTTCGTGCTCGATCTGATGCGCTCATGACGTCTTGATAAGAGACGTTTTGTATCTCGTCGACATTTTCTGGAGCAATTCCGAGATTTTGCAAAGTGAGTTCGCCGATACGCTCGCTGACACTTTTCGACGCAAAATTTACTCCCATTGCTTCTGTAGCGCCACTTTGGACGATTCCCTTATTAAATAGCCCCTTCGCAGATGGTGCTGTCATCATAGATAATACCTTCGCACCACCACCAGATTGGCCGAAAAGCGTGACATTATTAGGGTCACCGCCAAAATTAGCGATATTTTCTTTAATCCATTCCAAAGCCATCTGAATATCGACAAGACCTACATTTGCTGAGTCCTTGTACTTTTCGCCGTACTGAGACAAATCAAGATGACCAAATACATTTAAACGATGGTTTACACCTACTACAACCACATCGTGATTCTTCGCTAGGGTAGTTCCGTCATACATACTTTCATTTGCGCTACCAGTGGAGAAACCTCCACCGTGAAGCCACACCATTACTGGGCGTTTATTATTATCTAAACCATTAGTCCAAATGTTCAGATTCTGACTGTTGTTATCATTTCCATCGCCATTATTGCCTTGCATTCCAGCAACTTCACCCTGATAGGAAATTTTGCCATACGTTGTTGCATCTTTGACATCAGGCCATGATTCTACTGGCTGGGCAGGCATAAAGCGCTCAGTTGCCTGCGCATATTGGACACCATGATAGGTGTACACATTATCATCGATGTATCCTCGTAATCGGCCTTGCTTGGTCTGAACTATTGCGTTATTTGACGGTGAGCCTTCTCTCACATTGGGCGTCATAAACATACTCGGATATCTAAAATAAATATATGAAAAAATCAATCCGGCTATAACGATAAGGCTAGTAATGATAGCGCCTATCGTAATCCATAATTTCTTGTGTTTCATGGCTAGTCTCTCTTGCCTTATCGCCGTTATTTCTATATATGTAATCTATAAGAATTATATTGGCCAGGGTTCAGCCACGGGAAAGATTGGCCTAGATTCATATACGAGTTGCGAATAAAGCTGTGCATTGTGCGTATAGCATCGTATAAGGCACAGTATGGCAAAATAACCTATACCCCGGGTGCTAAATTTACTTCTATGAGTGGTGGTGAGCAAAACGAAAGAATCATGGGCGATTACCTTATCGAAAGCCTAAACCGGAGCCTTGCGCAAAGCTATGAATCTATCAATGATTCGGCTTTGTCTCACTTATCGATTGCCGGCATGGGACATGACGTCGTGGATTACCTACAATTCGAGGAGCAGCTCAATCTTGCAGGAAGTCGTTTTGAACGACTTTTTTCGCGTCGAGAAATTGCGCAATGTCATGCGAGATCAGCAGAGTCAGGGGACAGTTATGCTCAGCATCTTGCTGCACGATGGGCTGGAAAAGAGGCCTTTCTTAAAGCATGGTCTCATGCTTTAGCACCCTCTTGTGATATGCCTTATGCGATCGAATACTTTCCATGGGAGAGCATTGAAATTATGAGCGATGCCGTTCACCGGCCCTCGCTTATTATCAGTGATGACGTAGTGAAAAGAGTTTACGATAGCGTTGGCAATGATGTGCGATTCCACATCTCACTGAGTCATGATGGCACGGTTGCAAGCGCAGTCGTTATTATTGAACGCAGCGTCTGAATGTACAAGTTTGTTGGTATATGCAAAACGTGCACAGTAGAGTGAAACAGTAAAGTGAATGAGTAGTTAATTGTGAGTCAAACAATGGTGAAAACGATGAAGATTACAAGTGATGTCGCGCTAGAACGTATTGCTGAAAGTTTTATGCACAACGATGCGAATGATCGCGCTTTTCTCGTGACAGGCTCTCCTCGTAGCGGTAAGTCATGGCTCGCACGTCGTCTTGCTGTGAAGGCTGCGCAGGAGTTTGGCTCGCATAGTGTCACGCTTGTGGTTACAAATCGTTTAGTTGCAGATGAGGCAAATCGAGAAATTCTTCGTGAGCTTACGATTTCTGGACAACGACGTCTTGCTACGACATTGAGCGCTGTAGCATTTCGAATTATTGACGAACGTCAAATGCTTGCTGGAGATCCTGCACCTCGCCTTCTTAATGGTGCTGAGCAAACAGCTGTTTTGCGTACGATTTTTGATCGACATGTCATGCATGCTCAAACTGGTGATTTATGCGATACTTGTATGCTTCTGCGCCAGTATTTTGTAGGCTCTCATGCGGATAGTCAGCTTACTGATACGCTTTCATTGTTCGAAAGTTACATTACGCCTGTATTTACCCTCCAGCTTCGAGATATACTGGCTCGCATGAATGAGCTGGGTGCCTCGCATCGTATGGAAGCTCAGATTATCGATGTTCTTACTACGCATGATGACAATCCTCAGCAACGTTTGCAACGAGAATATACGACTCTGCAAATTAAACTTGCGTATGCGTTGCGCCTCGAATATGCACAGGAAATAGATGAGCAATTTTCGCGTGAGCTGCGTTTTGATTCTTCACGCCTTTTACGTGAGGCTGCGTTAACTTTTAATTCTGGTCAGGCACAAGAAATTGGTTTAAATGTGCCGAAGGTGCTTATCGTTGATGATGCGCAAGAACTGACCTTAGCAGGAATATTTCTCGTACATGAATTATACAAAGCAGGAACACGCGTCATCTTCATTGGAAATCCTGATGAATCTGTGCTCGGCTTTAGAGGAGCTTATGGAGAATTCTTATGGAATAGAGCGCCTCAAAAGGAAGATAATACTAGTCCATTCTTGAGTAAAGACTTTGGATGCTTTGATGCGTGCGAGGTAAATCTGACGAGTCGATATTCATGGGATCACTTGACCTACAATGATGTCATTGCTGCACGAGTAGCGCTTAATATTCCGTCAGAATACCCGACAGATATTCCGCTGCCATATCGTGCTCAAAAGTTCCCAACTTTGGATGGAGATTCTAACGATACCGATAATCTCAAGTCATTGATGAGCAGCCATGATGATGCGATGAAGAGCGAATCGGTTGATGCGCATATTTTCCACTCTGCGCGTGAGGAAAGCGATTTCGTTATTAATTCGATTATGAATGAACGTATTACTCATCAACGTTCATGGAATGACACAGCAATCATCGTTCATGATAATTCTGTGGCTCGCGCGCTCGGTGTACGCTTGCAAAACGAGGGGATACCTGTTCGTTTTTCAGCGATATCTAAACCATTAAGTGAAGATCCGGTTACGCTTGGTTTATTTGCTGCGATTCAATTAGGCATGATTAATCCGGATGAAATCAGCACGTCAAATGTATCGTCTAGCGATGAACTCTTGGCGCGAGTAAATGCATCTTTGCAGCAGTATACTATGAGCCCATTTGCTATGGATGAGCAAGAACGATCGCTTAATATGCGTCATATTGATGCTGCTTTGAACGCGATCACGACAATTATTCAAGCATGGCGTTCGAACGCTGTACAGCTGAAGGAAAGCGCTGCAGTACAGGAAGCGAATCAAGAATCGGAACAAGAAGAAAATGATACGTATAATTTTGATGCGTTATACAATGCATGGCTTAGCGTACTAGAAAAATTTGGCGTATCGCAGGATGATTATCCGCTCAATGTTTCAGCGCTTAAGACAATCGCACTGTTAAATATCGCAAATCAGACGAACTCAATTCTTGATTTGATGGGTTCCATGCGAGCTGAATATCGCCATGATGTCGAAATGCTGAGAAAATTTATCCTCATGTCTGAAACAGCTCGACGCTCATTAAAGGGTGAACATTCTGGGGGCGAGCAATCTAGATCTGCTCAATCTGGATCCGGTCAGGACACGGATATTATAAGCGTGCTATGGGCAGTATGGAGTAGCTCTCATGTAGCGGAAAAATGGCAGAGTAAGGCTCTGGACTTTAGCGACTTTGCTCAGCGTTTACGCTATAACGAGTGGCTTGATAATGTCATGCGATTATTCGATTATGCAGATCAGAAGAATACTGCTATGAGTGTGCCTGAATTTATCTCACATGTGATGCAACTTGAAATTTCTGCAGATTCTTTGGCACATCTCGCTCCCATTGATGAAGCTGTGACTGTAACGACTCCCGCTTCTGCTGCCGGGCAGACTTGGCGAGATGTATGGATTGTTGGCATGCAGCAGGGTACGTGGCCAAATCTTGCAGCCCGTAATACGATGTTTGGCGCGGATAATTTAGCAGATATTATTATGCACGGTTCTAGTACACACGATGCGCATGAGCAGATGATGAGCGTTCTTCATTCTGAGAAACGCAGTTTCCTTGTTGCACTTACTCGAGCCTCGCGCACTACGCATGTCAGTGCGGTATGGGATGAATCGACCACTCCGTCAGACTTCCTCTTTGAATATGCGCATGAACTTTTCCCGCGCGTTGATAAGCTTGATCAGGTTGATTTTACGTCCGTTCCCATCATTTCTATGGAGGATGCCTCACTTCAAGAAGAAATGGGAAGCTTGGAACTGACTAGTATTTCAGACATTATTCGTCAAGCTCGCGTTACCTTGTCACAAGAGATAAGTCATACTCGACCAACTCCAGAATGTTTAGATGCTATGTCTGCCTTAGACTATTTGCGTACAGCTGGATATGATGAAGCAAACCCTGCTAAGTGGGGATTTATCGGCTACTTATCAGGGGATGAACGTAAAAGTGCTATCCAAGAAAGCAAAACTTTACAGACTGGAAAAGATAACCCTGTGCGCTTATCTCCATCGAGTGTAGAGAAGATCTGGGGATGTGCGATTTGCTATCGTCTAGAAAATCAGTTATCAGGTCCTCAAGCAAATACAGCAGCTACGTCTTTCGGTACTCTTATCCACAGCGTAGCTCAGTGGGCAAGCGAGGAAATGTTCTTTGACAGCGCTGATTTCTATGAGGATGCAGTTAAATCTCTAGGTAGTAGTGCGAAAGTAGTCGAAACCGTCGCGCAAGAAATGAAAGCTCACTATGATGAACTTCGTACTGCGCCTGACGTTGATGCAAATATGAACGAATATCTACGTGAAGTGAAAAATGATCAACTCGCTTCAGATATATTGCACAATATCGCGTACTACTTTGTTATGTCGCATGAGGCAAAGATTGCATCGAATGATAAATTCCATCCACCATACCTTCCATTGACAAGTGCGCAAACTGAAGTGGAATTTGATGCATATATTACGATGGAAGATATTCGATATGCGTATAATTCGATACCAGGTCGTATTGCGCTTACAAGGAACGAATTTGGCGAGCTCATGACGCGGCTCGTTGAAGGTATGCCACTGGGGTATAACTACGATACTGTTGTAAATCTTCACGGGTTTATTGATCGCGTGGAAAAGCATGGGGGAGCCACGTATATCGTCGATTTTAAGACGGGAAATAAAGCGCATAATCTCTCAAGCCAATTTAATGATTTGCAGCTTATTAGTTATCAGCTTGGTCTGACTTTCCATAATACGCAGCATGATACGGATGAACAGCGTAAGAAAGTACTTAGCAAAGCGCCGATGATTGATATGTCGGTTCTCTTTGACGTTAAGCATGAAAATGTTCCAGCGACTAGTCGAGGAGAAGGCTTTGCTAAATATCAGCCGGCAGTGTTCGAAAATGGTCATTTGGGCTGCTCAGATGCTACACGAAGCTATATGAAATCACATGTCAATGTGCAGCAGGACTTTACTTTTGATCCACATTCATTCGTCGGAGTTGAAGGAATGAGAGAAGAAGCAATTGAGCGTATTTTAGAAGAATTCGCTGGCCGTGACCACGATCGTACATTGTATACACTTTCACTCATTGCACGAGTATTTTATGCAGCAGCTGTAATGCGTTCAGAAAATCTCGTTGTTCACACGGTTCATTTATCTCATGATACAAAGTACTGCGCGTATAAAGATGTTTGTTCAGCGTGCGCTCATAGGAATAATTCAGTGATGGAAGAGTGGCTATAATGGCAGAATTTACCTTAACCGACGAACAGTCACGTATCGTTCATGCGGATAAAAACGAAACCATGCTTATTGTCGCAGGAGCGGGGTCGGGCAAAACTTTTACAATGACTGAGCGAATTATTCAGCTGATTTCCTCTGGTGTAGCACCACAAAAAATCTTGGGACTTACCTTCACGAAGGCTGCTGCTACGGAGCTTCTTACTCGAGTATCTGCTGCAGTGCAAAAGCAGCGCATAAGTAATGCAAGTTCTATCGATAAGGGCAGTTTCGACTTTTCTGATGCGCATGCTGACAATGCTTTTATGAAACCGGAAGTGTATACCTATGATGCATTCTTCCAAAGTATCGTGCGACAATATGGCTTACTCGTAGGATTTGATCCTAATACCATTCCTCTGAGCGCGGCGGGCGCATATCAACTTGCTGATCAGGTGGTTCATGAGCATCTTAGACAAGCGCTTTCGGAGATTGCTCAATTATCTGAGAATACTGGAGAAACTGGTAGCAGTAATTCTGATGCGAATTCTAATTCTTCCATTGATGACATCAATTCGTACTCTGTGTTTGTGAACAATATCGTTGCTTTGTCAGATGCGATGAGTTCATGCATGATTGATAAAACGTGCACGACGATGGACGAGGCGGCTGACAGGATAGAGAAATGGGATGATGCGTTTATTAAGCATCTCGATGAGATTATTGAACGCGATTATCCTGAGGAACGTCATCTTCCTGATTTTGGGCAACCCGTAGGTTTATTTAAAGGGAAAACTGAATCAGGTTATAAAAAATGGCATGACACTAAAGCGCGTGATTACATCGCAAACGTTCTCGTCGAGATGCGCGAGAAAACGAGGATGCGTTCTGTTTATGTGCGTTATGTCAAGCTTTTTGCTCAGAAAAAGCGCGAAATGCGTATGGCACAATTCTCTGACTTTACAATTGCTGCGATGCAATTGGTTCAACGATTCCCATGGATTGGAGAACAATATCGTTCTCGCTTTACGCATGTATTCCTTGACGAATATCAGGATTCTTCTACTGCTCAAGCGAGCTTAATCGTGCAACTATTTGCGCCTCACGGTGTTTCATCAAACGATTCATCCGCTCTAACAGCAGTTGGTGATCCGTATCAAGCGATTTATGCGTGGAGAGGTGCTGCTCCGGGCGCGTTTATTTCATTCTTGAAGCAAACGGGTGCTTCATCGCCACTATCTTTGAGCAAAACTGTACGCAATCCTCGCATCGTACTTGATGTCGCTAATGCTGTAACTCAGCCTCTTCGTGCAGGACATTATGATGCTTACGGACGGCAGGGAACTATTAAACTTCAAGAAGTGAAGGTATCTGAGCTTTCCACGTTGAGTGAAAGTATTACTGGCAGTTTCGCTGCAGTTACGTATACAACGCGTGCTCAAGAAATCGATGGCGTAGTTCGATATGCAAAAAAAGCGATTGAGAAAAGTCGACAGGCTAATGATCGGCTTATCGCAGCAGGAAAACCGGCAAGATCTGGACCATTCGTTGCTGTACTGCTACGTTCAAAAACTCATATGCGAGAATTCGCGGATGCGCTCACTGATGCAGGTATTAGCGTGCAAGTAGATGGAGTCCAGTCGGCACTTGACCGACCAGATGCACGTGATATCATCAACTTTTTGCACGTCATCAGCGACCATGCCAATTCAGATGCGATGCTTAACCTTCTAGCGAGTACGCGGTACGCCATGAGTGCGCGCGACTTACGAGCACTCTCTCATGCCGCTAATATGCATAATAGCGACATGCAAAAGCGTTTGCTTGATAGTATGGGAGTTGAAAAACCTGATAGAAATAGTTGGGCGTTGCCGCCAGTTGCCACACTTATAGACATCATGACCCTTCCTGATAAGAGTCGACAGGTGATATTGGATAAATACTTTACAGGAAGTAGCTATGGGCGTCAGCGCATTGAAGAATGTGCTCAGCAAATAGCTTTTGTGCAGTCTCGCAATAAATCAAATCTCGAAGATATTATTCGTGCCACGGGCAAAGCACTGGGCGTAGATATTGATGTGGCAGTTGCATACGCGATATCGTATGCCAAAGGTTATACCGGTAAAGCGCAACCAGTTGCAAGCACTGACTCAATTGTAGAGTTAGCGCAGACTTATGAAAACGAACTATCAGAGGGGCAAAAAAGTACTCTTAGTGGCTTCTTAGCATGGTTAGATTCTGGAATGGCAACTTCGCCGGATAATCCTACATTAATCGGTTCCGCACAGGCGGATGTGACTATATGCACAGTTCATCATTCCAAAGGTTTGGAATGGGATAGCGTTATTATTCCGGAAATTAATAACGGAACATTTCCGTCAAATCAAGGTTCGCATTTATCTTTTGAAGATGTTGACGATGCTGAAGCATATGAGTTTGGGCGGTATTCAACTTCTGCACAGACGTGGGTGACTGATTCTACAGATGTGCCATATCCTGTGCGCGTAGACAAAGATGCGGTGGCTCATTTTGCTGATATAGATGAATTCTCATCACAAATTCCAGATGGTTTTGAACTCGAAAATCTGGTTGACGGGAAAGTAGCCTTCAGATCGAGCGAGAATCTTTCAGACATTATGAGTCTGCGAGAAGAAAGCGGACAAACCGTCCTCGAAGATGAACGCAGACTGATATATGTAGCTATTACTCGCGCTCGCAGAGACGTTATTATGATGGGCATACTCAAGACGACTGGCGAGATTACTGATACTTTCAAACCGGTTGGTTTCATACCTGAAGAAATGGCTCTATCCTATGGAACGCCTGACTTTACAAAGACTTCAAAATTCCTTGCTGAGGCACAAGAGTATTTGAGAGGAAGTAGGGTAGCTGAGCAATTTAGTGCTGAAAATGACAGTGCTGAAAAGGGCACTGTTGAAAAGGGCAGCGCTGAAAAGGACAGTGCTGAAAAGTTCAGCGATGGCACGAGTAGTGCTGAAAAGTATATAGATTTATCCCGTATGTTTGCAGACTGCGGATTCATTGATACGCCGCGAGGATTCTTTGTCGGTGATGATGCATTCGAATATGCGTCAGCAACAGTTGGTCAGGCGATTGAAGCTGCAAGACATGCTGAGCAGAATATTGATTACGAGATTTATGTACATCCTCGTGCTATTGATGAGCGCATTGAACCAGAACTTAATGCTTCTGCTGCGATTTTCTCCGCAGAAGCTGAGATTCCAAGTCGCGCGGGAGCTCTTCGAGAACGTGCAGAGCTCGTTCATAGAACATTGCAAACTCTAGGGTTCTCGCATACGAGCGACGATAATGATCAGCGAATCCTCGAATCTGCACAGCGTATTCAATCAGGGCGTAATACGTCAGTTACGGCAATTCAAAGAGAAATTTCTGATGACTTCAATGCGGACGAGCAAACTGCCGATATGCGCAGTAAGTTTGAGCAGTTGCGTCGTGCCAAAGCTATAGTGCGTCCAATTCCAAATCTTGCTTTGTACTCTTGGCAAGGGGAACTGACAGCGGCTAATCGAGGAACAGTTTTTCATGCTTTTGCTCAAAGGTATTTCACCCCTGAAGCTCAACTTAACGATGATGTCTTTGCTCAGACGAAGGCAGCTATCCGTGCAGAGGTTGAGGCAGAAAAACCGGTTACTGCTGTCGAAAAGGAAATGCATAAGTGGAAAGAGCGTCTGCTCGAGTCACCTTTCGCACTTGATGATTGTGATGGGGTAGAGGTTCCATTCGCATACGTTCCTCAAAGAATCCAGCATGCCGTGGTAGGTGTAATTGATGCCATTTTTGAAGGAGAACAGTTAGGGGATTCGCCTATCGCACGTGCTGCGCATGCCCAAGGTCGCCACATACGCTACACCGTTATTGATTGGAAAACAGGTCGTAGGCCTGTTAGCCCTGAAGAGATAGAGCATAAGCTATTACAAGTCGATATGTATCGTGCAATAGTTGCGACTCTTCGAGGAGTAGACATTGAGGAAGTGGATGCAGCATTGTATTACGTTAGTGAAGAGGATCGTTCTTTGCGGGCAATATGTGCGAACGTAAAAACAGCTGAGGAGATTGAAGAAATCTTTGCTGGAAATGCTGTAAACGGTGATAGCGCCGACTCTACTCGACTGTTAAGCGACAGAGAAGATTAATTAGAGAAGATTAATTAGCGAAGATTAATTAGCGAAGATTAATTAGCGAGGACTAAGTAGAGAGGATTAATTGACGAATTCATATTATGAGCAATTTATCAATCATGGGATGAAAACTCAGCGTATATCAATTAATAATCTGAGGGAGAATTGACTGCCCGTAAGATACACTTGAAATACACAGGATTAAGAGAATGTATTCAAAGTCTCTGTCCTTAGATTTCGCTTCCAGAACTTATACATGTTGACGAATGAATGACATGGAAAGGTTACTACGGGATGAAACGTAATGCGGAACGAGGCGAGATGAGACATAGGTACATGTGGAAGATATTTTAGACGAGATAAACGTAGTAGTGAACGGATGGAAATGACAAATTCAGTAATCTTGCGCCCGGTTCAAGCACGAGATTTTGATGTATTGAGTCGTATCATGTTTGACACATGGTATGCAGACGAAAGCGTCAACGAAACTAACGTGAGCCAATTTAAGCAAATGGCACGATTTGATGTAGCTCATTATCTAGAAACATCAACTCATGCGATGGTTGCTGTGCAAAAAGATGAACACCAATTATCTGCAAATGACGGTGCTGATGAAGAAACTGTCTTAGGCGTAGCCATGTGGCGAAATGATAGCGATTGGTTCCATGGCACTACGCAAAAGCATCTTGCCGATGACGAGCTTAAGCACGCATACAAACGTCAAGAAGAAGATCATGAATTTGCAACGATGTTGGACGAATTCCTTGCCGATGCTCAACGTACGATTGAATTAAGCAAGAAAGCTGCCGATCAGTCAGAAGCGGAATTGCGATTGTTTATGATGGATGAATCAGCTCGAGGTAAAGGTGTTGGCAAAAAGTTACTTTCGTATGCAGAGAAATCCATGAAAGATTCTGGCGCTCAGCAATATTATCTGTATACCGACAGCACGTGTGACTATGGATTCTACGATTACATTGGAATGACGCGTACTGCCGAAGCTTTCAACGTACCTGGCCCAAGTGGGGAACCGCTGGATAAGTTCATTTATACAGGCACATTGTAGAATCATTGTGGCTTGAGAACGTTGCTACAAAACTATAACGATTAGTTCAATTGCAAATTCTCGAATAACTCGAATAATTTAATAAAGAAAAGAAAGTTTGAGGAAGCGTGTACAGGCAGATATTCAAGATACCGGGAACTTTGGCATTCTCCATTTCTGGAGCGATGACACGTGCTACGATGTCTACTATCGGTTTGAGCATGATTTTATGCTTGAATAACTTGTACAATGAATGGACTTCAGCTGGTTTGCTCAGTGCAGTCTACGTTATTTCAGCGGCTGTAGTTACTCCGTTCTATGCGCGCCTTTTTGATAAGTATGGTCAAAAGCGTATCGGGTTGATGATTGCGCCGGTTCAATTTGCGCTTCTTCTTGCGTTCGCCGCTGCGGCGTATTTCCGAGCTCCTTTGGCGCTACTATTTACGCTTGCGATTCTTATCGGCTTTTGTATGTATTCGGTTGGAGCAGCTGTACGTACTCGTTGGGCTTGGGCTTTGAGCGATAAGCCAGAAGACTATTTGAATACTGCATATTCGTGGGAAGCGGCAATTGACGAAATTATTTTTATTTTCGGGCCAATTCTTGCTGCCACTATTTCGACAAGTTTCCCACCTATTTCTACGATAATTCCGTTTATTCTTTTTGGTGGAATTAACTTTATCGGTGCAATGATTTTCTATAATTTGAAGTCAGCTAATCCACCTGCGGTAGTGGCAGTACAAGAAGTTGATATCGATGATAATTCTGTCCAAACGGATGTACCAGATACAGCTATGTCGGAACAAATGAAGAAACTCTACTCGCGACACATTCTGCTTTTCCCGGGAATGCTTTTTCTTATATTCGCGATTACTTTCTTCAACTCGACTTTCTCCGCATATGATGTCACTATGACAGCAGTTATGAAGGAGATAGGGCTGTATCAGCGCACTGGCTTTATGCTTGCAACTATTGCAGTGGGCTCCCTTATGGGTGCACTCTTCTTTGGATCTCGAAAGCACAAGCATAATTCATGGATTCGTATGATGATTTTCATGGCTTTCTTATCTCTTGGAATTGCTGGTGTATCGATATCTATGACTATGCATCAGATTATTCTAGCTGGACTTTTCGGAGTGTTCGCAGGTCTTTTCGTTGCGCCAACGTATGCGACAGCTAATCTCATCATGCGTCAAACTGCTCCCGCAAATCAACTTACAGAAGGACTGAGCTGGATTTCAACGGGAAGTACTGTCGGTTCATCGATTGGATCTGCAGTAGGTGGTATCTTCCTCGACCAAGTGGGCAATTATGCGACTTTACATTTACTATGGATTAATGCTTTAATTGCGCTTCCGCTGTTCTTCTTAGGGTACATGCAAGTTCGCTCGTTTGAAAAGAAGCATGGCATTAAATTTGAAATAGTAGAGAAGCCTGACGATAGTAGTGAAACTGATAAATAAATTAATACTTTTTCATATTACGTACTAGGGGAATATCTTTAGTAACATATCGACCTTTTACCTGAAAGGGGTACATATGATTCGCGTATCTGTTGTAGGCGCGCATGGGCGTATGGGAAGCAATGTAGTGAGTGCAGTGAATGCTGCACAAGATATGGAGCTTGTCCATACGATTGACTCAGGCGATGATATTACTGCAATAACTTCTGGAAACACAGATGTAGCAGTTGAGTTTTCTGTACCATCGGCCAGTCTTGACAATGTTTTAGCTCTTATTCGTAACGATGTCAATGTCGTCGTTGGTACAACTGGATGGACTGAAGACAAGATGAACCGAGTGCGCGAAGAACTGGTCAATCATCCTCAGTTAAGCGTCTTCATTGCTCCAAATTTTGCAATTTCGACAGTTCTTGCTGAACATTTTGCTGCCCAAGCTGCACGCTACTTTGAATCAGCAGAAATAATCGAATTGCATCACCCAGATAAGGTGGATGCACCGAGCGGAACAGCCTTACATACAGCTCATAAGATTTCAGCTGCACGACGAGAAGCTGGTTGCGCTCCAATTCCTGATAATACGCAGTCAGATGGTGGATCGCGCGGTCAAATAGTTGATGATATTCATGTTCATGCTGTCCGTCTGCGCGGGCTCAATGCTCATGAGGAAATCCTCTTCGGCAATGCTGGAGAGCAACTCGTCATACGTGCAGACTCATTTGATCGTAGCTCTTTCATGCCTGGAGTGTTACTGGCTGTGCGCCACGCTGGCAAGACACCAGGATTAAGCGTAGGGCTTGATAATTATCTAGATTTATAGGATGAAGTCATACCCCACGGGTAATTTTTAAGATATGACTACCGAGATGCATCTGCTTGAAAATGCGCCTTTTGGTCGAGTAATACCTGCAATGGTAACTCCGATGAAGGCGGACGGAACCGTCGACTACGAAGCTGCACAAGTTTTGGCGCAGCATCTCGTAGACGACGGAGCAGACGGCATCCTACTTAATGGAACAACCGGCGAATCTCCTACAACGCACCTTGAAGAGAAGATTGATCTTGTACGTGCTGTTAAAGAAGTTGTGGATATCCCTGTTATTACGGGCGCTGGTTCAAACGATACCGCACACTCCGTGCGCATGGCTGAGCATATACAAGAAGCAGGTGCCGATGCACTGCTTATCGTGGCTCCATATTATTCACGTCCATCTCAAGAAGGAATTTATCAGCATTACAAAGCTGTTAATGATTCCTCTGATGTGCCTGTCATTATTTACGATGTACCTGGACGCACAGGTGTGCGCATTTCCACAGATACATACGTACGTCTTGCTGGATTGTCTCAGGTCAAAGCAGTAAAGGATGCTACTGGGGATTTGGCAGCTGCTGTTGTAAAGAAACTCGAAACGGGACTTGCATGGTATTCCGGTGATGATGGAGTATATTTGCCATTCCTGTCTATTGGTGCTGTAGGAATTATTTCAGTTATTGCTCATGTGGCATCTGGACCATTGCGCGATCTTACAACAGCTTTTGATGAAGGGCATATCCTCGAAGCCCAGCGCATTGCTGTACAATTATCGCCACTCGTAACTGCATTAAATGGTGATGGTTTCCAAGCAGTTATGGCAAAAGCAGCATGTCAAGTACAGGGCTATATGGATGACACTACAATGCGTCTTCCAAACGTAGGGCCAAATGCGGATCAGCTGGTAAAAGCACGTGAAGGAATGCGTGCAGCAGGAGTGCTTAAGCATAAGTAGTTTCGGTAGTGGATGAGGCTTAAGAGAGCTCTCAATGGGCTCACCACTTTAACGAAAGGTTAATCATGCCTTCCACTCAAGGAACGCGTACACAGACACGCAAGACAACAACACGCAAAGCTACGACTCGCTCTAGCTCGGGCGCTTCTACTCGTACTCGTACAACAAAGACATCGCAGAGTCGAGCAGGACAATCAAAATCAGCACAATCTCGTGCTCGTAAGCCACGGAACACTGCTCCAATTCGTGCAGTGAACGCTCAGGCGAACCCAAATACTACATCTGATGGCAAGCCACTTATCGCTCCTCCTAAGTATCGCAAGGGTTCGATGCGAATCGTTCCATTGGGCGGTTTGGGTGAAATTGGTCGCAATATGAACGTTATTGAGTATAACGGGCATATCCTGCTTATTGACTGTGGTGTTCTTTTCCCAGAAGAAGAGCAGCCAGGTGTTGATTTGATTCTTCCTGACTTTAACTACATTCGAGATCGTCTCGATAAGGTTGAAGCACTGGTCTTAACTCACGGCCATGAAGATCACATTGGCGGTGTGCCGTATTTGCTTCGTTTGCGCAAGGATATTCCGCTTATTGGTTCGAAACTAACCTTGGCTCTTGTTGAGGCTAAGTGCAAGGAACATCGCATTAATCCTGTTCTTCATCCTGTTCAAGGTCGCGATAAGCTCAAGATGGGGCCATTCAATCTTGAATTTATTACAGTTACACACTCTATTCCTGATGCTCTTGCAGTATCAGTAAAGACACCAGCAGGTCATATTATCGATACTGGTGATATGAAGCTTGATCAGCTTCCTCTCGACCATAAGATTACCGATTTGCGCCAGTTCGCAAAATTAGGCGAGCAGGGCGTTGATTTGTTGATGTCTGATTCAACAAATGCTGAAGTTCCAGGATTCGTTAAGCCTGAGACGACAATTGGGCCAGCTCTTGACCGCGCATTTTCTGAAGCAAGTCGAAAGATTATCGTTGCCAGCTTCTCATCGCACGTACATCGCGTACAGCAAGTCGTTGATGCTGCACATAAGCATGGTCGCAAAGTCGTCTTCGTCGGACGTTCCATGGTTCGTAACATGGGAATTGCTGCTGATCTTGGATACTTGCATTTGCCTGAAAATACTGTTGTGGACTTAAAGCAGGCTAACGATATTCAAGACGACAAGATTGTATACATGTGCACAGGCTCTCAGGGTGAGCCAATGGCGGCATTGGGACGAATCGCTGATGGTAACCATCCAGATATCACAGTTGGTGAATTCGATACAGTCATCTTGGCAAGTTCGCTGATTCCAGGCAATGAGCATGGGGTGTATAAGGTTATTAACAAGCTCACTCGTCTGGGTGCACGCGTGGTTAATAAAGACAATGCAGCAATCCACGTATCTGGACACTGTGACGAAGGTGAATTGCTTTACTTCTACAATATCGTCCAGCCGAAGGCTGCTATGCCTATTCACGGTGAGCATCGTCATTTGGTTGCCAATGGTTTAATCGCTGTGAAAACTGGTGTAGACCCTAATAACGTCGTGCTTGCAGAAGATGGTGACGTCGTCGACCTGTACAAGGGGCAAGCTGCAGTTGTCGGCTCTGTTCCATGTGGGTACGTATACGTTGATGGTCAGTCTGTTGGTGAAATTGGCGAAGAGGAATTGGAAAAGCGTCGCATTCTTTCTGAAGAAGGTTTCGTTTCGTCCTTCCTAGTCGTTGATACACGTACTAGCGAAGTAGTTAGCGGGCCAAAGATTTATCTCAATGCTGTAGCAGAAGACGAAAGCGATTTCGTAGAGGTTCGTTCGCGTATCGTTTCAGATGTCGAAGATGCGATGGTTCGAGGAACTCATGATACGCATCAGCTTCAGCAAATTATGCGTCGCACATTAGGTGGCTGGATTGCTCGAAAGTTCAATCGTCGTCGCCCAATGATCGTTCCGGTTGTTGCTGACATCGCAAAAGACGTTCAGAAGAACTAAATTCGTAAATAAGTTTTACAATAGTTAAAAAATAAAAGAGAACAGCTCAAGATATCGTTCATTCTTACACAATGGACATACTCGAATGACTACGGCAACGAGTATGTCGATAGAGTGAGGTGGAGGAACTACTTGAAGCTGTTCTCCTGTACAGAAAGAGTAAAATGCCAGGAGCAAATCTCACTCGTGTCGAGGCACAAGAGCGTGCTGGTATCGTTTCCAATGCACATTACACAGTACATTTGGATGTTAATCAAGGCGATACGGATTTCCGCACGGTTAGCACTATCGAATTTGATGCTGTAGAAGGTGCATCAACATTCGTTGATCTTATTGCTAATACAGTAACCTCTGTAGAATTCAACGGTGAAAAACTTGATCCTTCAGTAGTATACAAGGATTCTCGTGTAGAGCTCACAAATTTGAAAGCTCATAACACAGTAACAGTAGAAGCGCTTGCGCAGTATTCCCATACTGGTGAAGGTATGCATCGTAGTGTTGATCCTACCGATGGAAATGTATATCTGTATACTCAGTTCGAAGTACCTGATGCACGTCGCGTATATGCAGTATTCGATCAGCCAGATATTAAGGCAACCTTTGACTTTAGCGTAGATGCACCTGAAGGCTGGGAAGTAATCTCAATTACACCAGCTAACGAGCCAGAAGATCTCGGAAATGGCTCGGTGCGCTGGACATTCCCAACTACACCAAAGATGAGCTCATACCTTACCGCATTTGTAGCTGGTCCATATGCTCGTTGGAACACAACCCATACTTTGTCTAATGGCCGCGAAGTTCCTATGGCTATCTATGCTCGCCAAGCATTGAAAGATGCTATGGCGAAGGACGTCGACTATCTCTTCGATGTCACCAAGAAGGGCATGGACTTCTATGATCAGACGTGGGGCGTGCCATATCCATATGCTAAGTATGATCAGCTCTTCGTTCCTGAATATAATGCTGGCGCAATGGAAAACATCGGTACTGTTACCATCCGTGATTCTTATATCTTCGAATCTAAGGTAACTGACGCTATCTTTGAGCGTCGCGATGTGACTGTTCTTCACGAACTTGCACACATGTGGTTCGGAGATTTGGTCACCATGAAATGGTGGAACGATTTGTGGCTCAATGAGTCCTTCGCAGAGTTCACCTCGACATTGGCTACCGCTGAAACGACACAGTGGAAGGATGCATGGGCTACCTTCGCATCTGGTGAAAAGAGCTGGGGCCAGGCACAAGACGAAATGCCTACAACTCACCCAATCGTTGCAGAAATTAACGATATTCACGATACCGAAGTTAACTTCGACGGTATTACCTATGCAAAGGGTGCTTCCGTTTTGAAGCAGCTCGTGGCTTATGTAGGTCGTAAGGAATTCTTTGCAGGTATTCATAACTACTTGGAGAAGTATCAGTACTCTAACGCAACTCTTGCTGATTTGCTTGCTGAGCTTGAAAAGACTTCTGGTCGCGAATTGAAGCACTGGTCAAAGCAGTGGCTTGAGAATGCGGGCATCAACACTATTACTTCCGAAGTCCGCACATCTGAAGACGGCACAATCGAAGAGATGGCATTAATTCAGAGCGCATCTGAAGAGTATCCTGTGCTTCGCGATCACCGTCTGGCAGTTGCCTTCTATGACGAGAACGAAAGCGGTCAGATTGTTATGACTGAACGCTTCGATCTTGATGTAACCGGTGAGCGTACTGTAGTAGAAGCAGTAGCTGGTAAGAAGCGTCCAGCGTTTATCATGGTAAACGAAGATGATTTGACTTACACTAAGCTTCGCTTCGATGCACAGTCTCTTGAATTTGCTAAGAACAATCTCTATAAGTTTGACAGCGCTTTGACTCGTGCAGTTGTATGGCTCAGCTTGTGGGATATGACTCGCGATGCACAGTTCCCAGCAGTTGACTTCGTGGAGACAAGCTTGAAGGCATTGGGTACCGAGAAGGAGTCGACCACCTTCCGCTACGCTTTGGGTCAGGTTAATACAGCTGTGGGGCATTATGTTCCAGCTGCAAAGCGCGATGAGTTGAAGCTTGAAGTAGCAAATGCACTCTTCGCACTTGCTCAGGATGCAAAGGCTGGCTCTGATGAGCAGTTCCAGCTTGTTAAGGCATATTTGAACAATGGTAGCGATCCTGAATTCAAAGAACGTGCTGCAGGTTTGCTTGATGGTTCTTTGAAGTTTGACGGTCTTGACATTGATAACAATATGCGTTGGAGCATTGTCATTGCTCAGGCAGCTGCAGGTGTTATCACCAATGCAGAAATTGATGCAGAGCTTGCTTTGCGTGATACGACTGAGAACCGCGAATTTGCTGTTATGGCAAAGGCTGCAATTCCAACAGCTGAAGCTAAGGCTTGGGCATGGGATCAAGCATTGCATAATGACGAGCTCACAAATTCTCAGCTTGGTAATGTTGCTCTCGGCTTCTCATGGAACAGCGAACCAAAGTTGTACGATGAGTACGTAGCAAAGTATGCTGACACCATTAATTGGATTTGGGAGAATAAGACCTTCCATATGGCGGAAACATTAATGACCAGCCTTTATCCAAGCTATGCTGACACAGCTCGACTTGTTGAAGTTGGAAAGAAGTGGCTTGAAGATCACCCTCATACAGATGCTGCTTTGCGTCGTATGGTATCGGAGAATTTGGATAGCTCTGAACGCATCCTTCGCGTCCAGCGTTACAACGAGTCATTGTAAGGGAGAGGTATTGTAAATTGACCTTAACCGTTTGATTTACAGTACTGAAGGCATGAATTTTACTTCTGAAATTTATGCACAAAACCATAAATGACACGCCTAACCTGCCGTCAGACTACAATAGTTTAACGGCAGGTTTTTCTATATGCATAAGGAGAGAAAATGCCTCGTCTTTTTGGAACTGATGGTGTGCGCGGTTTAGCGAATGGATTGCTTACCGCTGATCTAGCGTTAAAAATGGGTGACGCTGCTGTTCGTGTCTTTGGTGATGATAATATTTCTGGGCGAAAGCGCGCTTTAATCGGACGTGATACACGCGTATCGGGAGATTTCTTAGCTTCCGCGCTCGCAGCAGGTATGAGCTCGGGCGGTTTTGATGTTATCGATGTGGGTATTTTACCTACCCCAGGATTAGCTTTTTTGACATCGGTTCTCAACGTTGAAATGGGTGCTGTAATTTCTGCATCGCATAATGCTATGCCAGATAACGGTATTAAGTTTTTCGCTCGAGGCGGTTTTAAACTTCCTGATGCCAAAGAAGATGAAATTGAAGAGATTCTTGGAACTGATTGGGAACGACCAACAGGTGCCGGTGTAGGGCGAATTTCACATGATAATGTAACCGCTAGTAATCTTTATATCGAACATTTGGTCAATTCCATTGCACCTATGGGAAGTGATAAAGTTCAGCCTCAACCTTTGAAAGGTTTGCGCATTGTCGTTGACTGTGCCAACGGTGCGGCATCGGCAGTAGCCCCTGAGGCTCTTCGTCGCGCAGGTGCAGACGTGGTCGTTATTAATGCTTCTCCTGATGGCTACAATATTAACGATCATGCTGGCTCTACGCATCCTGAACAGCTTCAAGCCATGGTTAAGGCAAGCGATGCAACGATGGGTGTGGCTTTCGATGGTGATGCTGATCGTTGCCTCGCTGTGGATGAAGATGGCACGCTTGTTAATGGCGACCAAATTATGGGTATTTTGGCACGTTCCTATATGCGTCAAGGAAAGCTCAAGAATAACACCCTCGTAATTACTGTTATGAGCAACTTGGGTCTTATCCTCGCCTTGAAGAGCATGGGAATTAAAACGGTACAAACAGGTGTAGGCGACCGATATGTTCTTGAAAAAATGCTTGAAGGTGGATATACCTTAGGCGGCGAGCAATCAGGACATGTCATCAATCGTGAATTTGCGACCACGGGCGACGGTACCTTGACAGCGCTATGCTTGGCAAATGAAGTCATGAAGTCGGGTAGAAGTCTGAAAGATCTAGCATCTGACTTCCCTCAGCTTCCTCAGCAGCTTGTTAACGTACCAAATGTAGACAAACTTGCAGCTGATACGAATGAGGCTGTTCAAGAGGCAGTACGCCAAGAAGAAGAACTTTTGGGCGAAACGGGTCGTGTGCTTTTGCGCCCTTCAGGTACAGAGCCTCTCGTACGTGTTATGGCGGAAGCGGCAACTCAGGAGCAAGCAGATGCTGTGTGCAATCGTTTGGCTGAAGTTGTAGCGCGCGAATTGGCATTGTAAGTACTAGTAATGGGATAATTTGTGCGCATAAATGTTTCATTGCGTACATGGAGCAATCATAGAAGGGGATCAAAATGGCGTGGACAAGCAAGAATGTTGACAAGGATTTTGATCGTGACGTCCGTGCACTACTTGTAGACACGGATGAAGATGGGAATTTGCCTATCGTTCAATTAGGTGAACCAGTTTTACGCATGGAAACTGAACTCTACGATGGTCAGCTTAGCCATAAAACTTTGCTGAAGCTTATCGAGGTAATGCATAAGACTATGCTTGCAGCTCCTGGAGTTGGCTTAGCTGGTCCTCAAATTGGTTTGGGGCTAGCTATCGCAGTCGTAGAAGATCATATTCGTGGTGATGAAGAAGATCCTCGCGGCATTGATGAATTGCCTTTCATGGCAATAATAAATCCCCACTACGAGCCATTGAATGACGAAACAGCGAGCTTTTATGAAGGCTGCTTGAGTTTTGATGGATACCAAGCAGTGCGTAAACGCTATCTGCATATCAAAGCTACGTGGTTGGATGAATTAGGTAATGAACACGAGCAGGAATTGCATAACTGGCCTGCTCGCATTTTCCAGCATGAAACTGATCATCTTTCCGGTGAAGTTTATATAGATAAGGCGGAAACGCGAAGCTTAACTACGTACGATAATCTTGAAGATTATTGGGCTTTCGAAGCTGTGCCGCGTGAAGCTGCCGAAACGTTAGGCTTTGAGCTGTAAGCTTGGCAACGTTCTGGAGTTTATAAGAACAAGCGAGTTACAAGGTGTGAGTGAGAATTATTTCCTCACACCTTATTTCATGTAAAGCTGGCGATTTTACAAGGTTTTGTGCATAACGGGTCAACTTTTGGATCGAAACTGATAAAAATGATATCCATAACGACCCGTTTTGCTCAAAAGATGCTTTAAATAGGCCTCATACGATTTAGTTTATGAATGACGCTCAAGTCATTTATCATCTGAAAGTTTTATGACCACAGGGCAATGTAAAAGATAGACACAACTCCCACCAGGCGGCTCACCCATAAACAGCTCAGCATCGGGTCTTTTTCATTATTTATCAATAAAATAAAAGTCCGTAAACGGCACATACTGCACTCGGTACAAAGCCGTAGTGAAAGTGGAGGCAGAGTTAACTTGATTGCTTGGGAATGAATATCTGGTAACGGGCATCCCCGATTCTGACGCTTCCCAGCTACGATTTTGTGTGGTCGTGGTAATGAGTTTGCCATTGATATGCTGGGCGTTTCCGTTAATAGGTGTGAAATCAACGCGTTGTGAGGAAGTCAACGAATATGTCTTTTCTACCGTGTTCACATGATATGTGTATGCATATGAATGTACGGTACTCATGCGTGGCGCGAAATCCAAAGATGCGGTTGGAATGGCAGTCGCCCATGAAAACGTTGGATTCGATGGGGAAGCGGCGAAATTATTGTTAAATAATGTGACGTCATATCCATCAGATGTAACATTTCGGACTTGAATATCGCTTTGTCCAGCAGCTTGGTCGAAGTTGCCATTTTGTGAAATGAGAAGGTATGAGTACTCAGGGTCGGACCATAGCGATGCTGGTCCGAGTATTGAAGTAACTGATGGGGAATCCGATATATCCAAGGTGAGCAATGATGAGGTCTCACGCGAAGAAAGAAGGATGTGAGTATCATCAATCATTGAGATGGAATTGAGCCCAAGCCAATTCCACAAGGAATCATTCGTAGTGCCGTCAGAATTTAATGCTGAGCGCACAGTCGTCGCGCGATATGTGTTTAAAATGGTTGACAAATTAGCAACAACGCGCATTTTCCCATTAAGAATATTGATACGAACGACATAATTTCCTATTTCGCCAGAATAATCTCGCGAACCGGCATTCGTAGCAATAGCAACGATATTTCCGCGCGAATCCATCGTAAAATCGCTGGCAAGGCTGTAGCGTCCGTCAAAGGTTATGAAATTTTCTACACGTCCCAATCGGTCTACTGCAACGAATTGGGTTGGGCTAATTGCGTAATACAAACGATTCCTATGCCACATGAATCGTGTAGCGGTTATGTTTTTGAGTGGAATCTCGCCGCGTAAAATTCCATGCGAATCATACAAGAAAGTGAAATTGGTAGAGCCTGAAGTCTGAGGCATAACGGCAAATAATCCGTTACCGATATCTTGCAAAGGAACGGAGTCGCCTGAATTTTGCACATCATTCACATCGACTTGTACAGGTTCGGATCCCAAGACATCGCCCATATCATAGGTGTAATCGCGAGTGGTCGTATTTCCGTTCGCATCCGTAATAGTAAAAGTTACAATATTCTTCGTTGAGGGAATCAGCCCGATGACTTGGAATTCATGGGTTCGACCACGATGAGTTGCGTCGGATATAGTTCTTGTAAAAGCCGGATAATCGGTCTCAGGAGCGTTAACTGTGTAGGAGACACTCATCGGCTGCTCAGTAACAAAGTACACGTAAAGAGATGTGGTATTCGTGCCATAAGGATTAGCTTCAATGAGCATGTCATTCATGGTGTAATTATGCGCACGTTTTTTGCGATCAATTTGCGTGGCTGCGCGATTTTGATATCCAACTGTATAAATTCGCTCGACACTATGGGTGAGAACATTTTCAGGAGAATTTCTGCGAGCATTATAATACGTGACAGCTCCCCATAAGGTAAGAGCGAGCACGAGGATAACAGAAATAATTACCGCATACTGGCGTAGGCGCTCGCGTGCAGTTTTACGCGGAGAATTGGAAGAATCACCCGTAAAATTGCGAGGACTTGGAATGGACCGGTATTGTGAACTCTTTGTTCGCGATCCAGACGCGTAATGGATGAGTTCAGGTCTTGCCATAAATCCTCCGAATTAATAATGCTCTTTGCATACCTATTATATGCAAAGAGCATTATAACCGCGGGAGAATGCGGTTATCAGTTTCGTTGGGGATAGCGCTATCAGATATTCATGAGGTCGTTAAATGATTCGCTCATCGTTGGATGAGTGAAAATAGCATCGCGAATATACGTATATGGGATATGATTATCCATCGCCATCTTGATGTAATTAATGAGTTCTTCGGATTTATCGCCATACAAACTTGCACCAAGAATTTCTTGAGAATCACGATCAATGACAACCGTAAATAGGCCACGAGGATCGTTATTAATCTTATGACGTGGAATTGAAGAAACCGGCAAGCTCTTGCTCGCGATGTTAAATCCGCGCGATTGAGCTTCTTTACGAGTAAGACCAATGCGGCTCAAGGTCGGTGTAATAAATACCGAGTACGGAATGGCGCCACGATTGAGAGTAGTTCGCGAACCGTCCCCGAAAATTTGGCTACGAAGTACGCGGAAATCATCTAAAGAAATATATGTAAATTGCATACCTCCAGTGACATCACCGGCTGCATATACGTCTGGGACACTTGTCTCAAGACGCTCGTTAACGATAACCTCGCCACGACTACCAACAGAGATATGAGTATTTTCAAGACCAAGATATTGTGTACGAGGACGTCGTCCAACCGCTACCAAGATGGCATCTGCTTCAAAATCACCTTCGCTTGTATGAACGAGTGCTGAACTATCCAAATCTTCAACGCCAAGAGTATTCGTGTGAAGGTGGAATTCTATGCCAGCATTCTTCAAGTCTTCGTACGCTAAGTGTGCAATATCTTCATCCTCGCGACGCATAATTGCGTCAGACTTCTCAAGAACTGTGACATGAGCCCCGAAAGTGTTGAGCATGGACGCGAACTCTAAAGCGATATAACCGCCCCCGATAATAACAATTCGCTCTGGCAAATGATCCAAATCGAGCGCTTCTGTAGAAGTATAAGCAAATCTCGAGGATGCAAGACCTGGAATATCGGGGATTATAGGTTCTGCGCCTGTATTGATAATAATACGGTCGGCAATAATCGTAGCAATTACTTGATCATCGTGGAGAACTTCTACGCTCTTATCGCTGATAAAACGAGCGACACCGTCAATAATATCAATATTGTCATCGTCGGCAAGCATATGATAATTCTTATTGTTTAATGCACTAACTACATTGTGTTTGCGATTCATGGCTTCATCAAAGCTCAAGCCTTCATTGCTTGCCTTAACAAGAGTTTTGCTTGGAATGCAAGCAATGTTAATGCACGTACCGCCATACATAGCAGGTGACATTTCAACCACGCCAACTTTAAGTCCCTGAGCGCTTGCCGTCTTTGCAAAAGTTTTCCCAGCCTTGCCGAAACCGATTATGAGTATGTCATAATTTTTGACTGGTGGAGTAGGGGTCTTGCTGTCTACATACTGAGCAGTATCAGCAGAGTTGTTAATCATGAGAATTCTCCTTCGAATTTACAATGGTGAGTATGTCACCGATGGTTTTGTGACTATAAAAATCGCTGAGTAGTGTCAGTTCCTCAGTTTGAAAATCTTCAATAATTGATTTCATATTTCGCGCAATAGCGCAGGTGCTCGTAGGTTCGCCTGTTATAACTCGAGTATCTGGTGTCTTAATGCGAAAAAGATTAAAGATCAAAGATAATTGTATTTCTTGCGCGTTCTCAATCGATTTATATCCGCCAAATTTCCCAGGACTAGCAATGACGAGGTCGTTATGAACGAGCTGGGTCATAACTGTGCGTAGTTGAACTGGATTTACGCAGATGAGTTCGGCAAGCTGCGAAGACGAAAATGAGCTGTCGTGATGTTTCGCAAGGTATGCAAGTGCATGCATGGCAATCGTGAAGTGAAGATTCATTCTGCCTCCTCGCCTAAGTGCAAATGATTTTTTGCAGGTCGTATCGTCGCACATGAAGGTGTATTACATAATCCACATGCGTAACTGTAATTATTATAGTTACAATTAAAATACTTAGGGTGGACTTCCCAAATGGAGAGAATTTTGACGGTTTTACATTTTTTGCAGGTCGTATCGTTTGAAAGTTGCTATCGCTAAATCCTCAAAAAAAACGAAACGATACGACGTGCAAAAAATGGTGGTGCTATTCCTTCGAATAGCACCACCGTGAGGGGCTGCTTTTTAATTACTAGCAGATGTAGCTAGCTAAGTCGTTACTTATGAGTCGCACGGCGACGAAGTAAATAACCGCCTAAACTCAACAAAGCAAGCATGGTCATAGCGACGATACTGATGTCAGCACCGGTATTGGAGAGAACCTTTGGCTTTGTCGTTTTCTTTGCAGGTTTTGGAGTCGGCTTAACTGTTGGTGTGACAACCGGTACCGTGTCATATACGGCATAAACCGTGACATCTCCATTAACGGTGTCATCTCCGGTAAACCACTGACCAGAGCCATCTTCGCTAGTATTCCATCCTCTAAATGTGGATTGAGAATCAGTAGTTGGATTTGCTGGCATGCTGTTTTCAGTATTGAGTGTCGAACCAGTAGGCACAGTGACGCTTGCGTAGGTCTGGCCCTTGTTGATGAATGTTACCGTGCTTGTAGCTACTGCATGAACTGTAGTAGTTGCAGGATTTGGCTGTGCACCCATTGCCCAGTATCCATAGGAATATGGCTCTGCTGCTCCTGGGGAAGTAGCATAGAAGCTGTATTCTCCATAAGCCTGAGCTGAAATTGATAAGTCTTGTGCGCTAGTTACGGATTGCACAGTCAGGTTATTAACGGTGAGCGTAACTGTGGACACAGAATTAATTTTTCTGAATAAATCAACTAGAGAACCAGTCTCTATTGCAGATTTGCGAACGTTCACGCGTAACTTTTGGCCGTCAACAGTCGTCGTTACGTTGAAACCAAGTCCATCAAGTCCTGATACGCTTGCGGTAGCAGAAGTCGCAGAAATTTGGGATGGAAGGTCGAAAATAAAAGCAAGCTCGGGATCTGATTTTGTATCCGAGTTCTTCCACCACGAGTTAGATGGAGTATTCCATGAATCTTCATGCGTTGCAGCGTTTTCAGAACTTGTCGAAGTTATAAGCCATGTATTTAATGTCTTTTTGAGCAATGATGCATCAAGAGTATAGGTGGCTTGTATATGTTCACCGTTTGCTACTTGTTGTGGCGCATCTGTTTCAAGCTTTCCAGGGAATGAGTATTCGGTTGAGTTCTTAATTGTATCTGTTTCAACGTTAATTCCAAGCGCATTGATGACCTGCTGATTATCCCATTCAGAGCCTAATGCATCCTTTTCAATATCGGTCATATCTCCCAAAATCTCTGAGTAGAAGAGACCATCGCTGTCGCTCAAGCCTACGGATCCGATACGAGATCCGGCATAAGGGCTGAAATCGTTAAGTCGGGTTTCGTTTAACGGTCGAATTCCGCCGTTCACATCGGGATCAGCTGCGAAAGCACTTGGAATAAACAATGCGCTTGCAAGCAATGCTAAGGACGTAACACTTGCTAAAATATTTTTCTTTTTCACTATATGCTCCTCATCGAGTAACTGTTATTGGGTTGGTAACAATGGAAATGTTTACAATCTTGGAACTAAAAAACAGACGACCATACTTATACAATTCGCATGATCCCTTGGCAGTGATTTGTCCGATCTGGGAAGAAGAAATGTCTGTGATGTCAACTGTATAAGGGATGCTGATAGAAATTGGATGGCCTGAAGCTCCACGCTCACTCTTATAAAGTTCGAAGAACCCTTTATAATCGTTCCAATTCCCAAGATTAAAAGTAAACGTTACGGAATTCGTTGTTGGATTGTATTCATGACTGATGTTGCTAATCGTAGAGGTATTTTCAGCTACGGAAATGGCAGCTTCATTTACCGAAAAGTAGGAGGGGAAAGTTACTGTGTAGGAAGCTGTAGGGAAAGTTTTGTTCTTTCCAAACATGACTATATTTTCAAAGTGTTTATTGCGATAACCACTTTTCCCTTGAAAATCCTTTACGTATTTATTGTATGCGCCTTCGAACAAGTCACTTGCTTCTACAGATCCGCTTACTACACCGTTATAGTAAGTATGTCCGTTTGTGGTTTCGACTGTGCCCGAGTTAATAGCATGTGATGATAAGTCAATAGTTCCGGTGATTGATGAACGTGAATTTGTAAAATTACTTGGAACTGATGTACTTGCAGAAGCGTTGGAAATAGGTAAGGCGAGCGTTGTAGCAAGTATTGCAAAAATTGCAAAAGCTATTGCGCTAAAACTCTTACGCTTCATGGTATCCTCCTTTGATCTTCTTAAAATCTCGAGCTAAGAGTTTTCTCATCAGATATGCTCATGCACTACCTTATGCAAAAGCTTTTAGCCCCTTCATATGTAATTGTACTCGGGAGAATGACTCAGCGGATCTATCGGTGTCGATGAAATTATGATCTAAAAAATAGAAAATAAAAATGGTTTTTTGCATGTCGTATCGCTGCGTATTTCCTTCATAAACAGCTAAAGCTGAAACAATACGACCTGCAAAAAAGCGTACACGTCCTACGAGAAAATAATCGGAACATTGCCGTGCAGATACAAGCGAAGTAATCCAATAATCACCATGTGAGCAGGGTAGTAGATATAGAAAAACCACTGCATGCCCTTCCAGCTTCCACGTTTTCCGTTATATGTTGCGAGAATAGGAATAGATAAACAGATGAATAATTGCAAAAAAGCATACGGTTTATCAAGGAAGAAGAAATAAACGGTGGCATACACGAATGCCCAGATGACGAGGTCTCTTGTTTGAGCAGTAAAATTACCGCGATGGAGATAAAGGAAAAATGGGCACATGACTGCAATACTCGACCAGTCAGCAGGGAAAGTGATAAGGCATATGATAATGATTAAAGCAATTTTCGCCCAGTCTGGAATCTCCCTGATACGAAATAATGCGATAAGGACGACTGCCCAAGCAAGAGACCACATGACACTTGTTTGGTTAAATAGTCCTGATGATAATGGAATCATTGGAATGCCAAACGCAAACGTAAAAGCAAAGTGTGAGATAACGGCGAATATGAATAACCTGCCAATGTATCGACCCATATCATGCGTATAATGAGCTCCTTCTGCAATGAAGAACCACATAATCGGAGCAGTTAATCGTCCGATGATATGCAATGCGTAAACGTACCATATGGTTTGTGTTCCTGGAAAAAATACCCATGCGAGATGGTCAATCGTCATAGCAATGATTGCAATGAGTTTAATGTGATTTCCGGTTAAGATTTTTTTCATATCAGCGAATATACAAGGATAGTCGGATTCTATGTATTAAACTACGCGTGCTCAGATGACAATCAGATGATAATTAGATGACAATTGGATGACAATTAGTTAATAATCAGATAATAAAATGAATAGGTCAAAAATCGCGTGCCTCGGATGCGATTCGAACGCACGACACCCGCTTTAGGAGAGCGGTGCTCTATCCCCTGAGCTACCGAGGCAAGTAATCACGCACATATATTCATTCATATGAGTACATGCATACGTGTAAAAGTGTACACGGTTTTGCACGTATTGTGTACACATGCGTTTTATTATGAAATTCTAGCGTTTAAAAGATGTCTTAAGGAGCTTTTATTCGTTGCCTTGAGTTCCGGCATTTGCTTGGAATTGTGCTTGGGATTCCTGAACTTCATTGAGTTTCCTAGCTACATCGTCAAGCAATGATTGAGCATGACGCGATAGCGCTTCTCCTAATTCCCACTGCTGTACTGCTTGATTGAGCTCAAGTCCGCCAGCTTCGAGCTTTTGTACGACTTCAACGAGCTGGTCGCGTGCCTGCTCGTATGTCAAAGATTCAATTTCCTTGATTTGTTCTGGAGTTAAATGATTCGTTGCTTTTGTGTCTGTCATGATTTTCCTTATCGTTTAGAAAGTTTTTCGAATGATTATAGGATTATTAAGTTTTGAGATTACGGAAGAATTTCGCTGACATCAGCGTGGACTGAGCCAGATTTAAGCGTGATAGAAATGCTATCTCCAACTGTCAGCACTGAAGAGGAATCAATTACGGTTCCATCGGTTGACTGAATGACTGCGTAACCGCGATTAAGAGTTGATTGCGGACTAAGCGCTGTCAGAGTTGCGTGGAGACGATCAATTGTCGATGTGGCATCAGCAGTCATGAAATTCATAGCAGTTTGGATACGCAAACGGGCATCCGCAACGAATTGCAAAGGCTTATCGAGTATCGTCTGTGGGTGTGTGAGACTAGGACGGTTGGAATAAGCAGACAAACGTTGATGTTCCACATCAATTTTACGTTGAACAGCTTCAAAACTTCGACGACGAGCCTCAGCAACGAGTGCCATTTCCTCGCGTATATCAGGAACAATGCGCTTCGCGGCATCGGTTGGAGTAGATGCGCGTAAATCAGCAGCAAGATCAATAAGCGTCCAATCGTCTTCATGGCCGATAGCAGAAACGAGTGGAGTTACACAGTTTGCAGCAGCACGAACAACGCCTTCGTCAGAGAAACCGATAAGATCTTCAAATGCACCACCACCTCGTGCTACGACAATGACATCGACCGTGATATCTGCATCAAGTTCTGCTATTGCAGTGATAACTTCTGGCGGGCATTGAGGGCCTTGAACGTGGACATGTTTAGTCTCGAATTCGATACTTGGCCAGCGCAAACGAGCGTTCGTTATAACATCGCCTTCAGCTCGAGCTCCAGGCGCACAAATTAAACCAATCTTATGTGGAAAATGAGGAATTTCAACTTTCCGTGAGTCGTCGAAAAGGCCTTCGCCCTTGAGCTTTTTACGCAGTTGCTCAATCTGCTCCATCAAACCGCCGCGTCCTACATGATGTATCTCATCGGCACGAAGACTAAGCGAAGTGCGCGGTTGATAAATATTTGCTTTTCCGTGAACAACGACTAAATCGCCCTGCTGGAATCGGGCTGCTTCATACGCGGGCGCTCCGAAAAAGACAACATCCATTTGTGTCGGTGAATCGTTATCGCGTAAAGTCATGTACACTTGACCGGCACGACGTGCATTAATTTGGTGCACCTGTCCACTTACCCATGCTGCTGGCCAGCGGTCTACAGCAGAAGCGTATTTACTACTAAGCATGGAAACTGGCCAAGGATTATCCTTAGTCGTTTGACTCGCCAATGCAGGCAGCTGATGTTGCTCATTGGTTAAAGCATTGTTCGTTGTGTCATGTGCTTGGAAAGGCATGATTCAAGAATATGCGAATCTTGTGACACTTAACATGTGAAAACAATTCGTGCGATAGACTGCCTATAACGGTTTGGAGCTACTTAGATTATTTTTCGTTAATCTGACGGAAGCATGTCGATTTGAGGACGAATTAGTCATAGCGCCATATAACAATATGTATCACAGTGTTGCATGCCGTGCGATATATGTTTAGTGCTTTATGCTTTATGTGAGAGCGCGGAGTGAAAAATTGAGGAGATGTGTGTCGATTGGTTGAATCAGAAAAGATAAATCTGCAAGCGGAAGGTGAGAGTATCGGGGGAGAGCACGTTGAAGATGACTTTGCCAAATTTGAAAACAACGAAATATTAGAGAAACGTTCTCACCAACATCTCATTGAAGTGCGTAAAGCAACGATTGACGATTTGCCTGAAATTATGAATATCGTTAACGATGCAAAAAGATTATTGAAAGAAGATGGTAGCTCTCAATGGCAAAATGGCTACCCGAACGAATTTACATTTATATCTGATATTGATGCCGGCGCGAGTTATGTTATAACTGTTGATTCCCATGTAGCTGGAACGACGATGATTTCTTTTGGGGAAGAAGCAGGCTACAGCGCAATTCATGGTGGAACTGTCCGCTATCCGGTCGATGAGTACGGCCAATACGCAGTTCTTCACCGTGCAGCTATGAGCACACATTATCGTGGGATGAGATTGATTGACCAATTTTTCAAAGAGCTTTTCCGCGTTATCGACGAGCATGGAACGAAAGTTGTGCGCGTAGATACGCATAGAAAAAATTTCCGAATGCAGCGAGTTTTGGATCGATTAGGGATGACTCCATGCGGTTTCGTAACGCTCGATCACGATCCAGAAGACCCTGTGAGAATTTGCTACGAGGGAAGTGTTAAAAATCTCTTGGGTTTGATATAGTTAGCATCCATGAACTAACTCTCGACAGATGAGTTGTGCACTAAGAGTGTCCAATGACATCTGGCTCGGGTAGGAGACAGTTAGATGATTATGATCCGTTATCAGCGGGGAGTCATCGGAAGAAAATTGAGACATTGAACGCGTTGAGAAAACGCGCAAATGTTTTGATGAGTAGAACCGACGGAGCAGACCGGATTCTGTGAAGTGGTACTGTGCAGTCTCAGTGCAGTGCAACCGAGGTGGTACCGCGGGATAGAATGCAGCAAGCGTTGTAAGTAAGCTGAACTATTTCGTCCTCACGTGAAGAGAAATCAAGTATTTCACGAAAGGTACAGCGCATGAGTAATCGCGTTTATCCAAAGGCAGTAACGGATAAGGCTTTTGAAACCGTTACGCCAAATCCTAATTTCCCAGCAATGGAAGAATCTGTCCTTAAATATTGGGACGTTGATGATACCTTCCAAAAGTCTATTGCACAGCGTGACAGTGGTAATGCAAACGACGAATTCATCTTCTTTGATGGTCCTCCATTTGCAAACGGTTTGCCACATTACGGACACTTGCTCACTGGCTATGCAAAGGATGTTATTCCACGTTTCCAGACTATGGAAGGCAAGAAGGTTAATCGAGTATTCGGTTGGGATACTCACGGTCTTCCTGCAGAGCTTGAAGCTGAGAAGGAATTAGGAATCACTAATAAATCTCAAATTGATGAGATGGGTATCAAAGCTTTTAATGAAGCATGCCGTCGCTCAGTTTTGAAATATACCCAAGAATGGAAAGATTATATCCATCGTCAGGCACGTTGGGTTGATTTTGACAACGGCTATAAGACGCTCAATGTGTCTTATATGGAATCGGTAATTTGGGCATTTAAGCAGCTCTATGACCGTGACCTCGCTTATCAGGGATATCGAGTTCTCCCATACTGCTGGAAGGACGAGACTCCACTGTCAGCTCATGAATTGCGCATGGATGCTGATGTATATCAGAATCGTCAGGATAACACTCTCTCCGTTGCTATGAAGATGCGTGATGAAGACGCGTATGCAGTTATTTGGACGACTACACCATGGACTATTCCAAATAATCTTGCCATCGTAGTGGGCAAGGATATCGACTATGTATTAGTTGAGCCAGTTGAGGGTAATTTCGCTGGCAAGAAAATGTATTTTGCAAAGGCTCTTGTTGCTAACTTTGCTAAGGAGCTTGGTGAAGACTATAAGGTTGTAAAGGAACTCAAGGGTTCTGATCTTGTTGGTCGTCGCTACTACCCAGCATTTGATTACTTCGAGGACGGTCATTTGACCGACCCAGAAGGTCAGCCAAACGAAGATCCGAATGCATTCACTATTTATGCGGCAGATTATGTAGGAACTACTGAAGGTACCGGTTTGGTACATCAGGCTGTTTATGGTGAAGATGATATTAATACTTTGAACGCTCACCGTGTGCGTACTTTGGATTATTTGGACGAGCATGCACGTTTCTTGGATATCATCCCAGATTATGCTGGTATGCAGGTGTTTGATTCCAATATGCCAATTACACGTGATTTGCGTGCAGGCTCTGGTCCATTAGCTCGTGTGCCTGAAGAAAAGCGTGCGTTCATCCTTCAGGAAAAGTCACACGTTCACAGCTACCCACATTGCTGGCGTTGTGGAAATCCTTTGATTTACAAGCCTGTATCATCATGGTTCGTTTCAGTAACCAAGATTAAGGATCGTTTGCTTGAGCTCAACCAGGGTATCAACTGGATTCCAGGAAATGTCAAAGACGGTCAGTTTGGTAAGTGGCTAGAAAATGCTCGCGATTGGTCGATTTCACGTAATCGTTACTGGGGTAGCCCAATTCCTGTATGGGTTTCCGACGATCCGAAGTATCCTCATGTGGACGTATATGGTTCTCTTGAAGAGCTGAAGCGTGACTTTGGCAAGTATCCTACGGACGATCAGGGAGAGATTAATCTTCATCGTCCATGGATTGATGAACTTACTCGTCCAAATCCTGCTGATCCAACTGGAAAGTCGCACATGCGTCGAATTGAAGATGTGCTTGACTGCTGGTTTGAATCAGGATCGATGCCATTTGCTCAGTTCCATTATCCTTTCGAGAATAAGGAATACTTCGAAGAGCATATGCCAGCTGATTTCGTTGTAGAATACATCGGTCAGACTCGCGGTTGGTTCTATCTCATGCTTGTTATGAATGGAGCGTTGTTCGACAAGGCGCCATTTAAGAATGTTATGTGCCACGGAATCGTTCTTGGCGATGACGGACAGAAGATGTCAAAACATTTGCATAATTATCCAGATGTTAACGGCGTTTTCAATGAGTATGGTTCTGATGCAATGCGCTGGTTCTTGATGAGCTCGCCAATTTTGCGCGGTGGAAATCTCATCGTTACTGCTGATGGTATCCGCGATACCGTTCGCCAAATCATGCTTCCTGTATGGTCGACATACTACTTCTTTAGCTTGTATGCTAATGCAGCAAACGGTGGAGAAGGCTACGATGCGCGCATGATTCGCCCTGAAGAAGTGCACGATTTGCCTCATATGGATCGTTATCTTCTTGCTCGTACACGTACATTGGTAGAAAACGTGGAAAAGGATTTGCAAGAGTACGCTATTGCAGAAGCATGCGCATCCGTAGCAGATTATATCGATTTGCTCACCAACTGGTATGTGCGAAATACTCGTGACCGCTTCTGGAATGAAGACGAGAATGCGTTCAATACTTTGTACACAGCTTTGGAAGTATTGACTCGCGTTTTGGCTCCTCTTGCTCCAATGGAAGCAGAAACCGTATGGCGTGGATTGACTGGTGGCGAATCCGTTCACCTGGCAGACTGGCCATTCTTGGTTGATAAGGAAAGCGAAAAGGCAACTGAACTCGGCGATATCTTGAAGGCTGACGATAATCTCGTTCGCACAATGGATAAGGTTCGCGAAGTTGTATCAAGTGCTTTGAGCTTGCGTAAGTCTCAGAAGATTCGTGTACGTCAGCCATTGTCTAGCTTGACGGTTGTAGCAGAAAATGTGGATGCTGTTTCTGAATACGAAGAGCTTTTGAAATCTGAGCTTAACGTTAAGAGCGTCACCTACACAACTTTGGAAAATGCTGGCGAGCATGGCTTGCAAGTAGTAAATGAACTTCGTGTTAATGCACGCGCAGCAGGACCTCGCTTGGGTAAGAATGTGCAGTTTGCTATCCGTGCTTCTAAGTCTGGAAACTGGAGCCTGAATGGGGAAGGTATGCCGGTAGTGCCAGGTGCTGATGGGGGCGATTTGGTTTTGGTTCCGGGTGAATTTGAACTCATCTCGCGAGTAGAAGCTGCTCAAGGTTCTGAATTCGACGGCTCGTCTGTATCCAGTGCTCTTGCAACTGGCGGATTCGTCATGCTTGACACGGCTTTGACTGAGGATCTGCTTGCTGAAGGTTACGCACGCGATGCTATTCGTATGATTCAAGATGGTCGTAAGGCTGCTGGTCTTGATATCGCAGATCGCATTTCCTTGACGCTTACGGCTTCTGCTGAAGATGCGAAGAAGCTGGAGCAGTTCCGCGACCTTATTGCTTCAGAGACCTTGGCAACGAGCCTTGAGGTGAAGGTTGCTGCTGGGGCTTCGGGAGAGGCTGGTGAGGCAGTCGGTGTAGCCGAGCTTGAGTTTTCATTTGAGAAGGCGTAAACGCACTCATCGATAAGGAAACAAAGTTTTTCTTGTAAACGCGGTTAAAAGTCCCTCTGAGTATTCGAAATTGTAGTCGATACAGTTTTCGAAACTCAGCGGGATTTTTGTTATTATTTGTTTTTGTTTACTCCGAATGCTGACGTTGGAAAATGCGAAATGGGAGATGGATAACTGAGGCGGAAAACGGGAACGGAAAAATTAGTTAGTTTCTGTAAACATTAAAGTTTCAACAAAACGCGAATGTGGGAAATAGTGAATCTCAATTGGAATATCGGTAGCCCTATACAGTTGATTTTCAATTTCTTCTAAGAGATATTTATCAATCGTTAACGGTTTCTTCTCTTCAGCAATGTACAGGTAATAAATGTAGAAAGTCGAATATCTACCACGGTACTTTTTGGCTTTAACGGATGTGATATGAAAATTGCGGATAACTGGACCAGTGTATAGGTCGGAAGCAGTATTGAACGAGACGAGAATTCCACAGATGAGAATAATCGCTCCGATGACTGTAGTAATCAACAAAGTTGTTGATAGGGCAGACATCGTAATTCTTACGAGCGAAGAGGCAATAACAAAAATACCGATAAGGCTTGAGCTAATGCCAAGTAAGCAGAAAGCTTGGAGGCGCAGACGGAATGCTCGATTTGTGTGAGCTTGTGAAAATGATCTAGGTGAGATCGAGAAGGAGTCCTCAACTCTTTTCGCGCGAAAAAGTAACGCTAATGCTAAGAAAACTGTTATCAGGCAGCAAGTGAGAGCATAATTGAGAATGCTGAGGAACAATACTGACGACATCGTTACTTCCTTCGTAGAACGTATAGAAAATATTTTAACGCGATGCGTGTTCCGCGATAGACCTTGAGTCTTTTTAGATTTATTATATAAGAATACACCGTTGTAATAAGGAGTGGGGAATGACAAATACGTCTGATAACAATATTATTGACTATGCCATGGGTCTTGATCTAGGAAATGCATCCGTTGGATGGGTTGCAATGGGAACGGACTATCGTTTGAAGCGAGCAAGGGGAAAAGAGCTCATCGGCGCCCGTTTATTCAATCCAGCAAATACTGCTGCTGATCGTAGAATGCATCGTGCAATGCGCCGTAGGCTATCACGACGTCGTTGGCGTTTGCGTATGCTTGATGAATTGTTCGCGACAGAAATCACTAAAATTGACCCTGAATTCTTCGTACGTCGAAAATATTCATGGGTGCATCCAAAGGATGAGCTGAATCACACAAATTGGCATGATGGAATGATCTTTAGGACGAAGGAACAAGATCAGCAGTTCTATAAAGATTATCCAACTATTTATCATCTGCGTCAAAAGCTCATGGAAGATACTGCGAAGCACGATATTCGTGAAGTGTATCTTGCTATTCATCATATTATTAAGTTCCGCGGTAACTTCTTGACCGAAGGGACTCTTGATATCAAGAATGTGTTTGATCAAGATAAAGCCTGCAAATTATTCGGACAAATTCTTTCCGATAATATAGGAGAAGATTCGCAACTCGAAGCAAAGTATACAGATTCATCTGTATCTCTTGTTGATATTTTGCTTACCCCTGGGCTCACTAGAAAGACTCGAGCAGAAAACGCGCTAAAAGGATTTACTATTCATGGTTTAGATAATAAATTCATAAGAGGATCTCTTGAGAGCATTTTGAGCGCATTATTAGGCAACCAGATTAATTTTATTAAGATATTCGGTCTACTGAACTTAGATAAGGATACAAAAGAGGTATTAAAATTTAAGTTTGGTGATAAAGATTATGATGAAAAGATACAGAAAGTAATTGATGTAAATGTGCTTTCCGATAATCAAATTGAGTATGTTAATGAGCTTAAAAGGCTACATGATAGTCTACTTATCAGGGAACTTCTCGGAGAGAGTAAGACTTTTTCTGCTGCGCAGATTAGAAGGTACCAAACTCATAAGGATAATCTAAAACTTTTTGATGGAATAAGAATGGGGTTTGGAAAAGAACAGGAAAAAGAATTTTTACTACAATATAGGAATCTATTAAGTTCAAAAGAAGATAAAAATAAAGATGGAAGAGAATATTTTTCCACGCTTATTAAGAAGCTTGCGGATGAGGAGAAGCGAGATAAGCTCCAAATTGATTTAGAGGAGAACAAGCTTTTTCCGAAACAGCGTACGAGTATTAACGTTGTAATTCCCCATCAGTTACATTTGAATGAATTGCAATTAATAATCCTCAATCAAGGTAAATATTATCCTTTTCTTCTTGACAAATACGTAAAGGATGGAAAAGAGGAGAACAAAATTGAAGGTTTACTTAAATTCCGTATCCCTTACTATGTAGGTCCACTCGTGTCTCGTAACGATAGGAACGACTTTGATAATCATGATTATCATTGGATGGTTAGAAATGAGGGGAGAACGGAAACAATTACCCCTTGGAATTTTGATGAGGTCGTTGATAAAGACAAAAGCGGAATTGAATTTATCAATCGTCTAAAAACAACCGATACTTTCTTAGCTGGCGAATATACATTGCCCAAGCATTCCATGTTATATGAGAAGTATATGTTGTTAAGTGAGCTAAATAATGTAAGTTTAGAGTATCGAGATGGTAATACCGTTTATGGATCGGAACAACAAAAGCTAAGTACAGAAGATAAACAGTATTTAATTGATAAACTGTTCAAACATTATAAAGTCGTCACTAAAAAACGTGTTGAAGAACAATTAATGTTAAAACATGGGGCGAAGATTATAAAATTGCGAGGGCTTGCGGATGAAGAAAAGTTTACCTCTTCATTGGAATCATATATCAATCTCCAAAGAACATTTCCGCGGGAATTCTTGGATAACAAAACCAATCAGGAGTTCCTTGAACGCATTATCGAGTTACAAACAGTTTTTGAAGATCGAGATCCATTGAAACATCAGCTATCGTTAATGGAGAACTTAACCAGTTCTCAGATAGAACAATTGGTGCGAACTCACTACACAGGATGGGGGAGGTTGTCCCACAAGTTTTTAACAACACGCTGTGTTTCACTTCGTAGAAATCCGGAGAAATGCAGCATTATGGATGCTTTAGAACAAACCTCGTTAAGCTTGATGAGTCTTGTCAGACAGTCTAAGTACGGTGTAAACGAATGGATTGAGTCTCAGAATTCTCAAAGAGAATATTCGTCGAACCCAGAAGAACGACTTGCTGAACTAATTGATGCTCTCTTGGTGTCTCCTAAGGTAAAGCGTGGAATCTACCAGACTATTCGTGTTATTGATGATGTGTCTAGAGCCTTGGGATCATTACCTCGTCGAATCTTCATTGAGACATCGGATGAAGCTCAAGTATCCGTGCGTAGCAAGTCGCGTAAAACTAAGCTTCAGAACCTTCTGGATAGTGACGATCTGCGCAAAGAATTCTGGTCAATTAGGAAGGAACTGGAAAAAGAGAAGCAGAGTCTCAAAGATGATAAATTGTATTTGTACTATTCCCAACTTCAAATGGACATGTATACAGGGGAGAAGCTTTCAATAGATGATTTACGAAATTGTGATATTGATCATATCATTCCCCGTGCGATTACAAAGAATGATTCGCTCTCTAATCGAGTCCTAGTACGTAAATCGGTTAATTCTGAGAAATCTGATTCTCAGATGTATTTACCTAATAATGTAATAAGTAGAATGAAATCGCATTGGTCGTATTTACTCAAAATGGGTCTTATAAGTGAAGAAAAATATAAGGCGCTTACGCGTTCGAAACCGTATGGAGAAGAATTAGAACGCTTCATTAATCGCTCAATGGTCGATACTAGACAAATCATAAAAAATGTAGAACGTGTAGTAAGCGATTATTATGGTGAGGAAGCGAAGATTGATATATATCCAATTAACTCTGAAGTGACAATAGATATGCGTAAGTATCTAGGATATGAACATAAAAATAGAGACATTAACGATTATCATCATGCACAAGATGCTCTGTGTATTGCCGCGGCAGGACAATTCATGGTCAATTCCGGGATTTTTAATCGTATTCAGGGAACGGTGAATAATGGTAAATACTATAATGCATTTTTTGAGCAATATTTTGCTGATATCCGCGCTAGAGAAACAGAAAAATACCGAGAGAATATATCTCGAAATCGAAGGATTAAGATTTTCGGATTTGTAGTGGGATCTATGTGCTCAGTGAATGCAAAATATCGTATGAATCCTATTACTGGAAGAATCGTTTGGGCTCAAAGTGATGCGAATTATTTGCGAAAAGTTATGAACTATAAAAAAATTCTTATCACGCAGCGTGTGGGTGCTGATAAGCATTCTCTCTATAAGGTAGAGAGAATAAGCCACAAAAAGTCGCAGAAGGGGATGATACCATTAGATAAAGCACGTATTAATACGAAACTTTATGGTGGATTCAAAACTCCTACGACAGCATCAATGTTGCTCATATATCATCAAAATGAGGTGATGTTGGTCTCAGTCCACGAGGCAGAAAATATATTGATGAGATTGAATAAGGAACAGGCGCTTACTAAGATCTTGTGTAGAAATCGGAAAAACGATGCCAAGATTTTACTTGATAACATTCTCCCTGGGCAATTGCTTGTGTATGCCAACCAACTTGTAACAGTTCGATCCGCAACAGAATTTAATAATGCAGTTCAACTCTGGCTACCAAAGGTAACATATGACATTGTGGACACTCTAGTTGACCCAAGTTTCCAGAATAAAGAGCAGTGCCTTGATAAGCTTAGAGGAATATTCGGAGAAGACTTCGATTATGATAGCGCACTTCAAATGTCTTTTGAAACAATCATGGATATAGCTAATAGACGATTTCCGCTCATATCTAGGAAAGTTAATAAAATTGAGTCTTCATCTGAAATATTATTAGGTAGTGAGTTTAAACGACAGAGGGAAGCATTAATTAGTGTTCTTAAAGGGCTTCACGCAAATTCCGCATATACAAAATTAGGTGAATTTGGTTTAGGAAGCGAATGGGGAAGAATTAGAAACCATTCAGGCGGCTATGTTCTTGATGACTCGGATGAATTCATCTATCAGTCTCCATCCGGAATCTTCGAAACACGTGTAAGTATTGCGGAGCTTAAACGTAGAGCTGGAATTGAGTAGAGTAACAGAGTAAAATTAAAAGTCCCTCTCAATGAGAGGGACTTTTAAGAGCCTTAAGGCTGGACTTAATGTCCGAGGAAGCTTGACCGAAGTCTTGCTTTATTTCGATGTGTGTCTAACGGATCAACGATTTAGACCATAGATTGCGACCAACAATCTACCTTCATTGTAGCACTTTTTCTAAGGAGAAGTTGTGTCATGGCGAAATGTGGTCGTTACTAAGCATTCTAAAGTTTCGACGAAGCTAAATCATTTGGTAATTCAAACGGATGAAGATTCTTTCCAAATTCCATTATCTGATATTGGAAACATTATTATTGATACGACACGAGCTGTTATTACAACCCATGCAGTTTCAGAATGTATGGAGAAGAAAATAAAAATAATCTTCTGTGATTCTCGTGGTATTCCTATCGGAGAAACAGTTCCATATGCTGTTCAAACGAACCGAGTACCAAACATTCGTAGACAACTAAACTGGGATAAGGAAAGACGAGATATTCTATGGCAACGAATTGTGCAAGAAAAGATTGCGCATCAAGCTCAAGTGCTTGAAGAAATAGAATGTCCTGATTGGAAGGATGTTTATTCCCTTGCAAATGCGGTACAAGTTGGTGATCCTGATAATCGTGAGGCTGTTGCAGCGCATATGTATTTCCCAAGACTTTTTACATATGAATTCACTCGTTCTGATGAGTCTCATCCGATTAACGCGTTGCTAAATTATGGGTATGCGATACTACTCTCAGAAACATGCAGACAAGTATCCTTAGCAGGTTACTTGACAGAGATAGGCGTTCATCATGAAAGTGATAAGAACCCTTATAATCTAGCGTCTGATCTTATGGAGCCTTTTAGGCCATATGTTGATAAAGCTATAGGTAGTATGGAATTGAAAGAACTCAATCCTCAAACAAAAATAGAGCTTGTGTCCTTATTGTTAGGCGAAATTCCTGAGCTTCATGGAAAACTTTCTAGAGTAATCGAATGCTTCGTACAGGATTGTTTACGTTATCTCGCAGGAGATGAGAAAGTTCCACAGCTGGGGTATTACTCATGAGGTACAGGATTATGCGTGTAATGATATTCTTCGATTTGCCGACGCTGACAGATTCTGATCGCAAAAATTATCGACTGTTTAGGAAATCTCTCGTTGAAGAGGGATTTCTTATGATACAAGAATCTGTGTATGTAAGAATTGCTACCACTCATGAATCTGCGGAATTCATTGAAAATAGAATAAAGTCGATAGTTCCACCGAAAGGAGTAGTTCAATCGTTAATTGTTACTGAGAAACAATATGCGAGTATTAGATTTCTAGTTGGGGAATCGATAGATGATTTTAGAAATCTTGACGTAGGGACAGTGGTCATATGATTACTGTACTCAATATGCCTCCACTGGATAGTATCGAGATAGGTAAGGGGCTTAATATCATTGGCACAAATAATAGTTCAGTATTTTTCCAATTATCTCAACTTCTCAAAGGTAGAGATGACATGGGAAATATGTTTGATGACAAGGATAACTTGGTAGAAAAAGTTGCCTCGCAGATTTTATTTATCGGTGATGTGGCTAGCCCCTATAATTTTAATGACTGGTTTATGAAGCAAATGATAACTAAACTACTGTTTAACGTTGATGAATATCAGCTGAAGGAGCTTCATGAAATTTTCGAGAGGGGGTATTCGGTATTTGATAGCTTAGCTCTTGATTCAATGTTGCCGGTGAATTTATCAGCTGAATTTGAAGTCAAAGCGATTTTAGGAATTTATAAGCCTAGCATTGATGTGCCGAATCCACGAAGCTTCTATGATGTATTACAATCTATAATTGATACTGCCGGAGCTCTGAATGAAAAACGGATGCTCGTGTTGCTTCATATAACTAAATATTGTACTAAGGAGCAGTTAGACTACTTAGCTAGAGACATTTTGAGACAAGAACTACAAGTTCTATCTCTTGAATGGACTGACCATCTGTTCAGATTCGAGGATGGAAGAAGCTGGTACGTTGACGAAGATTTTGTGCAATTCCCATGAATTGTTCAGGAAATGTTAAGGCTATCGGTTTCGGATGTCTGACGGATCAATGAGGTAGACCACTTCTTAGATGCGATCCATGAATCCGTCAGTGTTTCGGATGTCTGACGGATCAATGAGGTAGACCACATGCACTACCTGACTACGCGGTGCGCATGCGTTTCGGATG
>NZ_RXLP01000021.1 GCF_004332295.1 Alloscardovia theropitheci
CCATCTACACCATCAGCCATATCCACGCTCAAACTCTCATCTCACTTACCCCGGAAGAATTCAATAATCTTCTTCGGCCCATCATACAATTTCGAATACCCTTCACTACTCGCCTTCATCCACGTACTACCCGCAATATTCATCATAGTTTTAACACCCGATGACGTAGTATCCTTATCCTCATAATTGTTCCGAACTAACCCATAAAAATTCTTCCCATTCTTCACTCCCTCCTTAACAAGACTTGTCGTATCTTTAACCACAATCTCCGTAGTCATAGTCGTAAAATCAGTCTTATGCTTGACAATGCCAGGAAGATATAAATCCTTCACATAATTCTTCGCATTCGTCTTCATAAAAGTACCCCACGATACAGAACCCTCGCTCTTGCCTAATACCAAAGCCATCTTTCCACCAGCCTTAGCAACAGACTTTGCACTTTTTATGGAAGACAACGCCTTACCAAACGGAACAAAGGCAAGTGCAGTTTCTGCTACACTAAACGCGAGATCTACGTTGTCTTTTTCTCCAACATGTGTTCCTGCCCATGTGTCGGCAAGGGATATCAAACTAGTCGCCAACAAAATACCCGCAATCAGTAAACCACCGCCACTCAAACAAATAGCAGCAAGACCCGCTACAAAACCCACAATCTCAGCAATCTTGACCACACCACGCCACACATCAGAATAAAACCATTTCTCGAAAAACCCAACCTGCAAATCACCCGTATCCTGAGCAGAAGAAATCTTCGACGCCGCACTATCAGCAGCCTGCACATACAAACCATGATGCGTATCAATAGTACGCTTCGCAGTCTCTAACTCAGAAGAAGCAGAAGACAACTGAGCCTTAAAACTATCCAACTGCCCCTGAGCAGTACTCAACGCCGAAGAAGCTTGAGACTGCTGATACTCCTTACTTGTATCATTATCAGGCAACGCGTTAGCAGAGCGAACACCAGCATTCGCTTGAGACACAGCCTGATTCGCCCGAGAAATCTTACCATTAAGATCACTAATACTATCCCTTAGCCGCCACAGCATCACGCAAAGCAGCATCAGCCTTAACCTGATTCTCGCCCACAGAAGTAGCAAAAGAATCCAACTCTGTCTTCACCGTCCGAAGACTAGTAGCAAGCTTCGAAACCTTAGACGCAAAATCATCATACTTACTATGAAACTCATCAGCGCCTTTACCCGTCCAAATCGCACCATCAGCAGACGAACTCGCCACCTGACCAAGAAGCTCAGACAACTTATCAAAATTCTGAGCATTCACACCAAACTTCGACGCCAAAGCCGCAATAGACTCACTATCACCAGGCACCTGATCACCATCATAACCAACCTTGAACCAATCAGTCACATCAGGACGCACCATACCTACTCCTCCACACTCTCTTGAACATCAAGAGTTGACGTAATCAACTCAAACAACTCACACAAAGGCAAAGCCTCACCAACATTAGGGGTCATAAAATTAAGACCAAAAGCACACGTCTGAAGAGGGAAAATTGTCCTCATCATAATAACTTCGGTATTTTGTTCACCAGCATCTTGAGACAAAAATTCCCTCGCCACACAGCGCACGCCTTTGCCGATATTATCCTGCTGAATTATCGCAATATCAGGAAGCTCAGGACGCTCAGGCTCTACCCTATTGAAAGCATCATAAAGCGTATCAAGTACAGTACTATCAGCTTCCACCGGTGGCAGAGGCATAATCTGAACCTGCATCAACGCTATAACAGGTTTATCGTCAGCTTGTTCAAAATAACTGGCAACATGCCTAATACCTACAGAGCGCGCATGCTGAAGCTGACTATGCCAAAATGAATAAATCTTAGCCCTGTTTTTAGCTAAAGCAGGAATAGTAGAAATAAGATTATCCGTATTTTTACGAGCAACTTCACTAATGTTATCATCTGTGAGCTCGAACTGATTCCATTGCTCAGGAAGAGTCAACGCATATTGTACAGAGCCCATAAACTACCCCTCTGAACCATCATCGCGTATAGCAGACTGCATCTGATCATCAGCATCCGTCGTGCTCGTCAACGCATTCTCGATTGCTGTTTGCATTCCTTCTACGCCTTTAACAATACGAGTCTTATGTGATTTAACACCAAACAAAAAATCTGTCACAGCCTTTTCGACCTTGGCATTGTCTATCTTACCTTCGCTAACATCAATATCAGCCATCGCTTCAAGATCGCTTTTAGCATTCGCAATCTTATCCTTCAAAGAAGTCAACTGATCATGATCAACAATAAAATCACTCATCCCGATGTTCTCTCCCATATGTGGAACAGTTTTTCTATCTAAAAATACAATATCGCATAACTCATACTTTCCTCTGGCAACTACAACTGCTGCAGTCACATGCAATTACACAACTACCCCATTGTTAGAGATAACACATTTCCTTATACGAAACATCAATTATCGACTTTTACGTTCAGTATTTGATTGTGATGCCGCATTCAACATGTCCCATGCATAGAACGACATCGGAAAACCACACGAGGCAAATCCCTATTCACAACAACCATGCGCATTGCTGTCATCAACTATCATCTTTACAGCACGACTATCCATATAAAAAGAAATCATCGTCAGACTATCAGTGTGCTGTGATACATCATAATCTAAAGCAGCATGACCCTTCGTCCACGGATTTCGCTTATATCACATCTAGCTCTTATATATTTTCAAATTCCTCTCATAATGACATTCGCATAATATAAGGTCTCGTACAATTCGTGAGAATGAACTGCACGAGACCTCTTAATGCTTAGTAGAATTGTCTCTTATTCAACCGTTACTGCATCGGCATCCACAGGTGTAATCGTCAATGCACGATCGCTAAGCAAAGCGAAATCGCGATTTCGCTTATCTCGAATAGCAAAATCACATGCTCTATCATCGATTGCTACTCCCACCGCGTCTGTAGCGTGAGGATTCGTTGCACTTGGAGTTCGCAATGATGTATAAATACGGAATTCCCCATTATTAAATAGATTCAGCGGAAGCTCGAACTGGACTGTATGATGCCCATGTTGGTTCATCTTAAAAGTCTTTGAACCAGTATCATACGTAATTCCACCGCGTCGCAAATCATGAACTGCTATTGCCAGATAGAAATCACCAGGTTCGTCATACTGATATTCAACTTCGAATTTGAATGATTCATTACTTGTTAAAAGTGGCGACGATACAGCCGTAGTGCGCAGGATCGGGCACTTCTCGTTCAATCCATTTGGATATCCACCGTTTTCCGCACGCTGCCTTTCAGTAGCACGTTTCTCAGCGCGAAGATTCTCCATGGTATATTGTTCTGAGACGGATTCTGGATCGCCAATAGCTATAACTTCACCGTGTGAAATCATCATGGCTCGAGTGCAGTAACGTTTTACCGAATTCATATCGTGCGTTACCAAAACAACTGTCTTAGATGGATCTTTCTTGATTTCTGTAAAGAAGTCGTCACACTTACGCTGGAATGCTTCATCACCTACTGCAAGCACCTCATCTAGCACAAGAATATCCCCCTGTGCTTTAATTGCCACAGAAAAAGCTAAGCGTACTTGCATACCGGAAGAATAATTCTTGAGTTTTTGGTCCATAAACTCTTCAAGTTCAGCAAATTCGACGATGTCGTCATACATATCATCGACTTCTTCTTTACTAAAGCCAAGTAATGAGCCGTTAAGATATATATTTTCTCGTCCCGTAAGTTCTGGATTAAAACCAACCCCAAGTTCGATAAATGGTACAAGCTTGCCAGATACCTCAATTGATCCATTTTCCGGGTAATAAATTTGTGAAATGAGCTTGAGCAGTGTTGATTTTCCACCACCATTTCGTCCGACGATACCGAAGAATTCACCTTGATGTACTTCAAAATTAATATCTTTGAGTACATCTTGGCGCTTATAACCCTTTATACCCTTAGTCCAGTTGATAAATGCCTGTTTAAGTCCCGTAGCTTGCTCGGTTGGCAACTTGAAGTATTTAGAAACATGCTGAGCTTTGAGCACAACTGGACGTTCTGCGTAGCTATTTTTCTTTTCGATAATGGAGTCTGTCATTACATCACCTCAGCAAACTTACGACTATGCTTGCGGAACACATGTACTCCTAACCAGAGTACAAAAACGGCCAAAACAACTGGGAAAAGCTGGATAATAGGATTACTAAATGTATTCCAAATCGTTGGCTGTGTTGCAGGTGCAACCAAATTATGGCGTATATCTTGGATAGTTTGAGCGAATGGATTAAGAAGCTCTAAACGCGCTAAGGAGGCGATAGTGCCACCACGATTCGTCACATATGTCAATGGATAAATAATTGGCATCGCATAGAATATGATCTGCGCAAGCACTTCCCAAATATGAGCGATATCTCTAAAATACACGTAAATAGTAGCCATAAGAAGTGTGAGCCCCAGTGTAAAAGCATATAGCTCAATAATATTCAGGGGAACGAGCACTACTCGCCACGTAAACTCTACTCGTGCAACCAGAGCAAACACGAGTACTACTACCAAGTTAATAGCATAACTAATCATTGCTCCGACAGTAGCTGATACAACCACGATATAGTTCGGGAAATGAATTTTTCGTAGGAGATCACCACGATCCACAATCGCACGTAACCCGATTCCGATCGATTCCGTAACGAATTGCCATGAGCTAATTCCAAGCAAAAGAACCACCGGATAAGTTGGCGTTCCATCAGACATACGCAAAAAACGCCCAAAAACGATATACATCACGCAAAAAAGCATGAGCGGTTTGAGTACAGACCAAGCTACCCCGAGGATAGATCCCTGATAGCGTAACTTGAAATCTGTTTGAACTAAGCCTTTTAGAACCGTCCACGCATAACCATATCGGTTAGCGATATTGCGCAAAAAATTTTTCACTTTATCCCCGAATCATCGTAATCAACACAATGAAGCATACCAAAGAACTCGTGATAAGGATTTATCTACAGTTCATCTTCAAATAATTTTCCCAATAATAAACTATTTTAATCAATATAAGGAATAATTGCTGTCCTCACACATAATTGCGCCCACCTGCATAATACAGATGAGCGCAATTCAAATAATCCTCTCGCGGCTCTTTTAAACACATTATGAATGTGTCAAAGCCTAAATGAAGCTTATATCTGAGTATTTACTCATGGAATCCAGAGTAATTTGGAGCTTCCTTTGTCATAACGATGTCATGCGGATGTGATTCGCGAAGAGCAGCATCCGTAATACGAATGAACTTGCCCTTTTCCTGAAGTTCAGGAATGGTACGAGCACCCGTATAGAACATCGACTGGTGCAAACCGCCTACCAATTCATACAAAACATAGTTGAGTGGTCCGCGGTATGGTACTTCACCTTCAACGCCTTCCGGTACAACCTTATCGCTAGAAGTAACATCAGCCTGGAAGTAACGATCCTTTGAGTAGCTCTTCTTTCCACGTGGAGCCATAGCTCCCATAGAGCCCATTCCACGATAGACCTTATACTGCTTGCCGTGCAACAGTACCTTCTCGCCTGGCGCTTCTTCAGTTCCTGCAAGCAAGCCACCAAGCATAACGGTCGATGCGCCTGCGACAAGTGCCTTAGCGATATCACCGGAGTAATGAATACCACCATCTGCAACAACAGGAATTCCAGCTTCACGAGCTGCCAACGATGCTTCGTATACTGCAGTAAGCTGAGGAACGCCTACGCCTGCGACAACTCGGGTCGTGCAGATAGAACCAGGGCCTACGCCTACCTTCACTGCATCAACACCAGCATCAATCAATGCCTGAGCGCCTTCACGCGTAGCAATATTTCCGCCGATAATGTCGATATTCTTAAAAGCTGGGTCTGCCTTCAAACGCTTAATCATATCAAGCATGAGCTTTGCATGTCCATGTGCAGTATCAACGACAAGCACATCAACGCCAGCATCTGCCAATGCTACACAGCGCTGCCAAGCGTCACCGAAGAAACCTACAGCTGCAGCTACACGCAAACGACCTTGATCATCCTTAGTAGCATCTGGATACTGCTCAGTCTTTACGAAGTCCTTAACAGTAATCAAACCAGTCAATTTACCAGCTTCATCAACCAAAGGAAGCTTCTCAACCTTGTACTGAGCAAGAAGCTTATGAGCATCCTCCTTAGAGATATTCGATGGACCAGTGATGAGCCCTTCGCTGGTCATAACATCTTTAACACGCAAAGTATCAAACTCTGCTGGATCTACAAAACGCATATCGCGGTTTGTCACGATGCCAAGTAAACGGCCATCATGGTCTACTACTGGAAGGCCAGATACTCGATACTGTCCGCACAAGCGATCGAGATCTGTAAGAGTTGCATCTGGATGAACGGTAACAGGATCGGAAATCATGCCAGATTCAGAACGCTTCACAGTATCAACCTGCTGAGCCTGATCTTCGATGCTTAAATTACGGTGAATAACACCGATACCACCGTTACGAGCCATCGCAATAGCCATTTCTGCCTCAGTTACTGTGTCCATTGCAGCAGACAAAACTGGAGACTTCATAGTGATATTACGAGTCAAATATGTCGTGGTATCTACTTCAGACGGGATAACATCTGTTTCGTTTGGAAGAAGCAATACGTCGTCATATGCAAGACCAAGCTTCTCGAATGGATTAGGAAGTGGTTTATATGTTTCTTGAGCCATATCACTACTGTATTCATCAGAGGCGACTTTATAGCCCAGCTAAGAGTGTTACGCTCTATGCCCAATTTCTGCCGTGTCTAAGCTACAGCTACAGTATGTTTAACTGTATGTTTATAGAACACGTGCAAGTGCGCTAATAATGACATTTTTTATCGTAAAAATAGCAACGCTAAATACCAAAACTAAGCAAAATACAGCCGTATTACGTGGCACAAAGGTAAGAAGAATTGCGCCCAATACGATAACAAACAAAATCTTCAATCCCCATAATTGAAGCATCCCGACAAGATAGCTATTTGCCTTAAGACCCAATTTATCGAGAATCATCGCAATCAAAGGATTAATTTCACTAAAGCAAACACCCAAAACCCACGCACTGATAACTGAAAAAATGCCTACTACATTTGCATACGAAAAGCCGGCAATAAGAGCGATAAAAAGAACAATAACATCAACAATTGCTGTCACCCACAATGATCGCGCAAAAGCGCCTCCGATGGTATATCGTGAACGTAAATCACTCATCTCGTAACGCTCCCCCTGCTGTTATCACTATTGTCGTCATTAAATTGCACTTCATCCTTCATAGTCTGCTGGGATTGTGATTCCGGCTCTATGTCCTGTTCCTGCTGGCGAATTTCCGCTAATCGTGTGCGATAGTATGGCAACATAGTAAACACCGTCAAAACTATTGCTCCTGCGACAAATCCCATGAATACATATCGCATTCTAAAGAAAAGCAGCAGCACTGATGAAAAGGAAATCAGTGCAGCCCACATCCATAAAATAATCACTGCACCACGAACAGAATGTCCAATGCGAAGCATTCTATGATGCAAATGCATTCTATCCGGGTGCATAGGAGATAGACCTTTGCTCACGCGACGCACAATTGCCAAAATCATATCGAGTACAGGTAAGAAAAGAACGAGAATCGGCAACAAAATCGGGATGAATACTGGCAGATAAACATTGACATGATGAGCATTGGGATCAAGGCGACCAGTCATAACAATAGAAGCACAAGTCACCATATAGCCCAAAAGCATGGAGCCAGTATCACCCATGAAAATGCTAGCCGGATGCCAATTATGAAGCAAGAATCCCACGCACACACCGACTATAACAACGTCGATAATAATAGCTACGGAAGCAAAATTTGCTGTTGAGCGTGCGAGCATATATGAGTAGATAGCAAACGCAATACCGCCGATACCTACGATTCCAGCTGCTAAACCGTCCAATCCGTCCACAAAATTAACAGCATTAATCGAAGCAACAAGCAGGAATGCCGATATGGCAATCGACCAGCTTGTAGAAATCGAATACAGATTTCCTAGTGGCAACGACACTATTTGAATACCACCCCATGATACAAGAAGTGAAATAAGAAGTTGACCTGACATCTTGAGCATCCAGTCGAGATCCCACAAATCATCGGTGATGCCCACCAAGCAAATAAGTATTGCTCCTATCATAACTACCCACAATTGTTGGGTTTCTATGAATAAGTTTTCAACCCATGGAGTACGACTAGCAAAGAGAAAAGCAACTATAACCCCGATAAGCATTGCCAAACCACCAATACGCGGGGTGGGCACTGTATGCACATCGCGCGCACGAACCTCGCCCACTGCGCCTATACGAAAAGCGAGTTGACGAATGACAGGAGTCATTAGCCATGTGACAGCTCCTGCTATAGCGGCGATGAATATATACACTCTCATAGTGACTCTATGCTAACACAGCCCTAATTCTATCGGAACTCACAACTCCCTCTCGCAGAATTAATAACTGTTCAGTTTCATTATCCCATGCAACGACTGTACTTGCCACAGGACCTGGCGTCGATCCTCCATCAAGATAAAGGCTCACGCTGTCTCCCAGCTGTTTGTATGCATCTTGCACAGTAGCTGGGGAGTCCATTCCACTCAAATTAGCACTGGACGCTGCAAGTGGGCCTGTTTGTTCAAGAATTTTCAACGCAATATCACTACTTGGCAGACGTATCCCTTGCGTTACACGTCCATCCTTTTCTTGACGTACAGTAGCAAGCACAGGGCTACGTGATGTCCCATACTCTTGTTGGGCATCTTGGAAAGACTCTGCCGGAGCAGTTTTAATGTCAACGATAATACTGACAGCACCAGGCATAAATTCTTTCTCAACAGGTACAAGTTTAGCCGGTACCTGCACGCCAAATTTTTTAGTGTCCTCCATACGAGCTGCGAGAATTTGCATTGTTTTTTCATGAGGACGATGCTTCACAGAAAAAATCTTTTCTACTGCCTGCGCATTTGTCGGATCTGCTACAACGCCATAAACCGTATCCGTAGGAATGACAACTACTTCCCCAGCTTGTATAAGAGAAACTGCAAGAGCAATAGTTTCGTCATTTACTGGCTGAATTCCATATTTCTTTGTCATATTCTCTGCTTTCTGTCTGATGCCTATTTGATGCATCTGCTCATCATCGCATTCAACGGTTACGCTTATCATGCGATCTCGCCACTCACGCTTAGATTATCGTACAAACCACGTCATAATCACTGCACGGACTATCACTGCTAAAAGAAGCGCTAGAGGATACGCCCACCACACCATTGCTTGATTGAATCGTCTTGACAGCACTTGCATCTTTTTACTGCGTACAGCATTGTTACGTGTATCGGTCACGCCACCATATTTCTTCGACGAAGAACCGTTATACTCATTAACCACATCCATCCGATGAACGAGCCATGAACCAACTAATGGAGTTATTCCACAAGCTACACTTCCAGCAACTATCATTAGTGAACGATTAAGAGTAAACATTTTTAACGATAATTCGTATTCGGGCGGCCACATGAGGAAAATTAAACTCATAATAACAATGCTGATAAGTACTCGAAAAGTGATTGCCCACACAAGCGCGCCAATAATAATTAGAATTCGTGATGTAATTTGCGAGCGCATACTATATGTCGACAATGCATCCCAACCAGTTATGGCAACTACTGTTATTACCAATCCCCACACAGGATTTTGCCTGTCAAAATTCCACCATTGTCCCGACCACGCATAATCGTATAACGGTTCACATAGGAGTGCAAAAATCGTTAACACGACAAGGTAACGTCCGAGGACACTGTAATACGACAGTGATTTTCTACCCTGACCTTGATTTGTCAGCGATATGGAACGAATTGCACGAACTCGTTGAAAAAGTAGCCAACCCGCTAATGGTACCGCCATCCATGAAAGCACTTCAAGTATGGTTGATGTATAAAAAAGAATGTCAAAAGTTGATGTTGCCAACCCATCCGGATCAGGCGCAATCCCTGCACCTACAATAGATAAAACAGTGCACACGCATATCCAGATAACCACAGTTCGACGTGTTACTCGCATTCTTTTCACGCACTAATCTTATGCATGAGCGCCGACTCAACATTGATGGCGACAACATTGATTCTTAAGAATTCTGACGAGTTCGTTTTTTAGATTTTGCCGGAACGATTTTAGCATCCGTCCCCGTCCCCTGAATTTTTACTTCATCTTTGCATAGCCATGACAGAACTGCATCGTAATCCGGACCTTCAACATTGAGAATTGCGTCAGGACATGTAGCCGGATCTCCAGGTACAGAAAGAGGGGTATGCAAATAAATCGCATCAATTCCAGCACCTCGAGCACCACGGATATCGCATCCAATTTCATTACCCAAATACACCACATGCGAACGCTCAGTGCCACATTCTTCTAATGCCATATTGAAGAAGCGCTTATCAGGCTTCTTCAGTCCATACGTTGACGACAGGAAAATCTTATCAAAGCATTCCGTTAGGTGATGAGCCTTCAAATCATACAATGTATACGATTCTTGCGCATTCGATACAAGAATTGGGCGAATACCCTTACGCCTGCATACCGCCAAAAACTCTCTAGCATGTGGATATGGCTCCAGATAATCCGTACTCACGCGGTGGAAATACGTTGCGGTGTCATATGCTGTGCTTTCATATACATGCGCCCCACCAATTTCATACAGCAAGTGCCATACCGGTACAAAATCGATTTCAACAAACTGTCCGCGTTCCTCTCGCCCGATAATAAGCGCTTTAGTCATTGCATCGTTATATGCATTAAAAAGTTCTTCACCATCACTAAAGTGCGTGCCGCGTTTGTTCATGTATTCGCACATGTCATCCCACACCTGTGGGTTGTTTTCATCCGTATGGATGTCGAAAATAGTTCCATAGAGATCGCAGAAAATCTCTGTGTATAGTCGTGATACAGTAACCATAACCCTCATCGCCTTCGATGTATAAACCATCTTTCTACTATCATACTCCTTAAACCGCGAAGACATACAGATAGTAGATATAGATAATCAACACAATTGACTAAAGCAACTACTGAGAACAATCACTCTCCAATGCACAGAGTCTCATACAGGACAATTATTTGACGGCACGATTATTTGGTGACACAGAGGAAACGATCTTTCCCAGCAAAATCTTGACGCGTATATGCAGTACTAAATCCAACTGCTTGAGCAAATTCTCGTGTATCATCACCCTGTTTCCAGTCGTGTTCCATTAATAATAGACCGCCTGTTTTTAGCAATGCGTATGCACGTTTGATAATTTCTCGAGGAATACGCATACCGTCAAGGCTAGCTCCATACAAGGCAAGCTGTGGATCAAATTCTCGAGCTTCAATCTGCTGTGGAATATCCTTTTCTGGAATATAAGGAGGATTGCTCATTACAATATCAATGCTCGCATCTAACTCATCGAGAGTTTGAGGATCGGTCGCATCGCCACATAGCAACTGATAATTGTCAATTCCCAATTGTTGAGCATTCATGGTCGCATAAGCATATGCGTCCCGAGAAATCTCTACAGCCCATACTGTACTAGTTGGTATCTCTTGAGCAGCCGAAAGCCCCAATGCTCCCGATCCTGCACATAAATCAACAATCCGAGGAGATTCAATTTTCTGTCGTCGAATAAAGTCGAGAGATTCATCGATGATAAGTTCAGTCTCAGGACGAGGAATAAACACACCGGGACCAACTTTTAAATCAAGAAAACGAAATGGAGCATGCCCCACAATATGTTGTAAGGGTTCACGTTTGGCTCGTCGATCTAACCATGAGATAAATCGCTCGCGTTGCTCTAACGTGGCTATCTGTTCAAACGTTTTACCGAGCAGCGCAGCAGCTTGAATATCTGCTACTGATTTGTCACATGACTCAGCCAGTAGCATTGACACCTCGTGAGCTATAACCATTTTTTGCTGTTCAGGATTAACAATATCATCGCTTACACCAGCACGATATAGCACGAGTGCGCACTGCGCAATTACAGCGCGCACAGAGAGAGCTGAATCAATTCTATTCTCAGGAAATTCAGGCGTCACTTATGCTTCACCATTTTGGCTAGCTAAGCGTTCTGCCTCATCAGCTTGAATATCAGAATCAATAACTGCTTGAAGATCACCATCAAGAACTGCATCCAAATTATAAGCCTTGTAGTTTGTTCGGTGATCTACAATTCGATTTTCTGGGAAATTATACGTACGAATACGTTCCGAACGATCCAAAGTACGTACCTGAGAATGACGCATATCTGCCGCAGCAGCCGCTTCTTCTTCGTGCTTCATAGCAAGCAAACGCGATTTCAAAACTCGCAAAGCCGCTGCACGATTTTGAATCTGCGACTTCTCATCCTGCATAGAAACAACGATGCCCGTAGGAATATGAGTCATACGAACAGCCGAGTACGTAGTATTCACAGATTGCCCACCAGGTCCCGAAGACATGAAGATATCAATCTTCAAATCCTTCTGATCAATTTCAATCTCATCATTGTCATCTTCTGCTTCAGGGAATACGATAACGCCTGCTGCAGAGGTCTGGATACGACCTTGAGATTCAGTTACTGGGATACGCTGTACGCGATGCACTCCACCCTCGTACTTGAGGCTCGCCCATACGCCATCAGCAGGAGCCACAGTACCCTTGGAGCGAAATGCAATCTGCACATCCTTGATACCACCAAGCTCCGTACCATTTTGAGACTGAACTTCGTAAGTCCAACCGCGCTTTTCTGCATAACGCATATACATACGCAGCAAATCACCCGCGAAGAGTGCTGCTTCTTCTCCACCAGCACCAGCTTTAATTTCCATAATAGTATCGGAAGCATCATCTGGATCGCGAGGAATCAATGCTACACGCAACTTTTCCTCGGCTTCAGGAAGCTCGGACTGAAGACGAGCAGCTTCTTGCGCAAATTCTGGATCTTCATCAGCAAGTTCCTGAGCAGCCTCAAGATTATCAATAATATCTAAGTACTGTTGGTATACAGATACGATCTGGCCAAGCTCAGCGTGGCGACGACCAAGCTTACGAATCTTATCTGGATCGGATGCCACATCAGGTTGGCTCATCTGAGTTTCGATATCGTTGTATTCCTCAAGCGCCATTTGTGCTGCTGGGAATTGATTAGCAGATGCCACTGGTGTGCACCTTCCTACTAAGTTTACGTATAAATTTATGTGTATAAAACTGTATAAAACTGTGTAAGTTAAAACCTAAGGTCTAATTCTAATTAAACTCACATATAAAAACGCCAGCCGACGCTTAGAATCACACAACCACATCCCTTTGGATGTCTTGTACAACAATGCATCAGTTGGCGTTTGAGAAGAGCTAGTTCTTCTTTCCGTAACGAGCTTCGAAACGAGCCACGCGACCACCAGTATCAAGAATTTTCTGCTTACCAGTGTAGAAAGGATGGCAGTTTGAGCAAACGTCAGCGGTGATGTGACCGCTCTTTACGGTAGAACGAGTAACGAAAGTGTTGCCGCAAGAGCAAACAACTTCAGTTACTACATATTCAGGATGAATACCCTGCTTCATAGTTATCTCCTAGGTAATTAAGGAACCCGGGTCGCAAAACCTTGTGTCTTACGTGAACCGGTGAACCGAGATTATTATACGTAAAATAGCAGACGAGTTCGCTTTATGCAATTCATAGCATAATTTTGCTGTGGGATGACTGCATATACAAGTGTCCGGCAATTTACCTATACGGTTCGAGATTATTTACGGCATGGCAGATTTGCCCTGTACATAAAATAAGAGTATATATATACAACTTTATTTATCAACGCACGATAAATAAATACCGATAAATACTGACAAAGACTTGAAACTACGAAACCGTGTTTTGAGTCGAGAGAAGGTTCACGAAGGTTAGGAGTCATATCATGACACTACGTAGTTCAAAGACTCGCACGCATCTTTTACCTAGGCTATCCTACGCCACACTTCTTGTAGCATGGGTAAGTATCTATGCGATAACCTCAATTCAGCACCATCTACCACTTGCCAGTTCGCGTGCCTTATCGTCATACTTATGGACACTTATCCTAGTAATTTGTGTCACTGTTTGTATGGTTCTTTCAAGCGTATTCATGGCTAGCGCACCTACTATAAGCACGCGCAAGAAAATGACTTTTATAACCTTCATCCTTATTCACTTGTGTTCTTTCTTCAGCCTTGTTCTTATCAATGAACCAAGTATCCCCATATTCCAAGTTGGACTATTCCTAGTCAGCAGTATTGTCCTCATTGCTCTTGGAATTAGTGCTGTTTATAGGGAATGGAAAGTTCTACATCATGCGGGGAGCCAATCAAAGCTTGCAATTTCTTCAGAAGATTCTAGGAAAGAGGAATCTTAGCATTTTGAGCACAATGAAATGCACGAAACCGCACATACGAATCAGAAGAAAGAATGGTAGGGCCACAGGGACTTGAACCCTGGACATAACGATTATGAGTCGTCCGCTCTAACCGACTGAGCTATGGCCCCATCCTCGTAACGTGCGCCATCAGCAGAGGGTCAAAGCCATGCGTGATGAAGTTACGTGTTTTAGTGTAGCAAAAATATGAGAAAAGAGCGGCAGCGTTTCGGCTACCGCTTCTCTTTTTCTTCTTCAAGCTCAATCGCGAGAGTTGTAGATTGAAGATCTTCAGCTCATTTTGCGTTTAATCTAAGCCTAAGTTCACACTTCGGAGTGTCCTTCTTTAGCGTGTCTTTTCCAACTCATAATACGAAGGCAAACCCATATAGTTGAATTTAACGGTCTTCATCTTCTGAGTCGCCCCTGCAGAAACATTGTCATACCACAATGGAATTACTGGAAGATCCTTAAGCAACAATTCTTCTGACTGCTGATATGTCTTAATCGCATCATCTAAATTAGTTTCAGATGCTGCCTGATCCATAAAACCATCAAACTCAGATGACTTATAATCACCATTATTTAAGCCCTTGCCATCAGCAGATGCAGAATCATATGCTTGGAAGAGGTATCCTTCAGGGTGTGGATAATCCGACTGCAGGCCGGAACGGAATGCGCCATTAATCTGACGCTTATTAACCGCACTGGAGAATTCACTATTAGTTGCATATTCATTCCCCTGAGCCTCGATACCCAAAGAGTTGGAAATAGAATTTGCTACAGCATCAACCCATGCCTTATATGGACCATCAGCATTATAAGCAATGGTAAATGTACCACTCCATGGAGAGATAGCATTCGCCTGTTCCCACAATTGTTTTGCCTTTTGAGCATCATATTTCAAAACGTCATTGCCCGACAGTGTCTTTGAATATCCAGCGATAACTGGAGCCAAGAAATCAGTTGCTGGAGTTGCTGCACCACTTAAAATCTTATCAATGACATTTTCTCGATCAATTGCATAGGAAATTGCCTGACGTCGTAGCGCCCCCTCTTCTCCCGAGAAATGTTCGAGATTCTGTGGAATAGTGATGGACTTAAATGCTGACGAGCTATCAGAGAATGCCTGAATGCTACTATCATTCTTAAATGTTGACAATGCAGACGTCGGAATAGCATCAAGCACATCCAAGTTTCCACTTTGCAAATCTGAGTAAGCTGTATCCAAAGAATCATAAACCACGTAGTCAATTCCTGCGTTCTTAGGAGTACGAACACCCGAATATTGGTCATTCTTCTTCAGCTTGATATCCTTGTTAACATTCCATTCCTGCAAGACATATGGACCATTCGAAACGGTCGGGTTCTTACCAAAACCATGAATATCATCATATGCTACAGATGGAATTGGTAGGAATGCTACATCCCCTACCTTGTAAGAGAAGGAAGAGTCAGGGGCATTCAATGTCACTTCAAGAGTTTTATCATCAACGACACGAAGTCCCGAAAGCTGAGCATTAGGGTCGACGCCTTCGACCTGAAGATCATCATATCCCTTGATAGTCGAGAAAATCGAAGCTCCTACCTGAGCATTTGTCACGTTTGCTGCATATGACCATGCACGTGCATACGTATTGGCTGTGATGGCCTCACCATTAGAAAACTTTAAACCATCTTTGAGCTTGATTGTATACACGGACGCATCATCATTTGGTGTAATGGATTCAGCTTCATCCATAACCAGCTCACCCTTATTAGTAAAAGTAACCAGGCCATCAAAAAGCTGGGTTGCAATCTTCCAACTTGCAGTATCAGAAACGTTACCCGGCAAAAGTTCGCCAGTTGGTTCCACGCTATTTACTGTGATAACTGCATCTTTATCTACACCATTATTAGAATTACTTGCTGTCGAACCGCATGCCGCAAGAGCGAATGCCAACGTACCAGCAATGCCAGCTATCGCCCATTTCTTGATACGGCTTAATGTGGTTTTCACAACCATATTTTTCCTCTCGATAATTCTCATATTCTCACGCATAATTTTACGTACTACAAATTTTAATAAATATGACCCGTCATTCATTCCAGAAAATTTATAAAATTGCCCTCGGCATAATAGTCGTTAGCTATAGCTAGTTATCACGAACAATACTTATCTTAGTTTGTCAAACTATTATTCGAGATTACATTACATCAGCAGTTTGCTCTGACAATGTTAGACATTGTATTGCAACATATTGCAATATCCAGCGACACATTAATTTAATTTCATATAGTTCAGCTCGTGCACCGTTTGTGCAAAACATCACGCCCATGCCCGTGCCCTTGTCACTATAACTTGCCACTATCGCTTACCGTTATCGTTATCACTGTCGTTCACATATGCGAAAATTATATGGATTATGCGCGGTTTACACATATCAAAACTATCTTTTTGCATTTGCGTATTTACTTGCGCGCACATATGAATTCAATTGAATGAACGACTGAATGAATAGGACAACATGGCTGAGTTTATTTATCAGATGATTAACGCTCGCAAAGCTTTCGGCGATCGCGTCATCCTCGATAACGTTACTTTGAGCTTCTTGCCAGGCGCAAAGATTGGTGTCGTAGGGCCTAACGGTATGGGTAAGTCTACCCTGCTCAAGATTATGGCTGGCACTACTGAGCTTTCAAATGGCGAAGCCGGACTTACACCAGGGTACACGGTTGGCATTTTGCAGCAAGAACCACCTCTCGACGAGGACAAGACGGTTATTGAGAACGTCCGTCTCGCATACGGTGATTTGTACGCCAAGATTAAGCGCTTCAACGAAATCGGCATCGAAATGGCTGAGCCAGATGCAGATTTCGACGCTTTAATGGCTGAAATGGGTGCACTGCAGGAAGAGATTGATGCTAAGAATGCATGGGATTTGGATAACCAAATTGAACAAGCAATGGATGCTCTTCAATGCCCTGATCCTGATTCTCCTGTATCCGTCCTTTCTGGTGGCGAGCGTCGACGTGTAGCTTTGTGTAAGCTCCTGCTTGAAGCACCAGATTTGCTCTTACTTGATGAGCCTACTAACCATTTGGATGCAGAATCCATCTTATGGCTCGAGCAGTTCTTGCATAACTATCCAGGCGCAGTTTTGGCTGTAACCCACGATCGTTACTTCCTTGATAATGTAGCGGAATGGATTTGCGAAGTTGACCGTGGACAGCTCTTCCCGTATAAGGGTAATTACACCACTTATTTGGAGACTAAAGCGAAGCGTCTTGAGGTTCAAGGTCAAAAGGACGCGAAACTTGCTAAGCGTTTGAAGAGTGAACTCGAATGGGTTCGCACCTCCCCTAAGGGTCGTCAGGCGAAGAATAAGGCTCGTTTGGAACGTTATGACCAAATGGAACAAGAAGCACGAAACTCTAAGAAGCTTGACTTCTCTGAGATTCAGATCCCACCTGGGCCACGTTTGGGTTCTACAGTTTTGGAAGCAAACCATATCCACAAGGCTTTTGGCGACCGAGTACTTATCGACGATTTGAGCTTTACATTACCTCGTAACGGTATCGTTGGCGTCATCGGTCCTAACGGCGTGGGTAAATCTACGCTCTTCAAGACAATCGTGGGCTTGGAAGAACTCACCAGTGGTGAACTCAAGATTGGCGAAACCGTTTCAATCTCTTATGTCGATCAGAACCGTGCTGGTCTTGATCCTAATAAGAACTTGTGGGAAGCAGTTTCCGACGGTCTTGATTACATCGAAGTCGGTGGCGTGGAAGTTCCAACGCGCGCATATGTCGCAAGCTTTGGCTTTAAGGGATCTGATCAGCAAAAGCTTACCGGTGTTCTCTCTGGTGGCGAACGTAATCGCTTGAACCTGGCACTCACCTTGAAGCAAGGCGGAAACCTCTTGCTCCTTGATGAGCCTACAAACGATTTGGACGTAGAAACTCTTGAAAGTCTAGAGAATGCTCTTGAAGCATTCCCGGGATGCGCAGTAGTTGTCTCCCACGACCGTTGGTTCCTTGACCGCGTAGCGACGCATATCCTCGCTTGGGAAGGCGATGATGATAATCCTGCTCGTTGGTTCTGGTTCGAAGGTAACTTCCAGGCATACCAAGAGAATAAGATTGAGCGATTAGGTGAAGAAGCATCTAAACCTCATCGTATCCATCGCAAACTCACTCGTGCTTAAGAGTATCTATATGCTCTAATCTATATAGCCCGTATATTAGATTGCAATAAATAATGCTTGAGGTCTTGTGACACTATATTCGCAAGACCTCAAGCATTATTTACTTACTAGCTAGATAATACTTTCTTAACGATTCACTGCCGAGCCGACTGTCGTGCTGCCCTACGCGCATTCTTTCGCTCTAGACGACGTTCGCGCTTTGCAAGCTTTCGAGCATTGACTCTATCTACAGTCTTTGGCAAATGTCGCCAAACACTCAAGAAGAGTAATAATGCAGCTAGCAGATACAAGATGGTGCGAATTGTTATGAACATAATCGCCATACCATTTGTATTCTTAAATACAGAGCCTTCCATAGCACCATTCATCGCACGCGAATTCGCGACCGTGTACAGGTAACGATGCGCCGCAGCACGTGCATATGGATACACTTGCGGATCCGATACGTTGAAGCTGCGACCGGTTGGATCTTTAGCGTTCAGAAGTTTAATATCTCCACCAGCTTCAATCATCTGCGTATTATCCATGAAAACGCCTGTATTAGCATTATCAGTGATAATTGCACCATTGAAGCCCCACTCAGTTCTTGCAACTCCAGTGATGAGGTTATAGCTGCCACCTGTCCACGTTGCTCCGATGCGATTAAATGATGTCATAATACCGCGAGTGGCACGCATACTACGCTCAGCAATCTTCCCGTTATCTACATACTTAACCGTATTGGTCAATTTAAGATTATCTTCAAATGGCTTGAGATAAATCTCACGCGCAGACTGCTCATTAAGCCAAGTAGCGATTGACATCTGACCGTTACGATCACCTCGGTGATTTTCCTGGTCATTGAACGCGAAGTGCTTGATATAGGTATAAATGCCTTTATCGGTAAGCGCTTGGATTTCTGGCTGAGACATGAGAGAAGTCAAGACCGCATCTTCTGAATAGTATTCACCATTTCGGCCAGAGAAAGGTGTGCGATGAATATTCATGGATGGAGCGTACAATCCAGCAGCCTTGTCGAGCAATGCTTCATCTGCACGCAACTTGCCAAATTCTTGGGCGAGCTCAGTATTGTACGTCTGAGCCAGAGTCATGATATTTGGATAGGTGAAGCGAATTGCTCCATATACCCAAGAGCTCGCAGAATCAGCTTCGTAGTTAAAAGGCATATTAATGGACTCGATTGCGCTTACACCGTATCCAGAGTTACCGATTAACTCCTTATATTCCGATTCGGTAAGTTGATCAAGAAGATCATTCCACGCCTTATCATCAAATTCAAGACCACGCATCTGAATCAAGGTCTTACCATTTTTCTTGCCAAAGACTGGCTGGGCTGACGTAAGCTTATCAGCATCCGTAATTCCAGAAGAGTAGCTCTTAAGCTTGTCAAGCAAGGACGATGAAGCTTTCTTTGAATAGGTGTACGATTTTCCATCAGTTCCGTTAATTTCGTTGCCCCATGTAGAAATCTTAGTTTGAGCTCCATCATCCCCCACAGCGCCATCATGGGTAGGGAATGTGCCAGTCCAATCGGAACGAGTTAAATACGTGACATCTCCAACTGCATCGTCAAACTTGTTCGTTACCTTTTCGCCAGTAAGTTGATCTGTCGAGTATGTCGTGGTATCCACACTGGTGTTTGCAGGAGTATACACTGCTACAGCAGAAGAATCGCCTTGCTCAGTCATGCCATCTGACGTGGTACGCCCAGCATGCGCCAAGAAGTTATTCGTAGCTGTGTGTGCATTTGAAGCATCAGTAAAGAGATAATCTCCTGCATCCAAGATATATGTACGAGCACCACGTGCATCGTAGGCCTTCATTAATTCCTTAGAAATGGTCAGAGAAAGTGTTTCAGATTCTCCAGGCTTGAGCTCTTTGCTTTTTGCAATTACAACTAACTGTGTTGCTGATTTTTCAACACCGTTTGCCTTATCATAGTCAGTGTATGGCGATTGCATATACACTTGAGCTACATCTTTACCGGAAACATCGCCTGTATTAGTAATCGTCACATGTGCAGTGAGATTCTTATCATCACCTTGTTCGAGAGTAAAGTTACTGTGGTTGAATGTAGTGTAGCTAAGACCATAGCCAAAAGGATATACGACTTGTTGATTATAGTCGTAGTCGCCTGCATTGCCCTGTCCAGAAACCTTATCAAAATATCGCGTTTCGTAGTAGCGATATCCTACGTAGATTCCTTCTTTATACGACACATAGTTGTAATTGGTAAATTTGCCGTTCTTATCGACATACTCGAAATCACCAAAATTCTGTGCAGCTGGAGACTGTAACGCATTCGCTTCAAACGTATCTACTGTCTTTCCAGAGGGGTTAATCTGACCAGAAAATACTTTTCCTACGCCATTATTTAGGCTTTGGGCCAACACGACAGATTTAATATGAGGATAGTCTTTAATCCAATCAAGTTGCAAAGCAGCGTTGGACTTGACAAGAACAGTTACAGAATCAAAATTATCATTGAGATATTGCAGAAGTTCGCGTTCTGTCGTATCAGGCTCAAGGTATGAACGCTTCTTATCCGTGTCGTTATCCGCATGGTTATACATAGAGCGAGGCATGTCTCGTCCTTCTCCCGCTACACGCGACCATACGAATATCGGCATAGTACCTTGTGCAGATTTAAGCAGCCCATCCTTTTTCTGCATAACGCTCAGTGGAACTTCATTAATACGAAAATCTTCAGCGTCGCCGAATTCAACAGACCCTGCTGCTAAGCCGTACCCCTTTGTCTCGTCAGAATTATAGTAATTCCATAAAATGTCATTAACGCTTATGCCTGCATTCTCAAAAATATTTTTAAGTGAATTTCCTGAGCCTCCAAGCAAACCACCAGCAGCACTCATCATGGCACTTCCCGAAGCCTGGCGAGTCCCAGAGTTGATCGAAAAGAAACTAACCGTAGTTCCTTTCTTGATTGGCAGTGTCGAATCGTCATTTTTTAGCAGAACGGTACCTTCACCAGTTATCCGATTGGCAAGGTCTTGTTCAGCAGCTTTGATATTTTCGCGAGTATGCTCAGGCTTGTAATAGTTAAGATCCAAGCCTTGAGTTTTTGCATGTGCATTATCAATAGACGAACTATAAAGTCCCAGCAAGCTTCCAATCATTTTATTGCTCTGGAAATTCGCCATAACTGTCGCCCCTCCAGCGAAAGCTGCAGCCACGACAACGGATACTGTAGTTTTTACTACTCGTCCTACGCGCCACTTAACGCGAGAATTGTGTGTACTCATTCTCTCCTCCTTGAAGTTGAGTATTCTTCAATTCTCATGCACAAGAGCTTATTAGGTTGAAATTTTGCCTCAATCGTAATTAACTTTCCGTAAGCGGTATCGGAATAAGAACGGTCATGTCAAATAGCTGATTATCAACTTTTATAGACATACGACCATGATATTTTCTTACGATATAGCGAACCGAGCGCAAGCCAAATCCATGCTCATATTGATTATTTCGTTTACTTTGTGGAAGACCATCTTTAAGACTCAATGTTCCTTCGTAATAATTTGTTTCACGGAGTATAACCATTCCTGCGTCTTCATATATGGAAAACGAGATTGTACGACTCTGTTCTCCTCCCTGTATAGATTCCACTGCATCGATAGCATTATCAGCGATATTTCCAACGAGAGAATATATATCCGCGTCCTCCATGAAAGAAAGAACACTACCATCTACTATGCATTGCAGATTAATATTTCTACGCGCACAGTACAGACTTTTCTCATTTATAATAGCGTCAATTGCTTGGTTTCCTGTATGATATATGGAATCGTATGCCGTGATGGTTTCTACTATTTGCTGGTGGGTGGCAGGAGAATTCTTCCAACTGCTGTCATGCGATTCATCATAGTTCAAAAATTTTTTCATATCATGCATTTTCATATTAATAATGTCACGATACTCTTGACTTATCTCATAATGTTTTTGCTGGCGGTACGTAATATCACGCATTACTTCAACTTCGTGTATCAAACGATCTCGCGATGAAGAGATAAGCAAAATAATTAATGCCATAGCAGTGCATAATGCTTCGTACATAAAAAGAGTAATGGATAACTGTACACCCTTATCAGTGCCCCCATCACTGTATAGGTTGATAACAATCCACGCCATTTGGCTCGAAAAAATAACAAAACACAATATAAGTATGGATGCACCAACCCACGCTTTCCTATTGTGGATAGCTTCATCACTGACATATGTTTTCCGTCCTACGAAATACCACATGAGGATACCGAGAACAGCATAAATGACAAAGATGAACAATCTTTTCAGTGGTGAGAGCGCGAAACTTGACGTATAGCTATCCCGATACACATATATCACAGCTATTTGTCCTAGTACTGCGCTGATATGCTCTGCTGCATACCCAATAGCTACTGTAACCAGAATTGTAAGAAGAGATGATGTCGTCAGCGCATAAAGACCAAGGATAATAATTGTAATTTGTACAAACAATGGGAAATAGCTCTGTCGAACTATCTGATTATCCATGATGTCATATAGTACTGGACCATTGATCACAGTAGTACCAGCCAAAAAGCAACCAAACAATACCCATCGTATGGGATACTGTGCGAAAGAACGCCATTGAAGAGAGCGCGAAAAGATACAAATATACGCAACAAGATAAATCGCATATGTTTCAGGAAAAGATGGTGTCACGAAGGAACCTGGCCATAGGAAATTCCATATTTGTGTTAGCATTTGTTCCTCCTCTATCTACGTGATTTCACTGCAAAAAGAGCATCATATACTTCACTCTTTTTACGTCGACTGACTTTAAAGGACATGATGTCATTCTCAGACGCATTCTTCTCCTGTACCTCATCGGTGGTCTTATAAAAGGCATCCTGAGGCAGGCGTATGAATAGCTCGCTGTCATTAAAACCTGCCACATATCGCATATTGACAAGTGAATCTCGATTGCATTGCACGAAATATGAATCTTTCAGTTGTTCACAAAAAGTTCGTAGCTTCCCCCATGTAGTCAAAAGTTGACCATCTCGAAGATGAACATCAATCAAATGATCACGCACTTGTATAAATATGATGTCACTCGAAGGAACAAAGGATACCCCATCACGTGTAGCAACTGTCAGAGTAATTCCACGTAAATTGAAGTCAATATTTGCTATAGCTCGTTTCATAAACATAGCAAAGGTCGCATAATCATATGGCTTTACCACATATCCGATGGCATTTACTTGGTATCCTTGAGCAGCGAGCTGAGATACTTTCGTCGTGAAAAGAATTGGTATATCAGCATGAGAATCACTTTGTTCACGAAATTGCGCTGCAGCATTCATACCATTAATAGAATCCTGCCCATACGGCATATCAATATCCATGATGATGAGATCAAAATCTTGCGAGCGCGATGCATCCAAGAATTTCTGCGCATACTCGAAGCGTTCAATTGCTAGTTCGCCGAAGCGTTCGTGTATATTTTCTTGCTCACAAAAACGATTTATTGCATGAATCGCGTATTGCGCTTCACTCAACGTATCTTCTACAAGTGCTATACGTAGCATAATCAATTATTATCTTCCTGATTATCGTGAGCAAAGCCTGCTGGTATCGGAAGAACTATTCGAATTTCGAAGATATGTTTATCGTTGTCATCGCTGACAGAAATCTTCCCACCATATTCTTGAGTTACGGCAGCTAGCGATTTCATCCCGTAACCGTGGAATCGTTTATCAGTTTTTGTGCTGACAGGAAGACCAGTGGCTTGAAGAATAGTAATTTTATCCACATAGTAATTTGACGATTCTACGACAGCATATCCGTTACGTGCTTGGGCGTTAAGCTCTATGACTCGTTGAGATTGATCAAGCTTTGCATTTTCTACGGCTTCAATAGCGTTATCAATAATATTTCCGAAAATTGCAGCCACCTGCGAAGGCGAGAGAAAGCCAAAACTTTTCCCGTCCACAATCGCGTTAAAAGCTATACCCCGACTCGAGCAATAAAGACTCTTTTCTGTTAGCACCGCATCTATGAGTTCATTACCCGTATGGTATATGGAATCATAAACTTTTATAGCGTTCTCAAGATCTCGCATCGATGCCACTGATTCCGGTGGAATATTCAATGCTTTGGCTAATTCTTGAGATTCTTCGAGTTGCAAAATAGTGGCACGTACTGACGCTAAACTTTTACGCACATCATGGAATTTTGCATTAACAAGTTCCATATTTTCCAAACTCATATCATAATGTTGCATTTTTGCTTCGTTGAGATGCATAAGCATATCAATTTCATTAATAAGACGGTCTTGTGTCGACACAAGAAGAAGAACAACCATTCCCAGCAAAGTACACAAGAAATCAAGAAGGCGAAATGTTATATCAACTGAAAGTGGTAACACAGTTACTCTATTCTCTGTAGTCAAAACCATATTAAACACAATGGCAAAAATGAGAACAATAATACTTAAAGCTATCCAACGTTTTGATTGCTTTATTGCATCAATATGAATATGGAAACGTGGCGATAACCAGATATAAGCTGCTACATACGTGGCAACGACTACGCACTCACGCGCAATCAACATTGCGACACCATTATCACTGATAAGTTGTCCGTTAGTAAGTAAAACCGTCACACTTGCTGAAAGCGTATAAGCAAGATGCTGCAACCCATAGCCCATAGAAGTTATAACAATAGCTTCACTATAAGAGACGTCGTACAACCGATGTACGAAGAACACGAATGAGCTTGCGAATAATAAGTAAAGCAAGGACATAACTGGGAAAAATAATATTTCAAAGAGCCCCGGTAGGAAAACTAACTTTGCCACTCCTATCAGCACTGCCACGTAGATAGCAACAAGTGCAGCAAATATCGCAACTGCACCAATTCGCGACTTTCTATTTACTCGGCGAGGATTACATCGTGCAACAATGAGCATAGCGAAAAGCACCTCAAGAGGGAATAAGAAAAACGCGTATTCTGATGCACCCATGCGCGAATCAGGTATAACCGTATAATCCAAACCTAGAATCCACATACTCGTCCTTTACCGACGTAACTAAATAGCGCCAATGGGATTATGCGCGCGAATGAAAGTCCAGAAGTTTTTGAAAGACTTCCCGCTTCTTCGATCGCGATACGTGGAAAATTTCACCTCGTATCTCGATATCTGCTTTGACCGTGTCAATTTTATTGACGTACGCACAGTTAATCATGACAAAACGGCTAATCTGTACAAAATTATGTTCGTCGAGTTCTTTCGCTGCTGCTGTCAAGCTTTTCCATGCTGTATATGTTCCATTGGTCGTGTGATAAAACAGCATATGAGATCTAACATCAAGATAAACAATATCCGCTGTATTAATAAAAACCGTCCCGGCTGTTGATTCGATTGTAATACGTGACGTATCTCGCGAATTCATAATTCGCTTAACTTTGCGCCATGCCAGTTCATACTCAGACTGGGAAATCGGTTTCACGAGATAGCCAGTTGCATCAACCGTATAACCAGCCACAGCATACTGAGCCATACGTGTTGTAAAAATAATTATCGTACGATTATCTACTTCCCGGATCTTGCGAGCAGTTTCCATCCCATCTATCCCAGGCATTTCAATATCAAGAAAAATAACATCGTAATCATGACCATGCGGATACTTCTCAAGAAATTCGCTACCTGATGAGAATTCCTGTATAGCAACACTGCCATATTTGTGCGTGGCTTCATCTTTATATGTCTTTTCGACGAGCGCACGAGTTTGTTCGCGTTCTATAGCTACATCGTCAATGATGGCGATACGCATGTACTCTCCTTATTTTTTACTCTCCAAAACATATATTACCCAACACCACGCCGTATTATTGTGCCCTACGTGCAATTTTTATTTTTAGCGCAACTCTACACCTTCCATCACCGCATTTTGTAAAGAAATACCAAATATGTATCATATAGCTATAACCATAGATATGCTATCGCAAATTACCATTCGTGAACTGCATCGCACCACTCACGTGAAATTGACTCGGTAATAATTTCATTCTTCTAATCTAAAAATGTCTCATGGTATGACCATGTCTTTGCGCGTAGCAGAGCTTTGGCATTCATACTACGAGTAAAGAAAGAATATGAGGTTTTCGTCTCAAAGCAATGTGAACGAAGATCCTAAGTTTCTGTAGAGAAAACGAGAGTCAAAGGAGAACTCATGGCAGACAATGTAGCTGCACCTCTCGGTAATGCTTCCGCCAATACCGAGATGCCTGACGCTCACACTAAGCGCGCTCGCAAAAACGAGAAGAAAAAGCGCTTACCAATGAGAAACGGCATTTTCTTGGGTATTTGGATACCAATCACTACAATAATTGCAGCAATCGCCACAATCGCTTTTATCGGCGGTAATTTTGCAAGTGGTGCATTAGATGCAATGCAAGGTGGCGGTACATTTAGCCCAGTTAACGGCGATAATGCCCGTAACGTTGATCTTAATTTCTACCCAAAGAGATACAAGAATCTTGATGAAGCTATTGAGGCTTCCGGAAAGGTAACTCAAAAAATCGCTGATGAAGGTATGGTTTTGCTCAAGAATGATGGTGCATTACCTATGACTTCACTGGGGAAGGTCACTCTTCTTGGTCGTGGTGCTGCCGATCCATTGTACGGTGGAACAGGTTCAGGCCATACCGATACATCCCGCGCTATCAATATCAAGCAAGGTCTAGAAAAAGCTGGTTTCACTGTTAACGACACCGTCTATCAGCAGCTTGATAAGTTCGCTAAGGATCATCCAGCAGAAAAAGACGGTCGTATTAAGATTAGCTTCGGGCTTAATGGCGGTTCCACATATCACATTGGTGAGATGCCAGTATCGAACTACACAGATGCGCAAAAGGCTTCTTTCGCACAGTACAATGATGCAGCAATTGTTGTTATCGGCCGTACAGGTGGCGAGGGCGAGGATCTCATTACAGATATGAAGAAGTGGGATGACAACTATACTCCTGGACAGCATTCTCTCGAGCTTAACAAGGACGAGAAGGATCAGATTGCTCTTGCAAAGGAAAACTTCAAGAAGGTTATTGTTATCGTAAATTCATCTCAGCCTATTGAGATGGGTGAACTTCAAGACGATCCTCAGATTAACGCTATCGTTAACTCTGGTACTCCTGGTGCAACCGGTTTCCTGCCCCTCGGACAAATTCTTGCCGGTCAATTAAATCCTTCCGGTCACACTGTCGATACGTGGGCACGCGATTTTACTAAGGATCCAACCTTCGTTAATATCGGTTCTCATCAGTATTCAAACGTTGACAAGGTCAAGGGATACTTCGTCAATTACGAAGAAGGCATTTACTCTGGATATCGTTACTATGAAACAGCTGCTGCTGAAAACTTCATCAACTATGATGATGCAGTTGTATATCCATTTGGGTACGGCCTCTCCTATACCAATTTCGAATGGAGCAACCCATCTTATAGTGTCGACTCTGATAAGGGCACAATTACAGCTTCTGTAACCGTAACAAATACCGGTAATATTGCTGGCAAGGATGTTGTAGAGCTCTTCTACAGCGCACCTTATACTCGCGGTGGCATCGAAAAGTCCGCTGTCGACCTTGGCGAATTTGCTAAGACGAAGATGCTTGAGCCTGGACAGTCTGAAACAGTAAGCGCAACAATCAACATCGAAGATATGGCTTCTTACGATTATCGCAATGCAAAGGCTTATGTCCTCGAAGCAGGAGACTATACGCTCTCTCTTCGTACTGATTCGCATCATGTAAAGTCTGGCGTTGACACATTTACTTATAACGTTCCAACTACCATCACATACAGTGGTGAGAATCACCGTAAGAGCGATAAGTCCGAAGTTACTAACCGTTTCGACGAGCTCAACGAAGCTTTCGAATCCGGCAAGAAGACATTGATGAGTCGTACTGATTTCGCTGGCACTTTCCCTCAGGCTCCAGATGATGCAGATCGTACCGCTTCTGAAGAAATCGTCAAGAAGTTGTCTAATTACGCAACGAATGTTGAAAATTCTGAATATCAGAAGGCTGAAGAGCAGGCAACTGGCCAGAAGATTACCGCTCCTACTACTGGAGCAAAGAACGACATTCAGCTTTCCCAGCTTCGTGGTTTGTCGTATGACGACCCTCAGTGGGATAAGTTCCTCGATCAGATGACTGTAAATGAAATGGTAGATCTTATCGACGATGGCGCATACGCTACTGACGCTATTACACGCTTGGGTAAGCCTCGCACCATCGATCTTGATGGTCCTGCAGGATTTAGCTCCTTCATTAGTAGTGTTCACGGATCTGCATTCCCTACTGAAACATTGATTGCTTCTACATGGAACCGCGATCTTGCAGCCGATATGGGCGATGCTCTTGGAGAAGAAGCTCTTCAACTCGGTGTAACCGGTTGGTATGGCCCAGCAGTTAATATCCATCGCAGCCCATTCGCAGGTCGAAACTTTGAGTACTACTCCGAAGACCCAACTTTGTCCGGTAAGTTTGCTGCTCAAGCAGTGAGCGCTGCTATGAATCGTGGTGTCGTTGTCTTCTTGAAGCACTATGCACTTAACGATCAAGAGCAAAACCGCCAGGCTAACGGTCTCGATACTTGGGCAGATGAGCAAACAATTCGCGAAGTCTATCTCAAGCCATTTGAAATCGCAGCAAAGGAATCCCATGCTACCTACAAGTATCAGGATTCTAAGGGCGAAATTAAGACAAGTGAAATTGGTCTGAACGGTATCATGAGCGCATACAACCGTATTGGTGGCACATGGGCTGGTGGCAACTACGCATTGCAAACATCCATCTTGCGTGGCGAATGGGGCTTCCAGGGCTCAGTTATCACCGACTTCGCAACCATGGCTTCTCCTTACATGGTTCCTATGCAAGGCGTTGCTGGCGGTTCAGATATCCAGTTGACATGGCGTATCTTCGAGCAATTCAAGGATACCAACAATCCAACTGCTATCTACTTCCTACGCAAGGCTGCTCACAACGTCATGTACTCCATGGCAAACTCCAATGCACTCAATGGCTATGCTTACGGAGCTGGCACTCGCTGGACTCCTCCAGTATGGCGCTGGATTCAGTGGGGTGCAACTGCTGTTCTTACGATCCTTGTAATTTTGCTGATTGTCTGGATGGTACTGAGAGTGCGCCGAGTCAGCCCAATTCGCAAGGCTTGGCGTGAGGAACAGAAAGCTCTCAAGGCTGCAGCTAAGCAGAAGTAGCTCATGTCAAACACCAGTGAGAGAAGAATAAGAGTCTTAAGAAATTTGTCAAAGAATTTCACTATATAGTCTCATCTCACACACAGGGCGATCCTTGAACGAGGGTCGCCCTACTTTTATTTGGTGATACCGTAAGCTCTTCACTGCTGTACATATATACGACATTTATGCATAGCACACATATCTTCTCAGCATTTTCCCAGCTTTCTTCTGGGGTGTTATTCAGGTTCGTGCAGTTATATGTAAATCAACGCGAAAGACACCGCACAGGAACTACATAGACGCTGAGCTGGAAGCCTAACGCATATAACTTAACCCTTTCTTCTCTTTCTCTCTTTTGACCCGCTTACTTATATGTAAGCGGGTTTCTCTTTCCCCGATTATGCTTCACATGTAACTCTTCCTCTGCAAAATTTTGAACTCATATCCTGCTAGTTACTTAGTTTGGGTAAAATAGCTATATGACTACACAGGGTTCAACAAAATCACAACATTTCGACCGCAGCATCACCCCTATCGAAAGAATCGTGGACGTTCTTTCTCTTCGAGATGTACGGACCGAAGGAAACCACACATATATCGAGGGCGATTCGATGTATTTTCCAACGGGACGCGTCTATGGCGGCCAAGTTATCGCACAATCAGTAATTGCAGCAAGCAAAACTGTGCAAGGCCGTTTACCTCATTCTTTACATGGTTACTTCATTAGCGCCGGAGACATTCAGCAAGATGTACTTTTTGACGTTGAGAATCTTCGCGATGGTCGTTCTTTTTCAAGCCGACGTGTCAATGTTACTCAAGATGAGGGCTCTATTTTAACGTCTATCGCAAGTTTCCAGACGCCTGGCCAGTCCGGTATTGATTTTGCTGATCCAATGCCCGACGATGTCCCTTCTCCATCTACATTGACGAGCGCAAAAGAGCTGATGACACCCTATGCTGAGCATTCTGCTTTCGCTCATTACTATGCACATCAATCCCCTTTCGATATTCGACATGTAACGACCACCGTAATGCTCGGATCATCACGCCATGACGACGAAGCAGCACAGCAAGATAATGGATCACAAATGGTGTGGATGAAAATTGACGGTCATATTAATGCTGATCAGACTATGCATCGCGCGCTCCTTGCTCTAGGCTGTGACCAAATTATGATGGAGCCTATTATTCGTCGTGCTGGCATTAATTTCGCTACACCAGGTATGAGTTATGCGAGCCTCGACCATTCCATGTGGTGGTACCGCGATATTGATATGAATCAATGGCATCTGTACGTTCAGGACACTCCTACCGCAGCACATGGTCGTGGATTGAGTCAAGCAAAGGTCTACGATTCACAAGGAAATCTCGTTGCAGCAATGGCACAGGAAGCAATGGTTCGTATACCTCAAATTAGCTAAATTTTCTCCCGCTATCACATCTCAGTAGCTTTCTAAGTAACTTCATACTGTAGAACCATATAGCCATGAAATTATGTTCTCTTCCCCTTGTGGCCTTGAATTGTGAACGATAACATTTGATATACTGTCTACTAGACGATATCGCATTTATCGCACATTCAAGGAGGAATCATGACAGTTTTTATCGATTCAGATAATACAATCGGTACTATCAGCCCAAAGTTACATGGTCAGTTTATCGAATTTCTAGGTTCGTGCATTTATGACGGAATTTGGGTAGGAGAAGACTCAGATATCCCTAACACACGAGGATATAGAAATGATGTCCTTGATGTCTTAAAACAATTACATCCTCCAGTTTTGCGCTGGCCTGGCGGTTGCTATGCAGACACATATCATTGGCGAGATGGGATAGGCCCTCGCGAGAATCGTCCAATCACTTTTAACGAAAATTTTGGAACTTTTGAACGAGAAGATAATCAGTTTGGCACTGATGAATTTCTTCAATTATGCGAACTCATCGGCGCCGAACCGTGGATTAATATCAACCTCATGTCAGGCACAATCCAAGAGATGCGCGATTGGATGGAATACTGTAATCGAGCAGAAGACACTGAGCTGTCGCGTCTTCGAGCTCGCAACGGACATCCTGAACCATATAACGTGAAATATTGGGGAATCGGTAACGAAGTTTGGGCAGGCGGCGGGAATATGACTGCACGCATGTATATGGACAAGTACCGCCAATTTGCCAGTTCCATGCCAAAATTCACCTCATCCATTTTCGAGCAATCGCCGATATACGCTATCGCTAGCGGACCAGATACAAACAAACCTCGCGAAAGTGTTAAATGGACCGAAGACATCTTTGCAGAACTATCCCAGTATCGACAGCCACCAATTCATGGCTACGATATGCATTTTTATAATTGGAATATTTCCGATCCTGAAGATACGCCAACTGACTTTACGCAAGAAGGATGGAATCGAGTTATTCATGGCTGCTTGGAATTAGAAGATATTATTCAAACACAATCACAGCTCGTCAACTCCGGACTCAAGTACATCCCTCAGCCTGAAGGATTCTGGGATAGTAAGCTTGAGCATGTCGATTTAATTATCGGCGAATGGGGTAACTGGCATTACAGCGCTTTCAACGCGCGTCCTGCTCTCCAACAGCAAGTCTCTATGCGAGATGCCATTACTACAGCTCTCACACTTGATTTATTGCAACGAAACTGCGATAAAATTTCAATGGCTTGTAATGCTCAAACTGTCAACGTCCTTAACTCTCTTGTACTCACTGATGGTAAAGACATGGTAATTACACCAAATTACGATGTCTTCATGATGTATCAGCCACATCAAAATGCGACAGCTCTCAACGTTCCCCGTCAAGATAGCCAGTCGGGAGCATATATCTTTGCGTCTCAAAAGGACAATCGAATTACGATCAACATTACAAACGCCTCTATGGATGCAGCTAAGGACGTCAATGTCGTCTTTGCTAATGATGTAGAAATTATGGGTATGAAGCGACTAGAATCTGACGATCCTCATACATGTAACACTTTTGATGATCCAGATGCTATTCGCGCGTATACCGTTAACGATGAATTCAATGACGGAATGGAATTTAATTTCCACGTTCCAGCGGCGTCCATTACCGTAATTTCAGCGCGTATTTTGTAATAACCACATATATCGTAAAGATGGTCGCGTAGCTACATACCGAATGAGAATCATTCTCATAAGCTACACGACCATCTTTATTACTGAATTTATTACTGAATACGAATGATTTATGCGTCTTTTCTTTCCAAGACATTGGCCAGATGCAATACGCTACCTGTAGATACCGCTGGCATATACGATGGATCGTCCTCATCCAGTGCCGGATTTGGAACTATATACGCTTCGACTAATGTATCGCGCGAAATCTCATCAGTGTTACCAGCTACTTGTCTCATCCACTCAATAAAACTGGAATCTGTCGGGAAGACGAGCATATTCGAATCCCCCAGAAGACTTGCAAGCTCACCATACGTCGGGTAATCGCAATTCATGGTAACGGCATTTTCCATCTGCTGAACTAGCGACAATATTTTTCCGTCTGAAGTGGTATCGCGCATATACGTCCACAAAGCTTCTAAGGAACGGATGGCTACGAATGGTTCTTTACGAGGATTTGAGCGCGAATACACGCGCGTAACGAACCATGCATCAGGATGAGCGCTGCGATCCTTAAAAGGCTGATTTTTCTTCCAATTATGACTTTTGCGCACATCAGTAATCGGTTCAGTCAATGCCCCTGTAACTGTAGTATATGCATGCCGCGATATCTTTTCCCACAAATGACGCGCATCTTTAAATCGACGTGCGTTACCTGAGCCATCTGCCGCAGCACGTGCAGCACGTTGTGCGAGTGACCGCACACTTACAGTTGTATACTCTGATGTTTTCCCCTCTGAGCGAGTTGCATCAGTATGAGAAAGAAGTTCCACATCCTGCGCAGTTGCCTGCTCTTCAATAAGGGATAAAATATCAATAAAAAGATTACGTTTGTTATTAATGAAACGATCAGTACCGAGTGGATATTGCTCATTTACCGCGTAGCTATGAACAAATTCCCACACCGGAGTACGCTTTCCTGCTGGAATCACGCAAACCCATAACTCGACTGAGCGAGAATCATTGTTGTACACTCGAAGTTCAAAATGTGGCATTATTCTTCCTTTTCACCTGTTGGCGGCATAAGGCACCAGAATTCGCTTAATATCCCTAATCCTAAGTCTATGAGACATGCGATTGCAGCTACAGCTGTCTGCCAAGAAACGGTCGTAAAATAGGCCACTTCGGTGTGTTGAATAGCAATAACAAATATCCCTGCATACCATCCTGCAAGAGCTGACGCCGCTAGAGCGAGCGACTGGGCAAAAATTAATGTGTTAACGCTACGCTCGGGAGCCATCTTATGAATCTTGCCATCAGCAAATCTCTTCACCTGCCATGCCGACCATGCGACAACTAGCCCAACTCCCACGATAGATGCACTCAGATACCACGGTGCAGATACCATAGCACTCGAGTGTCGAGAAGTCCATGAAGCACTAATCAGCCCGACAAGGAAACCAATAATTCCAAAAGCGAAGTAGTACCATGCCGGAGTACGTTTTGCCTTCATCACATACCTCCTAGAATCCATTGTGCTGATATCAGTTCAACGAAATCACGGTCTGGAGCTTTATCAAGAAGCTCACAAACGCGTCCACCTCTCCTATTATCCGTTGTGACAATCTGCGCATCAGGATTGATGTCCATCCAAGGTTTCAAGACGAACGCTCTTTGCCACGCACGAGGATGTGGCAAAGTTAATTCAGGATCGTCACTTACCTGACCATCAAAATCAATAATATCAATATCCAATGGGCGAGATCCCCAATGCACCTGACGTGTTCTGCCATGCGCCGCCTCAATCATCTGAATAGCATGAAGGAGCTGCAATGGTTCCATCTGTGTAGTAATTTCAACCACAGCATTTTTGAAATCAGGCATATCTTGATCTACACCCCATGGCTTTGTGCTATATAAAGCTGAAATCCCCGTCACTTGGTTACCCGGCAAACTATCTAAAGATACTATGGCTGAGCGCATAGTTTGCTCAACGTCACCAATATTTCCTCCTAAGGCAAGTACGACCTTGTAAAGCGAATGCTTTTGACGACTGGTGTTACCCTCCGAATTCCCAAATTCTTCGGAATTTTCTGCATGTAAAGTCTCTCGCTGTTGAGCAGTATATAAAGAAGCAGCACTCGGCTTTCGAGATTGTGCCCCTTGCTCTTCCTCGTAATCGCTTTGCATACGTTCAATAGTTACACTCACATCTGCGAAATCATGATCAATAGGAGCATGTGGCTTATGCACGGTGACAATTGTTTTCTTCACTCTCCACGAGAGCAGAATACTGTCAGCAATACGTTGAGCTAATCGTTCGATAAGATCGCAATGCTCACCCTGAATAATAGATACAATTCGATCTGCAATCTGAGCATAACTGACGGTATCTGCTAAATCATCACTACGAGATGCATCTGATAAATCTACGTATAAAACAGCATCAACGACAAACTGTTGTGGCTCTTTGTGCTCAAAATCGAGCACTCCGTGAGTACCTAAAGCGCTAATTCCTGTCAGGGTAATGTAATCCATTGTTTAGCTCTCAATCACTGTCGTATGGCTGTTATTACTATCATCGCTGTTATTAGGCACGATTGTATCGGATTCATCATTATGTTCTAAAGAAAGAACATCATTATAGCCGCGAGATGCAATCACAGCTTGAACTGCAGCACGATTTCTTTCTACATTATGCACTCTCACTGCCCATGCGTTCTGTTGCGCTGCAATTACGCTTAACGCAGCTGTCATATCATCACGTGTTTCTTCATTGTCGTCAAGACCAGCCTCATGAACGAGACCCGCCACAAATCGCTTCCTCGATGCTCCAATGAGTACCGGGTACCCCATGTGTGTAAACAACTGGGTATGCATAAGCAACGGAAGATTGTGATCAATAGTAGGTTTAGAAAATCCGAGCCCTGGATCAATGATAATCTGTTGAGGCTTTACTCCGTGAGATAAAACAGCTTCAACTTGTGCTTTGAGCTCATCATATGTGTCTCGTACAACCCCATTGACATAGTACGTTGTATCTCGTTCTGAATCCTTACCTAACCAAGCCCGCCAATGCTGAACAATATACAGACAATCTGATTGTGCAACCACATCAGCCATCTGAGAATCAAGCTGTCCGCCTGATACATCATTAATTATGTGTGCTCCACATTCTAGAGCAGCTTGTGCAACAGAAGCACGTGTAGTATCAATACTTAACGCTACTTCAGGGAAAGCTTCGTGCAATAATTTCACTGCGGTGACTATACGTTTACGTTCTATTTCTTCCAGAACACGAATCGCTCCAGGACGCGTAGACTCAGCGCCGATGTCGATGATGTCAGCGCCTTCACTAATCATCCGTTTCGCGTGAGCAAACGCCTGGTGTGGATCGAGATAACGTCCTCCATCTGAGAAGGAATCCTCAGTAATGTTGAGCACTCCCATGATAAGAGTGCGCTCTGAACTTGTCAGACGCTTCAGCACGTCTTGCCGGCTCATTCTCACTTCCTCCTTGCAGTGTACCTTACAGAAACATATCTACCTGCATATCGAGGCTTAGCACGGATATTTGTAATGTTCTATATGAACTATCGCTGCTGCAAAATTAATTGCATTGCTTCAGCACGGGTAGCACTATCTCTCATCGCACCCCGGACTGCTGATGTTAGGGTACGCGCCTGCGACTTTTTGACACCACGCATTGACATGCATAGATGCTCGCAATCAGTCACGACGATAACACCTTTGGCGTGGATTTCATGCACCAACGCATCAGCAATTTGTTGCGTAAGTCGCTCTTGCACCTGAGGACGGCGTGCAAACACCTCGACAAGGCGAGCGAGTTTAGATAAACCTACTACTTCATTCTTTGCGGGAATATAACCAATATGTGCTACACCATGGAAAGGTAGTAAGTGATGTTCGCATACTGAATACAGCTCAATGTCGCGCACAAGAACCATTTCTTCTGTATCTACAGAGAAATGCTTTTCAAGAACATCATGCGGATTCTGATGCAATCCAGCGAAGAGCTCTCGACCTGCCCGAGCGATGCGATCAGGAGTATCAAGAAGACCTTCACGGTTCGGATCTTCACCTATAGATTCCAAGAAGAGGCGTACGGCTTGACGTACGCCTTCTTCATTGTATGAACTGTCGTTATTCATAAAGCTTACTCAACTTCATTAGAATCAGTAGTTGCAGCTTCTCCACCAGCCTCGTTCGGCACATCGTTTGTCTCAATAACAGCCGGAGACTGAGCCGAAGCTAGAGTCCCATCAGATGCGACTTCAGAAGTACCATCCAGCTGGGAAACAACTTCAGTACCATCAGAATCGACTTCAAGTGATTCCTCGTGAGCTCCTGAAGTTGCGTCAACTGCTACTGAGCTACGTAGATTCTTCGGAATTTCTACTGGAGGTATAGTAGATACTTTTCGATTCGGAGCCGATAGCCATTGGGAACGCTCTGGTGCCTTCTTCAATGGAGCAAAGATCTCAGCAAGTTCTTTTGCGTCGAGAGTTTCCTTCTCAAGCAGCTGACGGACTAACTCATCAAGAACGTCACGATTGTTCATAACGATCTCATATGCCTCTTCATGTGCAGTTTCCACAAGCTTGAGTACTTCATCATCGATTATTTCAGCCGTACGATCTGAGTACTTTCGTGGCTGCAAACCATCAAGACCGCCATCATTGGATTCATCATTCCACTTGATTGCGCCGAGTTTATCAGAGAAACCAAATTCTACAACCATACGGCGGGCGATATTTGTAGCCTTTTCGATATCGTTCGACGCACCAGTAGTTGGATCATGGAATACTACTTCCTCAGCTACACGTCCACCCATTGCATAGGCCATCTGATCAAGAAGCTCGTTACGAGACTGACTAAAGCGATCTTCTGTCGGCATAACAGCCGTGTAGCCTAATGCGCGACCGCGTGGAAGAATCGTTACCTTTGTAACTGGATCTGTATGGTGCAGAGCTGCTGCAACCATTGCGTGTCCGCCTTCATGATACGCAGTATTACGTAATTCTTCAAGAGCCATTCCGTTGCTACGACGGCGAGGACCGCTCATCACACGATCTACTGCTTCATCAATTGCTCGTGCATCGATCAAATCCGCATCTTCACGTGCGGTGAGTAAAGCAGCTTCATTCAATACGTTCGCTAAATCAGCACCTGTAAAGCCTGGTGTAAGCACAGCAATACGATGCAAATCAACATCAGGAGCAAATGGTTTACCCTTAGCATGAACCTTAAGGATATCCTCACGACCCTTCAAATCTGGTGCTTCTACTGCAACCTGGCGATCAAAACGACCAGGTCGAGTCAATGCAGAATCAAGCACATCAGGACGGTTTGTCGCTGCGATAATAATGATATTCGTATCGGTATCGAAACCATCCATTTCGACGAGCAATGCATTCAATGTCTGCTCACCAGCGCCACTTCCATTTGCTGCAGCAGAAGAACGCCTACGTCCCATCGCATCGATTTCGTCGATGAAGATAATTGCTGGTGAATTCTTCTTTGCTTCTTCGAACAGCTCACGTACGCGAGACGCACCCAAACCAACAAAGACTTCTTCAAAGTCTGAACCTGCCATGGAGTAGAACGGTACTCCTGCTTCACCTGCAATTGCACGTGCTATCAAAGTCTTACCCGTTCCCGGAGGACCATAAAGCAAAAGACCATGAGGTATGCGTGCACCAAGCTTGCGATACTTGGTTGGATCTTTCAAGAAGTCCTTAATTTCTTCAACTTCGGTAACCGCAGCTTCTTCACCAGCCACATCAGCAAACTTAGTCTTAGGAATATCAGCTTCTTGGAGGCGCTTATTTCGATTACCTCCTGGAAGGCCGAGCATACCGCCGGATCCATCTCCCAGTCGTGACATGACCCACCACATCATACCGAAAAGAAGCAAAATTGGAAGTAATGAGGACAGAATACCAATCCAAGGATTGCTGAACTGGATATTGACGTTATACCCATTCTTGATTTTCGCTGTCTTAAGTAACTTATTTAAGTCAGCACCTTGCGCGGAAGAGTAGTAGAACTGTACCTTTTTACCGTAGTTCTTTTCACGCGCGTTCTTGTCCTTAGAGTCCTTTTTCTTGAAATCATCTTTCAAAGTCAAGCGGACAGATTGATAATTATCTGTTATTTCGACGTACTCAGCTTTGCCTTTTTGAATAAGGGCAAAGCCATCCTTTGTATCGATCGCCTGAGAATCAGAACGATTGACAAAGAAGAAAACGCTGAGCAACAACGCAGCAAGAACAACAACCCACAACCATGGACGCCTCCACCAGCGTGGAGAATCTGGCTGGTTACCGTCAGAATTGTTCATATTGTTACGTGTTTTATCGTCGCTATTCTTATCTCGCGAATCACGATTATCGCGCGAATCACGTGGCGCGAATGGATTTATATCTGCCATAAATCTGCCTTACTTACCCTCATAAACTTCAGGTCTCAACACAGCGATTGAGTCAAGGTTGCGATACTTTTCGTCATAATCTAAACCGAATCCAACTACGAACTCGTCCGGAATCGTAAAACCTGAGTATTTCACATCAACGTGAGCAGTTCGACGAGCTGGCTTTTCAAGCAATGCAAATACCTCTACAGAAGCCGCTCCACGGTTCTTTAACTCATCGACAAGCCATGCCAAAGTCAAACCCGAATCGATAATGTCTTCGACAATCAATACGTGACGACCTTTAACATCAGTAGACAAATCTTGTCGCACTGTAATAGTTCCTGTAGATTGAGTTCCAGCTCCGTACGATGATAAGCTCATGAAATCAATTTCCGCAGGAATACTCACTGCTTGAGCGAATGCTGCCATAGTATTGACAGCACCCTTGAGTACAGCAACAAGCAAAGGATCCTTACCTGCATAATCCTTCGAAACGATAGCCGCTACCTCATGAATTTTGCTGTCGAGCTCTTCACGGGAAATAAGCTCGTGGTCAATATCTTCACGTACATCAGAAATTTGCATATTCCCTATCTTTCCATAACTGAATGACGTTATACAGCTTATTCGCTCTCAGAGTTGAAGAAATGTATACCTCTTTCTTCTTCTGTTCGCTATTACTAAGTTCAATAATCGCAAAAATCATAGAGCGAGTTGGAGTTATATTTATATTTTCTAAGAAACGCGCGATAACCCGTCGTTGTACTGCCGGTGCGAAAGCGTGCAATGCACGAATTTTAATTTCTTCATTGCCATTCTTCTCTCGCACTATACTTGTGTATGCATCATCAACAGCATTCTCAATAATTTCTAAATCTTCGCGAGCAAATTGAGAACCTATGCTCAAGATGCTTCGAATGTCACGATCAGCGACACGGTTTATCAGTGGAATTACATCATGACGTATCCGAGATCTAAGCGGATAGTCTTGCGCCAATTCCCCCTCAACGTCATCTCCGTTAGTAGGATCATCCCAATACTTAAGATTAAGTTCATCACAAATCTGCGTTGTTTGCTCACGTGACATACTTAAGAATGGACGAACTACAGGAATTCCGTCAAAATAAGTAACCGGAGAAATACCCGACAGAGCATCAATATGCGCGCTGCGAATGAGCTGGATCATTATAGTTTCTGCGACATCGTCTTGCGTATGAGCAACGAGTACCGCTATTGCTCCTAATTTTTTCGCTTCGCTCACAAGAGCCGCATAACGAGCATCACGCGCATCTGATTCAACTCCTGAGCGCGTTTTCTCAACCGTTACATCCACTACTCGTACCGGACTTAATCCTAGCTCTTCGCAGCGTTCAGCCGCTTGACGCGCAACCAAATCCGAATTCTCTTGCAACTGATGGTTTATGATGAGAGCGCCCACTTTATATTCAGCATCGCCATATCTGACAGCCTGGTTTGCACATGCGCGCTGAGCAACCGCAGCCAATGCAAGAGAATCTCTTCCCCCCGAGCATGCAATAAGAATTAAAGGTCGGGAGGAAGGCTGTGTATTATTGTCGCTCGTGTCAGCACTGCCTTCTTGGACTTCTGTAATTGATTGAACTGAATCACGTACAAGCTTTTGGGCATGATGTAAAAGTTCCGACTGAATCATTTATAAATCCACCAATCTCGATGCAAAATAATCAATCGCAGATTTACCAGTTGCCATGTCATCACCGTTAACAACTATTGCAAAAATTAGCGTACCTCCATTGGTGCGTGACACATTTCCTGCTAGAGAAGTTACGTTACCGAGAGTGCCCGTTTTAGCGCGTACAAGTCCTCTCGCTTGAGCACCGAAATCTCGAGCTCTGAGGGTTCCGCTTAATTGTGAAATAGGCATTCCCGTTGCTGCAGCCCACGTCGAATTATTCGAGTCTCGCGTATTCAGATAAGCACTCTGAACGTGTATAAGTGTACGTGCGGTTACAGCCGAACCAGGGGCAAGGCCTGAAGTATCTGACATAACCAGACCCTGAGTATCAATCCCCTGCCGTTTCACTATATCGATAACGGCTTGAGTAGACCCGTTCAGAGAATTATCTTGTCCCGTTCGTATAGCAAGGAGTCTGCCCAATAATTGAGCAAGAGAATTATCTGAATTTGTCAGCATGATCTGAACAATTTGCCACATAGGAGCGGACTTTACAGTGGCTATTTCAAATGAATCAGCACTTGCTGCAGATTGAGCAATTGTTGAATTTTCGACAGTGATTCCACGTTCTTCAAGAAGGCTTACAAACGTTTGTGCTACGTCGTGTGCTGGACGAGCACTTCTTTGAGGTGACCATTGCCCCTCACCATCAGGGTCATGCCCATCATCACTACCCCATGCTCGCGCTTCATCAATCGCCATGGACGTTGTTTCGATTTCATTTGTATAGTTTTCATTGACATCTGATGATGCATCCAACTGACGCGGCAATGTATCGTTGTTAAACAATGAATTATCGTATTGGAAGTTAACTTCGGAAATATTACGTTTTTTTAGAGCCTGAGCAGTTTGATCTGCTAAAGTCGATAAACCAGCACGCCCATTAACATGGTGTGCATCACTATTGCCTCTGCCCAAGAGAATATCTCCGCCGCCAACGAGAGTAAGAGTGCGCGATGTCGCCTCCAACTTAACTGTCGTATCTAAAGTCTCTTGACTATCGAATGTAACGCTTGCAGCTAAAGCAGTCAGTGTTTTCAATGTTGAAGCTGGTTCAAATGCTTGCTTTTCATCGTGTGAGGCAATAATGTCACCGTTCGCTTGTGCGATGATTATTCCAGCATTATTTCCATTACCAATTCGAGCAACCGTTTCAGCAATCACAGAACGCGCATGTTCTTTATCTATTTTTTTATCCTGAACATTTTCGATAGTTCGTCCATTAAAATTTTGAAGATGCGAATATGGTTGGAGTGCAGCAATACGACCTTGATTAAAAGTCCGTCTTAATACTGATAACCCGCCAGATACCATTGCATTGGCATCAGCGAAAGCATATCCCGCACTTAGCGCTACCACGACTATTGCGGTAATACTTATAGTAATGAATCGACGTTTATGCATACTCTTAAGCTTTGTTTCTCAGTACTTTCTTTCTTCTCAGTGCTTTCTTTAGCGCTATCGTATAGAGCCCTGCAATTGTATACAGTACACAGCCTTCTCGGCTAGTATCTCATAGTTCATAACTATAACAATGAAGTCTCCATAACTACGATTTTGCCATTCTAAAGAAAACACAAAAATCTAAGAATTCGCATGTGAACTTGAGCTTGTATGAGCCATAATGTGCTCTGCTGCTTCACCACCCGAATGAGCAATCGGCTTCCACTGAGATTTTGCAAAAATGGCAACAAATGAAATAGGAACATAGCTTGCCATATAAATCGGGAAGCTGAGGCTATAAGCGATAAGTTCACGTACTGAAACGTTGAGTTTGTCCCGCTCAGCAAATCCCGAAATAGCTGCCAGAAGCATCATACCTACAATTGCCCAGAGTATCGACTGTAACCAGCTTCCTGCAGAGTTAAGAATCGAATACCATGAGATGAATCCAAGCGCTGCATAAATAATTCCTAAGATAAATCGGAACACAGAAATCACCATAAACGGGCACACCATAAGAGTGACGTCAACTGCTGAGAAATCTCTCTCTTTAATAGCCCACTGAGCCATAACTTTTCCATAGTATCTAAAGACTTGAAGGAAGCCTTTAGACCAACGTACACGCTGATTCCAGCTCGTTTTAAAATCAACAGGCTGCTCATCAAAGAACATTGCCGAGCCACAAAATCCGATGCGATCTCCGTGCAAAATGCAATCCATAGTAAATTCCATATCTTCAGTAAGAAGATGGAATTTCCATCCATCATTTCGCTCCATGATACGACGCGAAAACATGAATCCGGTACCTCCCACGTGGCATGAGGTTCCAAGAGCTGCACGAGTCGTATTAAGGAATCGGGATTCTCGAACAAACCATAGAGCCGCTCCAGAAGAAATCCAGTTTTCTGCCAAATTTACAGAATTACGATAACTCGTTAGTGCCTCGAATCCAGCTTGACGAGCTTTATTCATTTCCGCAATATAATTCTTGTCGAGCAAATTATCAGCATCAAAAATGAAGAAAGCATCGTATTTTTTCGAATCGCCCGTTGCCATCATCGTCTGCAACAAGTATTGCAAAGCATAGCCTTTGCCAACTTGTTCTTTATTAAAACGTTCAATGACATGGCAACCAAGATCACGAGCGACTTGCGCGGTCTTATCCGTGCAATTATCCGCGACAATCCATATATCTATGAGCTCGCTAGGGTATGTTTGCTTCTGGATAGAGCGAATGAGGTTCCCAATAACTTTCTCTTCGTTACGAGCAGAAATCAAAACAGCGTAATTGCGATCTTGAGGTACATCAGGATAAGTTGTCTGCTTGGCAAACATCCCTACTATCATCACCAGCGCTTGGTAAATCATCGTAATGAAACCTAAAACCGTGATGATGACGTCAAGGAATGCAAGTAAACCATTCATGCCCATTCACCTCTTAATTCTCAGCTGAGTTATCGTCAGACGCCGTTGAATCATCAATATGCGCTACTTGAATTTCGGTTTCCTCATTATTATAGTCACGCTTCTCGCTCTTACCAGAGTCCTCTTGATTCTCGGATTCGATATGTTTACGAGGGCGAGCAGGTTTCGCTGGCTTAATAGCTGCTGAAGATGATTTGCGCTCATTCTCTCTACTATTAATCGTATTATCCTCCGATTCACCGTTACCATCGCGTTGTTGTGCAGCTTCGGCAAGATATTCTCGAACACTCTTATCATTTTGTGGTAGCGAACCAGTCCCTTCAACAGACTCTCTAAAACGAATCAGATCTTCAGCAGTAACATGTTGATTATCAATTTTTGCCGATCGCATAGGGACCATCATCGTCTCAGATATCTTCTCACCTGCAGCTTGCACGCTTCGCGCAATAACTGATTCCTTACGAGGCTTAGGATCATCTAATAACTCAGAGTCAACGAGATCGTAGCGCTTTAGATAAGTGCTGAGAAGAGCCTGAATACTTGCGATAATTGGCAATGCTAAGAAACCACCCAAAGCTCCCCATTCTGCCGAGAACGCAAAGACACCGAGCAATGCTATAGCAGGATTGAGATCCATCGTTGAACGAGTAATCATCGGACTGAGTAAGTTATTTTCAATTTGCTGATACACAATAATGAAGATAACGATGTAGATAGCTGGACGAATACCATTAGTTCCCCACGCAAAGATAGCTGGAAGTGCTCCACCTAAATACGTTCCAATCATTGGAACGAACTGTGAAATCAAGCCACATGCAAGTGCTAATGGTAACCAGTTTGGTACGTTCAAAATAATCATGAATACCGATAAGCAGACGGCATTAACGACAGCACATACAATGCGCGAATAGAGGAATCCTGAAATCTGATCTTGAACTACAGTCCATGTTACTAAGAAACGTTTTTGTGAATTCTCTGGTAAGTAGTGGCATATAACTTTACGCATATTTGGACCGTACGCGCTCATATAATACGTCACCAAAACAATCGTCAATAAATCAAGAAGCGAACTAAATGCAGAACCCGCTGTAGTTAATGCCTGCCCAGCAAATGCACCGATGCTATCAGTACGAATTGATGAGAGCAGGGATGTGCCTAAATCATTTATGCGTGGAAGAGTGTAATTAAACTGACTCTGAACAAAATCACTTACTTGCGTATATAGCTCAGGAAGGCCCGAAATAATCGATACTATTTGACGAATCATCAAATTACCGAAAACAGCTATAAAAGCAGCAATAAGAATAAATAGGAAAAGAAGAGTAAGCCCAGCAGAAACGTTGCGCTTCCATCCTTTAGAGATGAGCCAACGTACAATTGGTTCTATAGCAAAAGCAATAAATAACGAAATAATGATATTAAGAATAACGCTTTGCAAATTATCGAATGCGGTCCATGCAAAGTATCCAAGGACGACTGCAATAAATGCATATAACAAAGCGCGTGTATACCACTCAGGAGGACGACGACTATCGCCCTTACGAGGGAAAATCGAGGCTAAATCTGCTACTTCTTCTTGTTTTCTCTCTGGAGTCATAGTGTTCATTATTCCACCTGCCCACAACCTCATTATTCCAAATTACGGCCCGACTGCTTACTACATTCATAATTCTTTCATATCGTTACTCTTTAAAAGCTTTGGTGCTCCTTATAGAACCCATTAGATAAACTGGCATTATGACTTCAGTTTCTATTGTTATTCCAACATGGAATGAATCACGGCGCGTACTCGATTGTCTGCGCAATGCAACTACTCAAACCGTTCAGGCGCATGAGATTATCGTAGTGGACAATAACTCAACTGATAACACTCGCTCAATCGTTCAGAATTTCATTGATTCACATCCTGGGACGAATGTTGTCTTAACACAGCAAACTGCTGCTCAGGGTTTAATTCCAACCCGCAATTTTGGACTCGACTTGGCGACAGGTGACATAGTTGCTCGCTTTGATGCTGATTGTATGATTAAGCCAAATTGGGTAGAAGCAGTCACTCTTTTCTTCGATTCACATCCTCATATTGCAGGAATTACAGGCCCTGTATGCTATTACGATATGCCTCTTCCTCCTGTCGGCCAATTTTTTGATGGGCTTGTACGTGAAAAGCAGTATAGCGCTGACGGAATGCCCCTTTTATTTGGCTCGAATATGGCAATGCGACGTGAGGCATGGGAAGCTATACGCCCTGTTGTTTGTGATGATGTGGAAGACGTTTTCCACGAGGACATTGATTGCAGTTTGCATTTATTTGAACAAGGGTTTAAGACGCAATACTGCACTGCAATGGTAACTGGGGCAAGCGCTCGTCGTATGGGTACAAAGCATGATTCCTTCAAGAATTATATGAAGCGTTTCCAAACGACTTTTGACGCACATCCGGGACATACGCGCGATGGTTATCCTGAACGCACACTGCTACGTTTATACCCTCTTCTCAACTCTATGTATCATGTTTATGGCGCGTGGTGCTCTATTTTCAAGATAGATACAGCAGAACGTTTATGGAGTAGCTATCGCAAACGCGTTCATCTTAATTAATGTACTACTTAATTAATGTACTACGGCTTTACTCAGAATAAATTGAAAACACATCACGAAAGGTAAATATGACTGACAACATCCCAATGAATGATGCTCAACAGACACCATATACACCACAATCTACCGCTCCAGCTTCTACTCCTAGCGAAGGTACAGCTCAGGTTCCACCTCAAACTTCTGCTCCACAGCCTCTTAGTCCACAAGATTGGCACAATCAATTCGTTGCGCTCAACGGTCGCGCTCCTTCAGCTGAAGAATACAATGCCGCCGTATCCCGTGGCGAGATCCGAGACTATGCACAGAGCGCATCTGCGGCTAACCCGCTTCCTTTTGACACGAATCAGATGAATGAAACAATGAACACTGCGGTCAATAACGCTAAATTATTTGCTGATGAAGCACTCAGCGATGTCAAGAACTTCAAAAATCTTTCATCGCAAAACCGTCAAGACGTTCTCATTCTTGGTTCAGCACTCGGCGCGATTATTGCTCTTATCAGCATCTTCTTGCCATTAGTTACGTTCCATTCTTTCGCTGGTAGCCAGTCCCTCTCCGTCCTTGACATACTCTTTAACAGCTCGACTTCGCGTTTTTCAGATACCACTATCATGGTTGTCCTCTCCATCGTGGTTATTATTCTTACGGCCGTCTTAAAAGTTCAGAAGAAAACAAACTTGCGAAATCCGATTATGGGCCTGTCTCTCGTTGCAGGTTTGGTAGCTATTGAAATGATTATCGGCGTTTCAAGAAATTTCAGTACAGATGGAAGCGACTTCGTTCAGTCTTCTTTGAACATCGGCTATTATCTTCTGCTTATCGGTGCAATCGTCATGGTTGCAACAAGCGTTGCTGCAATTGTATTCTGGCTTAAGGATCGCAATGCTACAACAGTTCCAACAATTGCACCAAATCCTAATGTGCCTGTTACTCCTAATGCTCCTGCTGCCCCTTCAGCTCCTCTAGGACAAACTCCAGTAAACCCTGCTGAAGCACAGAATCCATCTAACGCATCTGCTCCTATGCCTGCACCTATGCAAGCACCAGTATCTCAGACTACACAGTTTACAAATTCTCAACCTACGCAATCCGTTATGAATACCCCAGTTTCTCAGCCTGCTGGACCTACTCAGGCTCAGTGGCTAGAAGCATTCCAGCACAATAACGGACGTGTTCCTACCCAAGAAGAATTTAATGCAGCTCTAGCACGTGGGGAATTCGTACTCTAATTTCGTCCTTGACAGCGGGAATTAAACAGAGCATCACAAGCTTGATGCAAGAGAGCGGTTCAAGAATCATTTGAACCGCTCTCGTTATATCAATCTATAAGTTCATGCATAACAAAAAAGCTCCAGAAATCTGGAGCTGTATCGTACCCCCGGAGAGAATCGAACTCTCGTTGTCAGAGTGAAAGTCTGATGTCCTAACCATTAGACGACGGGGGCGGACTTGATATATATTAACGAACGCCTTCCTAGAATGCAAGTGCAAACCTATTCGGCGTGTCTTCCTTATATCAAGCTAAAACTTGCAAGTCTTTCTCTATAATGTTTTCTTCTATCAGCATTTATTGACGTCGATACGTGAAATCATGAATCGTTCTTCCAGCTTTAAGCCCCTTATTCTCAAAGTTTGTAAGAACGCGTTCGCTAAAACGTTCTGATTCCATGAAATCTGCATGAGGCAATAGTTCAGCTTCCTGTGCATTGCCCTTACTTACATGTTCAGTTGCCAAACTCACCACAACGTCGCCCTCATTTATGAAGTCATCACGTCTATCCATAACTTCATGTACATGCAATGCGTAGTCATCAATGTCCGTTGCTATACGCCACACACCATTTTCCACAAGCGCATTATGAATTGCTCTCGCTAGACCATCTTGAACAATTCGACGCTTATGATGCTTAGTCTTCGGCCACGGGTCCGGGAAAAACGTCCACACTTCGTCAACTACTCCATCCTTGAAAGCCTGCAGCAATTCAGGTGCATTTACCTGAACCATACGCAGATTTCTAAGCTCTTCCTTACCGGCTTTAAGCAACGCATGTGCCACACCTGGGGTATACACCTCAATGCCTATAAAATTATCTTGTGGATTATTGCGAGCAGCAGCTATGATGTTCTCGCCTTGGCCCGTACCAATTTCGACAATGATACGGCCTTCTTCTCGAAATCCTTCACCCCACTTATCCTTCAGCATCTGGCGCGTAATAATAAGCTGAGAATCCACACCTAATTCATTATGCGATCCTTCAAATCTGAGCATGTACTCATCAGAGTATTCGTTCCACGCACGTTCCATACGTCCCTCCAAACGAGTCGATCTACGCACATATGAAACTACTGAACGGTGATGTTGTGATTGCGGCTGTTTCCCATCTAACTGTTGGCTAGCCAATTGTTCGCCGACCATTTGTTCGCCGGCCATTTCCTTACCGCTCGAACGGGCATTTATTGGTTGTTCTTCCATCTCAATAAACCTTCACATTAATTACTTCATTATTGCTTCTTAGACAAGCATAATATATGGATAGCGCGCTATAATAAAAGTGTCACAAATGAACAATGGCGCACAAAAGTGCACATATGTGATTATTCAAGATCAATGATTTAAGGAGAATCATGACCGTTCTTGTAACAGGTGGCTGCGGTTACATCGGTGCTCACGTTGTACACGCTCTTCACGAAGCAGGTAAAAAAGTTGTTGTAGTAGATGATTTAAGTTACGGCAAGCCAACCCGCATCGAAGGCGCACGCTTATACGGCATGGATGTTTCTGCAGCAGGTGCAGATGAGCGACTAGCTCAGATTATGCGAGACGAAGACGTTGACGCAGTAATACATTTTGCCGCAAGGAAGCAAGTTGGCGAATCCGTCGAAAAGCCACTATGGTACTACCGCCAAAATATCAATGGCTTGCTTAACGTACTTGAAGCTATGAAAAATAGCGACGCAAAGAAACTCGTTTTCTCTAGCTCAGCCGCAACGTATGGCGTGCCGCCCGTCGACGTCGTACCAGAAGATGTGCAACCTATGGTACCAATCAATCCATATGGCCAGACAAAGCTCTTCGGAGAATGGATGGGACGCGCTGCAGCTCACGCATATGGAATTCGCTTCTGCGCATTGCGTTACTTCAACGTAGCAGGATGCGGCCCAGTTGAGCTTGAAGATCCAGCCATTCTCAATCTCGTACCTATGGTGCTTGACCGACTTCAGCGCGGTTTAGCTCCAGCTATTTTCGGCGATGACTATCCTACTGAAGATGGCACATGCGTACGCGATTATATTCACGTCTCAGACCTCGCTGACGCACACATCGCAGCAATGAATTACCTTGACCGCGATGAACGAAAGTACGACGCTTTTAATGTAGGAACAGGAACCGGAACCTCAGTGCGTCAAATCGTTGACGAAATTAAGCGCGTATCAGGTTTACCTTTCGTAGAAACGATAATGCCACGCCGTGCTGGCGACCCTCCACATCTTATCGGCTCCCCTGAGCGCATCAACACCGAGATGGGATGGCACGCACAGTACGACGTAAAGGATATCGTCGAATCAGCGTGGAACGCATGGCAAGCTAATCCAAACCATCATATCGACGTTGAAACATGGTCGCAGAAGAACTAGTTGATACATGTTTCATATAAAGTCAGACATGAGCTTAACGATAGTTAAAAGGTAACCAACTGAAAGTTAAATATTAGAAATCACACTGAAAGTATCTTTTAGAAACTCTCAGTAACGTGCGAGAATCTAGTAATTAATCTTCCTTAGACACTCCGAACGCTCATATGACACGCCGTAAAACCTTAGAAATCAAGCGGTTTCTAAGGTTTTTTCTTTTTTCAAGTTGCGCATCGTCAAAAAGCTCTGTATATTTATCTCTTGGTTGCTAAAGCAATCGTGGCTCCGTAGCTCAGTTGGTTAGAGCGCCGCCCTGTCACGGCGGAGGTCGCCGGTTCAAGTCCGGTCGGAGTCGCTGGAATATAGCCCGGTCTTTCCGGGTTTTATTTTTCCAACATAATTTGGCTCTGTAGCTCAGTTGGTAGAGCGTGCGACTGAAAATCGTAAGGTCACCGGATCGACGCCGGTCGGAGCCACCACTTAGACCCTCCATTGTGAGGGTCTTTTTGTTTTTCACTATCCGCCCCCCCTATTCTCCAAACATGGCACTCAGAAGGACATCCCAGGTTAGAAGGCGGGCTAAGGGTTAATGGTCAGAAGTAGACCTTACATACACAGCAAAAACCTCCCTAGAAATCTTTTTTGCATTTCTTCCCATTTATTCCATCCTAATGAATAATTACATTGCCTCCAGATGGGCAAATATGCAAAAAAATGAATCCCGCCCGTTACAGAAACTTCTTCACCTCTATCCCCCAGCACAAGTCCGATATACGACACGAAACACATCTTCACAGTTAGTTCATTCGTTTAACTAACATGTGATATACTTCACATAGATATCGTCAACAAATCAAAATCGATATCCATCGCCAGAAAGTTAATGACGACTTAAGGGAGAAAAAATGAATATCACGAAGAAAGCGCTGACCATTGTAGCCACAGCATCTCTTCTCTTCGGGTTGGCAGCTTGCTCCTCCACCCGTGGCTCAAGTTCCTCATCTTCATCCTCTATCGAAAAAGGCGCAACTATAGGAATCTCCATGCCTACAAAATCGATGGAACGTTGGAATAAAGATGGTCGTAACCTTAAAACAAAACTTGAGAAAGCTGGTTACAAAGTAATCCTTTCCTACGCAGACGATAAGCCTTCTCAGCAGAATTCTGACATTGAAAATATGGTCAACAATAACGCCAAAGTAATCGTAGTTGCCGCTAAAGATGGTACCTCTGTGGGACCTGCAGTTGAGAAAGCTCATGAATCTGGCGCAAAGGTAATTGCATACGACCGACTAATTATGAATACTAAAGCAGTTGATTATTACGCTACGTTCCAGCTTGAGCAGGTCGGCACACTGCAAGCGCGCTACATTATCGACAAGCTCGGTCTTGAGAAGGGAGCTACAGGCCCATTCAACATCGAAGTATTCACTGGATCTCCAGATGATAATAATGCAAAATACTTCTTCAAAGGCGCTTGGGATTTACTTCAGCCATACTTTAAGAGCGGCGTATTACGTAGCATTTCTAAGCATGGTGGCGGTGTCGATGGTAATTTCTCCGTCGACAAGTGGCAATCCATCTCTGTAATGTCTTGGAAAACCGCTCAAACTCAGACAGATATGGAATCTATTCTCGACTCAAGTTATGCACATGGTGAGAAACTTGATGCCGTCCTCACACCAAATGATGACCTCGCACAGGGTGTAATTAATGCCATCCAGACAAAACGTCCGGATATGAAGCCAGGAACGGATTCTTGGCCGGTTATCACGGGACAAGATGCTAATGAAATCGCGATTTCAAACATTCATCAAGATTTGCAAAGCATGACTGTTTTCAAGGACGTTGCTAAGCTTGCTGATGCCGTCTATACGATGGTTGTCGAAATTGCTCAGGGCAAAGAGGTTTCTGGCATTAATAGTCAAATGGATAATGGTGTCATCCAAGTACCATCAAAACTCCTCGATCCGCTGACCTTGGATAAAAATAATCTTGATGAAGTCGTCAAATCTGGTTTTATCCCTGAAAGTCGATTTAAGGAATTAACTAAATAAAGCTTAGCTTTCACGCTGATAGCAATTAATGCATAAAACAGCCGCTCCTCACACATTGCAAGAAGCGGCTGTTATTCTGTCTAATTTCATTAATTTATCTGAATAATTAACGAGTTAGTGGAGAAAGTTTAGCACATTACTCATCCAACTGGGTACTCACCCAATCAACTATATAAGGCGCGACTTCTTCGATCTGATCAAGCGCAATTTCGAAATCTTCTGGACCTCCATACCAAGGATCAACCAAGTCGATGCTCGATTCAGTACTCGCATTAACTGCCGGAAGCTGAGGGTCAAAGCTACGATACATATGCACCTGTGCTGCATCACTTGCCGGAATTTGGCGCAATAAAGCAATCTTATGTGATGCAGTCATTGGCAAGAATAGATCAGTTTCATCAATTTCATCGCGCGTAATTCGATGTGCAAAATGATGAGCTGGCAATTCGTAGCCGCGAGCTCTCAGAGCACGTTGTGCTCGTCGGTCAATAGGATTTCCATGTTCCTCAGACGATACTGCAGAAGATTTCACCTCTACGCGATCAGCAAGCCCTGCATCCTCAACATATTTACGCAAGACAATCTCAGCCATTGGCGAGCGGCAAATATTACCTGTGCACACTGTCATAATGGTGTACATTAAGCTCTCCTTAACACCCTAAAGCGGTAACGCTTGATTTCGTTTTTTGTATCCTTTGGAGCGGTCCAGTCGCGTATAATCTCTTCAGACCATAAACTATTCTCATCATCAACGTGAACGAGTGGAGCAAAGGCATCCGCTTCTACATGAATATCTAGATCAGTAATGTAGACTTCATCAGCGCGATTAATAGCTTCAGAATAAATCTGTGCGCCGCCGATAATCCAAATTTCATCGCGTCGTACACCATCATCAGGAATAGCAGGTTGCGAAGCTAGTTCGATAGCATCATTAAGAGATGAAACTACAGTTGCCCCTTTAGCTACATAATCTGGATTATGCGAAATTACGTAGTTATCACGATTAGACAATGGCCTAAACTTTTCTGATAATGATTCCCATGTTTTACGCCCCATAATAACTGGGTGCGTAATTGTGTGATCCTTGAATGCCTTCATATCTTCACTCAGATGCCATGGCATCGTGCCGTTTAAGCCCAGAGCTCCAGGATTTCCTTCACGATCGTATGCTTGCGCCCAAATAAGTTTGATAAGTGGTTCAGCAGAATGCGTTGATTCTTCAATGATGTCGTCATCCCACTGCTCATCGGCGTCTTCCCTAAATCGACGGAAGTTATGCCCGGCCGATGCGGGCTGAGGTTGGTGGTAGCCACTGCGACTACTATCGTTCTCCATATCAGTTATCTCCTTATATAAAAGTCAATATCATTTATACTAACAAACAAAGTGGGCAAACGAACTTTGGTATAATCGTTTGCCCACATCAAGTGACTCATAATCACATGACTATACAACTAGTACATATCTCACACAGCAACTGGAGCTTTAATAGTTGGGTGATACTGATAATTTTCAATTACGAAATCACTATATTGGTATTCCTCTAAGGAATTTGCTTTTTCAAGCTTCAACTGTGGATAAGGATAAGGCTTACGACCAAGCTGTTCTAAGACCTGCTCCATATGATTATCATAAATATGGCAATCACCACCAGTCCACACAAATTCTCCCGGCTCAAGACCTGCCTGCTGAGCCATCATCAAAGTGAGCAAAGAATATGAAGCAATATTGAAAGGAACGCCCAAGAACATATCTGCTGAACGCTGATAAAGCTGGCATGAGAGCTTGCCATCAGCGACATAGAATTGGAATAACGAGTGGCATGGAGGCAAAGCCATATTCTCTACCTCGGCAGGGTTCCACGCCGTAACAATCATACGGCGAGAATCAGGATTATTCTTAAGCATATCAAGCACCTGAGCAATCTGATCTATAGTATGCTCAGGATCGTCTTGAGTTGGAGCTGGCCAACTACGCCACTGAACACCATATACCGGCCCTAAATCGCCGTTCTCATCTGCCCACTCGTCCCAAATATGAACATTATTTTCCTGGAGCCACTTAATATTGTGCGAACCCTTAAGGAACCAGAGCAATTCGTATGCGATACCTTTGAAGAACACACGTTTAGTCGTTAGAAGTGGGAATGATTCGCTCAGATCAAAACGCATCTGACGACCGAAAACGGATACAGTTCCCGTTCCTGTTCGATCCGATTTCAGCGTTCCATTAAGCAAAATATCTCGAACTGTATCCTCATACGGCATAGGAATATCAGTTTCAGGACGCGCTGGAATGCGAGCGCGAATATCATCAAGTTCTTGCTGTGTAAGTGCCATACGTATGACATTAGCACGGTCACACACCTGTTTTGCGCATAGCATGACTTTATGTTCTTTTCGAGCGATAACTCAAACGCCTAGACAGCCCTTGCAACATATGATATCTCTATACAAAATATTGATAATCATCGCGTTCCACGTGAAACATACTTCCTTCAACGTACATATTCCAGAGCCTTTTGCGTCAGCACATCCTGTTTCAGCCTGCGCATTCTTCTGCTCTACTTATCAAAATCACTCCAAAACGTTCTCAGCCGAGTCCTCTACTACACGATTTGGTTGCTATACAATACAAATCCACTCACGCTACGAGCGAATTTTGCTACATAAATAAATAACGGTGGGAATACTCATACTCCTCGTTGTATTGTAAGAGATGATAATACTTCTTCAAATTAAGGAGACACCATGGCACGTTTATGGGTTGAGCGTAATAAGGAAGACGGCTCATGGGATGCTTTCAGCGATGATGGTGCCCATATCAAGTTTGGTCGCGGCTCAGATCCAGGCGTTTTCTCACCTGGCGATTTAAGTAAAATCGCTCTCGCTGCTTGCGCGGCATTGTCTAGCCAGTTCGCTGTTGAATCAGCATTAGGCGAAGGCAACGGAGCACGAATTGTTGTAGATGCAAATTACGACGACGAAACCGATAGCTATCTTAGCTTTAACGAGCAGGTTGTAGTTGATGCAATGGAAGCAGGTTTGGACGAGGCAGCGGCTCAAAAGCTAGCTGAACGCGTCCGTCGCCATATTGAAAAGGGCTGCACGGTCATGCATACTTATGTCAAGGAAACACCTGTACGTATGGATGTAGACATTCGTCACTAATTTTCGCAGTTATATGTAAAAGATTCGGGTGGTTGTATACATTTTATTTGTATACAACCACCCGAATCTTTCTAATTATTACTCTATTCCCTGTTCTCTGGAAAAGCCAAATTCGTCGATATATGTTTCCACATATATATCTCTACGACTTTCTAGTCTTTCTCGACTTCCTCGACTTTATGCCATATCCATTTTGTCTTATGATAATTTTTTACGATGGGTCAATTGTTTCTTCCAAATTCTTTAATTCAGAAGGTTCAGCTTGTTCCACAGTAATTGATTCCACACCCGTAATATCACTCAATGGCTTAGTTGCAACTTCATCCGGCGAGTCTGGAATAGTATTTAGCTCGCTTTCTGCTGCCTGCACATAGCGGCGTGGAACCACGTAAACAGGTTTATCTGAATGTTGCAGAAGAGCTTGACTTACCGAGCCAAACAAAAGACCAGTAAGACCACCACGCCCGCGAGAGCCTACTACGACGATATCATTTTCAGGTAACGCTGCTTCCAAAGCATGCACCGATGTACCCACTGCTACTTGCTCATCAATAACCAGGCTTGGATACTTCACACGAAGCGGAGCTAAGCGCGTATGCAAATCATCAGCGTAAGATTCGAGGACACTCCTCATTTCTGTATCATCTAAGTTACTAAGAGGCGGCACTGCGCTAATAACTTTAAGCTGAGCACCCCAACTATCAGCAAATTCTGCAGCAATTTCAAGTGCCTTAAGTCCCCATTTTGACTCATCAGAATTAACAACGACATGAGTTATCTCGTTATTCAGATGAACTTTATTGCCATCATCATCAGTATATGGGACAACAACAATTGGGCAATACGCGTATGCAGGTAAGCTAGACGACGTCGTTCCAAGAAGACGCTCGGCCAGACCTCCCTTACCACGATTGCCAATAACTACTAAATTATAATTACGCGATAATTCAATAAAAACAGCAGATGGTTCACCCGTTACGATGAGGGTTGTTGCTTCTACGCCTTGTCTTGTCGCAATTGCCTTTGCTCTGCCTAAAATTTCTTGAGCATCAAGACGCGAAGCAGCATCATCTCCCGATGCAGTAAACGTATTATCGAAAGACACAGCAGCATAGCTTGGTAAAGTGTACGCACTGACTATATGTAAGGTTAACCCTGCATGATGTGCATAATTAGCCGCCCACCATACTGCCTTATACGCCGCCTCAGAACCATCGACGCCTACGAGAATTGCCTTTTCATACCGTGCCATGGAACACCTCCTTGTTAGTTCCTGTACTCACATTGTAGCGCGAAATTACTCAGCAAGGAAAGGCATGTCTTAACTCACAGATTCTGTGATACCGCATAGACCTACGTGGCACCAATTGACATCACATGATGAAATAAAAAGTGGAGTGGGCAGTATAGTCCACTCCACAAAGAGCACTATATAAAATCTTACTCGTGAATGAATTCAAAGCGAGAAGCGTTGGAAATCGTTCGCGAGAAAATCTTTCCACCTGTACCGGCATTAGATTCGGAAGTTACAATAGAGCCATCATCGTTAACTTTTTCAACGATTGCAACGTGACCATAGTATGCAACAGCGCCTTCTTGACCTGGCTGGAATACTACTACATCGCCAACCTGAGGCTTGTTATCAACTGAATAGCCAAGCTTACGAGCTGAATTTGCCCACTGAGCACCATTTCCAAAGTATGAACCTACTGGAAGTCCCAGCTGATGACGACGCGTATACGCCCACCATGTGCACTGTGAGAATTCATATGCAAGGCCTACGTCCCCAGTCGGATGATCAATTGCAGTCAAATTATTCACATCAATGGCTGTAGCACCATCTTCAACATTCCACGCAACTGCATCCGAAGTCTTCACCGAAGCAGTTTCTACGCCAGGTTGAATTTCATCTTTACTTGTACGTTCTGACGAACGCGACACAGTCGACCGTGCTGTAGAATCAGTCGTTGTCGCATGCGTATCAGCAGCTGCAGCAACCGCAACGGTACGATCAAAAAGATTAGAATTCATGCCCGCAGCAGTAGCAGCTACTGCTGTACCCACTGTGCCAAGGAGCAGAGTAATAGCGCCTGACATAGTGAAACGATTCTTACGCGCATGAGCACGTTCGTAAGCACGTCTTTCACGACGAGTGCGCGGCATTGCGTTAACCTCACGAGCAACGGCTTCATGCAAAGTTTCCGTAGCGAGCGTAGAAGTGAGAGCACTTGCGTGCTTTGCAGTGCGCTTGTTGACAGAAGCCGCCTTGTGCGCTGCATGTTTCATAAAAATCACTCCTCATTTTTTACTCGGACTCGCACCATTTTAGCCTCAACTCTGTATGTATGCAAGGTGAAACAATTTTTCTCACCTTGTCTAGACGATACGCTTCCTCTACAAATCGTTGATATTTCAGGGAAATTATTTATCATAATTTTGTTTGTTCACAAGAAAATTTTCACATATGCACGCGTAGATGCTCGTGTACTCGTTGCGCTTTAGTCACCGCTTCATCATATACAGTCATTTGCGATTATGTGCAATTTTTTGAAGAATTTCCACGAGGAATGAGTTTTCTTCTCACGATGCGTACATTCAGCCATCTTGCAAAAATTTCACGTTATATTTGAAGTATGACTGAAAATATGCCACTTCTTGATATTTCCATGCTCCCTGCTGATGGCCGATTCGGCTCAGGCCCAAGTAAAATTCGCGATGCTCAGCTGGAATTTTTAGCCGATACTGGTTCCCAGCTTATGGGTACATCACACAGACAAAAGCCCATTAAAGACTTAGTAGGCGAAATTCAAGATGGAATTCGCACTCTTTATAACCTTCCAGATGATTATGAAGTTGTCCTCGGTAATGGCGGCGCAACCGCATTTTGGGATATAGCATGTGCATGTCTTATTGAAAGAAAAGCTGCGTTTGCGACGTATGGATCTTTTAGCGAAAAATTTGCGAACAGTGCAAAAAACTGTCCATTCCTTGACGAACCAGTAATTTATAGTGCTGACTTCGGCAACTACTGCTTACCGTCTGCTAGCTCGGATATCGACACTTATGCTTGGACTCATAATGAAACGTCTACGGGCGTACTCGCTCCTGTTCACCGTATCGAGGGAGCAAACGATGACGCATTAATGATTGTTGACGGAACATCAGCAGCTGGTGGCACGAAAATTAATCCTTGTGAGATTGATGTCTATTACTTCTCTCCGCAAAAAGCCTTTGGATCCGATGGCGGATTATGGATTGCGCTTGCTTCTGCACGTGCGATTGAACGGGCACAACGTATCGAGTCCTATGCATTATCTCATCCAGAGCAGGGACGCTGGATCCCATCATTCCTATCATTTACACACGCCGTCACGAATTCACGCAAGCACCAGACCCTCAACACCCCCGCTATCGCCACACTTATCATGTTGAAAAATCAGATTGATTGGCTCATGAAGAACGGCGGTCTCGATTGGGCACAGGCTCGTTGCGCTCAATCGGCTGAAGTCATCTATCAATGGGCACAAAACGTCGAATACGCTGAGCCTTTTGTCTCTAAGAAGTCAGCGCGCTCCACAGTCGTGGTTACGGTTGATCTCGATGAGAGTATCAGCGCGCAGGAAGTCATCTCAGCTTTGCGCGCTAACGGGATAGTAGACGTGGCCGGCTATCGAGCATTGGGTCGCAATCAGCTACGAATCGGAGTTTTCCCATCAGTAGATACTCAAGACGTAATCGCTTTAACACAATGCATTGATGCAATTGTCACTGCATTGAAAGATGAGAACAATGCTCTCAACTAAGCTCGTATCTTTGCTTCCATCTTTCTTAAGGAGCTCATCGTCTTGACGAAGTTTTAATCTTATCAATATGAAGATTGCACCTATTTTTGACCCTGAAAAGCGTCGCGAAACCCCCCAAGCCGAGCAAGTTGATCTTCATATTATTTTCCTCATTGGTACCATTTTCTGGCTGATTTTGGCTATTATTTTTGGAAGCTTCTTCCTTATACAAGGTATCTACGGCGATCGTTTCATGATTTGCATATGGGGAATTATCATCGGTGTTTTGGGACTAATTTGGGAGCTATACAACCGTCACCTATACCGGTTGGTAGCTCTTATGCAGCAATAAATTTCGCAAATACTGTATTCTCGGCCGCGCAAAATTTTGCGCTACTTCAGCCTATACGATTACTACATCAGCGCATGAAAAGGCTATAAAATTCGACGCCACTAAACGCTATGCACAAGATAAAACCAAAGTTACCTGCGATTGAAAAGTACTCACTGGAAACCGCAAACCATCCATCAATCCAACTTACTTAGCAGCCGCTGTTCGCTGATCACATTGGAAGCCCATATTTGAAGCCCAAAATTTACTGATTTTCCTGTGCGGTAAATATTGTGCAGTAGGTATTACCGCAATTTACTGAGCAAGTGGTAAGAACAAGCTAAACGTACTCCCCTTGCCTGGAGCACTCCACACCGTCACAGTTCCATGATGGGTCAAAGCCACGTGCTTGACAATGGACAATCCAAGACCTACCGAATCATCCGAATCATATGGCTGCTGCGATCCACGATAAAAACGCTCGAATATGTGCGATTGTTCGTCTTGTGGGATTCCAACTCCTGTATCGATGACTCGGATTACCGCAAATTTATCATCATGAGCTTTATCTACTACCACGGTCACCACTGCATTATCGTTTGAATAATGAATAGCATTCGCAACGAGTTTATCGACTGCTGCACGAATTTGCACGGCACTTGCATTCACCATAATGTTTTGTGCACATCGTGTATGGATACGCACACCTCGATATGGCTTAATATCTGATATTACAGAAATTACAAGTTCACCCAAATCAAGTCGATTTTCAGGACTTGGCATGACTTTTTCTTGCGCTTGAATAAGTAGCAGTAAGTCAGATACCAGCTTATTTAAGTGCCCCGCCTGAGTGGCGATAATCTTACCATCACGTGATATCGCTTCAGCTGACGTAAAGTTCTTCCAACGATTTCCGATAGCTTCCATCTGCTGTGTCGGTTTGATAAGCTGTTCAGCTACATTTACCACAAAATCGTCACGCGTTTGAGCGAAACGTTTTTGCTCACTATTATCGCGAATAAGAACCAAAATCATATGATCACTTATTGCGCTTACTGAAACAGCCAACCAATGTGGTCGCTCGACAGTTTTCGTAGCAAATTTATCATTATCACGAATTTGACTGGAATCACTACTAGCCGTATTACCTATTTCATCGCCGAATTCGTTATCTTCGTCAATCACAGTCGCAGTGTGCGTGACGATATCAAAGCTCTGACGACCCTGCCCTTGTCGAACGCGATGAATGGCATCAAGAATTTCTTCATTTATTATTTCGTCATTATCGACAATATTCCACCGATAAGCAGATGCAGATGCCCGCTCAACTTCATCATCAGCGCTCACCACTATTGTCGCAGCTTCAAGCTGAGAAAGAACACGAATAGTTGTAAGATCAAGTTCGTCGTCATCATCATCGTCGTCATCATCATCCACATCAAGACGCTGACGTATACGCCTTCTACGTCGATACTTCATACGCCATTGCATTGATTTCATTGTCCGCCAAAAACTCTTATTATGAGCAATCACTGGCGAGATTAATCGCCATAGAAACGAAAGAATCCACCCTACAAAAATCACCGTCATAACGATGATTATGATGAGCGAGACAACAGAGGTAACGTCAAACTGCATATGACTATTGTGTCATACGCATGGCATAGGAGGCTACACATGCGATCACATATGCGCTCTATGCTGAGCGCCACATAGCAAAGACACGCTAAAGACACGGGCATACTCTAAAATTGGAATACCACATTTAGAACCAGCAGGAGGTCACATGCGCACCCTTTTCAACGAAGAATTGCAACAAGTCGCTGATGATTTGGTTACACTAGCGAGCGCAGTGAATGTCGCTGTGCAGAATGCAGGAAAAGCTTTATTTGACTGTGATATTGAGATTGCACAGTCAGTCATTGATAATGATAAAAAAATTGATTCTTTAGAGCATTCCATCAATAATCATTGCGTGACTCTTTTAGCTAAGCAGAGTCCAGTTGCAACTGATTTGCGCATCGTTGTGTCCGCCATGAGTGTTGCCTCTTTGCTAGAGCGAATGGGCGATTTAGCACGACATATCGCTGAAATTGCACGTACTACTTTCCCTGATTCCCCACTTGCTCCTCAAGTTGAGGAAGTTTTCCACAAGATGCAGTCCTTTACGCAGGAAACTACGGAAAAACTTGTTCGCATCCTTGGCGATCAGGATGAAAAAGCCGCACAAGATCTTATTATCCGTGATGATGAGATGGATAAATTATTCGAATCGGTTTATACCATCGCTCGCTCAGATGAATGGAATGCCACTACAGAGCAAACTATTGATACTGTTCTTTTGAGCCGTTACTATGAACGTATCGGCGACCATTCCGTCTCTATCGCACGACGTATGGTGTACACCGTTTCAGGATTCGATCCGTCAAAAGATCCAACTCATTTCATTGGTGTAGACAAAGATGGCGACTAATTAGGACTCAATACAATATATATGTATTGGTTCTCGATTTAATCACGCGATTTGCGTACACAATTTAAGCAGTTGATTTAACTAGTCGAATTAACAAGTCGAATTAACAAGTCGAATTAACAAGTCGAATTAACAAGTCGAATTAACAAGTCGATTGAAGTACGCGCAGATACCATGTCATAATTTAAATGCTTACGAATTAACACTGTGGGCGGTAAATATACGAAGTGTATATTTACCGCCCACAGTTTTTCGTCATGATTGCTTGAGTTACTGTTGCTTTCGTCGCAAATGTTTTAGCTTCACATTATTTCAGCTACACGTTATTTCTAGTGCAGAGCATCCGGCTCATATCCCGTTAGCACTTACTTCACCTCGCATAGCTGTCTATCTTATTTGACGAACTTCAGCTTTTCCTTTTAGAGGCTACTTTCGCTTAAAAGCCAATTCAAGACCTAACTTCTTGCCCTTGAATTTTGTTTTCTTGAGCGATTTAAGAACGACAGAAGACATCTTTTGAGGTAATTCTACATAACTCGAAGTGTCATTAAGCTCAATAGCTCCAATTGATTTGCCTGGAATATGCGCTTCAGATGAAATAATACGAACTACATCATTTGGACGTAAACCATGTTTCTTACCAAGACTGAGCTTGAACCGTACCATTCCTTCTTCGACCTCTTCGAGGTGCAGATTATGCTTACGATCTCGCCTCTTTTTATGAGAAGGTCGCTCGCCAGCAAGCTCACCAGAGAATTCATCATTCCATGCGCGCTTGTCACGCTTCTTGTGGCCACGCTTATCACCGCGTTCATTATCAGCATCAGATTGCATAGTCAATGTATCTTCGCCGTTCGAATTTTGAGCGGAAGTATCACTCGCATTATCAAGAGCTTGCTTTAAGAAAGCTGCAGCAATATCCATCGCCGTATAATCTGACGTATTAATTTGATTGTCAATAACATCAATCATTTCGCGCAATCCGCCATTATCGATAATGGTCGAAATGTCATCCATAATTTTCTCAGTTTTCACAGCCTGTACATCGGCCAAAGTTGGAATCTGCTGAGCAACGATTTTAGTTTTGCAGTACTTTTGAATATCACGTAATTTATATACTTCTTTTCCGCGAACAAAGCTAAACGCGCGGCCAGCACGACCAGCACGACCAGTTCTACCGATACGATGCACGTAGTACTCAACTTCACGTGGAATATCGTAATTAAATACAGCTTCTACATCGTCAACGTCAATTCCGCGAGCCGCCACATCCGTTGCAATGAGAATATCCGTCTTACCTGAGCGGAATTTTTTCATTACTCTATCGCGGGCAGACTGCTTCATATCGCCATGCAATCCCTCAGCCATATATCCACGAGCTTGCAAAACCTCAGCTAACTGGTCAACCATCGCCTTCGTATTGCAGAAGACAAGGGAAAGCTTAGGATTATAAAAATCAATCAATCGAGTCAAAACATCCGTCTTATCTTTACGGCGAACGTCATAATAATACTGATCAATATTCGGTACTGTTAGTTCCGTCTGAGCGACTTGAACAAGCTGCGCATCCTTTTGATATTTTGTTGTAATATCCATAATTGGCTGCGCCATAGTTGCAGAAAACAGAACCACTTGCCTATCAGCAGTTGGCATCTGATCAAGAATCGACTCGATGTCTTCACGAAAGCCCATATTGAGCATCTCATCAGCTTCATCCAAGACGATAGTATGAATGCTTTCAGTTTTAATCGTATGGCGTCGCAAATGATCCATGACTCGACCAGGAGTACCAATGATAATTTGTACTCCGTCCTTGAGTCCACGAATCTGACGTGCCATATCTGCACCACCATATACAGGCAGAATTTTCACACCGTGCATATACTTAGACAAACGATGGAGTTCCTCCGCTGACTGGATTGCCAATTCACGCGTCGGATCCAAAATTAATACTTGAGTATCATAATTCTTCGGATCAACTTTTTCCAACACTGGAATACCAAACGATGCCGTTTTTCCAGTACCTGTTTGAGCTTGGCCAATCATATCTTTGCCGCTCATAACAACAGGAATCGCTGCAGCTTGAATCGGAGAAGCTTCCTCAAAGCCCATATCCTTAACTGCGCGCAAAATAGGCGTACTTAGTCCCAACTCGTCAAATTTCATAATTTTTCAAACTTTCTGCGCACTCTCATACGTGCTGAAACCCAAAACATTCATACGCAAACGTATGAGACCGTGTACAGCGTGCGAGAAAGCGCAATTCTATCTGCTTTAAAACTTGCTTCATTTGAGTGCACTCATAAATCCTTAGATAGATTTATAAATATTTCGCCGTTTGTGAGCAGATACCCGTCAATCAATATTCTTCGATAATTTTTGCGCGCTCAATTACTACTGTAAATATTTCTACTGTAACTTTATGCATTATTTATATACATGAGTCATGTACGTGAACGAGGATGCGCAAATTAACCATTGCTCAGTTTATCAGCGAGCCTGTTCAATTGGGCGAGTCGCGAATATTGCGAGCTTGTGCGTATCGAATTGCGAGCTTCTGCGTATCACATCAGTCAGTATTTTAAAGTCAACGTACCGTGTACACAGTAGTTACATTATGAACGCAGTTTACATGTCGATGATATTTTATAGAGATTATCGCTCATGCTGACTTTATACACTTAATTCGATATAATTGTGTGTAATGCTTAGGCACAAGGTCTGTGCATTACAGCAGTGTTATGAGAAATGAGTAAGAAGGTACTATGCCTAATTCTATTAATATAAAGAAAATAAGCGGCAAACTTGCACTTGTTGCCACAAGCGCACTTGTAACTGTCGCAATGCTCGGTTCTGGAGTACTTACTGCACATGCAGAAGAGGGATTTATCCCACGTGCTGATTTGCCTGCTAAGACTCAGACAGTAATCGACGGGCTTCACATCGGCCAAAGTGGTGGCACACTCGTAGATGCTACGCAAGAGCCTAACCCAGCTATGTCTGATGCCAACGGTGCTAGCTTGGTAGATACACCAATTCCTGGTGCAGCAGCTGGGCGCACTCCAATTACGGATGCAGATTGGTATACCACGAATTATGTGCCTCTTAACTGGTTCCAAAATCAGGCATTTACTGATGCAGCTTCGGGCACAAACATTGGTCAGACGATTAATGCAAATTATTATGTTCGCGTTTCAGTAAATCGCGACCCATCGAACACCACCATGCGCGTACAGCTCATGCAGACTAATAATGCAACGCCTTTGGAATCTTTGGATTTGACTGCAGCAGCACCAACCGGTCAGTTCACCACATTCTCCAACCAGTGGGCTCAGGTTCGAATGGGTGTCCGCCCTGCAGAAACAAATACTCCTATCACTGTTACTTACGACCGTGGTCCTGCTAATGCAAATAACTACGGCACGATTTATCTGCGTTGGAGTCGTGAAGCAGCAGCAAATAACAATCCTTACGAAGTTAATAACGTACAGGTTCGCACCCCGTTGCTCGCAAATACTTTGTACAAGACTGTTGACGGTCAAACTACATTGGCTTCTTATTCCACTCTCGCTGGCCAAAACCAGATTGCTACGACTTCGGATAAGCGTGAATTTGCTGGATACCGCTATGTACGTTCGGTAACTAACCGACAGGCAAATATTGAAGGTTACACCATCGGACAGGATTACCTTGATGCAAGTTCAAGCAGCCGACACGTCAAGCGCATTAAGCGAGTCATCAACGCTCAGGGTGATGTAGTTAAGACATTGTATGTACAAGATCCAACATATACAGGAACCCCTAACTATGATGATGCAAGCACCACAGGCTTCGTGAAGATTCTCGAGACAAATCAAATGGCACCAGGTACCGTAAACACCAACCTCACCATTGATACTTCTGCCTTGATGTCTAACGGACAGCCATTCTTCACAGCTGAGACAGCCGCTGCGGTAACCGCAACCGCTTCTTTGCCAAGCTCTGGCGAAATCGTTGATGCCCAGAATAGAACAACTGATGATGTCAATGCTGTTCATGTTTACGGCACTACTGATCCAACGACTCAGCTGTACAACACTCCACAGGTAAGCATTGCCTTCAATGGGCAAAATCCTACTGTTGCTCCTACATTCCTTTCTGGAAATGGTAAGAGCATGTATGTTACCTACATCGCTCTGGACGCTGCTGGCCCACAGGTGACGAGCATTTCTATCCAAATGTGGAATGAGCTCGTTCCTCAGACTCAAACAATTCACTACTATGAGCCAATTGTTCCTGAGAAGCCTGTAGTCCCAGTTACACCACAAACACCAAAGAAGAAGACTCCTAAGAAGCTTGCAGCAACAGGCGCTAATGTCATGACACTTTCAGTAATTACTCTGGCTGTTGTCATGCTTGGTGCTGGTGTAGTTGCATACTCCCGTATGCGCAAGCACTAAGCTCATTAGCGAAGCCTATTAGTAAAAGTCACAAGGAATCTATACAAAGTTCCTAACGGTAATGGGGGCTGGATATAACCATATGGTTGTATCCAGCCCCATGTTATCTCTCTAAATAATAAATTATATGTAGTTTTCAATAATTTTTAGCAACTATTTCTTTATTTCATCGTATTTATTAACAATTTTTTCCTTTTCTTATACATGTCATTCGCTATACTGATATAGCAATTTTCATGTTCTCTATACATGAATTAGGTTATACACACTGAGATTATAAGAAAGAAGAAAAGGTAGTTCTATGCCTATCTCCAATTTCTCGAGAGATAATAAGCTCGTGCGAAAAATTGCATTAGCTGCTACGAGTGCGCTCGTAACAGTAGGAATGCTCAGCACAGGCGTGCTTTCAGCACAAGCTGACACACTCATCACCGATGCTAATTTGCCAGCACAAACAAAGACAGCTGTCGCAAACTTAAAGATTGCCCAAGGTGCTGGTACTCTTGTCGACACCACAGACCAGCCTTCTCCAGCCATGACCGATGCTAACGGAGCTGCAGCAGTTGACAGTGCAGTTCCAGCAGGTATGGCTGCTACGACTGACACGGATTGGTTTACTTCGAACTATATGCCATTGAATTGGTTCGAAAATCAGGAAGTTCATGAAACTACTGGTAACGCATTCATTGGTCAAACTATTGCACAGGATTACTATGTGCGCGTTTCTGTAAATCGCGATAAGTCCAATAAGAACATGCTTGTTGAACTTATGCGTAAGAACAACAACACACCGTTGGAATCTTTGACTTTGACCCCTACTGCAAAAACAGGTCAGTTCACAACTTTCTCAACCATGTGGCCACAGCAGGTAACAGTTGGTAGCCGTTCCGCAGTAAATAACACTCCAATTAGTGTCGAATACAATACTGACGGCGCAAATGCAAGCGCTACGGCACTATCTATCTTCGTTGGGGAAACCAAGGTGCTGCAGGTGCTTATGAGGTAAATAACGCACAGATTCAAACTCCTCAGCTCTCTACGACTTTCTATAAGGTAGATGGAACGAACACTACTTTGGCTACATATTCTGTTCTTGCAGGACCTGGCCAGAGCACTACCCCATCAAATGTACGTGAGTTCCTAGGCTACAAGTATGTACGCACAGGTACAGCTGGCGATTTCACAATCGGTACAGATTATCTCGATAAGGCTTCAGCAGCCATGCACGTCAAAATTTTGAAGCGTGTCACTAAGGCTGACGGTAGTGTTGTTAAGACTTTGCTTGTTGCTGATCCTACATACACCGGAACTCCAAACTATACGGATGCAAGCACCACAGGCTTCGTAAAGGTACTTGAGACCAATGAAATGCCTATCGGCACAGTAAATACCAATACTACTTTGAACACCTCTGCTACTACATCTGATGGCCGTTCCTTGTATGTAGATAATCCAGGTTCTCCTGCACAGGTATCCGCAACCGCAGCTCTTCCTACTTCTGGTCAGGGCGATGACGATCATAACCACGTTCGTGTTTATGGAACAGATGACGCCGCTGGTGTGGCAAACAGTCCACAGATTTATCTTGGATTCAATGGTGCTAACCCAACTGTTGCTCCTACATTCCTTCGTGGTGATGCCAAGAGCATTTACGTAACATATCAGACCAGCCCAACGGATTCTGCTACTAACGTTTCTATTCAGTTGTGGAATGATCTTGTTCGCCAGACTCAGACTACATACTATTATGCAGCTGCTACTGGTAATGTAGTTGTTCACTACGTCGACGAAGATGGCAACATCATTAAGAACCCAGTAAACGATGAAACAAACGCTCCAGTAAATCAGTCCTATGATACTGAGGATAAGCGTGAGACAAGCATCACCTTCAACGGTGAGACCTATGATTACGTTCGTCCACAAGCAAACAACACCACAGGCAAGGTAGTTGAAGGAACTACAGATGTTACTTACATCTATAAGAAGCGTGTTCCAGCAAAGGGATCCGTTGTCGTTCACTACGTCGATGAAGATGACAATGTTATTAAGGACCCTGTAAACGACGAAACAGATGTCAACGTTGGCACGCACTACGACACCGAAGTAGATAACCGTCCACAAACCATCACCAAGGATGGCAAGACCTACACTCTCGTACGTTCCAAGGAAAACAACACAACTGGTTCCGTCGTAGAAGGCACCACACACGTCACCTACGTTTACAAGCTCGTCACAGGTAATGTAGTTGTTCACTATGTCGACGAAGATGACAACGTCATCAAGAACCCAGTAAACGATGAAACAAACGCTCCAACCGGTACAAATTACGATACCGAGGATAAGCGCGAAACAAGCATCACCTTCAACGGTGAGACCTATGATTACGTTCGCCCACAAGCAAACAACACCACAGGTACAGTCGTAGAAGGCACAACTGACGTCACTTACATCTACAAGAAGCGTGTCCCAGCAAAGGGATCCGTTATCGTTCATTACGTAGACGAAGATGACAATGTCATCAAGAACCCAGTAAACGATGAAACAAACGTCAATGTTGGTACACACTACGACACCGAGGATAAGCGCGAAACAACCATTACATTTAATGGCGAAACATACACATATGTTCGTCCTCAGAGCAACAACACTAATGGCTCTGTTGTAGAAGGTACTACTGACGTCACTTACATCTACAGGAAGCAGACAGTTACACCACCTGCTCCTTCAACTGGTAATGTCATCGTTCACTATGTAGACGAAGATGGTAACGTCATTAAGAACCCTGAGAATGATGAAACAAACACACCAGTTGGAACCAACTACAACACCGACGATCACAAGCACAATACCATTACCAAGGACGGCACGACGTACACCTTCGTAAAGTCTAAGGAAAATAACACTACTGGTACTGTAACCAATGGAACTATTAACGTTACTTACATCTACCGTAAGGACACACCAAATACTCCAGTTGTTCCTACGAATCCACAGGATAAGGTAACTACCATTTGGATTACGACTACTGGTAAGGTATTGCGTCCACGCGAGGATGGCACTCAGCCACGTCGCAACTTCAACGATTACCGTTACGTACGTACAGAAACCGATAGCAAGGGTAACACAACTCATATCTATGAGCCTGTATCAACTCTTGCTCGTACCGGTGCGAATGTCGCAACGATGGCTGCAATTGCAGTAGCTATTACCGTAATCGGCGCTGGTGTTGTATTCTTCGCACGTCGCCGCAAGCACTAAGCTGCGATGCACTATGAATTGTGCATTATCGTCTATTAGATGATAATGCACAATTTCCATAAGAATACACTGTGAGGCGGGTATCTTCTCTTAGAAGGGAAGATACCCGCCTCACGTTATCTATTTTCTCGCTATCTATATTGATTTTTGCATCTAATCCCATTTCAAAGGATTGAATTGAACGAACAGACCGTATAAACGGGACAAAATGCAAAAAACGTATTTTATTTCCCCACCACACTCGACGCTGGGCAATATAAAAGTGTTGGGCTCTATCTGATTTTAGTCAGATAGAGCCCAACACTATAAACCTTGAAGTAACTACAAAGTTAAGGTATTACCTTATCAATAGTTACCTGAATTACTTACCCTGGTTTGCTACAGCTGCGGCACCAGCTGCTGCTGCTTCTGGATCAAGGTATTCACCGCGTGGCTTGATTGGCTTGAAGTTTTCGTCCAATTCATAGAGAAGTGGGATAGCCGTTGGAATGTTAACCTTAGCAATCTCTTCTTCGCTCAAACCATCAAGCATCTTTACGATTGCACGCAAAGAATTGCCGTGAGCAGCGATAAGAACAGTCTTGCCTGCTTCAAGCTGTGGCTTGATAACTTCTTCCCAGTATGGTGTTACACGAGTTACAACATTAGAAAGTGCCTCGGTCTCTGGAACATCTGCACCTACGTAACGTGGGTCATTATTCTGAGAATACTCATCATTTGGATCGATTTCTGGTGGTGGAGTGCCGTAAGAACGACGCCAAATCATGAACTTCTCATCACCATACTCTTCACGAATTTCGGTCTTGTTCTTGCCCTGAAGAGCGCCGTAATGACGTTCGTTAAGACGCCAGCTACGCTCAACTGGAATCCACAAACGATCTGCAGAGTCCAAAGCGATATTTGCTGTGTTAATTGCACGACGGAGCAAAGAAGTGAAAACGATATCTGGAAGTACGTTCTTCTCCTTGAGAAGTTCGCCTCCGCGCTTTGCTTCTTCCACACCCTGCTCGGTCAGAGGTACATCAACCCAGCCAGTGAACTGATTTGTTTTATTCCATGCGCTCTGTCCATGACGGAGCAATACTAACTTGTAAGTCATAGCTTCTAGTTTAAAGCGCGTTGGCGACTACAAAAACGACAATGTAGTGAAGCATGAGAAGAATCATTAATCCATTCACTCCCATAAACGCATTCTTATACAAAGCAGGACGATTATCCGCACGAAAGATATTAATAATTATCCACGCACTTAGGGCTATCGCGCATCCGAAAATTACCGTATAAATCACCATAATCCAAGCCGCAGTTTGACCATTTACTCCCATAATTGCGCCAATTATTTGACACAAACTCATCCCCCAAATAATTGTTAGAGTTATGATTAATAGTCTGCGAGCAATGTCACGTCCCCATCTCACTACGATAGTTATTTTCCCACCAGAAGCATCACTATACTGATCGCGCATATTATTAATAAGTAATACTGCCGCCGCTATGAGGCCACATTGTATTCCCGACAGAATAGCCCAAGGCCCTAGATGACGGATAATCATATACTCGACGCTCCATACAACTACAGGACCAAAAAATATAAAAGCGAGCAATTCGCCGAGACCAAGAGCACTAAACCACGTAGAGTATGCCAGCGCTACTATCGAGCATATAATTCCTACAACGATGAGCCAATACTGCCTACTGATATTTACAGCCGCCACACCTGCCACAACGCCTATGCATAAGGCACCAAGCGATGCTTTAAGTGCTACTAAAGCGCCAGAATCAACGGAATTAAGACGCACAGGAGACGTATCAGATCTGTTCGCATCTACCCCTCGAATTCCATCGAAATAATCGTTAAAGAAATTAGCACAAATCTGTAAACTCAGCGCCACAATGATGCTCAGAAATATCAACAAAATCCATCGTGAACTTCGGCTGTATATGGAAAGTGGCGCGAAAAATGAATCCATTCCTGCACATAGCGAAGCAATAATAATTGGACATACAGAAAGAGCCCACGTGAGCGGCCTAGATCCTTGAAGAATCAGTTTAGCTTTACTCATGTGAGCTCCCCTCGCATCGTCATCTAATTTTGGACACTATGCGAAAGCACTATTAGTATGTAAACACCTGACCATAGCTTCGGCGCTTATGGATGCATATATACGCTACGCATATTGTCATTTGTTTATATACTACCAGCATTATTTTAGTTATTTATTGGTTTTACCAATGGGAAAGTAATCGTCTCACGTATGGTTGCACCAGTCAAAGCGATAAGAAGTCGGTCAAGCCCCATACCCATACCGCCAGCAGGAGGCATACCAACGCCCAATGCTTCGATGAAGTCCTCATCAATATCCATTGCTTCGTCGTCACCTGCCATCGCCATCTTTGCCTGCTCAACAAAACGTTCGCGTTGGACAACAGGATCATTAAGCTCAGAATAAGCTGTTCCCAATTCGAAACCACGGATATACAAATCCCACTTTTCAACCTGCCCCGGCTTAGTACGGTGAGATTTCGTCAATGGAGAAGTTTCTACAGGGAAGTCACGTACGAAAGTTGGCTCCCACAACTGATGCGGATCTTCAGTGTAGAAATGATCCCACAGATTCTCGATGAGTTTACCGTGATTCTCTACTTTTTCACGTTCAACGCCCAATTTATCAGCAAATTGGCCTAATACCTCTACTGAGGTCTGAGGAGTTACTTCCTCGCCAAGCTTCTGTGACAAAGATTCATACATATCAAGCTGACGCCACTGACCGCCCAAATCGTATTCTGTGCCATCAGCCAATGTAACTACAGTAGAACCGAACGTATCGATAGCGGCCTGCTGAATAAGCGACTGCGTAAGCTCTGCCATCGTGTCATATGTTCCATATGCTTCATACGCCTCAATTGTTGTAAATTCAGGGGCATGAGTACCATCGGCACCTTCATTACGGAATGCACGGTTAATTTCAAATACTCGGTCAATTCCACCGACAAGCATACGCTTCAAGAACAATTCAGGCGCGATACGCAAGAAAAGATCCATATTGAAAGCATTAATATGTGTGGTAAATGGACGAGCTGCTGCTCCACCTCGGATAGCCTGAAGCATTGGCGTTTCCGCTTCCATGTATCCGCGAGCATCAAAGCTACGACGCAATGACGATACGACAGATGCACGGTTACGTACCATCTTGCGCATTTTGTCATCTACAATCATACCCAAGTACGGTTTACGAGTACGCTGTTCCTCATTGAGTTCCTTATGTAATGCAGGAAGAGGACGCAACGATTTCGAGGCAATTTTCCATTCACTAGCAAAAATGGATAATTCACCGGTCTTTGAAGCAATTACACGACCCTTGATAAAGAGGAAATCTCCCAAATCAACGAGTTGCTTGAATTCCTTCAAACTGTCTGCGCCAATTTCTTTCTTTGAAAGCATCCCCTGAATTGGTGTGCCATCCCCAGCAGCTAGCTGTACGAAACACAATCCGCCGCCGTTTCGTAGGAAAATCACGCGTCCTGCGAGCGCGACTACGTCATCCGTCTCTTGTCCCGCTTCCAGTTTGCCGTCATACTGTTCGCGAACTTGCTCGATTGTATGTGTAATAGGCAATTCAGCAGGGTATGGATCGACGCCATTCTTCATCATTAACGAACGTTTTGCCACGCGCATCTGAACTTGCTCTGGATGCGCATGCGAACCAAATTCATCGTTAGAAGGGTCAATTGCTTCATCCAAAGTAGCATCATTATTGATACGCTCAGCAATAGCAGCATCCTGATTCAAAAGCAATTCAGCTCTTTCGATGGTGCTCAAAGCTGCAGGAGCTTCGTTCTCCTGGTTTTCGTTTTCTTCAATCACATCAGTCATAATTTCTCGCGCTTCAGTAGGTGGAAATAAGAAATCTTCTAATAGATAAGGGTACTAAAAACGTTGTACACGTGCGCTGTGGTATTTTTATCTCTGGATATGTCGTACACAGTACAAAAAACACTAGCGAATGCGCACGTTGAGTAAGTCGAGAATACCTTGAACACGAAGCTGAAATGATAAATACAATAACTGTAATAAATGTGATAAATATGCTAAATATGCTGAGCAGCAAAAATATGGGAGAAGTAAGAGCGCCCAAGACGAAAAAGTGGGCCTGGAGGGATTCGAACCCTTGACCTTCTGTACCGGAAACAGATGCTCTAATCCGCTGAGCTACAGACCCATTGCTTTTAGTGTAGCAAGGGCGCCGACTTAACACTCTATTTCGACACAAACTCGCGTTTACACATAATTGATAATTCCTCTTCGATACCGCCCTATTCGATGTTGCCTATCAAGTTTTCGACATTTTGCTAGTATTCCCCGCTATATCCAATCCACATTGTGCAGGACACAATACAATATCGCGAATATTTCCACTTTTCCACTTTTCCACTTTCCCTATTCCCGTTATTTTCCACACACTATATACACTGTTCTATATGTGAGGTAAATCAATGCTACTGACATGGAATTTTCAACCCTTCTCAGCTAAAATTATTATCAGTTAAGGAGGCCGAATGCTAGGAAAGCCAGCTGACCATTTCGAATACGAGCGTCGTTTTTATTGCAACGATGTTCCTGAGTATGTTCTAACTAATGAATCTCCTACTCTCATAGTGCAAAGTTATTTCGTGCACTCGGATAACTACGCTTTACGCATTCGGTTGCAGGCAAAAAATATCAACCTCGACATGAGTGCCGATACCGATGCAATCTCTGTGCTCGCTCGTTACCGAGATAGTTTTACTACGGCTTTTCTCACCGCGAAGGGACCTTCTGTTGGCGGTACGCGATATGAACTTGAAAATGATATTGACCCCGACATTGCAGCTGAACTAGTCTTTCGTGGAGGCAAGGCTATCGTCAAGAATCGCTATAACGCATGGCTTGGTGAGGATGGATGGAATATTGACATTTTTGGAGCGGATAATTATCCACTCATTATTGCAGAGGTTGAGAGGCATAATCCCGTAACGAATCTTGTCATCCCTCAATTCTGTGCAACGGAAATAACCGACCAAGCTCGTTTTTCAAATGACGGTTTAGCAACGAAACCATTTAGCGAATGGGCTGACGATTATCGAGATGAGCTCGCAAAGATTGGGCCGCTATTCCTAGACAGCTTTGGCCCTAATCGACATACAGAAGATTAATTACTGACACAAGCGTTTTCATTTCTATCCAGTGTCCCCTTTTCATCCCCGGATTTCTCACGTGTAGGTAGGAAAGTTGTGGCGTCGATTTGCGCTATAAAACTTTTTTGCATTCCATCCCACTTTTGCGTTCTATTTATACGAGAAAAATAACGAAAACGGGAAGAAATGCAAAAAAGTTTTATAACTGCAGCATCCACAAATTTTAATACTTGGGAAGCCTGTGGCCTCGGCCTCAGTACATTACAGTCATCAAGCGCTGTCGCGCAGCCTTGACTCGAGGATCCGCAGCATCTGGAATAGCGAAATATTCCACTAAACGTTCGCGTACAGCAGGCAAATCATCACGATGTGTCGGAATGAAATCAAGTAACCGTCCGAAAGCATCACTGATTTGTCCACCAATCATATCAATGTCTGCGACATCAAGCTGAGCTTGAAGATCATCTGGATTATCAGCCGCTGCAGCACGTACAATTCGCACGTCGGAATTTCCATTACGCGCCAAAAGCAAGCATTTAGCACGCTCTCGTGCCGCAATGGTATCGTGCGGATCATGCTCCACCAAAGCAGCATATTCTTGAGCTGCTTGAGCGTATTGACCCGCGAGCGCCAACGCATGCGCAGACTCATGTCCAGCAGGAATTACTTCTTCAGTTGCTGCCGCACTGTTATCAGATGACACATCATCTGTATCTGCCTCTCCAATGAAAGGAGCCGTGCCCGTCACACCCGACTGCTGGGCCATTGCGATTATTTGTGGAAGTAGCGTTTCTTGAAGCTGCTGTAACTCTGTCGGCGTTGGCATTCCCTGCATAAGCGGAATAGGTCGACCCGCGACAAGTCCGTACAAAGCTGGAACGCCTTGTACACGCAATGCTTGTACTATTTGAGGATTTGCGTTTCCGTCAATGCGCGCCAATTGCATTTGGCCGTCAAGACTGGAAACCATATCTGCAAGCGAACGTGCGATGTCAAAGAAACGTTGATCATCTTGTAGCCATACCAGCAAAAGAATAGGGAATGTAGATGATGAATTAATCATCGATTCGAAATTATTCTCATTAACGTCGATGACATAGCCGCCTGCTGCCGGAGCTCCACCTTCTTGCCCCATGGAAGCTTCGGCTTTATGCTTAAGGGATTCGAGATCAACTGCCCCTGCTAATGAAAAACTTGGACGATATCCTTCTTGTGCCATAATTTTACGATTCTCGTGTGATGCGGACATAAAGTTCGTTATCGCGTTCATTCAAGTGTATCCAACGCTGAATCGCGTATAACGAACTTTGTTCTTACTTCTTTATTCTTTTCTTTATACCTAATGTTTACCTAGCTACAACTGAAATTGGCTGTCGTTCTGCGCCAACTGCACGAATTTGCGTATCCGAACCGGAAGCAGGAATATACAATGCCACTTCATTTATGTAAGTAACTTCCAAAGTACTGGTTGTTTCAGCATTACCAAAAAGCGCTACTTCACTTTCTGAAGCTGGCAACGATTTTCGGTTATTTCCAGCGGTTCGAGTCCATACTGAGGTAATCTGAGCAACAGCTAAGACACCCCCATCAGCTGTGTGAAGCACCTTAATATTCTTGGTATCAGCTGTGTACTTCTGAGTTTGAGTACCCTCGTTTTGAGTAATTGCGCTTTGTACACTTTGAGTTAAGGTGATAAGTTGCTGGCGGAAAGCATCATCTGCATAATCTTTCGCATACTTGCTAGATGAACCATTTTCCAGAACATCTGCATACTGTTCGACAGCTTGAGCAGGAGTTACCTTAAGCCCTGATGTTGTTGCATTACCTTGAGCGCTTCCAATAGTCGATACGTTGAATCGTGGCATTTGCACACCAGAGAAAAGTCGAACTAATCCCCAAATCTTGTAGTTGCTCGTAGCGTTATCTTGGTTGAGAACCAATAAACGTTGGGATTGTTGCTGGTCTGTTACTGTCGTAATTGCAAACAAATTGCGTGGCCAGCTCTTCGATGTAGATACAACGCTCTGACTTAATGAATCTGGGATTGTTGCGCTCGAGTCTAATTTGTTATTCGCTTGGGCAATCTTTAGTTGGCTTTCACGCACACTCAACGCAGGACCAGACATACGGGCAGAAAGAGCATTTGTATCGCGTGCGCTATCTGCCTCATTAATTGTGTCAAGAATATTCTTACGAATCCTCTGCTCCTGGTCTGCAGTCACGACAGGTGAATTATCAGGGTCGGATGCCGCTTGAGGAGATGGGGTACACGCTGCGATTGAAATAGCAGTTACGAGAGCTGCCGATGCAGCCGTTAATCGAATTAAAGTATGACGAATGTTCACGAGTCTACTCCTCTTCTGCTGAGTTTTCATCGTTTCCCGGCATGAACTTACTCAGGTCTGAATTATCAGAGTCTAAAGTATTAGAATTCATAATCTGACTATTCGATGAATTTTCAGCGTTTCCACGGTCTTCAATTGCCAAGCGTGCAAGATATTCAAGTAATTCTTCTCCTGACAATCCTGAACCTGTATTGGAATCAGAATTCGTTTGAGTATCCTGTGCAGCAATTGGACGATTAATAACTGATGGAGACCATGCATTATCGGTAGTGTCTGCACCTGTTGATGCCACAAGATTTACCGAACTAGGATCTACAACAATTGGTTTCGACTTCTCTTCCTCATTCTCATTCGCTGTACCTGAACGGTCTTCTTGATTCTTTCCAAACAGATTCGAGAAGAAACCACCTTGACGAGTACGATGAGTAATCCCTGACTTGCTCTTTTTCTGATATGGGACATATGGCGCATCAACACCCGGGATAGGCTCATTGTCCCCTCTTAAAGCTGCCTGTGAAGCACGCAATGCTTCACGCTTAGCTTGGCGTCGTTTCGATCCAAATGGATCTTCGCCCGCTAGCCATGTAAAGGACAAGGCAGACATAACAGCGAATACGACCATCCATGCAAACCATGGCAAGGACGTATTCGGCATATTCTGACGCGTCCAATTCATACGCACAGAAGCAACACCACTCGGGCTATAGATAACAATCTTTTGATTTGCTTGAGCTCCTACAACGCGCAAAGTTGCAGTACGCTCAGCACAGTTAGATTGTGACCATAAATCTGACTCACTCATATCGACAGCATTTCGTACAGCGCGTCCAGAACGCTCAACTGTCCCTGTTGCTAGACCGGTCCACGAACTCAAGCCACGAATCGTCGTATATTCTACAGCTTGACCGCGCATCCACGCATCCACATCAGTAGTGCTTCCTACAGCTACGCACATCATGCGGTTGGCAGAATTCTCATCTCCTGTCACTGCAGCAGAACGTTGTGCAGCGGTCTCACGAATAGTAGCTGTGACTGCGACATTGTCCGCTACAAGATTGGCTACACCCGCATCAACCACTACATAATTAGAATTTGTATTGGCACTTGCGGAAACAACCTGCGCTGGGCGCAAAACTGTCAAATTCAAAATCGCCATGACGAGCGCTACTACCGTAAGTACAGCAAAAACTGGCATAACAATCACGCGCATCACCTTGCTGCGCGACCATGATTTCTTCATGTCAGGCTCCTTACCTTCGGCCTGTTCACGAACTTCTGACTGCTGATCAGGTAAACTAAATTCGCCGGATGCTCCTGCATTTTCCCCAGCATCAACCTGTGTATTCTCAGAAGATGAGTCCATATTTTCATTCATAACCACACCATTTTACATGGTAGAGTGCGAAAATGCCATTTTTTGACGTCCTTATTCACTAAGATAGCATTATGCAATTTAATTCACGTAATATTTTACGTAGCGTTGCAGCAGTGATTGCTAGCGCTACTCTGTTGATTTCTGCGGGAGCATGCGGTTCTTCCCAATCCTCATCCTCTTCTGACGGAATTACTTTCTCACAAATGACCGGCGTTTCCGCTAAGGGCAAACTCGGTGAAAAACCAACCATTACATTCAAAACGCCTTTCGAAGTAAAGAATAACTCATACCAAGTTGTTCAAAAGGGAGACGGCGCTTCCTTCAAAGATGGACAAAAATTGTGCATTCAGCAAATCGTTTTTGATCCAAAAACAGGCAAAGAAGTAAACTCCACTTGGGAAAGCCAGCCTGATTGCACCGCTACCTTCTCACAGCAGAGCATGCAAGCAAGTTTCTATAATCTTTTCAAGACATTGAAAATTAATTCCACTGTGGTTATGGGAATTACATCGAATAATTCTTCCGATTCGCAGACTGCACAAAATTCGCAACAATCTTCTGAAGCTGTAACTGCTTACCTTATGGCTCTCACCATTGTCAGTGCTCAAACGATTCCTACAAAAGCAGAAGGTAAAAAGGTAGACAATATCGATTCTAGTCTTCCAAAGATTACCCTAGCTAAGAACGGTGAACCAAGCATTAACGCTAACGATTTGAAGAATTATAAGTCGGATGGTTCTCTCAAAGTTCAGACTCTTATAGAAGGCAATGGTAACACTCTGACTGAAAACAGCACAGTAACCGTACAGTACACAGGCTGGGTTCTTGGAGGAGATGCAGCCAAGCCATTTGATAGCTCATGGTCACGAGGAACTCCTGCAACGTTCAACCTTCAGCAAGTCGTCAAGGGGTGGACTCAAGGCTTGACAGGACAAAAGGTCGGTTCTCAGGTTCTTATTATTATTCCGCCTGATTTGGGTTATGGAAGCACAGCACAAAATAATATCCCAGCGAACTCAACACTTGTTTTCGTAGTAGATATTTTGGCAGCTCAGTAGTGGTGCGTTGCTTCGTCATGAAGCACTAAGAATTATCACTACCGTGATGAGCTTTTATGAGCTTTTCGAGCCACAACCTTATGTATGTGACAAAGGTTGTGGCTCGTATTTGTTCTCGACGAAACTCTAAAACGCGAAAGAGGTCCACATTTGACGTGGGCCTCTTTCATATAGAGAAGTATTGTATTAAAGCATTACTTTATGCATTAATTGTCTGTGCTACCTTCTTGAGCAAATCTGGTCGGTAACCACTCCATGTCTCATCATCAGTTACCACAATTGGAGCCTGCACAAATCCAGCAGCCTTAAAGCGTTCCAATGCTTGCTGATCCTGTTCCAAGTTAATTTCAGTGTATTCTACACCGAGCTTTGCAAGCTGTCGCTTAGTTGCATTGCACTGAACGCAGTGGCTCTTCGAATAAACAGTAACCATTTTAAGACCTCTAAATATTCTCTTTTCTCATGCGAGTTAGCAACTCGCTTTCACGAACTAATTGACTAGCTTAATGGTTACGAAACTTTTTTGCAAAATACTAGACACGCGATATTTCTCCTTATAAAACCACTATATATCGTGTTTTTGTGGCATTCATCACACATGTATTTTGCAAAAGTTTTGTGTTGCCATTTAGGGTATGTAACGATATTTCACCGGTTCGAAATTGTCTCAGAACAGCATTAATTCGTCAGATTCTGTACCCTTCATATCGTCATAGTCAAGAATTAAGCATTCAAATCCACGGTCATGTGCAAGCGTACGAGCCTGCGGAGTGATACTTTGTGCTGCGAAGATTCCACGTACAGGAGCAAGCAACGAATCGCGATTAAGCAGCTCACAATATCTTGTCAGCTGCTCTACACCGTCGATACCACCATGACGCTTAATTTCAATCGCAACGTGAGTTCCTTCTCCATCAACTGCCATAATATCTACTGGGCCGATTGCCGTAGGATACTCGCGGCGAACTAAACGCATTCCTTCCCCGGCACGCTCTATTTGCTCTGCTAAATACTTTTGCAGGTGCGCTTCAACCCCGTCCTTATCAAGGCCTGGATCTTCTCCAAGCTCGAAAGTGGAATCAGAATGTACTTCCCATAAGGCAATTGTTAAGATATCATCCGATTTATCAGCACTCACTTGAAGGTATAGCGGCACATCGGCGTATCCCATGGATGCGGAGACGTTATCATATCGCGTGCTTTCATGATTGATTTCGCGAAGAGTGCATGGAGCCGCCATCCAATTAAGCGGCTTATACGATCCCAATTCTGAAAAGATAAGACACGATTGATCAGCCTTAATCATAATCACACGCTTTGCACGAGGGAGTGAAGCATTTAGTCGCCCCGAGTATTGCGCTGAACAGTCCGCTACGATAATTCTCATGCGCTCTAGATTATGACGATGCACGAACATTGGAAAAAATGATTTTTTGCACTTTATCCCATTTCTGGTATATCCTTTCTATTTGCGGATGTACAAAGTGGGATAATTTGCAAAAATTTTGAAATATACGCAGATGCAAAAACCTCTCAGGCAGGAAAACCCTTTTCTTTTCCTTTCCTTCTTCCCTTTCCTTTTTTTGCATTCATACCCATTCAAAGTTACCTATACCACATAAATCTCATCGGAAATGGGATGCCATGCAAAATATACTATCAGCCCTACAGTTATCCACATTCGTTCACAATAATTTTTAAAGTTGGCTATAAGGCTTTCACTCAACCACAATTATTGTATGAACCTTTCATTGCCTTGCCCAGAATTACATCGCTTCCACGACCGAAATTTACAGCGTCAGGCTGCGCGTAAATGGAGAAGAGGGCTATTCGAACAGCCCATCCCAGGATACTTTATTGAGAGTAGACGTTGGAATTCGCTCTCTCGAAACAATCAATTCATTATGCGCATCTCTGCAATCGCAAAGGAACACCCACACTGGCCTCTTGCTACGGTCTCAGCAGCTGCTATTTTGGGCGCTTCAGCAAGGAATTCCCGACTCTATGACTTTGTCCATTTCGCAACAGATTCTCATACCTCAACAAGGAAACGCACAATTTTACCCGTTCGTTTTCACTATATTAAGGATTCTCGATGCGAGAAAGTTAGGAACGGGGTTCCACATGATACGCACAATCTTCAGATTGGCAACGCGACATGTAATCAGATGAATAAGTATATTCCTATTACCGAGTCTATCGGACTATTCAATGGGTATCTTGTGACGTCGCCTATCCAAACAATTTTCGATTGTCTTCGAATGCTCCCCTTCGAAGACGCTCTCATTATCTGTGATAAGTTAGCTAAGAAATTTTCAATTACTTATAAGCAAATGCTAAATTTCACTTTAGGTAGACACCGTTGTTGGAAATCAATAATTGCGGGTTTTAAAGAACAATTCGTAGACCCAAAATCAGAAAACGGTGGCGAATCTTTTTGTCGTGCTCGAATGATTCGAGCGGGTATTTCTATCCCTCTGCTTCAGGTTGAAATTCCAAACCCGCTTCATTCTCTTGGTAAACGCATAGGCTCATCATTCCAAAATACGAGAATGATCCGACCAGACTATGTTTGGAATGTTCCGTCTCATGTAGGAGACTTCACTTCGATTGCCGCCGAATTAGATGGTAAACAAAAATACATTAACTCTAATTTGCTACAGCAGTCGCATTCATCCTCTACCACAGACATTATCTTGAGGGAGAAAGATAGAGAAACGGCATTAAATCTTTCCGGGTTCAAAGTTGTTCGATTTCAATTTGAGGAAGCATTGGCTAATCATGGTGCAATTATGATAGAAAAATTACGCTTAGCAGGCGTACCGTTTGTTGATACATGGCAGAAACGCAAACGTCAGCGCCTACTCGCAAGAATTCTTGGAGATAAGACTCTTCATAAACTTCAATGAAGTTCGCCTCCAGGTACATTACACAGCATTCAGCTTCATTAACTCTCGGATTCGTGTATTCGCATATTCGCCGTTATCCACTTCAAATGCCTGTTCATATTCTTGACTACTAGAATATGTACGGATATTTCTAATTCAAAACTGCCAATAGCATAAGACAAGCATACTCTGTAAGTCTGACTCATGCATGTGGACAAGGGATCATAAATATTTTTTGCATTATTTCCCACTTCGGAAAGCTTTTATCTATTTTCAGACCGCATAAACAGGAATAAATGCAAAAAAATCTTTTTTATGAAAGCTCAATCCACGTACCTCCCAGAAAAACAAACGGGTCTGTGGTGTATATTTTAACACCACAAACCCGTCTACCCTATTTTTGCTAGCCTCAGCAATATAAGCGAGAGTCAGATTCAGCACATTAAGCGAATAAACTAACGTTGCCACATACCAGCTCAGCCGTATATGTTAGATTTAGCCTTCAAACGTCTATTTCTATTGCTCATTTTCGTCATCATTACCAAGGCATTTATCAACACCAATGGTCAACGAGTTGTTTTCGAATGAGACGAAACCTCCAACAACTTTAAACGCCTTACGAGACTCATCCTCAGTAGTAATCTGAACGTTTCCCTCGCCAACAAGAGCGAGGATTGGTTCATGATCAGCGAGGATTCCCATGTAGCCTTCCAATGTAGGGACGACAACGGACGACGCACGACCAGACCACAAAGGTCGATCTTCAGCAACTACGTTTACATCAATAATGCGCTTTTCCCCAGCCATTATGCGAGATCCTTTTGCATATCATGCCACTTGCGTTCGAGATCTTCAATGCCACCAATGCCGGAGAATGCCTGCTCTGGAATGTTGTCATACACACCATCGCAAATACGCTTAAATGCCTCAACGGTTTCTTCAGCAGGTACATAAGAACCTGGACGACCTGTGAACTTTTCTGCAACATAGAAGTTTTGACCAAGGAACTGTTCGATACGACGTGCACGAGCAACAGTTGTCTTATCTTCTTCAGAAAGTTCATCGATACCAATCAAAGCGATGATATCTTGAAGTTCCTTATTGCGCTGCAAAATCGCCTTAACCCGGTTCGCGGTCTCATAATGTGCTTGACCAACGTAGCGTGGATCCAAAATTCGCGAGGTGGAGCTCAGCGGATCAACTGCAGGATAAATACCCTTCGCAGCGATGTCACGAGCGAGCTCGGTCGTCGCATCCAAATGCGCGAACGTCGTCGCTGGAGCAGGATCGGTGTAGTCATCCGCTGGCACATAAATTGCCTGCAACGAGGTAATCGAATGGCCCCTAGTTGAGGTGATTCGCTCCTGCAATGCACCCATTTCATCAGCCAAATTAGGCTGGTAGCCTACAGCCGATGGCATACGTCCAAGCAATGTAGACACCTCAGAACCTGCCTGAGTGAATCGGAAGATATTATCAATGAAGAGCAACACGTCCTGATTCTGTACATCGCGGAAGTATTCTGCCATGGTCAATGCAGTCAGTGGCACACGAAGACGGGTACCTGGCTGCTCATCCATCTGACCAAAGACGAGAGCAGTCTTTTCGAGAACGCCCGCCTCTTCCATTTCGCCGATCAGATCGTTACCCTCACGCGTACGCTCACCAACACCGGCGAATACAGATACACCACCGTGGTTCTGTGCTACACGCTGAATCATTTCCTGAATCAAAACGGTTTTGCCAACGCCTGCACCACCGAAAAGACCAATCTTTCCACCCTGTACATAAGGGGTGAGCAAATCGATCACCTTAATACCGGTTTCGAACATCTCGGTCTTGGACTCAAGCTGATCGAATGGTGGGGCGCTGCGGTGAATTGACCAGCGTTCCTTAATATCAATGACTTCACCAGGAGCAGCGTTCAAGATGTTACCGGTAACATCAAATACGTGTCCCTTAGTTACATCACCTACTGGAACCTCAATTGGGCCGCCAGTATCTGTAACGAGAGATCCACGTACTAAACCATCAGTTGGCTTCAAGGCTACAGCACGGACGATGGAATCACCCAAATGCTGTTCAACTTCCAAAGTAATAGTAGTTGAGTTAGAGCCTTCTTCACCTTGAACACCATCGATAGTTGTTGTCAAAGCGTTGTAAATCTCTGGCAAGTGTCCAAATGGGAACTCAATATCAATAACTGAGCCCTGGACTCGAATAATACGGCCTTGTGCAGGTGCGTTTGTTTCTTCTGCCATGTAGCGGCCTCCTATTCTTCCTCGTTATTCAGTGCATCAGCACTGCCGACAATTTCGGTAAGTTCCTGAGTAATTGAAGCCTGGCGAGTAGCATTAAGCTTTCGCGTTAATTCCTCTACGAGGCTTCGTGCGTTATCCGTTGCAGTGTGCATTGCATTCTGACGGCTTGCAGTCTCTGAAGCCGCAGCCGTAAGCAAACATTCATGGATGCGAGACTGTACGTACTTTGGCAGAATATGATCAAGTACTTCTTCTGCATTTGGTTCAAAGCTATACAGTGGATATGAATCATGCCCGAAAGTCGTCACCGGAGCTGATGATTTCTTGGTCTTATCTGCAACGCCTTCATATGAATCATCGACAAGTTCGACTTCAACTGGGAGCATGCGGATGATTCGCACCTTCTGAGTCACCATATTAATGAACTCAGTAAAGACGATATAAAACTCGTTTACACCGCCTTCTTTTGCAGGCTTCATGTAAGCGTTGTATAGTGTATCACTAATTTTTTCAGCAATTTCGACGCCTGGAGCATCGGTATTGCCTTCCCAAGTAGCAGCTACATCACGACCACGATACTTGTAGTACGATACGCCACGACGACCGTATACGAACAGTTCCGGTTTCTTTCCTTGCTCATCAAGGCGATTAAGGAGAGCCTCGGTTTCGCGAATAATAGATGAGGTGTATGCGCCAGCCATGCCTCGATCTGAGGTCAAAGCTAACACAGCAACACGGTCATTATCCTCGTGCTTGCCCGTTATAGGGTGATCAAGCACCGTATGCGAAGCCATTGATTTCACAGCATGGAAAATCGCATCCGAATATGGCTTCGCTGCGAGGGCAACATCTCGTGCCTTAGCAATGCGCGAAGACGCAATCATCTCCTGAGCGTTGAAGATTTTCTCCAACGACTCAGTTGATGCAATGCGTGATTTAAATGCGAGCTGGGAAGCCATTACTTATCAGATTCCTTTGCTCTACGGGCTACGAGCTTCTCCTGCTCAACCTCAGCAGGCACGAAGCCAGGATCTGCAGTATGGTCAATCAAAGGAGTGCCATCAACCTTGACATAGGTGTCACGGTATGCATCTACAGCATCATTGAGCTTAGCTTCTGTCTCAGCAGTAAAATCGCCCGTTTCACGGATAACATCGAGAATATCGGTGTTATGTGCAACGTAATCAAGCAATCCCTTTTCAAATGGAAGAACGTCTGCTATCTCAAGATCGTCAAGCTTTCCATGGGTACCTGTCCATACGGACACAACTTCCTGCTCAGATGAGTATGGCGTGTACTGTGGCTGCTTGAGCAATTCGGTCAAACGAGCACCACGAGTCAACTGTGCCTTTGATGCTGCATCCAAATCGGAAGCGAACATAGCAAAGGATTCCAAGGAACGATACTGAGCCAAGGAAATCTTCAAGGTACCAGATACCTTCTTCAAAGCCTTAGTCTGAGCTGCACCACCTACACGAGATACAGAGATACCTACGTCAACTGCAGGACGCTGGTTTGCATTGAACAAATCAGACTGCAAGAAGATCTGACCATCGGTAATAGAAATTACGTTGGTTGGGATATAGGCTGACACATCGTTTGCCTTAGTTTCGATAATTGGCAAGCCAGTCATAGAACCGCCACCGAGATCGTCAGAAACCTTGGCACAACGTTCAAGCAAGCGAGAGTGCAAGTAGAAGACGTCGCCAGGATAAGCTTCACGCCCTGGTGGACGACGAAGAAGCAAGGAAATTGAACGATATGCTTCTGCCTGCTTGCTCAAATCATCAAATACGATAAGAACGTGCTTGCCGTTATACATCCAGTGCTGACCGATTGCAGAACCGGTGTATGGTGCAATGTACTTAAAGCCTGCAGAATCGGATGCTGGTGAAGCAACGATAGTTGTATACTCCATCGCTCCGGCGTCTTCCAAAGCACCACGTACGGAAGCAATCGTGGAACCCTTCTGTCCAATAGCTACGTAGATGCAACGTACCTGCTTCGTTGGATCGCCGGACTCCCAATTTGCCTTCTGATTAATGATGGTATCGATAGCAATTGCCGTCTTACCAGTTTGGCGATCACCAATGATGAGCTGACGCTGACCACGACCAATAGGGGTCATAGCATCAATTGCCTTAATACCTGTAGCCATTGGCTCATCAACTGGATGACGATGCATAACATCTGGAGCCTGTGCTTCCAAGATACGACGGCCTTCACTTGGAATCTCACCAAGTCCATCAATTGGTCGGCCCAATGGATCTACAACGCGTCCCAAGTAGCCGTCGCCTACAGGTACAGAAAGAACTTCACCCGTACGACGAACTTCTTGACCTTCTTCAATGCCTTCGAAATCACCGAGGACAACCACACCGATCTCTCGTGGGTCCAAGTTGAATGCCAGTCCCAAAGTTCCATCCGCAAATGTCAAAAGCTCATTTGCCATGCAGCCTGGAAGGCCTTCAACGTGGGCGATACCATCGCCTGCCGTCTTGACATAACCAACTTCTTGAGTTGGAGTGTTGGACGGAGTGTAGGACTCGACGAATTCGTCTAATGCGTGACGAATCGCGGCGGGATCAATGGTCAAATCTGCCATTTTCACTCCTTATATTGTTCTTTTTAGCGTTTCTCGTTGATGTGTTCACTTTAACGTTCGCGAATTCGATTGAGCTTAAGCTTTTCATTTTAGTCTTCAATCTTTCGCTATACGTCGTGGAAATTATCCGAGAGTACGCTGCAAAGTCTGTAATTGCGCTACCACAGTAGTGTCTGTAACCTGTGGTCCGTGCTGGATACGCATACCTCCAAGTACCTTTGGGTCAACTATGGAGTTGATGTACACTGAGGTACCAAGTTTCTTCGAGTATGCAGCATTAATTCGTGCGCGTTGCTCATCGGTCAACGGTACTGCCGTTGTTACTGTTACAACGCGGTCACCTTCATGGGCAGAAATACGTTCTGTGAGCCAATTGAGCGCAGACAAGAAACGACGTCGTCGTGGTTGATGAGCCACATGGTCGATGAGGAATTTTGTCAGCGGGTTGAGTTCATCCGTACGTATTACGGCATCAAGCAACCGTGCACGAGCATCCCAGGACGCACGAGTATCGGAAAGACCTGCCAATACTTCTGGAAGATTGAGCAGTGCGGAATGGACTCGTGAAAGTTCAGCAGAAACTTGGGAAGTAACTCCCCTCGCATCCGCTGCATAAAATACAGCATCTACTGCTATATCTTCTGTCGAATTCACGATATGAATTGCTTTACTCCAACGTTTTCCTGCAAGAGAGCACACAATCTGTTCTGTCAGCGGATCGACTCTGCCTTCGATAAGTTTGTGAGCTAAAGCTACACGATCTTCTGGCGTACGACCAGGATCAGTGATAACTCGTTGCAGTCGTTGATTGGAATCCAACACCGCTGTAATATCAAGGAGCTGACGTGCAATTTCTAAAGCATGTTCGCCTTGAACCTGAAGAAGTCGCGCGAATTCCTCGCGTGTACGTCTCTCAGATGCTAATGATGCTTCTCCGTGCATGTGTCACCTCCTTTAATGTTCAAGCTCGCTAATAGCATCGTCAATCATCGAAGACTGAACATCGCTATTTTTCAGCTTTTCTCCCAAAATCTTTCCAGCAAGCGCAGTAGCAATCGCACCTACTTCACCCTTAAGGCTTACCAATGCCTGAGAGCGCTGAGCTTCGATTGTCTTTTGAGCAGATGCTGTTACTTGCGCAGCTTCTGCCTCAGCACGTTTCTTGGCATCAGCAATGATATTGGAAGCTTCGCCACGAGCATCTTCGCGAATCTTAGATGCCTCTGTACGAGCACTTCTGAGCTGATCTTCATACTGCTTCTTCAATTCTTCAGCCTCTGCTTGTGCTTTAGCAGCACGATCGAAGCCACCTTGAATTCTGTCAGCACGCTCATCAAAAATCTTGGTAAAGCGTGGCATGAAGAAGAAATAGAAAAATACTGCCAGGATAACGAGGATAACAGCAGACCAAATAAGGTCATAGGTTTCAGGCAAGAATAGTGCTATACCGTTTACTTCTTCCGCTAAAAGCATGCTTCCCCTTTCCTTACGATGTAATATTTCGGTTTATGATGCTGATTTATTATCAGTAGCTTTTGTAGTGTGAATTGTTAATGAACTACGTTTAGCGAGCCATCATGAATGCTACGAAGCCGAGCAATGCCAAAACTTCGATAATTGCCAAACCGATGTACATGATTACGTTAAGCTTGCCGGAAGCTTCTGGCTGGCGTGCGGTAGATTCAAGAGCCTTACCGAACATAATTCCAAGACCAATTGCTGGGCCAAGAGCAGCGATACCGTAACCGAGAACGGAAATGTTACCAGCAACTTCAGCGAGAGTTACGAAATCCATGATTGTCCTTTCGTTTTATTTTTTGCGTGAACTAGTCTGCGTTGTTATCAATTGCTATCAATAGAAAGAAACGAGTTCACAAGTCTTTATCTCTTCCCTGTTTTCTATTCTTCACCAAGGCTTTGGTTAATATAAACGCAGGAAAGAATACAGAAGATAAACGCCTGCAAGGCAGCGACGAATATCTCAAATCCAGTCAAAGCAAAACCGCCAAGGAACCAAACAGCTCCCACAGCTTTCATAGCAGTGCTTTGTAGTTCAATTAAATAATAGTTCGACATTGCAAGAGTAATTGCCACGAGTAAGTGACCTGAAAGCATATTTGCAAAAAGTCGAAGAGTTAATGAAAATGGTCGAATCAGAATGATTTCAAGCAGCTGAATCGGCGTAAGCAAAATATATACAGGCCATGGCACACCAGCTGGGAAAAGTTCCTCTTTTAAGAAGCCCCCCAAGCCATGTGCACTAATACCTGCAGCCCAGTACTGAACAAGAGTCCATAGCGCGAAAACTAACGGCATTGCAATAGTTGCCGTTGCTGCGATGTTTGCTCCTGGAATGACACCACACAGGTTAAAGACCAAAATGGTCATAAACATAGTGGTAATCATCGGTACATACTTCTTACCGCGAAGCTCTCCAAGAATTTGATACACGATATTGTCGCGCACAAAACCGAGAACCCATTCGACAGCGCCTTGCCAACGACCCGGAATCACTTTTGCACGAGCAGCTGTAATGCCGAGAACAAGAAGGATTACAACAGTAGCAACCATGCGAACAAGCATAATGCGGTTAATCGCAAATGGTGTACCAGCAAAAATAATCTCAGGAGGCAAGAAATCATTGAGCGACGGAAGCTCTGGCCCATTATCAGCCAGAATCTTAGAGGACAGCGATGCATAGCCGCTTGGCGCAAGGCTTGACGCTGCACTAACTAAAATATTCATCTTTCGTCTCCTCTGTGCATAGTTCTATGCAAACTTAACTTAGCTTACTCCGTCAAAAGACATATTCGCTATTTTGCGAAACACTATGTGAGATTTTCAGGCGTAAGTTGAAGCTTTACTCAAACGTATACATACACATATTCTAATCGTAGTGACGCGACCTTTTCGCCGTTTCAACGCTTGATTATCGGTAGTTATGAGACGGTTTCAAGAAAGTTTTGAGATAACCGCATTAACGACTTTCGCCGAGAAACTCTTCTTTATCTATTCATGCGTTTACTGTCACAATATCGCCACTTAACAACCGGCGATTCCCTTCCAATTATCTTGTTTCTCGTACTCCATATGTCGTGCCGATAAATGGTACAAATGAATCAGCTCGAGCAGGAGCAGGTTCATGCTTAATATTACGGTCAGTACCAAGTTTTCCTTCAGCCTTAAGACCTGGAATTTCATCCAACACGTACGGTGTAGTCTGGTACACCCAGTTGAGCCAATTTCGCCATAATAAATTCGCATGCGCACGCCATGAGAAGAGTGGTGCAAGTGAAGGATCATCATGTGGATAGTAATTTGAAGGGAATGGAACGTTTTCAAGTCCACGTTTCATATCGCGTTCATATTCACTCGCAAGAGTGTCTCGCACGTATTCCCAATGTCCCAAAATAAACACTTCAGAAAAATCGCGTGTAGCTATTAACCCTGAACCAGCCTGCTCACCTCGTGTAAGAACTTGTAAATTATCGTTTGCAGCAATTTGTTCTTCATCCATGCTGGCAACGCGCGAATGAGGTTGAAGGCAAATCTCATCGAAACCATTGGTTAGGAAATTATATTCATCTTGAAGCCACTGCTCGAAGACACCAAAAATTTTATGGTCTTCGACATGCTTGTCAATCCCATATCGGTAATGTAATCCTGCCATAGCTCCCCAGCACAGATAGACTGTGGAGAATACGTGAGTTTGAGCCCAGTCGATAATTGTCTTAAGCTCATCCCAGTAATCGACTTCTTCAAATTCCAAATGCTCTACCGGAGCACCTGTAATAACGAATCCGTCATAATAATTATCTTTCAGTGATTCAAAAGTCTCATAGAACTTGATGAGATGGTCTTCACTCGTGTGTGTAGCCGCATGCGAGCTTACACGCATAAAATCAACGTCAAGCTGAAGTGGCGATTTAGACATCAATCGTAGGATCTGAGTTTCCGTTTCAATCTTTTTCGGCATCAAATTTAAGATGCAAATGTGTAATGGTCTCACGCGCTGTTCTTGAGCATCGCGAGAACTCATAGCAAAAATTCGTTCATCGTCGAGAATCTTTTGTGCTGGTAGACCTTCTGGAAACTTAATTGGCATATATCTATTATGCGATATGCACACAACTTCAGGCGCTAGAATTTGCGGCATATTCTGCTGCTCATAGCCATCAGCAAGTGAGCAGCAGAATACATACAGTTAGTTTCTTACTTTTGTCGTTTCTTTTTTCAATTTTTCGAGAGGAAAAACTGACACGAATAATGACAAGAGTGTCAACGCAATGAGAGCATTAAAACCAATCTCCGGCGAGAAAAGATTAAAAATTGTAGCGCTAATAAGAACGATTAGTAGCGCAATGAGTGCATAGTGTACAAAAATAAATATTCGCGAATACTGCTGGTAGACATATCCAAAAAGTAGTCCCCATATACCAAGCACGCATATTAGGCATAAGCGCAATAGATTAGATGATATGGGCACGATCAACCCGATACATGACAGCGCAACTCCGATGCCAGAATATACATATTGTCCCATTTTATTTGTGATTAGTTTACGCATTTTGTCTCCTTTAGAATTTGCTACACTGCACTTTTCTATCTGCTTTATTTCGCGCATATAGTACTGATTCTTAGAAATAACAATCTCAGGAATTGTTGCTTCAAAGATAATTCCTCCTCGCTTAATGACGTACGTGTATCACGCTCATTGAGCATAAATCGATAATCCTCTGCGATGAAAACATATTCATCATCCTTATGGGCTAGTTCGCCGTTGATAGTTTTTCCCTGAGCTGCGTAAGATTTTGTAGGAAATAATTTTGTAATAATTAAACAAATTATTATCAATAACAATAAGTCATTTTTTTAGCCAACAACATTGTTGAATCCTTTCTTTATACGATATCTTATCGCCATTTCGCGTGATATTCATCATTAAACATCACTTTATTATTTTATCACTTTCCTTCATGAAACACCACAATAATCAACTATCACAAATGAGCAATTAAGAGTATAGTCAGCAATTGTAGGAGGGATGAAAACGGTTACGTTTTCGTCAACGAAGGAGTGATTATGATACACATGAATCTCCTTAGATTGAAAAAAATCACTACACGATTTACTGCTACTGTGGCAACGGTTGCATTGTCAGCGGCAGCTCTAAGTGCATGTGGTAGCACAAATTCAAACGTTGTTACCCTTGATTTCTTCCAATTTAAGTCAGAAGCGGCTTCGTGGTTCACGCAAAAGGCGCGTGAATTCGAAAAGCTTCACCCAAATATTCGTATTAATGTCAATAACACAGCAAATGCGCAAACGGACATGCGCACTCGCTTAGTCAAAGGACACGTGCCTGACGTCATTACTCTTAATGGCGATATTAGCTACGGAATGTTTGCAGCTACGGGCGTCTACCATAATTGGGAGGGCGATCCGATTACTGAAAAACTTAATTCTGGAATGCTCCAAATAGCTCGTGACCTTGTGCAGACGTCCAAGCAATCCGAGAAGAAGCTTTACGCTTTGCCGTATGCAGGAAATGCATCCGGTTACATTATTAACCGCGATTTGTGGACTCAAGCAGGGCTTGATCCTGATAATCCACCACAGACGTGGGATGATTTTATTTCAGCATTAAAGCAAATCCAAGATGCTGGCATCACGCCAGTAGAAGCATCATGGGCTGATACATGGACGTTGCAAGCACCTCTGGGATCATTAACAGGCACCCTTGTACCACTGAGCGAATACACCAAGCTCAAAACGGGGGAAACTAGTTTTGCGAAGTTATGGACAGATGTGGCACATAAAGAGGTAGAGCTGTATAAGTATGCCCAGAAGAATAAAGGCATTACCTATCAGCAGGCTACTCAGGACTTTGCAAACGGTAAAGCTGCTATGTTGCCTCTTGGAACGTACGCTATACCGCAAGTTACCTCAGTTAACCCAGATATCAAACTTACTTTTGCCAACATGCCTGCATCAAACGATGCCGATGCTCAAAAGCTCACCGCGGGCGATGATGTCGTTTTGACGATGAGTGCTACAACCCATCACGAGAAGGAAGCTCGACAGTTCATCGAGTTCCTTCTCGAAGAAGAAAACGTGATGCAGTATGCGAAGGATAATTACGCTTTTACACCTTTGAGGGAAACTGAAGCAGGAGCTGACCCTATTAAGTCAGTTCTACCGTTCTTCCGATCAAACCGCATCGTTGACTTCTCGGATCATCAAATTCCATCATCAGTTGATCTTGCTGGATATTTGCAAGGACTTGTTACGACAGGAAATGTCGATCAATTCATTTCCAACATGCAAAATTCATACGACAAAGTACAAGCACGAACTTTTGATTAAGGAGGTATGAGCATGGCAACAACATCACAGACATCACATGCATCACGTAATGATGCACACAATTTTGCACACAAAGCGAAGCTTTCTCAGCCTCGTCGAAAGGTTGATCGCGCATACTACTGGATGACCGTTCCAGCAGCAATTATTTTCGCATTCTTCCTCTATGTGCCATTTATCCAAGGAATTATGTATTCATTTACGAATTCCCAAGGATTTGGCTCATTTAGGTGGATTGGGCTCAGTAATTATTTGGCATTGTTCCAAGATGAACGCGTATGGCATGCATATGGTTTTACCATTTTTATTGCAGTTATCATCGCAATTTTGGTTAATCTGATTGCAATGTTCCTGGCGGTTTTGCTTAATTCACGTATCGCATTTAAGGGCGGCTTTAGAGCAATCTTCTTCATCCCTTATACTCTGGCTATTTTGATTATCGGTTACGTCTTCCGCTATATCTTCATGAACCCATTGCCAGCATTAGGCCAAGCTTTGGGAATTGATTGGCTCAGCGAGTCTATGCTCACGAATGCACAGCTCGCATGGATTCCTATCGTTTTCGTTTCCGTATGGCAGTCTGTAGCATACAATACTTTGCTGTATTTAGCGGGCTTGCAGACCATTGATCAGGAAGTCTATGAGGCAGCAGAAATCGATGGTGCAAACGCGTGGCAAGGATTCTGGAGAATTACTTTCCCTCTGCTTGGACCATTTGTCACCATTAATGCAGTTCTCTCACTCAAGGGTGCGCTTGGCGCCTTCGATCAGATTGTGGCATTAACGGGTGGCGGGCCTTCAGAGGCAACCGAAACCGTATCTTATTTGATTTATGCCAATGGTATGACGGGTGGCGAATACGCTTATCAGACAGCAAACGCAGTCGTGTACTTCATCTTGCTGGCAATCATTGGTTTCATTCAGCTAAAGTTCTTCTCGAATAGGGAGCAGATCTGATGAGCAATACACAAAATTCTTCAAAAGATTCTTCACAGACGATGGAAAGTAATCCTCGTAGCCCTATGGGAGCAATGGGTCGCCAAGGACGCAACTCTCTTAACGCATCCTCAAATGGTCAAAAACTCCGCCTTTCCAAGCAAAATCGCGTGAGCTGGCCACTGACCGTTCTTACCGCCGTATTGTCCCTTACAGTGCTTGTTCCACTGTATTTCGCATTCGTATCCTCTTTAAAGACCAATGCAACTATTGGCGGATTAGAGCTTCCACAAATTTGGAATTGGGATAATTATGCGAAAGCATGGGACTTGGTAAATTATCCACGAGCCGTATGGAATACGCTAATTATTACTGTGTGCGCAACTATTTTGACTCTTTTGTCGAACACATTTGTCGCATATGCTGTGGCGCGCAATATAGATAAACCATTCTTCCGCTTCATGTATTACTTCTTTGTAGCGGCAATGTTCGTACCATTTACTGTCATCATGTTGCCATTGGCGCAAGAAATCGGTTGGCTCCATTTAGATAATCAACTTGGCTTGATTATCTTGTATGTCGTCCTTGGTCTTGGAACGAATTTGTTTATCGGAATCGGTTTCATTCGTTCTATCCCAGAATCGCTTGAGGAGGCAGCGCGCATCGATGGAGCGTCTACATGGCGAGTATTTTGGCGCATTATTTTCCCTCTCATGGGACCAATTAATGCAACAATCGCCGTCATGACAGTACTGTGGGTGTGGAATGATTTCATGCTCCCATTGATTATCTTGACCGATCAATCAAACGCAACTTTGCAGCTGTCACAGTACGTCTTCTCCTCGCAGTTTACGATGAATTATCCTGTAGCATTTGCCTCATATTTGATGGCGATGGCTCCAGTGCTTATCGTTTACATCTTCGCTCAACGTTGGGTTGTATCCGGTGTTATGCGCGGTGCCGTGAAGTAGGGAGATTAACAGTACATTTGACAACTTCTTGGGGGTGGTTTCTCACGTTTTCTTGTGAGAAACCACCCCCAAGTCGATTCGTCTAAATATACATTTCAACCTAAATGACATCTTTGAGATGAATATATACTCATTTTTGGAATGCTATTATGCTTTTTAGAGGTAAAAAGCATAATAGCATTCATTTTTTGAGGTATTTTTGTCGCATAAAGTGCTTTTTTGACCAAAATGTAACTTTAGGCTATACTTTCTATCACTATTCGTCCCCCAATAATCGCATAAAGGAGCAATGATGTCATATAGAACTATTCGTCAGACACTTGCTATGAACGCATCATCATTGCCACCAGCAGATCAAGCGAAAAAGGAATACGACTCACGTTTTAATGGTTACGCATCATTTGCTAGCGGAGTAACTTTGGGCGATTTCGAAGTTTTTGCTATTGGCACAAAGGAACTGCAAGCATTAGATGTGAGACTATCAAAAAACGATTCTGAAATAAACAAATTATGGAACATACTACAAGAAGCAGCTAAGACATCCTATATTCGCGACCTTGTAGGTAACGAACTCAAATCATCCAATGAAATCGAAGGCGTACATAGTACTCGTCAAGAGATTAGCAATGCCATAAATGCAGCACAAAATGATAATACTCACACCCGTTTAAGCGAATTTGCGCATCTCCTTCTCAACCTTTCGAGCGCGGGAATCGAGCTTCCCCATTCATTGGAAGAAATCCGTGAGATTTACGATAGTGTGACGAGTGGCGAAATTTCCACTACCGATTTACCAGATGGCGAGCTTTTCAGAGCGCAACCTGTGCACATCTTCAACGGTTCAGGCAAAAAAGTGCATTCAGGAATTTCGCCTGAAACTCAGATTCAGGCGAAACTTACGCAATGGCTTTCACTGATTCACCAAGAGGATATCCCACCTATCATTCATATCGCGATGAGCCATTATATCTTTGAATATATTCATCCTTTTTACGATGGAAACGGTCGTACAGGTCGCTATTTGCTTGCTCTACATATGAGCAAGAAATTCTCTATCACTACCGCATTATCGTTAAGCACAGTGATATCTGATGCAAAAGGACAATATGCCAAAGTTTTCGATGAGACAGAGCATATCCTTAATTGTCAAGATGCGACTTCTTTCTGTCTTAAAATAGGAGAATTCATTGCAACAGCACAGGAAAACATCATTACGATTCTACGTGAAAAGGTCGCTGTTCTTGCAGATATAGAATTACGTTTCCTAAATCTTGACCTTAGCCTTGATAGCGAGACCATCTTGTCTCTCTTGATGCAGGAGCAGCTTTTCAATGAGTACTTCACTGGTTTTACACGTAAAGAGTTACAAGAGCATATGGAAATTGGATCACGAAAGTTGATGTCCATTCTTGAGCCTCTCGTCGAGCAGGGGTACATCATCACTCATGGGTCGAGACCGATTTACTATTTAGCAAATAGTGAGCTCATTGACGTTCAGATTTAAGTTATAGATTTTCAGTGTTATCTCGGCGGTAGCATCTTGCTACCGCCGAGATAACAGCTATTAATTCTAACAATTTATGCACACTACTTCGCTAATATCGCCGCAATTCCTGCCCCAATTGCTCCGACCGGAACATCCGGGGAAATGAGAGTTAACCTTGAAGGAATGTCTAACGTCGTCAGGAAATGACTCGACGTTGCGCGTCTGCTCAGCTCAGCTACGATTAGTCTGCGCAAAGGTTGCCCAGCCTTCGCAAGACCTCCTCCAATAAGAATTTTGGCAGGATCGTATGCTTGTGCAGTTATCTGGATTGCATCAACCATTGCGTGGATAACCATGGTTAAGATCTCACGCGCATCCTTTTCGCCGCATTGAGCAGCATAGATAAGGTTTTGCATCGTTGCGGGATTGTCCGTTTGCCACAGTCTGGCAATTGCTCCACCCGATGCAACAGTTTCCAAGCATCCTCTTTGTCCGCATGCGCACAGGAAGCGGTTAGGGTCGACCGGTATATGTCCGATTTCTCCCAAACTACCTGTTGATCCATGTAATATCCGACCATTACGAATGACCCCAGCGGAAAGACCACTACCGAAATTCATAAAAGCAATAGTTTGGTCTTCTGGAACCGTGCTCTCCGACACTATGGTTGCTCCCATAGCTGCAGCATTCACATCGTTTTCGACATGAATATCGAGATTTAATTGAGAACGTAATTGTTTCTCTAATTCGAGCTCAGTTATATTCAAATTCACTACATCTCGAATAATTCCCCGACGTGAATCTACTTGCCCAGGAATGCCTACGCCGATAAGGTCGATGTCCGAGTTTTGACTTCTCGCGATGAGAAATCTCACGACCGATACGATATCTTCAATCACGCAGTCCGCACCAGCGCGTGTGGGTATAGAGCGAGAGCAATACACATTGCCTCGCGCATCCACTAGAACGCCGTCTATCTTCGTTGTGCCGACATCAATGCCGACATAAGTCTTGCCCATAAGTCATCCTTCCTCGCATGACCCACATACCCTCTTCATCGTTTTTAGTTATGCTTTCGATAGTTGATTCGGAGAGTCTGCTACTCTGGTTGCTTTGTGTATGATTAACCTGCACAACCCCATACAACGCCTGAGCAATAATTTCTCTTACAGATATCTGTATAATTCTTCAACGAATCAGAAAGTATTCCTGAATCAAGTATAGTCCTTATTCGTAGAAAAAACTAGCGTTCACACATATAAGGGTGCATTAGAGAAAGAAATATTAAAATCACTGAGAGATAACAACGTTCGCATGGAACATTGAGTCTCAACATGTGGTTTTTGCTGTTCTTTTACGTCCATAGGATGAAATCAGTTTGAAGTCTTACCCTTAACAAAGATATCGGTCCTGCCTATTTCAAGTATATAAACAAACAGAACCGCATCTTTGAGATATAAGATAGATACTTTATTCCATAACTACTTCTAGCTCAACAGCAGCAGGCAGCAGACCTGCGCTAGCAACAGTAACTGTAACTATTCCACTTTCGACACTATCCGGCCTGACAACTGCGAGCGCCCTGCCCCGAAATGTTCGACACATTCCTACATCAAATCGTTCGTCAATTGCCGGATTCGCGCTGCCGAGAGCTTGTAAGCACCCTGCACCGCTAACTGTTACCGATACTTCGCAGTCATTATCAGTGATAACAGTTCCATTATCATCACATAATTCAATAGATACGAAACTTAATTCATCATCCTTGTGAGACAGATGAATACGATCTGCCACTATCCGAATACTCGAAACCTTCCCTGCACTACGAAGTTCATACCGTTCAGCTCGATTCCCATTTCGAATGGCATATGCTTCCAGCAAACCTGGTTTATATTCAATATCAAATAGCGCAAGACATTTCTTAGTATCTCCGGTGCTCTTCTTCCCAAGCGAAACTCCGTTCAGCATAAGTTCAACTTCCGGGGCATCTGAGTAAACCTCAACTTGAATTTTCCTACCTTCATACCCGGACCATGTCCACGAACTAATACTATCGCTCCAGCTCCACGGACTTCTATGCCCCTCAACGCCATAATGTTCAGGAGAAATCACAGCTATGTATGGTTCGTTTCTCAAACCAAAAATGATTTCTCGATAGAAAGACATCGGACGGCGCATACCGGTGATATCTAAATCTCCTACCCATGCATATCGCCAGGGGAATCCTGAAACAATTCCGTAACGCGGTACAGTATCATCAGGATAGCTAACGCGCCCTACTCCTGCTTCGCCCAGATAATCATATCCAGTCCAGGTAAAGTCTCCAATCACATGACTATAATTCTCAACCTTTTCCCATAAATCATCTATCTGCGATGGGTAAGTCTCAGATCCTACGATGACTCGTTGCGGGAAACGCGTTCTGTCTAATTCATAACGTCCTTGTGCATAATTGAATCCGGCCACATCCATATAGTCGAATCCTTCTTCAGTCATCACGGACGTAGACTCAGATGTAGCAATGTCACCCAGCATTCCATCAAGAGCTGCCATATTGCCATTAATACCTTTGCCTGTCTCAGCTTCATCCTCTTCTGGATTTGCCAAGACCGAAACCATCGTATTTACAGCACTCATAACATACCGAGAAGAATCTAACGAACGCACTTTTTGCGCGATTTTACGTCCCCATATAGCCCCGAAATTATTTCCACTCTCTGCCAACTCATTGCCAATGGAGTACAAGATAACACTTGGGTGATTGTAATCTTTCGCAATCATAGATTCGATATCTTTTTCCCACCACTGTGGCATATCAAGTGAATAATCACGCTCGGTTTTGGTAGATGTCCACATATCAAATGCTTCATCCATTACAAGCATTCCCAATCGATCGCATGCGTCAAGCATGGCACGGCTAGCCGGCTGATGAGAGCTTCGTATCGCATTAAACCCTGCTGCTTTGAGCTGTTCAATACGGCGTTCCTCAGCTCTGCCAAAAGTTGCCGCTCCCAAAATTCCATTATCATGATGAACACATGCACCACGAAGTTTTATTGGCTGCGAGTTGATGCGCAGGCCCTTCCGAGGACTTAACGAAAGTGTACGAATGCCGAATGCTACCTTAGTCACAGCATCCTTGAGAGGGCGATTTCCATCCGTGTCATCAATTTCTATTATCTGATATTCAAGACTATAAAGTGACGGATTTTCCACGCTCCATAATTGAGGATCATCCACGTATAATCTCTGACGAACTTCAATCTCACCATTTCCTTCGATTGTTATTGGTGAAGAGTGAGAAGCAACTATTTCACCAGCAGAGTTACAAATTTTTGTCATAACTCGTTTGCGCTCGAAAGAACGTGAATTATTCTCTACTCGGACACAAAACTCAATCGTCGCGCTCTCTTCATCAAGTTCACGTGTTGTAATTCGCTCAGAGTTTGGAATAGCATGAATTAGAGAATCAACATATAAAGTCGCAGGGCGGTAGATTCCAGCGCCTGAATACCAACGCGAATCATCACCCGCCATCGCACATACTTTGATGATATTCGTCTCACCATACTTGAGATACGGATTAAGGTTGATTTGAATTTCTGAATATCCGTTTGGACGATTAGCTACGAAAGCTCCATTCACATAGACGCGAGCACGACTATAGATGCCTTCAAACAATAAAGTAATGGACTTATCTATCCACGAAGTAGGAACATCAAATTCCTTTTTATACTCCACAATCACGTCAGGATAATAACCGCTAGATGCACCTGATGGTGCATGCGGATCTCGATCCAACTCAATCATTGCATCATGAGGAAGTCTTACCTCCTTATACGAACCGCCCATTCCTGTCATCTCGTTGAAAAGATTAGACTTTGGACGCACTTTCCATCCTGTATTAAATGCATGAGCTGTCATAACAAACCTCTTTCAATGATGACAAAACTTCTTTACTCGCCATTGCTCTCAAACGAGTGCAATATCTAACTTTCCATCGACTTCCGTTAGAGGAGCAAAGAATGGATGCTCGTGATAGAAATCATTCGGAGCATGCATAACATAAAAAATATTGCCCTCATAATCCTTTAGGACCATTCCATGGCCACCATTTTCTACCACACTTTCATTATCATGTGACCAAGTTCCTGTGATACTGCCGTTATCAGAACGAGCCACACCAACGCTATACCCCTGCGACCCCCAACTCGACCACAACATGATAAGTTCATTATTATTGCAACGATACAAAAATGGGCCATCAGAAAAGTAAGCATCCCCATCAATGCCAAACTCGGCTTTTGCAAAAGGAACCGACGAATTCCAAGCCGCATCACATGCTCGGAATAATACAAAAGGTTCGCCTTTTATTCCAGAAAAATCATCTTTAATTTCACAAGCACACATATCACCCTCTGGCACATCTTCTAATGTATGCGAATAAACTACATATAAACGTCCATCCTCTTCGTAGATGGTGCCATCAATACATGCTTCATGATTAGGCGTTAGTTTCGCTAAATAAGAGAACGGGCCTGTTGGATGATCTGAAACGAATGCATACACACCTTTTTTCCTACCATCAGATGATCCTAAAGTACTGACAAGATAGAATTTCCCATTACGTTCATAGCATTCAGGAGCCCAATAGTTTTGATCAGCCCAAAAATCGTCTGATTTATCGAAGATAGAAATTGGTTCCGACCAATTGACTAAATCATCACTAATATACACGTCCCAACCATTCATAGCTCCCCAACAGGATGCGCTACGAGTGCCATACATATAATATTTTCCAGCACTTGTCATAATGAATGGATCTCGAATATTTATTTCCTGATTTTTCATGATATCTCCTGTGAAACAGACCAAATAATACGCTTAAGTAACACTATTTTTCTAAAAATTATTGGACGATGTAAGGGCAGCAACGAATGGAGATACATTACTGCCCACGTCTTGCTACTTGGTTAACCCGATTGCCTTTTCAAATCCCTTCTTTTGGAAGTTCGTCATTATTAGAACAGCAACTGTTACTGCTGCTAATACTGCACACACTGCCAATGCACCTGTAGCACGAGAGCCAAAGAAGGAATTGATTCCATTGACAATATATGGGCTTACAAAACCGCCAAGAGAATTAAAGATATTTAGTACAGCCATAGCTAGTGGGATAAAGACTGGTTGCACAAGCACAGTCATCATAAATGGCGCCGATGCAAAGTAGAAACTCATTGCTGCATTAATAAGGAACGAAGCAACAGCCTGTGCCCATACCACTGGAACAAATGCACCAATCGTTAAGCCGACTGTAATCATGGTGAAAGTTATAATAAGCATATAATTACGACTCTTCTTCGCAATTGCTCCTACTCCAAGACCTGCAAGCAATCCACCAATCTGGCCGACAGTGGAAATAATTCCTGAGACATCGCTTCCACCCAGATTATTTTGATGAATAATAAGCGAATAATTAACGTTGTATGCACTGCATACCAGCATGAACATGAAACCTATAATTCCCAAAATAATAACAGTAGGATTGAGCACTTCTTTAATGCCCTCACGAGTATTAGCTCGATGGTTATTCTCATTATTCTTGTGCGATGGAAGCGTGAATAGAGCAAGAATAAATACGACAATTGCTGCAGCGTAAACTAAGTACGCGCTAAACCATGATGATGTTCCCAGCTTTCCCGCAAGAAGACTAAAGACCATCATACCTACGCTCGCAAATACAGTTTGCAGACCCAACATTCCTTGACGCTGCTCTACTGGGAAATTCTCCGCAATTAAAGCTGGGAGAATATTGCTCAAAGTTCCCGTACCCACACCGACAAGACCAGCGAAGACCACTAAAACCCATACATCAAAATGAATGAGGTACGGTAGAAGACCGAAAACAGCGATAAGTCCTACTCCACCTAGAGCAATACTCTTTGTCGAAATATTCATAGCAAGTCGACCTACAGCAATGGCAGCGAATAACGCAGTCAAATTTGAGATCGAGATAATGAGTTGAATACTATTAAGCTCTTTACCGCTAAAAGCCGCAACTATTAACCCCATAATTGGAGAAATAAATAGCGACGCAAGGTTAAGCGTTGCGATAGAAAGAATTCCTATACGTGCAGATAATGACTGTTTCATTACGCACTCCTTAAAATCCACTTTGATTCGTTATTACAATTTCATAATAATTGTTGAAACGAAAGGATATTATGCGTATTAGTTACCAAAAACTGCTCTATTATGACCTATACTGGGGTTATGAAATACAAGGACGGTTCACTTCCACAACTTCCTACGCTTGATATCAAACGAATCGATTCACAAAAGATAGATGACATCAAACTCTACGTTGATTTCATAAATATCGGCGACAATGATATTAGAATTTCACGCACACGCGCGCAAAATGCCGTACACGCTTCCTTTAAGAACCTGACACGCGTTGTGGGAGATATTGATTCATCAGAAAATTTTGCTATCCTGACACATCGCCCCGAACATGTATCACACTTGCATTATCACGATCATTTTGAACTCACTTATGTTTCTGATGGATCAATGTTATTAATCACCGAAAATAATACTTATGTATTAGAAGAGGGAGACTGTATCCTCGTACCACCCAACACCGCGCACGCTCTTGCTCCAATTGAAAACGAAGGACACTATCCTCTGGAAATTGATTTTCTTATAAAAAATGAGTTCCTCGAAGCCATTAAAAGCTTAAACATCTACGAAGAAATCACCCCTCTACACGATTCCACCGAATGTCTTCTCATCGAGGAGCCCTCTTTTGCTCACCAACTAGACCGAATCATTACTACGTATAGCGCATGCTCATATCATGTCAACTTTTCTGTGCTTGGCGCCATACTATCTGCGTTTCATTCATACAACATCATCATGAATCAGCATCAAACTATTCCTGCTTTACAAACTCGTATAAACACAATTATTGAGCACAATCTCACAGATGTAACAATCCCTCATATTGCTAGTGAACTTGGTTATAGCATTGGCTATCTATCGCGCAAAGTTAAAAAGGAAATCGGCACAACAGTAGGAAAGATGATTATAGATGCGCGCCTTGATGCAGCACAGGATTATTTATCGCGTACCTCTTATTCCATTGAGCGAATTGCCGAGCTTATCGGATACGACAGTGTAAGTTACTTGTACAAAATATTTTATGAACGCTTTCATCAAACTCCTGCACAATACCGATCTTTATTCGCCATTGACCACGAAGCAGCAACTCTATTAGAGGAAAATCACTAGGAATTACGCGCTAAATTTATCGCACTCCCACTACGCAACACACCGCACAATCCGCTATCACTTGACACACTTTCGAAAATGTGTAAACTTGATAAAGCTGTCTTTAAGATAAGCCGACGCGGGGTGGAGCAGCTCGGTAGCTCGCTGGGCTCATAACCCAGAGGTCCATGGTTCAAATCCATGCCCCGCTACCATGTAACCCGTGGATTCTATGGAGGAGTCCACGGGTTTTTTCGTGTTCTTCCTCAGCACTAGTTTTATTTTTTATTGGATTGCCCTGAACTGGGTGGTTGGATAAAAAATAAGACCCCAACCTCAGCATAAGTTGGAGTCTTAGTGTTCTTTCTTACAGCAAGTAAGAAAGGAACCAAATTGAACACTTCAAGTGTATCATCAGTTTCGACTTCTAGCAATGATCTCGTGTCGTTTACTCTTCCTGAGTCTACTTTCGCCTTGGATACGGTTAAGCGTGATGAGATTCGCGGTTTAACGATTGAGGAGCAGCAGCGCTGGGCGTCTACGGTGACGAATCATACGCGCGACTTGCTTATTATCCTTGAGGACAGTGTTGAGGCAGCAAATAATAACTTGGCTGCATTCTGCATGAGCTTAAACGAAGCTATATCTGGTGAGGCGTGGCAAATCCTTGGCTATACCACAATCCAAGATTACGTCCAAACCGAATACAGCCTCGACAAGCTGGGCAAGAATCGCGCTGTGCGCGGCCAAGTAGCCAACGTACTTAAGACGACAGGTGGATTTAGCAACCGCGTCATCGCTAGCGTCATGCACGTCTCTTATCAGACAATCAATAATGACATTAAGCAAAATGCTGTGCAACTGACAAATAATTTGTCAGTTGCACAGTCCTCAACTTCTGGTCACGATAAGAAAAATGACCAGAAGTCGCCTTCGAAATCTCTGGGGTTTGATGGTAAGTATAGGAGTGAGAAGCGTGATGAGGGGTCGAAAGTTCGTGATTTTCTTGAGTTTTCGTTTTTGATTGATGTGAAGCATATGTCGTATCGTCAGGTGGAGGCTGTTACGGGTGTGCCGTTTAAGACGGTGGATGCGACCCTTGGGTTGGATCATGTGGATAATAATTTTCATCGTGCGGTCACGCGTAAGTTTATACAAGCACGTCAGTATGTTTTAGCGCATCCACACGCGTCGATGGGTGTTGTGGCGACTGAGTGTGGGCTTACTCCTGATGGGTTGGAGTGGTTGTTGTCGGAACAGGGGTGGCTTCACTCTCGTCGCCATGAGCATGGTACTTATAACCCGGTGAAGAGTGTGGTGGCGTGTGTGGTGTTTGAACCTAGCATGGAGTATTGGGTTAAGCACCCGTATGAGGCGGCAGGTAGTTTGCAGCTTAATGATGATGCTCATACGCCTATTACCGTCTCTGACTTGGGGGTATTTATTGGCCGTAAGCAGGCTACAGTGTCGTATCATTTGGACATGTGGCGCAAAGAGATAGCGCACCGTTTAGAAGTCGATGCGGCGAATGTTGCTCAAAAACAATTGTTAGAGTTAGAAACCGCGCGCAAACCTCGCCAAACCCACTCTATTGCAACTATTCCACTTCCATCGGAGACTGCCGCTCAAGCAGGTATCAGCATGGATACCACACCAGAGGCCACTGATGTGGCAGAGCATACTCAATCCCATGTTGACGTGACATCGATGAGTTCTAATGAGCTTATGGATGTTCAGGATAAGGGTGCGGGCTGGCAGGTGGTTAGTCGTGACGCGTTTTATGCAATGGCTTCTCCTCATCGTGTGGGTGTGATGTGGGATGAGAAGGTACGCGACCAGCCACGTACATTACAGATGATGGTGTCCGATGTCGAGAGTGTGGCTCGTTCTCTGGCCACGGGTGGCTCTACGGGTGTCGAGGTGAGTAAAGACGATGCGAAAAAGTTTGTTGACATGTCTGCTGCGTTCACGAAGCTTGCCTCGACTTATGCTCTGCTGGTGTCGCGTCGTAGCGAGTTTTTGACTAACGCGTCCTTAGAACAGAAGAAAACACTTATTCAGAGAGTGGATGAGTGTCTAGAGAATTTGACTTTGTTGTCTCAAGCTCTGCACGATCCGGGTAGCGTGCGCTCTATTAGCGCGTCCGATTCTGCTACCGATACGGATGAAGATGAGTGGGACGAACTCGAAGATCTCATGGGAAGCAACTGGTAATGAAAATGCTGCTTATAGGATTAATGGTAGGTATGAAAAGGCCACGACGCCTTTCCAGAACATTAATTCTATTTGTTATTGCTGTAAAAAGAAGTAAGGTTTGGGAGTCACCGTGGCTGATATGAATACTAACACGAATACTACTGGTTTGTCTAGTAGTGATACAGAGTTTGTTTCGCGTGCTTTGTGGCAGATGGGTTTGCTGTCTCATTGCTACAGGTGGCAGTCTACTACGGGTGAGAATGCTTCAACATTGTTATCCATGGTGTTTAACCGTGTGTTGACTCTTATTACTCCTGAAGATATGGATGAGGTTCGTCGTGGGTTTTCACCCACGGGCACTAATTTCCAAGCATGGGTGTTAACCATTGCACGCAATATTGTTCACGAGGTTCAGCGCGATGTATTAACTATGGGTACGGGTCGTAATAGTTCCCTGTCGTTTGCATCATTGGATAGTATTCCAGGTGCTGGTGATGTGCTGATTACCCGGTTGGAGTCTTTAGCTTCTCATGGTAGAGAGCATGATGATTTGGTAGCGTTGCTTGCCCACGAGTTGACCGTGAGTCGTTCTGATTCTCTTATTGATCAAACTCAATCATGGTTGGACACTATCGGTGAGGCGTATAAAAAGTATTATTCAGCACGTGAATGGTCTCGTCTTGTCCGGTTAATGCAAACATACCAAAACAAGCCGATGATGGACACGGTGAAAACGTGTATTACGACATGTTTTCATTCCCACGTGGTCAGCGAAACTCAGCTTCAAGCATTGCATACTACGTATGTGAGTGAGAGTCAACGGTTGAAGTTACAGCGTACTCATCATATGTAGTGTACACTTGATTAGTGTAGAACAAGTAAGGGTAAGGGCAAGGATGCTTTTACCCTTCATTTTTTGTGTTTTATGCGGTCAGTTTAAGCAGCATGCTTCGCGCGACTGTGTAGTCGGGTTGGTTACCTTTTCGTGGGTATCGACTAGCAAGGAGGTCGGTGAGGGTGTGCGCGTAGCGTGCGTGTTTGCGTCCTGTTTTCTCATGGTGTTTCTTGGTTAAGTGTGTGGTTTCTTGGTGCCACCATGCCCATAAGAGACGTTCTAACTCGTATATGTGAGCACGTGTTCTGACTGTTCCTACGCACTGGTGGTTGTCTGCGATATTGTCCAGCATTTCTAACCGGTCGTCCTGGCTCATGGTCATGGTGTGGGTGACGAGTTTATTGCCGGGTTTTATTCCTATTCCGTGGCTGGTGCACGCGTCGTGTGCGGCGGTGGTAAGCCATGTGGTCAGGTTGTGGAGCAGGATGTTTTTTATGGTGTCGAGAGTAGCGGTAGTGGGGGCGTATTTACTTGTGTCAAGGTTATAGCGTGTATTGCCCTCTAGGCTAGTGTTTGCAGTGTTTTTAATGATGGTGTAGGTGTGGGCTATACGACCGTGGGCAGGCGTGGTTAGATCGATAATATGCTGGGCGATGAGTCTGTGGAGGCTGTTGGCTGCGGCTTGGCGGCTTATTCCACAGGTTAGGGCGATGCGCCTGGTGTCTGCTTGGATGGTGAGCCTGTTAGCTTTTAGGCACCAGAGGCTGAGTGTGTTGATGACGCGTTGGTCTGTTGCTTGCCCTGTGGTGGTGATGTCACGATTCATGTTCCAGTTATACAGGTGGTCGATTGCCATGATGGTGTCCTGGTAGCGGCAGGTAAACTCGCTGTCATGTCCCGCGTATAAGCGGTGACTGGTGGCGATGGTGGTGACGGCTTTTTTCCACATGCGTGCTATGACAAGCCTCATACTGTTTATACCTGTTGTTGGGCGGGTGCTTCGTGTTCCGTCCGTGTTTTTGCGGGTGAACGCGTGGATGAGACTGTCTGTCTCCTGGTGCTCTGTGATATAGGTGAGGGTGTGAGTGTAGGTCCAGTGTGCTTTGACCATGCCCAGGATTATTTGATATAGGCGTGCGGACGTGTCCGTGTGTGCAGTTACGGGGGTGCGTAGTAGCATCATGATGTAGCGTGACAGTGGGCGTAGAGTACCTGGTAGGTATGGCATGCCTGTCTCGTCAAGACGCACACTCCCCTCGTTGAGTGTAGGTTGTTCTACGGGTGTTGTGATGGTGTCTGCTTTTTCTTGCACTTTCTCCAACAGGGTTTCAATTTGAGACTCTGTTGTTGACGGGTATAAAAGAGTATGAATGGATCCGCTGATGGGTGTGCTTGTGCCACTGGTGTGGTGGGGCGAGTATGGTGGGCGTACGCACCCGGTTGCCGGGTTGGTCAACGGGGTCGGGTCAACACTGGCATACGCGTGGTGCATAAGTAGGGCGAGATGGCGTACGAGAGTAGCGTTTATGTTGTCCTTGCAGGCGATCCAGATATGGTATCCCCCGTTATCAGAGGAGTGGCACACCAAATACTCAATGTGTGTTTCGTCGAGGAGGCGTGTAATGTCCTGTAAGTTCTTGTCGACGAGGGTTTGACTGTTGTCCTCGTCTGTTGTGTGGTGGTCGAGGTCGAATACGATATACTGATACGCGCCCTGGTAGGCTAAATAGAGTGCCCACGGGGTGCCCGGTTGCACGCGTGTTAACGCAGTGTCGCGTGTGTCGTTGAGGATACGCCCGTTTGCCGCGCGCTTGTATACGCGCACACTATCCCTGAGGCTTATCTCGTGGGTGAGCGTCCACGCGTCCATCACCTCTACCATGATTTACCACCTTCCTTACTTGTCGTATCGATATCGATACACGGATATGTGTCGATATTTTTGTCTTCTACTAGTAATGACGTGAAGAAAAACAGTTCATCAATATCGATGGATTTATGCAACGTTTTTGACGCACTTTTCCACCCCACAACACCATATAAAGCTCTTCACAAGATGGGTTACTACTATATGTACGGCGTGTCGTGTTGTGCGCGTGATGAGGGGGGGTCATCGATATCGATGGAATGATTTGGAGGGTGTCATTACTTAATAGAACCCCCTGTTCTCCCCTTATTTTTCTAAGGATAAGGAGAACAGGGGCGGATACTAGGTCAATAAAAAGTTTATGAAAAACACGGTTTGTGTGTTTCATCGATATCGATGAAATGCATACGACCACTTCTGGTCACAGTGACCAGATGAGCGTGTATGGAAGGGAGTTTGGTATGAAGATTGCGATTGCTAACGCGAAGGGTGGGGTGGGTAAAACCACGAGTGCATTGTTTTTAGCGTCTGCTGCCGCGTTGCGTGGAATAAAAACGCGGGTGTGGGATGCGGATGTTCAAGCCTCAGCGTCGTTGTGGGCGGATAAGGCGATAGAGATTGGACAGGATTTACCGTTCGAGGTACAAGCCGCAAACAAATCTACGCTCATGAAGCCAACCGATGCGGATGAGCTGGTGTTTATTGATACTCCTCCGGCAGGTGATGTGATGCTGCACGCGTTAAGCGTCGCGGATGTGGTGATTGTGCCGATGAGTGACACGTCGATGGATTATCAACAAACATGGATCACCATGCGTAACATTCCTGACACAACACCCAAATTTATATTGCTCACTCGTGCTGAGGAGACGACGAACGCGTTTAAGAGTCTGATTCGCGCGTTAGATGAGCAACAATTGCCTCGGTTTAGTGCGGTGGTTAGGAAGCGTCAAGCGTTAAAACTCGCGGTAGGGACCAATCCTAGAAAATTGTATGAGTATGGAGACGTCCTGACCGAATTATTGTCGAGTGTTCGCCGTGCTGAGGGTGAGGAGTAAGAGTATGGGACAGGGTTTTGATCCGTTTACTCCCACCACACGCAGCGTAATGAGCGATGGGAAGACGAGTATTTTCTCGGACAAGGCGCGCGCTAATCTGCCGGAGAAATGGGCGCAGCGTGTTCAAGACATGAGTCTGGTGGCGCTTGTTCCGTTTAAAGATCACCCGTTTAAAGTGGTTGATGATGAGGCTATGGCGTCTTTGACCGCATCCATTGAAAGGGATGGTATTCATACTCCCCTTCTGGTGCGTAAAACAGGTGATGGTCGTTTCGAGATTCTCTCGGGACATCGGCGTTTTCATGCTGCTCACTTGTTGGGACTGACCACGGTGCCGGTGATTGTGCTTAATGTGGATGATGATCAAGCCACGATTATCATGGTCGACGCGAACTTGAATCGTCCTAAACTGCTTATCTCGGAGCAGGCCAAGAGTATGAAGCAACGCTACGATGCGTTGAAACACCAAGGAGCCCGCCATGGTGTTGATGGTATTACCACCGCGCAGAAACTTGCTGTTAAGTATGCGAAGAGTGAGGCAACCATTCGCCGCCTAGTCACACTAGGTTCTCTGCCGGATGTGATTTTAGACCTGGTGGACGTGAAAAGGATTAGTGAGGCGACAGCGCGCACGATGACCTCGTTTACTACTCGAGAACTCACCACCATCGGTGAGTATATGAGAAGCCACCCCAAGGTCAAACTTACCGGGGAGCTTGTTGCCGAGCTTTCCACGCATGGCATGGATTATTACCCGTTGAACGAGGCGGCGTTAAACCGGCTCTTCACACATACGAGTGAGAAGAAACTTCCGGACATGCCATCTGTCAAGGTTACGATTCCGCGTGACCTCTTACCTAATGATGTGCTTTCCCCTGACCAAGTTACCCGATACGTGCTGAGTGCACTCAAGCACTATCAGAAAACAGGAAATCCAGTAAATTCAGCAGAAGACATGACTAATCAAGGAGTTGTATTGTGACCAGTGGAGCTTTGTATACGTTATTGGTGTGGTGTACACCGATTGCAGCGTTCGCGTCTGCTTTGCTGTTGTTTGCTTCGTATTATGTCAGTTTTGCCGCGCATTCGACGATGCGGCGGCGTCTGGCGTATACGGGGTTGTGGATAGCAGGTATCGCGCAATGCGTTACACCTATCGCACTGGTGTCAAACCTAGATGTGGCTATCCCGTTGGTTGCTCATCATGCGCAGGCGATGATTATTATGATGGCGTGTAACGCGGTGAGTTTTTTTGTTTTCACTCTCCACGCAGCGTTATTGTTACGTCCGCGTTATGAGGATAATCCCGCGTACGCGTATTACTCGATGCTGCCCTGGGAGCTTAAACGTTTCGTGGATGATCTCACCCATCGTATTCCCGTGCGCGATGATTATGAAGAACTGCGTCATGAGGGGATGAATGATTTTATGACTCACGCCATGATTGAGTCATACCGTTTCGTCAAACCAGATCGTCATAACTGTTTCGACGGGTTCATTAAAGGTGCTGCCTGGGCGTCGGGCGTGTGTGATTTGTTGCCTGATGAGGTGGAATGGCTTCGTAGTCAGCATGCTGATATTGAGGCGACGCAAAAGGCATTGTATCTTTTGTTCGCGTACCGTTCCTACTCTCTCATGCCTCATGAGGAACCCTATCCAGATCTGAACCCTCACCCTAATCCTGTCATCCCTCGTGAAGACGAGTCCGAACTCAGTGAGGATGAGAAAGAAGTTCTGCATTACCTGCTCCACTTCACCGACCACCTGCGCAAAAACGAACTTGACAAGGGGTAACACATGTATGGATCTCACCCCACACCACACACTCCAGCCGAGACAGCAAGCACGCCCCTGCCCGAAGAAGTATCCAGTCAGGGCGCAAGCACACCACCTCCACGGGTTTTAACGCGTAAAGAATTGAAGGCTTTGCAAGCCCAAGCCCTGCGTGACCTGATCAGTCAAGACATGGGACTCACCCCACCAGAGGAAAACCCACCCACCACTGGTAGGTTACATCTTCTCACTCGTTTCCTCCAGACGAAACACCGCGATACAGTGAGCGACGATTGGCGTACTGAGAGTGTAACCTCACCAGAGGTCACGCCTGCACCGTCTATCCCCCATGTCACATCAGGAGCGTCTTCACAGGTCGTCGTGGACTCTCCAGATACGGGTGAGGAGGAGGATTCTTTCAACGAACTCTCCGACTACTTTACCCACAGTGATCCACTCCCACAAACACCACCCATTGATACAACTGATATACCAGTGGTAGACACTGAGCAAACTACCCAGATTGCTCCGCGCATCCATCCTGTAGTCGAATCTGAGAGTATACCTGAGAATAATCCAATGGGGAATGGGTCACCTGTTTTTGCTGATGACCTACCAGCCCCCACCGCTATTGTTTCTTCAGGTGAGGGTGAGACCACTTCTGGTCACGATGATCACACGTCGGTGGATAGTCCGGGCATGTATCCTGTGTCGTTGCCACTCGTATACGCGCCACTGCCCTCACCTACTGGTCATCCGCATCGTAGGCCGTCAGTGAAGCAACTGTTGGTTGTTCTTCTTCCTGTTCTTATTCTTGGCTTATGCGGAATGGTTGCTCTTCCTGTGTATATGAGTCACGTGCACTCCTCGTGTCGCACCTCGTGGCAGGCGTATAAGACTGCTTATGACCGGTATGCGCGTGTGTATGAGGATGGGATGCGTGTGCTCTCTTCTACACACCATGACATGGTAGATAACCCTCAAACTCTCACCGTTCTTCAGGGTGTGCTCACACGCACCCCACGTGTGATGACACCATCATGTGACGTGTCGCCCACCAGCTTACACACCGCATGGGAATCCACTCGTGTATACGACAGTGAGGCTACTCGTTTGAGTACGCAAGCTAAGAAAATCACAACACACATCAATGCTGTGACAACGAGTGTCGAGTCCAAGAAAATCCTCACCGCGAAAACTACTCTAGAGACCACTATTCGTGAGGCGAAAAACCTCTTAGCCTCCTCAAATGGCACAGTGGCGGATAATGTGACGCGCGACAAGCTCGCCACCCTCATCTCTGAATCTGAGAAAACTGTACACGCTAAAAAACCAACCGTGAAGGATATGACAGCGATGCAATCGCGTTTATCCGATGCGATGAATGCTGTAACGCACAGTGTCCAGGCGAAAGCTGATGCGGAGAGGAAAGCTCAAGAAGAAGCAGACCGTAAGGCTCAAGCACCCGCCCACCAGCAATACTCCCCTTCTGTGCCAACCCCACGCTCAACACCACGGTCTACGCCACGTACGACGCCTCGTCGCAACAATAATGGTGGCTCTAGTGGTGGAGGTGGTGGTGGGAACTCGTGGAGTGTTCCCCAAGATCAGGGGGACGCGTATCTACCAGGACAACTCTAAACCAGGAAAGGATACAAGGTTTTATGATGACACGTTTAGATGAGTATTTATTTCATGCTGACTATCTGTATCAGCAAGTGACAATGAGTGAGCAGTGGCAGGCATTGACCCGTATGACCAGGTTTATGTATGCGCATGATGCGCCCACCATCCTCACCCTTATAGAAAAACTAGATCATCCCCCGTTTTTAGTGTGTTCACCCATGCAAGCGGCAAGCTACAGTTTGCCACAGAACACGTTGAGCGTGCCGGTGATTGTGCCGAGAATTGTCAGGGTTAAGCGCACACGCGACGATCTTGATATGGTGAGCCCACAGTTTGTTATCGACCAGGACACAGCAGCGAGTGATGATCTCACTTTCACGAGTGTAGGTATTACTGATGGTGAGGGTGAGTATCGGCTTATTACCCGCCTTGAATCATCTACGGATAGGATACCGGTTGTTGTGTTATCCCAGGGCAACCAGCTTACGGTGAGCTTGTCAGCGAAGACGCGTGTGCGCGTGAGTGTTACGCCTGTGGCCATGCCGACTCATAATTATGAGATTCAGGTCGAGTCAAAAACCCACGCCTTAACTGTTCCCGTCAAGACACCATTGGTGGGTGTGGTGAACCCGTATAAAGCTATGGTTCAAACACTGGATATCACTGATGGTGGGGTTATTCCCCTTCAGTATGCTACTGACGGTGCCAGTATTCAAGACTGGGTTGCGATACCCACGTCTTTCCCGGTGGAATCGTTTACCGCGCCTACGGGTGAGGATACAGGGATACGGCTTCGCACTCACGCTCACGATAATCCTGACCCGTCTGTGTATCGTCACTACATGCTGTATCTTGCCACCAGGTTGCGCTCTCTTGTGAATACGCATGACTGGCATACCAGTGCGACCAGTGACGACATGATTGTCGTGTCGGGCAAAAAGTGTTCCCTTCCCCGCCCATCAGAGAATACTGTGGTGAGTTTGGTCACGTTATTGTGTACCCTTATTGCCCACGAGCTGACCGATAATCAGGAGACGATGCTGCGTCTTGCTCACGCCGCATCGTCCATGAGCGCATGCGTTCTGGAGATTCCCACACCACGTGTGGATGCGTATCTGATGGCAGATCCCGCTCGACGTCCTGCAAGCCTTGATGAGCTTGATATTGCGCGTCGTATCATGATCAGTCTTCTTCGTCTTGTTGACCCGTCCTTACTGGGATCAGGACACGGCACAAGCCTCGACTATCCCTTCACCCCACTCCAGCATCCTAGAGTGGACACGCGTTTCCTTGATACAAACACCTACCGCCTCCAGATTAGTGAAGGCGTGATCACGTCTATCAACCCATTAACCCTCTAAAAGGACAAGGAGATTAGTGTGAATTCGAACAAAACAACCCTCAGTATCATTCTCGGGATAGTAGTGTTTCTTATCGCTGCAGCCTTGACCCCGATTGTGCTCACCTCGACGATTTTGAATAAGCGTGTCATGTGTCAAGACTCTACCGGGTCGACTACTAGTGTGGCGGCTGTAGCCGATATTAATCCTGCTACCTATAAACCATCAGAGACAGCTCCCACGGATGTGGCAGAAAAAGCTGCCCAATTCGTGGAAAAAGTCGCATTAGACAACACTCACGGATATTCTCAGGCACGTCGTAACGGTTCACCCGATTACGACTGCTCATCCCTCGTCTATTATTCGATTACGCAAGGCGCCGGTCACGCGTTAACCGCGAAAACGGCGTTTAGCACACATTCCATGTATCAAGTGCTCACGTCCAGCGGATATGAGCATTTCACATGGAGCGGCAAATGGAAAAACGCACCACAAGAGCTCAAACGCGGTGACATTATCGTCAACGCGTCCACCCACACCGAAACCTATCTGGGTGGAGGCTTGTTCGGAGGAGCACGCCATGCTACCCCGAGTGGTATCGAGGACGGGCGTCCCGGCGATCAAGGCACAGGCGGTGATGAAGAAATCGGTATCAGCAAAGCCATCAGCGGTGGGTTGACCGACGTGTACCGGTATACCGGGCAAGAAAACGCCACCCCTACTAACCCTACAGGTGGTAGTGCGGTTACCGCTGCATCTATGACAGGCTGCTCTACTCAAGAGACAGGCAGTGGGGATACGACTGCTGTGTCGGCGATTGTTCCAGAAAACCTTACACACGCTTCTCCCGCGGATGCGCGCGCGTACGCCAAAAGCCTCATGCCCCATTACGGGTGGAACACTGACGACAGCGACTCTGGGGAATTCGGATGCCTCGTATGGTTATGGAATCACGAGTCCGGATGGCGATGGAACGCCGACAACCCCACATCAGACGCGTACGGGATACCCCAAAGTCTTCCCGGCAGCAAAATGGCGTCCGTTGCGTCTGATTGGAAAGACAACGCGGGCACACAGATCGTGTGGGGGTTGACCTATATCAAAGGCCGATATAAAACACCATGCAGCGCGAAAGCATTCTGGCTTTCGCACCACTGGTACTAAAAATCGCTTATCACAAGCACATATGTTAAGGAGAAAAAGATTATGAATTTGAAACCGGATTATTCCTGGGTTCCCTCTGAACTGGGGCAGTTTATTGGTGGTATCCAAGCCATCTGTATTATCCTCATGATTATTGCTACCGTAGCGGGCGTAGCACGATTCGTGTTCGCGAAAGTCACCGCCACGAAAATCGATGACGCCATCGGCGATCGTATCCTTGTCGCAGTGATTATTGGCTGCTTCTTCATCAGCGGATTAGGACAACTGGTCGGTCATGAAATGAAAGTATGGGATGTATCCACCGTATCCACCACGAATGTGGCAGGAAAGGCTGCGGAGTTTAAAATCACTGACCCCCATGAGTCTACGACTCAGGAGTCGCGTCAAGCTCAAGACTCCTACAAGAAAGCAGGAGAAGCCATCACAAAAGGTGACATGGGCGAAGCCATGAAAAACCTGTGGGAAGGACTCAAACACACCGGCAAAACCCTCTGGGACACACCCGGCAACTTCTTCGACGACACAACAAAACATGGGCTCATCGAGGCGTGGAACAATATGATGAATAGATTTAGCGGAAAAGGTAACTAGCTAAGTCTATCTCCCCTTTTCTATTGGGTGTCTTCTGGTCATGGTGACCAGAAGACACCCCTCTTTTATTTTTTTCATCGATATCGATGGAATGTTTATGAGGGTGTCATTACTAGTAGAAACATCATTTAGGATGTTTCCCTTTCTATTGGTTACGTAACAACAACCCCCTTAGTGGGGTGTAAGGAGTAAGAGAACGATGACACCATTCATCTATCGTTTTTTGGCTGAAGGTCCAACCGATGTCAAGCCTGATTACAATTATTTTCCGTTTATGAAGCAGCTTATTAAGATTGCCTCGGGTATTAGCGGTGCTGCTATCTACGTGCTGGTCATCATGGTGATCCTGGGCACGGTCGGTGTGATTATGGGTAAACTCGGCAGCTCTAACATGGCACAGCGTATCGGTTGGGGTATGGTCATCATGGCTCTCATCGGTGCAGCAGTGGTCGCTTCTGCTGGTGGATTGGTCATGTGGGCAACACAGCAACAACTCATCTAACGCACATCGCGTGAGGGGAAACATTTTTTCTTGGGCTCTATTGTTTCCCCTTCACACTTGCTGACTTACTGAGTCTATTTTTTCTTTTGAGAAAAAACATTGAAATAACATTTTTGATTGTAATGGGAGGCAAAACCCATGTTTAATCCAGTAGATCCGTTGGGGTCGCTTGCTAAATGGATTGTTGATGGTGCGGTTGAGGCGTGGAAACAAGCAATGGTGTTAGCCTTGAGCGCGGGCACGATAACATCCGATCAGTGGAAGACGGTGTTCCATGTCGCGAACCGTGTGGCGGGTATTATGGGTGTGATTGCTGTTGGCTTGGGCGCGATTGCTATTGTTCAACAGTCGTTTAAGGGTAGTATGGGTGGCGTTGTTGCAGCGGTGTTTCGTACTATCTTGGCGTGGCCTATCACGTTCGTGTTGATCACGATCACGATTCGTGCTTTAGCGGTCGAGGGACAAGTCACGTCTCGTATTTTACAAGCATCTTTCCCGTCCAATAAGATCGAGTTCACCCTCTCACCTAATGGTTTGACGAGTATTAATCTGTCGTTTGCTTTGATTGTTGCATTACTGATTATTGTGGGCTCGGTGATTATGATTTTGATAATGGTTGCCCGCTCGTTATTGATCATGTTGGGGGTTGCGTTTGCTCCGATTGTCACGATGAGTCAAGGCTGGTCAACGCTACGCCCCGCTCTAACTAAGTGGGGGTCATGGATGACGGGTGTGATTCTTTTTCGCCCTATCGCTGCAGTGATTTTGTATTTGACGGGTAGTTTCGTCCAGAATACGAGCAATGACATGATGAGTTATTACGTGGCTATCGTGGGCATGTTCTTAGCGTCGGCATTTCCGTGGGTGTTGGTCCAGATTGTTGCCAACTCTATCTCTATCGGCGCGGACGGTTTGACAGCGACCGCATCAGCAGGGCAAGCAACCGTGAAAACAACAGCGGACGTGGCTAAAACTGCTGCCGCGGTGGGGTTGGGTGCTCTTGGCGCTGGTGCGGGCGCGGCTATCACGGGCAGTGCTGGAGCATCCACAGGCATGGGCTCATCCGTATCATCGGGGTTGAATACCACGTCTGGTATTACCTCTGCTACCGGTGAAGGTAAATCTTCTCAGGGTAAGAATACTTCTTCTGACAGTGCTGCTGCGGGTAAGGATTCTGCGTCGGATGCTACTCATCTTATTGGTGATTCGGGTCTTGCTACCGGTGCGGGTAGTTTCTTATCGGGATTATCGGGTGTCTTGCATGCTTCAGCGGATACGGGTATCGCTCCATCGGGTGTGTCTCATGCGATGGAGTCTGGTGCGAAAGCCGCAGACATTATCGCGAACGTGACAAACAATACGACTGGTTCTGATTCTAGTGAGTACACGTCGGGTTCGGCGGATGCGCCAACCACAGTGATTAATCAAAATACGACGTCGTCTACTCCTTCGGATGTGACGATTACGACGACTCCACCGGCCGTGGATACGTCGCGTTTTGCTCCACCAGCTTCTGGGGATCAGCATGTCGATGTTGACGTGCACGTCACCGGCAATACGGATAACAATTAGATAAGGAAAGGATAGGTTATGGCAGATCACGCGTCTCATAAGGTCAGTGCTACGTTTAGCCCGGTCTCATCTACGGGAGTGGTGTTGTGGCTTAAACCTCACCAAGTGGCTATTATCGGGGTGATTACCGGCTGGATCCTGTTGGGATTGTTATTCGGAGGCACGATTTTCACGTGGTTTAATTTCACTCTCCTGCTTATCGCACTCCTGTCAGCGGTCAGTGTTAAGGGTCGGAGTTTGATTGAGTTGATACTGATCCAATTGGGTTTTGGTCTTCGTGTGGCCACGGGTCAAACCCGGTGGACCATGAACCCACTAACACGCAACACAACGGTCGGGTTAATTGACTTACCCGGTGCTGCGGGTAAACGCTTGAAACCGTTGGAAGTGGTCAACTCTCATGTAGCGGGTGCCGCATTCGTGTGGGATAAAGAAACCGGGGACGCTACCGCCATCTTACGCGCATTAGGTAAACCGTTCGTGTTCACCACTGTGGCGAAACAGGATGAGCGCGCCCACGCGTTTAGTAGCATGCTCTCCCAACTAGCAGAATATGAGGATGTGGTGCGTTTCACCATCCAATCTCGTTCCTTGATGAGCCCGTTTACTCTGAATGTGGATACGACACATAATGAGTATGCTGTTCAAGAGTTAACGGATATGGTGGCAGAGAATATGCAAAAAATCATGAACCATGATCTGATCATCACGCTGACCGTTAACCCGGATAAGGCACGCGATTCTGTACGCTCCTATGGTGGCGGGGTTGCTGGCGTGTCTGGGTTGCTGCATGAACGGTTGACTCCACTGGTCGCCATGTTGTCTCAAGCAGGGTTATCTGTAGATAACACGGATAAAGTGTATTGGGAAAACACAGCACAAATCCGTGCAATGATGAAACTCATGAGTGATGCCCACGCGTACACGGTCATCAATAGCAATCTCGAATTGGATGATGATGTACCGGTCGCGACCAATTATCGTGAATACACTGATTACATGCACGTAGGCGACACGTACGCGCGGACCTTGTGGATTGATAAATGGCCGTCTGACCCGGTCACTATCGGTTTCCTCCACCATTTAAGTGCAGGCAAGGATGCGCAAATCGTGTTTACTCAAGCGTTCAAACCTACCCCAGAGTCTAAAGCGCGTAAAGCGTTGAACGAACGCAAAAACGAGTTAGAACGCTCCCAACGATTAAACCGGAACATGGGCAGGAACGATGACGCCAGGCTCACGTTAGAAAACCACGAAGTCGACAAACGGTTGATGGAATTGGCCGCGAATAAGGCAGAAGTATCCTTCCAAGGATTCGTTACTATCCTGGCCCCGTCGAAAACAGCGTTAGATGATATTACCCGTCGCATGATCACGGAGATGACGTTTGTGCATTTCGATCGTATGCACGGGCAACAATACGTTGGCTGGCTAAGCGCTCTTCCGCTTGGTCAAGCAGGAAGATAAACATGATTAGTTTGGTGGTGAGATGATGACAACACGAGATATGAGGACCCTTACTCCCCTGACCCTGTCCGAGCAGGAGCTTCACGACAAACCCGTGAGCGAGGGCACAGTCAGTATGCCTACTATTCTGCCTGCCTTGTCGGCTCGACAGTTAGCGTTGCTTGATGTACTCGAAACGACAGACGCTACTGTGGATATCGCACCCAAGGGGCTTACACGCAGGCTTAAGAAAGCACGCAAAACAACCCTCAAGCAGATGGAGACGGATCATAAGATCCTGATGAAAGCGTTACATGAGAAAAAACACGTAACTACGTCTAATGCTGAGTTGGAGCGGGATAAGAATATTCTTCACTCGTTGGGTGTGGGCAGTGGTTTTATGACGCGTGCTAAGAGTACGATCCCGTGGCATTCCACCAGTATTTCCTCCTCAAGCGTCTTGAATCCTATCTTGACGCATGGGTCAAGCCGTTTGTCGGGGCCTCTTCTTGGTGTGGATGCGATTAATGGTGTCCCGTTCCATTACGATGCGTGGGCACCCTATAAGGCGGGTATGGTCACATCCGTGAACGGGATGATTGCGGGCATGATGGGTTCGGGTAAGAGTATGTGTATGAAAACCCTCGCATTGCGCGAAATCTCTTACGGGCGACATGTCATTATTGAGGGTGATCCGAAAACGGAGTGGGCGCGTATCGCTCACACTGTTGGCGGACAGGTCATTAGCGCGGGAAACGGCGCCTACTTGAACCCGTTGGATACGGGTGTTAAACCCGACGCCTACACGGATGATGAATGGAAGCAAGAAGTGATTACTTTACGAGTCAACGCGTTACGTTCTCTCGCGTCTGCTATCCGCCCTGACACTCCCCTAAGCATGGCGGAGCAAGCTACCATAGACTCGCTGACCCGTGTGGTCTCTACCATGTATGAGCAACCTACCATTACTCATATTGTGTCTTTCCTTGACAGTGATCAAGCGCAGGACATGATTGTCAAAGGGTTAAATAAAACCGCGTTAGCAGACACGATTTTGAATCTGATTTTGATTTTTAATCGTATGGTCGATGGCGCCTTGAAAGGTGCATTCGAAAAGACGAGCACAGTGTCTATTGACCCGTCGAAACCACTCATCGTCTTCGACACCGGTAGCATCGATGACACCGATGAGGTGAAAAAGGCTATGTATACGGCAGCAATGAGTGCCGCTATAGACCGGTTATGCTACACGCGAGACGGTATCTTCCGCCTCGTCATCGCGGAAGAAGGATGGAGCCTGTTGTCTAACCCGGAGCTGGTGGTGGGGTGGGATAAACGTATGCGTTTATCCGGTGAATTCGGTGTCTCCAACTGGCTGCTTATCCACGAACTCACTGACCTCGATGCGTTCGCCAACAAAGGCACAGCCTTGAGGCAGATGATTGAGGGGATCCTCACGAAGAGCGAAACCATGATCCTCTATAGACAGTCATCGAACAGTCGCGAAGCTCTCTCGCACCTCATCCCCGACATTACAGCCGAAGAATTGGACGTCATCGATAAGCTCACCCAAGGCGTCGGCTTATGGAGGGTCGGGTCAACCCTACGTCAAGCGGTTCACCCGATCGTGAGCCAATCAGGCTACGACCTGTTTAATACGTCCGCCGGACGTGCCGGATAAGACAGTAACGCTATAAATATTCATACTATTTTTAGAAAGGGAACACATAAATGGATAGTCAGCCTCGTCGTATCGGCATCGATATCACTACACGCACGGAAACTAATAAGGCAGACAAGCAAGCAATACTCGCCTTATGGGATAGGTTTTTATCAACGAATATCGGGTTTTTCCTGTTGGAGCATACGAGTGTTATTCGTACGTTTGCTCGCTCTGAAGCCACGTTTGTTACGTATATCGCGCCCGGAGCTATCAGTTTCCTCATCGGTTTCTTTTTACTGATCATTCGCAATATAATCTTCGGGTTATTATTCCTCATGGCAGGGTTCGCGCTCTTGATTGTGGGTGGTATCCTGTTTTGGGCGTATTTTAAGAGCGAACAACGCTACCGCGATGACCTGATCACCAGGAAAGAACTGTTGAATCAGCATGACGTGGTCGAATACGTCTCCGCGCAAACCCTCTCAGCTGCAGCCGACCACGTACTCCCCGAATTCCGTGCCAACGGGTGGCCAGCTCATCAGCCTATCCCCGCCAGGTGGATGGGAATCAGTATCGGTACCTGTCACGGGGTCAACACGTGGGCATCAAGCGAGCAACCCCTGTATGTGTTAGGTCCAGCGCGTAGTGGTAAAACCACGAGCGTGGTTATCCCGTTGATTATGGAAGCACCCGGAGCAGTCGTCGCCACATCATCCCGACGGGATATTATCGATGCCACCTATAGTTTTAAACGTGACGGGTGGCAGGTGACGAACCGGTATCAAAACACTCCCGCCACAATAAATAACAGCAAACCATTAACAGGACGTGCTGGATCCTGTTACCTGTTTGACCCGATGAATGTCGCAGGAAGCGACAACCCTCATACCGATCCAACCTTGCCTCCGCGGTTGAATTGGAATCCTATCACCTTATGCGCTAACCCAGTGATAGCGCGTGCGTGTGCGGAAACTATGGTGAACACGGTAGGAATTCAAGGCGATAACAAGAGTTGGGCTAACGCCGCCATCGATATCGTCCAAGGACTCCTGTTAGCCGCCGGGTTAGAAAACAAAACATTAACCGACGTGTATGAATGGTCGTCTAATACGCAATCATGTCAAACAGCCGCTAGGATCCTTCGCAACCATCCAGAGAATCCTACAGCAGGCTTGTGGGCGATGCATATCGAACAACTCATCGGCGAAGACACACGTATTAGCAGTAGCAAAATGATAGGAGTGACCGGAGCATTCAGTAGCTTGTCTTTGCAACAGGTGAGGGATGCGGTCACACCTGACCCAACGAGACCTGTATTAAGCGTGGATGAGTTTGTTCAAAGCACGGATACCATTTATCTGCTCTCACCATTGCGCCCCTCCTCAGGGGCAAGTGCTGCGGGGGCGGGTGTGTTCATGACCATGTTCCTGACCCAAGTTAGGGATGCTGCGCGTCGTATCGCTCCTACCAAGCTTGGCGGACGCCTCCAGCCTCCGTTGACCCTGGTGTTGGATGAGATTGCTAATATAGAACCATGGCAAGAACTACCCCAACTCTTTACCGCGGGTACCGGGGAAGGAATCTGGCCATGCGCGTTCTTCCAATCCAGAAAACAAGCAGAAGACGCCTACGGGAAAGCAGAAGGACAAATGTGGGAATCCTCGAACAAACTCATCATGGGCGGTTTAAGCATCGACACCGAACTCAGGGAAATAAGCCTGCTCACCGGGCATAGACTCGTCCAGCACACCGACGACTCCTACAACACCAACGGCAGCCTATTCATGGGAGGATCTACATCAACAAGAAGTGATAAAGTCGCTGTCCTTGAACCCGACGAAGTACGACGCCTACCCTACGGGAACGCACTGAACTTGCATACGTCGCATCGTCCAGGATTTATCCACCTGATCCCCTTCTGGCAACGCGGCTACCAACCCATCCAATAAAATCCCTTTAACCCCTTTAGTCTTTTATAATTTTGTAAGAAGTTGATTTATCATGACACATATCACACAAAAAATTACTACCTGGGCCATAAGCCATAAAATCCTTGCTACCATTGCAGCACTCACTACTATCGCTGTTATCTGGGGTGGATACTTCATCATCCAACACGCCTACACCACCCCCACAATCACAATCCAAGCTTCAGCACAAAAGAAAACCCCACCAAAAACAACCACCCCACACACCGCATTGATGTCCAACACAGACAAACTCCACCAAAAAGCAAGCGAACTCAGCAAACAATGGTCTACAACATTAGCCTCTAAGCCAAGTCCAATACTTACTGATACTATGGCAGACATACTCAATATGGATGTTGCTAAGTCTGCTGCACCTATGGATCAAGTCGATGCTGATCTCAATACTGCCATCCAAGAAGCACTCCACTACAATAAACCACTCACTGACAAAGAACTAGAAGCGCAACTTACTCATTTAATTAATGTAAGTAATAAATATATTAGTCAAATGTATACAGGCGCTAACGCAGTAATGGTTACATATATTGAAGATAAAATCTCATCTGACCCTCATATGATTAACACGATGAAGGAACTCGGCGGTTACCCTCAATCATGCCTTGCCTTAGAAGATTTAGCCAAGCAATTTAATCTCGACACAAGCAAAAAAGACACCCCTGAATTATTTAATTTTATGTCGAATTGGTATCAGAAGTATCAGAAGCAGCATGAACAGTGTATTAGCGATATGACTATTGATCAACAAGTCGCACTACAAGACCGATAAACCATTTATGTAAGGAAACTATTATGGTGTTACTTGACCCTTTTCACTCACCATTACTCGATACTGATCCCGAGTATCGAAGTGTGTTGTACGCACCATTCGACTGGTACAATCCTGACAATGCGGAGTATGTGGAAACACGCATATGGGTAGTTGTTCGTTTCACAGACTGGCTATGCATGGTCAACCCTCAACTTGATGAGAATCTCCCATCCTGCTGGACAAGCCACGCATGGCTCATCCTGACCATGGACGCGTTATACATGAAATACATACAAACCCAGGAGCCCGACCACGACATGCGCGCCCCCTACGAATGGATTACCGCCGTCCAATCAACTATTGATCAGATCCGTTCCTGGGCAAACACCACCAACCACCACGGAGCAAACCCGTGCCCAAACCCCGACGACACCTACAGTGCACACCGCATCCACCGACGCACTACTGAGGAGTCTAACGGGTATAAAACTGACCACAACTACATCTTCCCCACCAACCCACTCACCACGCAAACACTCATCGACCACCTGACTACAAGCCTCACCCTTGAAAACATCGATGAGAATACGGTACACTAAAACACGGAAGAAAAATCCTCATTTTTCTTCTATCCCTCTTAATAAGAGTGTCCTCGACTAAACCCATTAGTCGAGGACACTACTTAATTTAATTTAATTTAATCTGATTATTATCTTTTATCCTGCTGGCATCTTATGAATGTCAGCATTCTTAGTTGGACAGGGAGTAATAAGTCAATTTCTGTATCTGTAAAGTATTGGTATTCTTCATCTTTGAGCATATTTCGAGCAGTTTGGTAGGCTTTATTGTTTGTTCGTGGAGCCTCTTTGTATATCGTGGATAGCTGTTGTATGAGAGTATCTCGTTTTTGACAGATAGTTTTGTCGTCTAGTTCGCGAAAATCAGTGAGGAGAGTTAGATATTTTTCGCGTATTTCCCATAACTCATGTATGGCTTTTTCATGGCGAAGAATGTCCTCCGATAGGTTCGTATCTTTAAAATACAGATTTAAAGCCAATAATAATGCTGTAGTGATACTTGCCGTTACTGTAAGCCAATATTTATTCGTGATCAGATTGGTAAGGACTCCTACGGTTGATATTGACGACAAGATAATTTGAGCAGTCTTTAACCTACTATTCTTGCGTATCGTGTTTGTTAGCATTACTTGTTGAGTTGTATATGTGTAGGTAGCTTTCGCGTAAGATTCGCGAATTTGTCCTAATAATTTGAGGCGATATTCAGTCATAATATTTACTCCTGATTAATAAGCTCTAGTATCTTTTTTAGGGTTTCTATACTTGAGTTTGTATCGACTCTTTGTCCGCTTCCAGGAGCATACCACGTAGAGTAATACCTACTGTTAAGCGTATTACTATTGAATTTTTCTAGTAATTCTTGCTCATAACGTCTGCTAGATTGTATCGAATTGGATGGTTCTGTTGCCCATTGCCAGTCACCTATGTTGTTGTACACGAATGTGTCTATAACTATTCCTGACAGATGGTAACTCGTATAATATTCGTCGCGTATCATACGAATATGCTTACATGTATCAAAAAGTAGTCCGTTGGATGTTTTATTTTTCTCTTTCATTGCGTCTTGTTCCCTTTGAGGGTTGGTGCTTTTCCAATTGCCTCCCATATTTGAATCAGGATATGTATAGGAATTTCTATAAAGTGAGCCACCTTTAAATGCGGGGAGGAGCTCTAACTTCATACCATCAGTAAATTGAACTTTTATTACTTGCCCATCGGCACGTATGTCGGTATAAGGATAAGGAGTTTGTACCGCTTCTTTTACAGCTTGAAGTAATTTTGATTGCTTGTTACCTCTCAGAGAATTATAGTGAATGAGCTCATATTGTGGTAATTCTAATAGAATATCAATATCACTTGTATTAACAGCTGTTCCACGACCGTACGACCCAACATACAAACTATGCGATGTATCACTGGTAATATTCCAGAATTCTCGATTAACGGCTCTCGTAATTGTTTTATACCGTTTCGAAATCAACTGTCTAGTCTCCAAATCAATTATATTTTCATTTTTTGAGACTTGTAGAACCATTATTCCCTCCTAAGCTCTATAAGGAATTTCTAATAATCAACATTATATTTCAGAGGACACTTCGTTTTACGCGTTTTTCTTTAACCTTTTACCATTTTTGATGCATAATACGCATTACTTCTATGAATGTATTATATTGAGTATTTTCTATTTTTCTAGTATTCTAGTTTATTAGAAAATAAGGAGTGTTTATGGTTAATCGCGTGGAGTCTCTTCATCGTTTGCAAAGGGATAAGGATGAGCCTTTGCGACAGTTGAATGTGTTGATTAGTGAGGATAGGCATCGCTTGTTGAAGCAGTATGCGGTGTTGTCTTCCCAATCTATGGCGGATGTTGTCTCTCGTTTGATTGATGAAAACATTAAGGATTCTCGATGAGATTAACTGTTGTTATTTCGGCTAAGATTCAGGACAAGTTTTATGCGGAGATTCAATCTGGTAGGAAACGGTTTGAGGTTCGTTCTGAGGATTTTCAGGACGCTGCATATATCCGTTATATCAGTTCTCTGACTGGTCGACAGTTAGGCGTGTGGAGTATTAATTCGACATTTACTATTTCTTCATCTGATAGATCAGCATTATATTCTCTTACGGCGGTTGATAAGGAATTTACCGATAAGGAATTTCCTGTGTTGCCTGTGAGATTGATTCATGTGGCTCGTTTGGGTAACGAGGTTACTCTTAACGATATATTCCCTAGGGAGGAATCATGAATATGAGTATGGATTCGATCCAGCTTGTTCCTTTTTCATCTGTGAATTTGCAGGATTCATTTTTTGATAGTTTGAGAGATTCATATCCTGGTTTTGATGCGTGGTTTGAGCGTAAAGCTCAAGCTCATCATAAGGCTTATGTTTCTTTTGACAGGAATCATGTTATTGGCTTCTTATATATAAAAGATGAGAACGATATTGATAATACAATTACCCCTCATCTTACCCGTCCACGGTTAAAGATTGGTACTTTTAAGGTTGATTTTAATCATCATTCTGCGTTGGGTAAGCGGCTTCTTGCTATAGCTTTACGTAACTTTGTTCGGGGACACTACGAGTATATGTATGTTACTTTGTTTAATGTTTCTTCCACTCAGGGATTGCAAAATCTTTTGCGTCAGTATGGTTTTGTGTATCAGGCAGAAAAAGGGCAGGAACAGGTCTGGTTCAAACGTACCATGCGAAAATTTGTTAATCCTTATGCCAGCTATCCTTATATTTTCTTGAATCGTGGATATAACAGGTATTTGCCTATTTATCCTGAATATCATCAGCGTATGTTTGCCACGCGTCTAGCAACAGAGAAAAATGTTCCTATTGCAGATGTTATTCCTATAAATTCTATCGAAAAAATATATTTATCAGGTATGCCTATAGTTCAACATTACCGTATGGGTGATCATCTTGTTATTTACCGCACGAAGGATAAGTATTCTCCCGCTTACTTCACTTCGGTGGTTACTGGTGTGTGCACTATTGTTGATGTTAAAAATCTTAGCGATTTTTCTTCTTTTGCTGAGTTCTTATCGTTTATTAAAAATCGCAGTGTCTTCACCGATACAGAATTAGAAGATTTCTGGAATAGTAAAAAATACCCGTATCTCATTGTCATGGTGGAGAATGTTCCTTTTACTACTCCTTATCCGACACGTGAAAAACTTTTAGAGACTGGTCTTTTAACTGATTGTCGCGTACAAGACCAGTCTTTATCTGATGAGCAGTTTCGTTCTTTGCTATCTCTTGGAGGAATTAATGAAGGCTTTATTATCGATTAAACCTGAATATGTTGAGCGTATTTTGTCTGGTGAAAAGACTTTTGAGTTTCGTCGTAAGGTTTTTAAACGTGATGATGTGGATACGCTGGTTATTTATGCATCGTCTCCTGTTCAACGTGTGGTAGCCCAGGCTAAGATTACGCGTATTTTGTCGGATACGCCGGAGAGTATTTGGCAGTTTACTCATGAGTTTGGTGGTATTAATCGGGAGGCGTATTTTCATTATTTTCATGATACGACACTGGCTCATGCTATTGAATTGGCTGATGTTGATTGTTTTGATGAACCATTGCCACTTCGCGAGTATGCGCCTAATTTAACAGTTCCGCCTCAGTCTTTTGCGTATCTCGATTAATATTTGGGGAGAAACACTATTTGGTTTTAAGTGTTTCTCCCCTTTTGTGTATTTTGATTTTATTTGGTGATGATGAGTTCGCTGTGGATTCCGTTGATGCTTATTTGAGTGGTTGCGTCTTCTTGGGAGTAGTCGTTTACTTGTTTCCCGTTGTTTTCGTAGCGGATACTGGTGTCTATTCCTTTCTTTGATGTTGTAAACATGTATTCGTCTGGAACATGAACACGTGTAGTATTGTTGATTTGGTTGATGTCAAGTTTTCCTTCGAAACGGTTGAGTGTTATATCACTGTCGGTTCGGGAATCGATTTCACAGTGTGTTGTCACGTTGTCGAGGGTGACGTATGAGACTGCACCAGTGTATTCAATTTTCTCAGTATCCATGTTACCTAGGGTGAGTTTGTGGCTGGTAGCATGTAATTCTACCTGGTAGATGTAGTTTTGTGGGATTGTGATGATGAGGGTGAGGTCTTTTTTGAGTTGTTCTTTAGACACCTCTTGTGATGTGATAAGGTTGATGTCGAGTCTGTCGCGGGTGTCATCGATGCGTATTTTGCACTGGTTTTCGAGATTGCTGATGGTGTTGGATGCCACGCTTATGGTTAGTTTTTCACTGTCTGTGCTTGTTACATACACGGCGTGTGTATCTGTGAGAGTGATGTCGTAGTGTTTTTTCTCGCGTATATCGTATTGGGTGATACTTTCGAAGAGATATTTTTGTCCGTCTTGGAATGTGTATTCGCTGCTGACGAGTTCGTCGATACTGGTGTTGAATAGGTGGGCTATATTCATGAGGTTATCGATGTCGGGGATTCCTTTGCCTGTTTCCCATTTTGTGATGGCTTGTCTACTCACGTTAAGTTTGATAGCTAGGCTTTCTTGGCTCATGTTATGAGCGGTGCGTAGATCGTAGAGTTTATCGGCAAAATTATTCATAATAGTATACTTCTTTCTATTTATGGTAGAGAGTTTTTCTCTCTGCTTTGTACTGTAGGAGGATGCTCTGGCGCTTAGAATGTACATGAGTACGCGTGTATGCTACGTTTCGTAGCAATCCTTTAGCATGTAAGAATAGACGCTGCCTTATGACTAGGGTCACACATTATGTGATGTGTGACCCTAGTGGTGTTTTAGAGGATGGTGAATGCTGACAGGAGTGCGGCTATAACGTTGGCGGTGGCATGGATGATCCAGCTGAGTAGGATGGATCCGTGAGCGTAGTGTTCGTTGATGTATCCCATGTACCATCCGGCAAATCCTGTCACTATGGTGATAAGCATAGCTTGGAAGGGGTTGAGCTGCAAGATGAAGAACAGGGGTATACCATGCAGGAGTCCGAACAGGGTTGCTTGGATAATATTAGCCATGGTCATACTTGTGATGTGGGTGAGGCGTTTGAGGATGAGGCTTCGGAATATGATTTCTTCCCACCCTGACGTGTTGAGCACTGCGTGCACGATGATGGTAGGAAGAGCTGCCCAGCCGAGGGATTGGTATTGGCTGGTGGCAGTGAGTAATCCAGGTATCATGATGTGAACGAGACTGCCACTGAGAAACAGGATAATCAGGGAGATCATCATGTGGAGTATCGTGTGAGCTCCTCCGGTTATTCGAGTGTAGCCGATCCATGTGGTGAAGTGTTCTTTTTTGTGTGTACTGATCCGCCACCATATTACGGCGATAAGCAGTGCGAGACAGTATTGGATAATTCCTGGGATAAGGGTATGAATAAATAAAGTCATAATAATCATTTTTCCTTGCATTGGTACTGTGTGAGAGGGGTTTTCTGTGTGTACGTCGTAGTACACACAGATGAAATTACATGATATTGTACTCGTAGATTTTTCTCATGGATAGTGGTTACTCCTTTTTTAGCGTGTCGTTTGATGCTTATCATGTGGTTGTGAGAGTGTGGTTTCTCCTGCTAACAGTAGGTTTTTCTAGACTATTCATTGATATCGATGACCGGGGTATGATCACTTCTGGTCACGGTGATCACAAGTTAGGTTTTGACTCTTATAGGGGTGTTTTATTACACTGGAAATATCACAGTATGATTCGGGAAGAGAAAATGATGTCTTTTCTCGTCATACTTTGTTCTACTCATATAGTGAAATGGAAAGGGTTTGCGTTGTTATGCGTAATCTAATATCCCTCAACAGAGAGAGAGAGAGAGAGAGAGAGAGAAGGATTTGATTCTTCTTACCGTTTAGTCTCTGTCCTGTCTCGTGTCAGTATTGCGTGTGTTACTGTTGTTGCGCTTCTTCTCGGGTATTTTGTTTCTGTAGGGTCGGCGTCGGCTGCTGAGATTAATCATAATATTGTTACGTCGGCTTCTGTGGTTGATCAAACCGGGCAGGATAAGTATTCGGGCAGTAATAATAGTATTCGTAATTTGAAGATTAATTTTGCTCTTCCGAATAATGTGATTCATGCGGGTGACACGTCTACTATTAGTCTGCCGGATAGTTTTACTTTTTCGTCTGCTACTCGTTTTAACGTGTACGCGTCGGATAATACCACTCTTGTCGCTCGTGCTGTCATTGACCCGGTGTCTCGCACATTGGTGTTGACGTATACTGATTATCCTGAAACTCATTCGAATGTGACGGGTAGTTTACAGGCAGCGATTAAGATTAACACACAGAAAATTACTCACGAGCAAACGATACCGTTAAGTATCCACGTGGGACAAAACGTGGTGCGTGTGGGCGATTATCATTACACCGGTTTTATTGGCGATAGTCCTACGGAGCGTTTTGCTAAGTGGGGGTGGCGCGCCTCTGATGAGACGAATAATAAGATTCTTCATTACAATCTGCGTGTCAACGCTACCGGTGCGGTTCTCAAGAATGTTCATGTTACAGACCAGTTGCAGAGTGCGGGGATGAGTTATGTGAAAACGAGTTTTCATATTTTCCATGGTCATTGGACGTATAACCCGGCTACGAGTTATTGGGAAATGAATGACCGTCGCGAGGTCACCGATAAGACTGTTTCGTATACGAATAATGATCAGGGTTTTGATATTGATTTAGGCTCTTTGAATACGGATGGGTATCTTATTCGTTATGACGTGGACTTGAATCATGTTCCGGTCAATAATGAATTGTTTAAGAATTATGCTGCGACATGGCATAATGATCACCAGTTGTATCAAGATGGGCAAAATGGGTATATCTGGCAGAGTGCGTCGGGTCAGGCTAACGGATATAACTATACGTTAGTAGTGAAGAAAACAGATGAAACCTCTACCCCACTCAAGGGTGCCTCGTTCCAGATTACGAGGGATCGAAGCGGTCAAATCATTGACACAGTCACCACGAACGATCAGGGTGAGGCAACTGTTACCGGTTTGCTTATGGATGATTACACGATTAGTGAGACCAAAGCACCAGCCGGGTATGATTTTATCGACCCTGTTCATGTTCATGCTGACCAGTTCGATAATACTGCCAAGACTGCGGTTCTTACTGTTCAGGATAAGACGTTAACCACTCAATTGGATGTGGATAAAACATGGGATGATCATGATAACCAGGATGGTATCCGCCCGGATCATGTGAGTGTTCAGTTGTATGCTAATGATCAGCCATCGGGTTCTCCTGTCACGTTGAACGCAGCTAATAATTGGCATCACGCGTTTGTGAATCTTCCTGTCATGAAAAACGGTAAGAGGATTACGTACACGGTCAAAGAAGTCAATGTTCCTGAAGGCTATACGCCAAGTATGAGTATGTCTCAAGCACGTTGTGATTGCGGGTACACGATTACCAATACGCACACACCAGAAGTGACTCGCATCCAGGGTGTGAAAACA